>DASZEK010000177.1:0-6992 GCA_035941045.1 Pyrinomonadaceae bacterium | reverse complement strand
GGAATAAGAGCGGGTGCCGGGTTCCGGGGGTCGGTAAAGACGTTGTCTCCCCCGGCACCTGACACCCGACACCCGACACCCGGCACCCTCGCTCGGTGAATCCGATGAACAAGCAACGGTTGACCACGCCCTACATGTGGGCCGTCATCGCTCTGGGCGCGGCCGGCTTCGTCTACTCGGCCGCGAGCCTGCCGATGGCGAGGCTCGATTGGCGGTTCGCGCTCCTCGCCGCGCTGACCATCGGCGTCACCTCGCGGATGACGGTGATGATACCGCGCATCAGCGGCCACATCTCCGTCTCCGACACCTTCATCTTCCTCACCATGCTGCTCTACGGCGGCGAGGCGGCCGTCCTGGTCGCCACGCTCGAAGGGCTCGTCTCGACGCTCTTCTTCAGCCGCCGCGCCATCTACATCCGACCCGTCACCATCGTCTTCAACGCCGCGATGATGGGCGTCGCCACCTTCGTCACGGCCGCCACGCTGCGCCTCTTCTTCGCCGACGTGGTGCCGGTCGGGCACGGCGAGTTCACCGCCCGCTTCGTCATCGCCCTCTGCGTGATGGCGCTCGTGCAGTACGTCTCGAACTCGACGCTCGCCGCCATCCACACTTCATTTAAGACGAACCAGCCGGGCTGGCAGACGTGGTCGAAGTATTACCTGTGGGCCTCGATCACGTACTTCGCGGGCGCCTGCACGGCGGGCATCGCCGCCAAGATTGCCGAGGTCGCCGGCTTCTACGCGCTCGTCGCCACCGCGCCCATCATCGCCATCGTCTACTTCACCTACCGCACCTACCTCGAAAACATCGAGGCCATGTCTGAAGCCGCCAAGGCCGAGGCCGCCGCCGAGGCCCGCGCCGAGGCCGCCGCCGCGCAGGCCGAGCAGGCCCGCCGCCACGTCGAGGAGTTGTCGCACTACATCGCCGAGCAGGACCGCATCCGCGAGCAGTACGCGCAGATTGAAAAGCTCTCGGCGCTGGGCGAGCTGGCCTCCGGCGTCGCGCACGACTTCAACAACACGCTCGCCGGCATCCTCGGCCGCGCGCAACTGCTCCTGACGACGAAAGACCCGGAGAAGATAGAGGGCGGCCTGAAGCTCATCATCAAGACGGCCAAGGACGGCGCCAAGACCATCAAGCGCATCCAGAACTTCGCCCGCCAGCGCCGCGACCACGACTTCCAGCCCGTCTCGCTCGACCAACTCCTCCTCGACGTGCGCGAGATAACCCGGCCCCGCTGGAAGAGCCGCGCCGAGGCCGACGGCGTCCACATCACGCTCGCGCTCCAGCTCGGCTCCGACAACGCGCTCGTGATGGGCGACGAGTCGGAGCTTCGCGAAGTCCTCGTCAACATGGTCTTCAACGCCGTGGACGCCATGCCCGAGGGCGGGACGCTGACGCTCGCGACGCGCGAGGCCGACGGCCGCATCGAGGTGTCGGTCGCGGACACGGGCACGGGCATGAGCGAGGAGGTCCGCTCGCGCGTCTTCGACCCGTTCTTCACGACGAAGGGCAAGGCCGGCATGGGGCTCGGACTCGCCGTCGGCTACGGCATCATCCGCCGCCACGAGGGCACCGTCTCGGTCGAGAGCGAGCCGGGGCGCGGCACCACCTTCCGCATCAAGCTGCCGGTGGCGCGGGGCGCCCTCGCGGTCGAGCCTTCGGGCGAGCTGCCGGCCCTGAAACTCGTCGAGACGACGGCGGGCAACACGCACATCCTCGTCGTTGACGACGAGGAGCACGTCCGCGTCCTGCTCAAAGACATCCTCGAATCGGAGGGCTACCGCGTGACGCTGGCGTCGGGCGGGCGCGAGGCGCTGGCGCTCCTCGGCCGCGAGACGTTCGACGGCGTCTTCACCGACCTCGGCATGCAGGGCATGAGCGGCTGGGAGTTGGCGCAGGCCGTGCGCGAAGTGGACGCGCAGATGCCTCTGGCGGTCGTCACGGGCTGGGGCGAAGTCGTCGGCTCCAGCGAGCAGACGGCGGCGGGCGTGGACTGGATAGTCGCCAAGCCCTTCGACACCGAACAGATTCTCGGCATCGCCCGCGAGCTATCGCGCCGCGGCGACAAGACGGCCGGCGACGACGCGGCGACCGCCGCCGCTTAAATAATTCTTAAAGCTCCGAGCAGGGGGGGAAAGGGAAAGCCGGGTGCGCATCAGGACGAAGCTCCTGAGCGCACCCGGCTTTTTTTGCTGCGGCCGGTTTAGGCGAGGGCCTTACAGCCCGCGGTAGACCTGGCTCTTCTCGTCGGCGCGGGCGGCCTGACCCTTGGTGAACTCCCACTGGCAGGTGTTGTAGGTGTAGTCCATGAAGTTGTGAATCGGGTCGGTGCCGGCCTGGCGCTTACAGGTGTCGCTGCCCTCGGGGCAGGCGCGGGCCTGCATGACCGACTCGTAGGGCGTGTCCGCGACCTCGTCGCCGGGCTGGCGGCAGTCGCCCTGGAACGTGTGCCACAGGCCGACCCAGTGGCCGACTTCGTGCGAGCCGATTTCGCCCTCGTTGTAGTTGGCGCCGATGGAGCCGCCGGGGAAGCTCCGCCAGAGGACGACGACGCCGTCCATCAGGGGGTTGCTCGCGTAGCTCCACGGGAAGGTGGCCCAGCCGCCGATGTTCCCGCCGCCGGTGTTGTTCGTGTAGAAGTAGAGGACGTTCGGCCCCTCGTCGCTCGCGCCGTTGCCGTCGGCGTCGCGGATGGCGCGCTTCATCTGGGCCTCGGCCGTCGAGCCCTGCGAGGCGTTATACCAGGCGGCGTTGTAGTAGTAGTTGACGCTCAGGAGTTGGAAGCGGAAGGGGGTGGGGCCGGCGGTCGTCGAGGTCGAGGGCGCCTCGGCGCTGGCGAAGTCCTGGTTGAGCGCGGTGACCTGCGCGTCGATCTGCGACTGCGGGATGAAGCCGTTGTTGGTCGCGGGGTCAACCATGACGTGGAAGCGGACGCCGACGGTGACGGAGCCGGGCGAGCGCAGCACCACGGCCTGCCCGGCGGCCTCCATCTGCGCCTTCCTCTGGCGGCCGTGCTCGGCCAGGTCCATCTGCGTGTCGGAGTCAACATCGGGGGTGCCGCAGTTCTTGAAGGCGGCGTTCTCGTTGGCGCGGTCGACGGCCTGCTGCGCGGGGTTCTGCGCGCGGGAGGCGCCTGAGGCGAGCAGGGAGAAGGCCGCGAAGCCGGCGGCGACGGCGGTAACTATCTTGCGTTTCATCAGACATTATCTCCTGTTGCGGTTGACCATAGGCGGGCTATGGCGAGGGGATCAACGTGCAAGAGATGCGGCTCTCTCGCCCTTTTCGTTCGCTTAGACTGTGAGCTTCGGCGAACACCCGTGCGGATGACGAGTGCGGAATAAAACTTCGAATAAGACGAACCGACGAATTAGCTGAGGCCGGACACAAGGGCGGCGTGAGAGGTCAACTTCTTCGTTAACGTCTTCGCAGTCGGGAAGCGCCTTCGGCGGGGAGGGCGCGGGCGGCCGGCACATCTGGACGATGCCGGGAGAGGATACATGCCTGCCACCGGATTGGCAAGCCGGGAGGGGCCGTCGCCGAAGCCTCCGGCGGCGTCAGCTCTGACCGGCGGCTCCGGGGTCGCGGGCGCCGCCGGCCGAGTCGATGCCGTGGCGCTTAATCATGCGCTGGAGGGTGGTGCGGTCGATGCCGAGGATGCGGGCGGCGGCCTGCTTGTTGCCGCCGACGTGGGCGAGCACGCGCGCGACGTGGCGGCCTTCGAGTTCGGCGAGCGAGAGCATCTCCTCGCCGCGCGCGGCCGGCTCTCGTTCGGCGCCGTCGTCCTCGCCGGGCGCCTCGTCGCCGGCCTGTTCGCGCAGGCGCGCGGCGGCCGAGTCGCGGACGCGCTCGGGCAGGTCTTCGGGCCTCACCTGCTGGTCGCAGAGCGCGACGGCGCGGATGACGGCGTTCTCAAGCTCGCGGATGTTGCCGGGCCAGTCGTAGGCGTTTAGGACGCGGATGGCGTCGCGCGAGAAGCTGATGGGCGGGCAGTTCGAATCCTGCGCGCGGGCGGCGAAGTGGCGGGCGAGCTGGATGATGTCTTCCCGCCGCTCGCGCAAGGGCGGCAGGTAGATGGTGACGGCGTTGAGGCGGTAGAAGAGGTCCTGCCGGAAGCGGCCCTCGTGCGCCTCGCGCTCCACGTCGCGGTTCGAGGCGGCGATGACGCGCACGTCAACGCGCGTCGTGTGGTTCGAGCCGACGCGCCTAATCTCGCCCTCTTGAAGTGCGCGCAGCAGCTTGACCTGGAAGGCCGGCGTCGTCTCAGTGATTTCGTCTAAGAGGATGGTGCCGCCGTCGGCCTCCTGCAAGAGCCCGCGGCGGTCGGCGTGCGCGCCGGTGAAGGAGCCCTTGACGTGGCCGAACAGCTCGGACTCGATGAGGTCGGCGGGGACAGCGCCGCAGTTGACGGCGACGAAGGGCTGCTCGGCGCGCGCGCTGCGCTGGTGGATGGCGCGGGCGACGACCTCCTTGCCCGTGCCCGACTCGCCCGTGATGAGCACGGGCAAGCTGGTCGAGGCGACGCGGCCGACCAGCTTCATCACCTCGACGAAGCCGGAGCTGGCGCCGACGAGGTCGATGTCGGAGACGTAGACGGGCGTCGAGGGCAGCTCGCCCGTGGTGCCGGGCCGCTCGCGCTTCTCGATGCCGCGTCGCACCGAGCGCGCGATGTCTAAGACCTGCTCGTTCTCGAAGGGCTTGGAGAGGTAGTCGTAGGCGCCGAGGCTGACGGCGTCGAGCGCGCCCGCGGCCGAGGCGTGGCCGGTCATGAGGACGATTTGCGCGTCGGGCTGCTCGTCGACGAAGCGGCGCAGGACGGCGTACCCTTCGGCGTCGTGCTTGTCCGAGAGCTTCACGTCGCAGAAGACGAGCGCCCAGCGTTCGGCCTTCAGCATCTCGAAGGCGCGCTCGGCCGAAGAGACCTCGCACACGTCCCACGCGTCGGCGCGCAGGACCTCGGCGACGTTGCTGCGGACCAGCTCGTTGTCGTCAATGACGAGTGCCTTCATCGTGTTAGGAAAAATAACATAAACGCTCGGCGCGGGCCGCGCAACCCGCCGCCGGACAGACGCGGAAGTCGTCGGCCGTCAGTTGAGTGAGTTCATCTCCATCCACCTGAAGCCGACGCCCGCGCTGGTGAGCGCGTCGTGGAGCCCCTGGCTCGGGAAGACGCGGATGAAGTTCGCGGCCCGCGTGCGCACCACCAGGCCCTCCTCTTCGAGCGTCATCTCGATGAAGACCTCGCAGTCGCCCTTGTTCGAGACGAGCGCGTGCTGGACGGCGTCGCCGAGCGAGGCGAAGTCGTCGAGGCGCGGCAGCTCGATGACGAGCGCCTTGCCCGCGGTGCGTCCGTTGCGGAAGCCCTGCGCCGGGACGCGGTCGGGCACGCGCGCCTTGTCGAGCAGCGTCACCTCGTCGCAGACGAACGTCTGCGAGCCCTCGCCGCCGTCGAGCCGCCCGGCGGCCACCACCACGCGGTCGTCGGCCGCGTCCTGCCCCCGCGCCTTCAAAGCCTCGGGCCACAGCACGCACTTGATGGAGGTGCCCGTCATGTCTTCGAGGCGGAAGAAGGCGTAGCGGTCGCCCTTCTTCGTGTTGCGGACGGTGAAGTCGGAGATGACGCCCGCGAGGCGCAGCCGCGCCTCCGGCGCCGCGCCCGCGAGGTCGGCGACCGCGGCGCAGCCGAGCTGTTCTATCTTCGCGGCGTAGTCCTCCATCGGGTGGCCGGAGACGTAGAAGCCGACGGCCGACTTCTCCTTGTCCAGCATCTCCTTGTGCGCCCACGCCTCGGCCTGCGCGAGCGGCGCGTGGTCCACCGTCCCGGCGCCGTCGGCGCCCGTCGGCGGCCCGAACATCGCCACCTGCCCGCAGTCGCGCTCCCGCCGCGAGCGCGCGCCGCCTTCGAGCGCGCGGTCAACGGTCGCGAACAGGCACGCCCGCCAGCGACTCAAGTCCTCGCCCGCCGGCTTCATGGAGTCGAACGCCCCGGCGCAGACGAGGCTTTCGATGACGCGCTTACCCGACCCCTTCTCGCCGACGCGCTCGGCGAAGTCAAAGAGCGAGCTGTAGGGGCGCTCGCCCCGCGCCTCGATGATGGAGCCGACGGCCGACTGACCCAAACCCTTAATCGCCGACAGCCCGTAACGTATCGCGCCCTCGACCGGCGTAAACCCCGGCCCCGACTCGTTCACGTCCGGCGGCAGCATCTTTATCCCCTGCGCCCGCAGCTCCGACGCGTACTTGAAAATCTTCGCCGCGTCGTCCGTACAGTACGTCATCACCGCGGCGTAGAAGTGCTCGGGGTAGTTCGCCTTCAGATACGCCGTCTGGTAAGCGACGTGCGCGTAGGCCACGGAGTGCGACCTGTTGAACCCGTAGTCGGCGAACTGGGCCATGAGGTGGAAGATTTCCTTGGCCTTCTTCTTCGGGATTTTGTTCTTGACGCAGCCGGCGACGAACTTCTCCTCGTGGACGGCCATCTCCTCGCGCTGCTTCTTGCCCATCGCCCGCCGCATCAGGTCGGCCTCGCCTAAAGAGTAGCCGCCCAGGCGTTGCGCGAGCTGCATGATCTGTTCCTGATAGACGAGGATGCCGTAGGTGTTCTGGAGAATGCCCTCCATCTCCGGCGTGATGTACTCGATGGGCTTCTTGCCGTGGTAGCGGTCGATGAAGTCGTCCACCATGCCGCCGTCGAGCGGGCCGGGGCGGTAGAGCGCGTTCAAGGCCGAGAGGTCTTCGATGGACTTCGGGCGCAGCTTACGGCAAATCTCCTGCATCCCCGTTGATTCGAATTGGAAGATGGCTTCCGTATGCCCCTGGGCGAAGATGTCGTATGTCTTGGGGTCGTCGAGGGGCACGTCCGACCAGTTGATGTCGCGGGCGTGCATCTCGCGGATGGTCTTGCAGCACTGGTTGATGATGGAGAGGGTGGTAAGGCCGAGGAAGTCCATCTTGAGCATGCCCGTCTTCTCAAGGTCGGACATCTCGAACTG
>DASZEK010000176.1:0-24664 GCA_035941045.1 Pyrinomonadaceae bacterium | reverse complement strand
GGGCACGTCCGACCAGTTGATGTCGCGGGCGTGCATCTCGCGGATGGTCTTGCAGCACTGGTTGATGATGGAGAGGGTGGTAAGGCCGAGGAAGTCCATCTTGAGCATGCCCGTCTTCTCAAGGTCGGACATCTCGAACTGTGTGGTGAACTCCTGCTTGTTGTTGACGGCGACGGGTATCAGCTCCTCCAGCGGCTTCGGGCTGATGACGACGCCCGCGGCGTGGACCGACGAGTGGCGGGCGCAGCCTTCGAGGCGCTTGGCGATGTCGATGACTCGCTTGACCTGCGCGTCGGTCTCGCACGCCTGCTTGAGTTCGGGCACCGTCTCAAGCGCCTGGTCGATGGAGACGTTGCGGCCGCGGATGGGGGGCGGGATGAGCTTGGCGATTTTTTCAACGTCGGCGTAGGGCATGTCGAGCGCGCGGCCCACGTCCTTAATCGCCGCCTTCGAGGCCATCGTCCCGAAGGTGATAATTTGGCAGACCGACTCGCGCCCGTAGAGCTGCGTGACGTGGTTGATGACCTCGCCGCGGCCGTGGACGCAGAAGTCGATGTCGATGTCGGGCATCGAGACGCGCTCGGGGTTCAGGAACCGCTCGAAGAGCAGGTCGTACTGCAAGGGGTCAACGTCGGTGATCTCTAAGCAGTAGGCGATCAAGCTCCCTGCCGCGCTGCCGCGTCCCGGCCCGACGGGGATGCGGCGGTCCTTGGCGAACTTGATGAAGTCCCAGACGATGAGGAAGTAGCTGGGGAAGCCCATCTGCTTGATCATCGCCAGCTCGCGCGAGACGCGCTCCTGGTATTCGGAAAGCGTGTGCTTGAGGGCGCCCTTCGAGCGCATCGGCTCCCAGACCGTCTCGCGGCGCTTCTCGTAGCCGATGCGGACGACCTTGTCGAAGTAGTCGTCGATGGTGATGTCGCCCTCCTCGCCGGGGATAGGGAAGACGGGGAGTTGGTTCTCGCCTAAGGGGAGCTTGAGGTCGCACATCTCGGCGACTTCGAGGGTGCGGGTGACGGCGTCGGGCGCGTAGGTGAAGATGCGCGCCATCTCGTCGGGCGAGCGGACGTACCACTCGGGGCCGCCGAAGCGCATGCGGTCGGGGTCGTTGACGGTCTTCCCCGTCCCGATGCAGAGCAGGAGGTCGTGCGCCTCGTAGTCGTCGCGCGTGAGGTAGTGGGCGTCGTTGGTGGCGACGAGGGGGATGCCGGTCTTCTTCGAGAGTTCGAGCAGGTCTTTGTTTATCTTCCGCTGGTCGGGGAGCTGGTGGTCCTGAATCTCTAGGAAGTAATTACCCTTGCCGAGTATGTCTTGAAACTCGTAGGCCGACTTCTCCGCGTCTTCGAGCTTGCCGTTCTTGAGGTGCGCCTGCGGGACGCCGGAGAGGCAGGCCGAGAGGCCGATGAGGCCGCCGGAGAACTGCGAGAGCAGCTCGCGGTCGATGCGCGGCTTGCGGTAGAAGCCCTCCTTGAACGCCTTCGAGGTGAGGCGGACGAGGTTGTGATAGCCCTCGCGGTCTTTCGCGAGGAGGATCATGTGGTTGTAGGGCTTCTCGCCGCGCTTCGTCTCGGGCTTGTCGAAGCGGCTGCCGGGCGCGAGGTAAATCTCGCAGTTGTGTAATGCGAAATCTGATACGTAAGAGTTGTCCTCTTCGACTTCGATGTTATACACAGGCCCATCATAGGGGCGATGGGTTAGCGACTTCAGCGGCAGATAGAGGAATCGTTCATCTTGGACGTAATGCCTGAAGGCGGGGGAGGCTGACCATGCGAGAGTATAGACATTCCTCTTGCCTTCAACCCTGCTTTCACGAACGACTCCGCCATAACCCAACGCCCCGATCAAGAGTTTGACGCCATAAACGACGTTGCGGCTGACCATCCTGATCGCGGTGAAGCCTCCCTTGTTGGTTGCCCGCCGTCCGTCACCGTCCACGATCCCGCCCACGAAACTCGCGATGTTGCTGACAGTCGCGTGGTAGACGAATTCAGGTATCTTCTTTTCGGCGCACCCGGAGCCGCAAAGTCTTTTGAAGAGTCGCGCCAAGACCGTATTC
Organism: Pyrinomonadaceae bacterium; assembly: GCA_035941045.1. Taxonomy (GTDB): domain Bacteria; phylum Acidobacteriota; class Blastocatellia; order Pyrinomonadales; family Pyrinomonadaceae; genus QHXN01. Next base: position 22,608 of record DASZEK010000176.1, on the reverse strand, counting down.
GGGCAACGGACCTCCCAGATATGTTTGTGCTCGCGCACGCTCTCTTTAGAGTCGAGGTTGAAAATAGACTTCAACGCGTGCTTGGTGAAGCTAGCAAGCTCTGTCTCGTGTGAGGCGAAGGTGAAGGTGACACAGGTCGGCCTGCCGGAGGAGTCGTGCTGGAAACTCCCCTCGGCGATGAAGAGACCTAGCAGTCGCATTAAATCGGGGGTGACTTTAATTCTGGCCGGGATGTCGAAATCTATGCCTCTATCCCATTTGTTGAATTTCCCTGTTTTACTGATTTTGCCCTCAGACTCCCCGTACAGGGACGGGTCCAGGTAGTCAGTAAGCTTAAGGACTTGGTCCTTCTGTGAGTGGCCGCCGAGCCGGGGAAAGGCAACGTAAGTGCTCCAGGTATCAACCCCGCCCTTACGGTTACGCCGTCCGGCTGTAATCTCGTCCGCCCTCTTCCACTTTAACTCTTTCCCGAGCCCTCCGGTCGTCAGAATCGGATGCTCATCCGTCAGCCAGAGCGTGCTTGACAGCTTCGCGTTGAGCCCATACAAGGTGCCTTGGTAGCGGCGTGTCATTACGTTCGACACGGGACGGAAACGTCCCTCGTGGGTTAACACCAGTTCGCCGGGCAGGATTGCTTCGATAGGCTTCACGCCGTCAGCCGTGTAGATGAGCTGACCCGGAAGACAGCACCCTATCAGCGGCTTGATGTCGTGCGCCTTCATCTCCTTGTAGAAGGAGACGGCGCCGTACATGTTGCCGTGGTCGGTCATGGCGCACGCCTTCATCCCCAACTCGCGGACGCGTTGCGCGAGGGGTTTTATCTGGATGGCGCCGTCGAGGAGAGAGAAGTCGGTGTGCAGGTGCAAATGGGCGAAGTCGTTGTTGGACATGACGCGGCAGCGGAACTCGGTTCGTCGGCCTTGCTCTTAAAAATCAAATGTGCCCGGAGCTACGGGAACTCGTGTGGGTAGGCAGTAAGTAAATAGGGCATCCGGCGGGCGGTGTCAACGGGCGATTTAAAAAAGGCGAAAATGCGGGCGATAATGGGCCGGGACATCCGGAGAAAATTTTTAAGGGGGGCAGGCGATGGCAATCGCGACGGTCAACCCGGCGACGGGCGAGACTTTGAAGAGCTTCGAGCCGCTGGCGGAGCACGAGGTGGAAGAGAGGCTGGGGCGCGCGGCCGAAGTCTTCCGCGAGTACAGGCGCACGCCCTTCGGGGAGCGGGCGCGGATGATGACGGCCGCGGCGGAGATTTTAGAGGCGGAGAAGCGCGAGCTGGGTCGGCTGATGACGGTCGAGATGGGGAAGCCGATTAAGGGCGCGGTGCAGGAGGCGGAGAAGTGCGCGTGGGTGTGTCGCTATTACGCGGAGCACGCCGAAGGGTTTCTGGCGGACGAAGAGATTAAGACGAACGCGACGCGCAGCTTCGTGCGCTACCAGCCGCTCGGGCCGGTGCTCGCCGTGATGCCGTGGAACTTTCCGTTCTGGCAGGTCTTCCGCTTCGCCGCGCCCGCGCTGATGGCCGGCAACGTGGGGCTCCTTAAACACGCCTCGAACGTCCCTCAGTGCGCGCTCGCCATCGAAGACATCTTCCGCCGCGCGGGCTTCCCCTCGGGGGCGTTCCAGACTTTGCTCGTCGGCTCGGACGCGGTCGCGCGCGTCATCTCGGACCGGAGGGTCGCCGCCGTGACTTTGACGGGGAGCGAGCTGGCCGGCAGTCGCGTCGGAGCGGAAGCAGGGAAGCACATCAAGAAGAGCGTGCTCGAACTCGGCGGCAGCGACCCCTTCGTCGTCATGCCGAGCGCCGATTTGAACGAGGCCATCCCGACGGCCGTCCGCGCGCGCACCATCAACAACGGCCAGTCGTGCATCGCCGCCAAGCGTTTCATCGTTCACGAAGACATCTACGAAGAGTTCGAGCGCCGCTTCGTCGGAGGGATGGAGGCGTTGAAGGTCGGCGACCCGCTCGACGAGGCGACCGAGATAGGCCCGCTCGCCACCGCGCAAATCGTCTCGGACCTCGAAGCACAAGTCTCGAAATCTTTGGAGGCCGGAGCGCGGCTGCTCACGGGCGGCGGGCGGCTTGAGAGGGCGGGGAACTACTTCGCGCCGACGGTCCTCGCGGACATCCCCGAAGACTCGCCGGCCTACCGCGAGGAGTTGTTCGGCCCCGTCGCCTTGCTCTTCCGCGTCGGCTCGATTGACGAGGCGATAAGGGTCGCCAACGACACGCCCTTCGGCCTGGGCGCGAGCGCGTGGACGCGCGACGAGCGAGAGCGCGAGAGGTTCGCGGACGAGATTGAAGCCGGCAGCGTCTTCGTCAACGGGATGGTCGCCTCCGACCCGCGCCTGCCCTTCGGCGGCGTCAAGGCTTCCGGCTACGGCCGCGAGCTGAGCGCCTTCGGCATCCGCGAGTTCGTCAACGTCAAGACAATCTGGATGAAAGACGACCGCGCCGACAACAATCGCACCGAGACGGAGTAAGGTCGTCTCAGAAGAGTGACTGCTGGTCGTCGAGGTCTTCGGGGTTGATTGTCTGTTGGCCGAGGAGGCGCTTGAGCTTGTTGGCGCTGGCGGGCGCGTGGCCCTCGTAGAAGTTGCTGAAGTAGGCGAAGACTTCCGGCAGTCGCGAGCGCAGGCGCTCGGCGGCGGCGGCCCAGCGCGCGAGGTTCGAGTCCATCGGCCGGACCACCGAATCGAAGGTCGTGATGTCGCGCTGACCCATCCAGCGCAGGTAGGCGAAGCGGGTCGTCTCGATGACGGGCGCTGCCGCGCGCCAGATGCGCTCGCGCGACGCCCAAGGCCCCTCGACGAGCGCGAGCGAGAGGTGACGGCCGCCGCCCGCCAAAGGCTCCATCAAATCCTCCTCGAACCAGAAAGGGTCGCGGAACTCGAAGGCGAAGCGGATGTCTTCGGGCAGCAGCGGCAGGAAGTCTCGGAGCGCGGCGGCGTTCTCGCGCGTCGCCTCGAACTGCGGCGGGAGCTGGACGAGCACGGCCCCCAGCTTCTCTTTCAGGACGCGCGCTCGCGCGCAGAACTCTTCGAGCACGCGCCGCGCTTCGGGGCCGCGCAAGTGCTGCTCGTGCGTCACCTCGCGCGGGAGCTTGAGCGAGAAGGTGAAGCCCTCCGGCGCCTTGCGCGCCCAGCCCGCGACGGCCGCCTCGGTCGGGACGGCGTAGAAGGTCGAGTCAACTTCGACCGTGTCGAAGGCGCGGGCGTAAAGCGAGAGCATGTCGGCCGAGCGCGTGCCGCGCGGGTAGAAGACGGGCGCGGGCGAGCCGGGCGGCGTCACCCAGTCGTCGTAGTTCCAGCCCTGACACCCGACCCTCACCGTCGGCGAATACTTCATCCCCCACCCCGCCCTAACTCTCTAAACAACCCGGCAGACGATGCGCTGCACGACGCCGAGCAGGTGCTCCTCGACGCGCTCGACGCGCAAGCCCGCCCGCTCCGCCTCAAGGGCCGTGCGCCGGTTGAAGTGGTCGTCTACGAGCGCGACCGTCAAGAGGCTCAGCGCGTCGAAGGCAAGCCCGAGCAGGCCGCGCGGCCTGACGTGCTCGACGAGCGAGACGACCCCGCCCGAGCGCACCACCCGCCGCAACTCCGCGAACGCTTCGGCCGGCGAACTGACCGAGCAGAAGACGAGCGTCGCGAGCGCGGCGTCGAAGGCGCCGTCGGCGAAGGGCAGCCGCTCGGCCCGCGCCTGCACGAGCGCGAAGCCTTCGGGGCGCTGCGGCTTCCGCGCCGCGCGCGAAAGCATCTCGCGGCTCGGCTCGACGCACGCGCCGCGCGCCCCCTCCGGGTAGAACGGGAAGTTGGCGCCCGTGCCCGCGCCGACTTCGATGAGGCTCGCGCCCCGGGGCAATTCCGCGAGCGCCGCCGCGCGCAGACGCGCCAACCCGAGCCGTTCGAGCGGCCCCGTCGCGCGGTCGTAGCCGGCGGCCAGTCGGTCGTAGACCTGGCGCTTGTCGGGCATCCTCGTTCTCGAAAATTTGGTGAACTTAATCCGAGTTTTCGGATATGGGTCCGGGGCCGCCGGGAAGAATCTCACCCGACTCTTAAAGTTAGCCGCGCGCGGCGGCGGGGGCATAACGCTTGCCTACGGGAAAAATTGTAACAGCCGCGCGGCCCAGGTCAATCGCGACGCTTCATTCGCAAGGCGCACGCGCGGCGGCAACTCAAAAGACCTCGTCCCTATTTCAGAATCGCACAAGCTCGACGCCGGACGGCACGCGCCCCGGCGCCCCATCCTCTCAGAAGGTTCCAGCTCTGACCAGAGGGCGGCCGCCCCGGCGGGGCGGCGGCAATCCCCCATTCGCTACTCCGGAGGGAAAGATAATGGCAAGACGATTAAGACTGATGTTGGCGGCCTTCGTGCTGCTCGCGACCGGCGGCGCACAGCTCGCCGCGGCCCAGACGACCGGCACCATTTCCGGCACCGTGCAGGATGAGAAGGGCGCGGCCATCTCCGGCGCCACCGTCACGGCGCGCAACGTCGACGTGAACGTCTCACGCACGGCGCAGACCGACGCCGACGGCCGCTACCGCTTCACCGGCATGCAGGTCGGGCGCTACGAGGTGTCGGTCGAGGCGACCAGCTTCGCCAAGCACTTGCAGACCGGCGTCGAGCTGCTCTTGAGCCAGGACGCCGTCATCGACGTGACGTTGAGGCCGGCGGGGGTGGAGGCCGTCGTCAACGTCACGGAGAACGCGGCGATGCTGAACACGACGACCGCCGAGGTCGCGACCCGCTTCGACGAGCGGCGGCTGTCGGAGCTTCCCTTGGCGACCAACCGCAACGTCTACAACATCGCGCTCTCGGCCGCGGGCGTCGGCCAGCTCAACTCCGGCCAGTCGGCCTTCGCCAGCGGCATCAACTTCTCGGCCAACGGCGGGCGCGTCCGCTCCAACAACTTCATGATTGACGGGCAGGACAACAACGACTTCGGCGTCGCGGGCGCGGCCATCCCCCTCAACAACCCCGACCTCATTCAAGAGGTCCGCCTCGTCACCAACCAGTTCTCGGCCGAGTACGGCCGCAACTCCAGCGCCGTCTTCAACGCCATCACCAAGTCGGGCACCAACGAGTTCCACGGCTCGGGCTTCTGGTTCCACAACGACAACGCGCTGAACGCGTGCAGCAACACGCAGAAGGGCAGCGGCTTCTGCAACAAGAACGCGACCGACCCGTCGAAGCGCGGCGCGCCCTTCCGCATCGAGAATCAGGTGGGCGGCACCATCGGCGGCCCCGTCGTCAAGAACCGCACCTTCTTCTTCTTCTCCATCCAGCGTTGGTTCGACCGCCAGCTCGGCGTCGGCCAGACCCTGAACGGCGCCCCGACGGCCGCCGGCCGCGCCGTCCTTCAGGCCGAGGCCGGGGACCGTCCGCAGGTGCAGGCGCTCCTGAAGTTCCTGCCCGCCGCGCAGACGCCCATCTCGACCGTCGCCCGCTTCGTCAGCCCCAAGGACGGCCAGACCAAGGTCGTGCAGCTCGGCGCCCTGACCGGCTCGCAGCCCTCCATCTTCAACGACTGGCAGACCTCCATCCGCCTCGACCACCGCATCACCGACAAGCACAACCTCTACGGCCGCTACATCTATCAGGACTCGGACCGCGTCGGCGGCACCGTCTCGCAAATCACGCCGCCGGGCTTCTCCTCCATCGTCCCGGCGCGCACGCAGGGCGTCAACGTCTCGCTCGCCAGCGTGCTCTCGCCGAAGTGGGTCAACGAGTGGCGCGGCGCCTTCCTCCGCAACGCCTCGGCGAGCGTGGCCCTCAACCCCGAGTCGCAGGAGATTCCCTCCATCGAGCTCGTCGAGCTGGGCCTGACCGGCTTCAACGCCAGCCCCACCCGCACGGCCATCGGCCTCGGCGTCAACCTGCCGCAGGACTCCATCCGCAACACGTATCAGATGCAGGACTCGGTCTCGTACTCGACCGGCAACCACGCCGTCAAGTTCGGCGGCGACATCCGCCGCAACCAGCTCCACCAGCTCTTCAAGCCGACCACGCGCGGCCTGCTCGAATACGCCAACCTCGACTTCTTCGTCAAGGACCAGGCCACCCGCTTCAGCATCAACAAGGACCTCCCCGGCACGGCCCGCGTCCTGCACCTCGACTGGCACGACTTCTTCTTCTTCGTGCAGGACGAGTGGAAGGTGCGGCCCAACCTGACGCTGACGCTCGGCGTGCGCTACGAGAATCCGGGCCAGCCCATCGGCGACCTCGTTGACTTCAATGAGCCGGTGCTGGCGGCCGTCGGCGGCGACGCCCGCTACCGCGTCGGCCCCATCCCGGGCCGCGACAACAACAACTTCCAGCCGCGCCTCGGCTTCAACTGGAACCCGCGCGTCGAGGGCGGCCCGCTCGGCTGGCTCACGGGCGGCGACCGCATGGTCGTCCGCGGCGGCTACTCGCGCACCAACGACTACACCTTCACCAACATCGCGCTCAACATCTGGAGCTCGTTCCCCTTCGTGGCCGCCGTCTCCAGCCTGCCGTCCATCAGCGTCCCCGACATCAACCTCGCGACCGGCCAGCAGCGCACCAACCCGACGACCGGCGCGCTGCTCTTCGCCACCGTCCTCCCGAACGCCTACGGGCAGCTCGGCAACCCGCCCTTCAGCCCCAACACCGTCAACAAGACCATCGTTGACGAGAACTTCCACACGCCGTACTACGACTCGTTCAGCCTCGAAGTGCAGCGCGAGCTGACGCAAGACCTCGTGATGAGGGTCGGCTACGTCGGCACCAAGGGCAACGGGCTCTTCGAGTCGGTGGACGCCAACCCGACCATCCCCGGCTGCACCCCGGCCACCTCCGGCGCCTGCCGCTCCATCTCCAACCAGGGCCCGACGCGCCTGCGCACCAACTCCGGCCAATCCATCTACCACTCGATGCAGACGAGCCTTGAGAAGCGCCTCTCGCGCGGCTTCAGCGCCGGCCTGCACTACACGTGGAGCGCGTTCATCGACACCCAGTCCGAGATCTTCAACGTCTCGTCGGCCGAGGTGGCGGTGGCGCAGAACTCCTACAACCGGCGGGCCGACCGCGGCCGTTCCAGCTTCGACCGCCCGCACCGCCTGACCGGCAACTTCGTCTTCGAGCTGCCCTGGTTCCAGGAGCAGAAGGGCTGGGCCGGCCACGTCCTCGGCGGCTGGCAGGTCAACTCCTTCTTCTCGCTCCAATCGGGCTCGCCCTTCTCGCCGCTGAACGGCTCCGACCCGGCCGGCGCGCTCGCCAGCATCTCCGGCCTCGTCGGCAACGCCATCCGCCCCGATGTCATCACCTCGCTCGACATCTCGCAGATGAGCGTCGAGGAGCTGGTGCGGGCGCGCTCCAACGGCGACCCGCTCTTCCGCGCCATCACGGCGAGCCAGCGCGTCGGCAACGCGGGCCGCAACATCCTGCGCTCCGACGGCATCAACAACATCGACTTCGGCCTCCTGAAGAGCACGCGCATCACCGAGAACCACAAGCTGCAAATCAGGGCCGACTTCTTCAACGCCACCAACTCGCGCGACTTCGGCGTCCCCGAAGGCCGCATCAACTCGGCCAACTTCCTCAACCAGTGGGGCACCGACGGCGGCAGCCGCCGCGTCATCGTCGGCCTCCGCTACGTCTTCTAAACGGAAGCCGGCCGCGAGCGACGGGGCGGGGGCCGGAAGTTGATTCCGGCCCCCGCCCCTTCTATCATGGCGGCACCCCGACGGCCCCCGAAAAGCTACCGCGACGCGCCTCGCCCGAAAGGAGGAGGGACGATGAAGGCCCTGGCCGCTTTACTCCTGCTCGCCTGCGCCTGCCTGCCCGCATCCGCGCAAGTTGACGACACCAAGGAAGCCGGCTCCGGCCCGCCCGGCCTCGCCGTCACCAAGTTCGCCTGGAGCAAGGAGCGCCTCAACTGGGAGGCCGACCCCTTCGGCGGCCCGCTTGAGAACTTCGACCAGATGCGCCGCCGGGCCAGCAACGAGAAGCGCATCGCCGACGCCAAGAGCGGCGGCAACCAGATTGAGGTCAACCGCGCCGAGCGCGAGGCCCGCGCCGACGCCGCCAACTTCGAGCGGATGCGCGCCCAGAAGCCCGCCCGCTACGTCTTCCTCTACAAAGCCTCCGTCCGCAACACGGGCTCGGCGGCCGTCAAGGAACTCGACTGGGACTACGTCTTCGCCGACGCCGCGACCGGCGAGGAGCTGGGCCGCCGCCAGTTCACGAGCGTCGCCAAAATCGCCCCCGGCAAGAGCCGCGAGCTGTCCTTCACCGTGCCCACGCCGCCGACCCAAAAAATCAGCGCGCAGGCGCTCGACAGGAAGGAGCGCGAAGGCTTGCGCGAGAGCGTCGTCCTCGTCCGCGTCCTCTACGAAGACGGCACCGTCTGGGAGCGGGCGAAGTAAAGCGGGCTTGACGCTCCCGCGCGGGCGGTGTTAGCGTGTCAGCCCTCGAACAGTTCTTTGCCAGTCACAATGTCATCGCTGTTCGGCCCCGGAAAGGGGCCGACCGTCGCAGGTCCGAAGGGAAGTCGGGTGCAAAGCCCGCACGGTTCCCGCCACTGTGTACCGGCGATTGTGCCGCCCGAGCCACTTCTGCGAAGAGCAGACGCCACTCGACCCCGAACGGGGCCGGGGAAGGCGAGTCAGGGCGGCGCGCCCGAGCCGGAAGTCAGGAAACCTTGCCTGCATAGTCTTCAGCCTTCAGTCTTCAAGTCGTCAGTCTTTCTACTGATGGCTGACGACTGATGACTGATAACTTGTTTTGACGGAGGCGACCGCTTACGCTCCGGGAAAGGGCGAGTGGCGTCGGGAACGAGTCGGAAGGGGTAAAGCCTTTCAGACTCGGCGACTTCTTAACCGGCACGCCCTCGGTCTTCCACGTGGAAGACCGAGGGCTTTTTAGTTTCCGCCTCGTGCCGTCTTTCGAACCTCTCTCCGCCTTGCCCCCCTCGGGCGCAAGTCTCTCGGTCCCTCCCGCCGCCACGAAGGAAGTGCCATGAAGAGAGACACCGTCGTCCAACGCATCGTCCTCGCGCTCGTCGTCATCTTTACAACTGCTTCGCACGCTCCCGCGCAAGGCGGGGGCGCGAGCCTCTCGGGCCGCGTCACCGACCCGCAGGGCGCGGCCGTCCCCGGCGCCTCCGTGCGCCTCTACGCGCGCGAGCGCAGGGAGGTCCGCGTCTCGACGACCACCGACCAGTCGGGCGCCTACCGCTTCGAGCGCCTCGCGCCCGGCGCCTACCTGCTCGAAGCCGAGGCCGCAGGTTTCGCCCGCGGCGCCGCGCGCGAGGTCACGGTCGGCCGCGGCGCGGCGCCTTCGGCCGACATCACGCTCGAAGTCGAGGGCGTCAGCGCCGAGGTCGTCATCACCGCCTCCGACGCGCCGCAGACCGTGGACGAAGTCTCGAAGGCGGCGACCGTCGTCAGCCGCCGCGAGATTGAAGAGCGCGACGAGCCGACGCTCGCCGAAGCGCTCCGCACCGTGCCCGGCCTGCGCGTCCAACAGCTCGGCGGCCCCGGCTCCTTCACCTCCATCAAGACGCGCGGCCTGCGCAATCAGGACACGGCGCTGCTCATCGACGGCCTGCGCTTCCGCGACCCGGCAGCCGAGCGCGGCGATGCCACCAGCTTCCTCTCAGACTTCGTCGTGACGGGCGCGGGGCGCGTCGAAATCCTGCGCGGCTCCGGCTCATCGCTCTACGGCTCGAACGCCGTCGGCGGCGTCGTCAACGTCGTCACCGACGAAGGCGGCGGCCCCTTCCGCGGCGAGCTGTTCGCCGAAGGCGGCGGGCTCGGCTTCGGCCGCGGACGCGCGCAAGTTTCCGGCTCCGCGGGCGAGGCCGAACGGCTCGCCTACAGCGCCGCCTTCTCGCACCTCAACGTCGCGCGCGGCGTTGACGGCGACGACGCCGCGCGCAACACGACCGCCCAAGGGCGGGCCCTCTTCCGCCTCACGCCGACCGCCACCCTCTCGGCGCGCGTCTACGCCTCCGACTCCTTCGCCCAGCTCAACGAGGAGCCGCAGGCCGTCGGCGCGCTGCCCGCGACCGGCGTCGTCGAAGCGCGCCCCGTCCCGCGCGGCGAGTTGCGGCGCTACGAATCCGGCGCCGCGCTCTCTAACTTGAACCTCGGCGGCGCCACCTTCCTGCCCGGCGCCAACGACGCCGACTACTCGCGCGCCGGCCGCTTCTTCTCCGGCGCCCTGACCTTCACGCAGCGCCTCTCCGAAGACTTCGGCTACGCCGTCACCTACCACGGCCTCGTCACGCGCAACGCCTACCGCGAGGGGCCGGCGACGCCGGGCCGACCGGCCGACAACTTCTTCGAGCCCGCCGGCCCGACGCGCAACAGCTACGACGCTTCGGTCCACACCTTGAACGCGCGCGCAGACTTCTCGCCCGGCCGCCATCACCGCGTCACCGCCGGCTACGAGTTCGAGGACGAGAGCTACCTCAACAGCTTCCTCGACGCGACGCCCGCGGGCAACTCTTCCGTCGAGATTGGAGAGCGCAGCCACGCCTTCTTCGCGCACGACCAGATGCACTACCTCGACGGCCGCTTGCAGCTCGCCGCCTCCTTCCGCGCGCAGACCTTCGCGCTCGGCCGCCCCGTGTTCACGCCCTCGGCGGGCGCGCCCTACGGCGGCTTAACTTTAAACTCGCCGCCGACCGCCTACACGGGCGACGGCTCGGTCGCCTACCTCTTCCGCTCGACGGGCACGAAGCTGCGCGGCCACGTCGGCAACGGCTACCGTAAGCCCTCGCTCTACGAGCGGTTCGGCACCTTCTTCAGCACCTTCTCCGGCTTCGGCGCGCTCGGCGACCCGCGCCTCGCCCCCGACCGCTCCGTCGCCTTCGACGCCGGCCTCGACCAGCAGTTGGCGAATGACCGCGTGCGTCTGTCGGCCACCTACTTCTACACGCGGCTGCAAGAGGTCGTCGGCTTCGGCGACGTTGGGACGGCCGACCCCTTCGGCCGCTTCTTCAGCGGCTACGTCAACACCGGCGGCGGCCTCGCCCGCGGCGCCGAGCTGAGCGCCACACTCGCGCCCACGCGCACGACGGACGTGTTCGCCTCCTACACTTACACCAACAGCGACCAGCGCCGCCCGCAGGTCGAAGACATCCTCCGCTCGCTCGCCGTCGCCGACCACCAGTTCTCCTTCGTCGTCACGCAGCGACTCGGCCGCCGCGCCGCCGTCAACTTCGACTTCGTCGCCACCGGCGACTACCTCGCGCCCGTCTTCGACAACCGCACCTTCCGCTCGCGCGCCTTCCGCTTCTCGGGCCAGCGCCGCGCGGACCTGACGGCCGGCTACACCTTCCCGCTCGCCGAGTCGCGCTCGCTCCGACTCTTCGGTAAAGTGGAGAACGTCTTCAACCAGGACTACTACGAGAGCGGCTTCCGCACGCCCCGCGCCAACGCCCGCGCCGGAGCCACTTTCAACTTCTAACCGGGAATCGAAGGTTTGAGATTTCAAACTTCAACTTTCAGACTCTTCCTCTGCTGTCTGCTCCTGCTGATGGCGTCGTGCGCGCGCGTCAACGAGCGGGCGCGGGCGGGGAAGCCTGCGCGCATCATCTCGCTGTCGCCGAACACGACCGAGATACTAGAAGGCGTCGGCGCCTTCCCGCGCGTCGTCGCCGTCTCGGACTACTGCAAGTTCCCGCCCGAGGCCGCGCGGCTGCCGAAGGTCGGCGGGTGGAACAACCCGAACCTTGAGCAAATCGCCTCGCTCCGCCCCGACCTCGTCGTCTTCTCCGAGCCGCAGGCGCAGTTCGTGCAGGAGAAGATTGAGGCGATGGGCATCAAGACGCTCGCCGCGCCGGGGCAGACCATCGAAGACGCCTACGCGTCCATCGAAAGGGTCGGGCGCGCGACCGGCGACGAGGAGGCCGCGCGCCGCCTCGTCGAGCAAACGCGCGGCGCGGTTGAGGAGGTGCGCGCCCGCACGTCGGGGTTGCCGCGTCGGCGCGTGCTCTGCGTGGTGGACCGCGTGCCGGGGACGCTGCGCGACATCTACACGGCGGCGCCCGGCAGCTTCATCGCGCAGTTGATAGAGGCCGCGGGCGGCGAGCCCGTCTCGCCGCCTTCGGGCCAGCTCTGGGGCAAGATGCAGAAGGAGGCCGTCGTCGCGCTCGACCCCGACGTGGTCATCGATTTGATGATGCAGCCCGAGGGCCGACTCGCGGAGGACTCGCGCGCCGTGTGGGACGAACTCTCGACGCTGCGCGCCGTGCGAGAGGGGCGCGTCCACGCGCTGCGCGAGGAGACACTCCTGCACCCCTCGCAGTTCGTCGGCGACACGGCGCGCAGGTTCGCCGAGATAATTCACCCGGAAGCGTTCGGGAAGAAGTGACGACGGAAGGCGCTCTCATCGAAGCCCGCGACTTGCGCTTCGCTTACGGCGGCGGCGTGGAGGCCGTGCGCGGCGCGACGCTGGAAGTCGAGCGCGGCCGTCTGTCGGCGGTCATCGGCGCGAACGGGTCGGGCAAGTCAACGCTCGTGCGGCTGCTGTGCGGGCTGTTGAAGCCGACGGGCGGCGAGGTCTTATTCGGCGGCCGGCCGCTCGCGTCGCTCGGCCCGAGGGAGCGGGCGCGTCGCATGGCCTACGTGCCGCAGACCGTCTCGACCGTCTTCCCCTTCACGGCGCTCGAAGTCGTGCTGACGGGCCGCAGCCCGCACACGACACGATTCAAGTTCGAGACGGAAGATGACATGCGCGCAGCCCGCTCGGCGCTCGAAGCCGTGGACGCCCTGCACCTCGCGGCCCGTCCCGTCACCGAGCTTTCGGGCGGCGAGCGGCAGATGGTCTCGCTGGCGCGGGCCTTGGCGCAGGAGCCCGAGTGCCTGCTGCTCGACGAGCCCTCGTCAGCCCTCGACCTCAAGCACCGCACGGCCCTCGTCCGCCACCTCCGACGCCTGCGCGACGAAAGGGCGATGACGGCGCTCGTCATCACGCACGACCTGATGCTCTTAGACCCCTACTTCGACCGCGTCCTCGCCATGCGCGACGGCACGGTCGCCGCCGCCGGCTCTCCGACCGAAGTGCTTCGGGAAGACCTGCTCGCGGAAGTCTACGGCGACGAGCACGTCCGCGCCCGCCGAGCCTTCGGCCGCACCTTCGTCTGGTCAGAACTGTGAACGCAGCGACCGCCAAAACTGATGTCACGACGGCGGGCGCAAGGTTGCGCCGCGCGCTCCTGCTGCTCGCGTTGGTGCTCGTGGGCGCGACCGTGTTCTCGCTGTGGGTGGGTTATCAGCGTTTGGACGTGTGGGCTTTGCAGACGGACGAGCGGGCGCGGGCCATCTTCTTCCAGTTGCGTCTGCCGAGGGTGGTGCTGGCGGGCGTGGTCGGCGCGTCGCTCGGACTCGTCGGCGCGGCGTTGCAGGCTTTGTTCAGGAACCCTCTGGCGGAGCCTTTGACGCTGGGCGTGTCGGGCGGCGGCGCGCTGGGCGCGAGCGTGGCGATTGCCTTCGGGATGGGCGCGAGGGTGGCGGGCCTGCCCGTCATCTTCGTGGCGGCCTTCCTCGGCGCGGGCGCGAGCGTCGTGGTCGTCTACAGGCTGGCGCGCACGGGCGCGACCGTTTTGCCGGGCGCGCTGCTTCTGGCGGGCGTCGTGATGAACACGGTGGCGGCGGCGGGCGTCATCATCATCCAGTACTTCGCAGACTACTCGCGCGCGCTCCAAATCCTGCGCTGGACCATCGGCAGTCTAGACGTGGTCGGCTTCGACCTCGTCTGGAGGATGCTCGTCTTCCTCGTGCCGGGGTGGGTGGTGCTGCTGCTGCTCGCGCGCGATTTGCACCTGCTGGCGGTGGACGAGGAGACGGCGGCCAGCCTCGGCGTCAACGTGCGGAGGAGCGAGCGGCTGGTCTACATCGCCTCCTCGCTCGTCGTCGGCGTGACGGTGGCGGTCGGCGGCACCATCGGGTTCGTCGGCTTGATAGTGCCGCACGCGGCGCGGCTGCTCTTCGGCGAGGACGTGCGGCTCGTGATGCCGTGCTCGTTCGTCCTCGGCGCGGCCTTCCTGATGCTCGCGGACGCGGCGTCGCGCACGGCGCTCGGCGCGGGCGAGCTTCCGGTCGGCGCCATCACGGCGCTCGCGGGCGGGCCGGTCTTCCTGTGGCTTCTGCGGAGGCAGCAGCGGTTCGCGGCCGTCTGAGAGACTGAAAACTTGAGAGGTGAGTTTATGAGCATTGCGACCAAACACGGCGACGGCGGGAAGACCGGCCTCATCGGCGGCGAGCGCGTGTCGAAGGCGGACGCGCGCGTCGAGGCGTACGGGACGATTGACGAGCTGGGCGCGGCGATGGGACTCGCTCGCGCCGTCTGCGAAGACGAGGAGGTGCGCGAGCTGACGAAGCAGATTCAGCGCGAGCTGTTCACGGTCGCGGGCGCCGTCGCCAACCCTTCGAGCGAGGAGGCCGCGCCGACGACTTACGTCACGCCCGAGATGGTCGAGGCCCTGACCTCGCACGTCCACCGCATCGAGTCCACCGAGGGCATCCTGTCCGACTGGTCGCTGCCCGGCGACCACGCGGCGGCTGCCGCCTACGACGTGGCGCGCACCGTCTGCCGACGCGCCGAGCGGGCCGTCGTCCGGCTCGAAGAGTCGGGCGAGCCCGTCAACCCGCACGTCGTCCCTTATCTGAATCGGTTGTCGGATTTGCTGTGGCTGATGGGCAGACTGCTTGAGCTGCGCGCGGGCGTGGACGCGCGCCTGCGCGACGGCGAGCACGCCGGGCCGCGCTGGTCGCGCGCGTGGTAGCCGAGGCGCTAACTGCTTTCGGGGTCGAAGTAGAACTCGACGATGTCTTTGATGTCCCGCTCGTCTTCGGGCTTGAGCTTGACGAAGCTGAGGCCGAAGCCCACGCCTTCGAGCACGTAGAGGACGCGCCCCATCAGCACGCCTTCGAGGACGTTGCGAGCCTCGGGCGCCACGAGCAGCCGCAGGAAGACGACCGAGCCCTCGCGCGCCGTCTTCTTCGTCTGCACGAAGCAGCCGCCGACGCTCAGGCTCGTCAGCCGCGCCGGGTTGACGCACGAAGGCGTCTCGCCCCAGTCCACGGGGAAGGAGACGCGCGCCCGCTGGTGTCTGCGTTTCTCGTGGGGCATGAGGACTCAGGTGAGGACCATGATGACCTGTCGCTCGCGCCCGCCGTCGAACTCGCACAGGTAGATGCCCTGCCAGCGGCCGAGCAGAAGCTCGCCCGACTCGAAGGGGACGGCGACGCTCGGCCCCGTGAGGCTGGCCTTGATGTGGGCGTCCGAGTTCTCCTCGCCGTGGCGGAAGCCCATGCCGTGCTGCGGCAGGAGCGTGCGCAGGGCGTGGAGCATGTCGCGGCACACGTCCGGGTCGGCGTTCTCGTTGACGGTCAGCCCCGCGGTCGTGTGCTGCACGTAGAGCGTGCAGACCCCATCGCGCGCGCCCGACTCGCGCAGCCGGCCCCGCACCTCCTCCGTAATCTCCACCATCTCCTCGCGCTCGCGCGAACGCACCTTGAACCTGTAAATCGCCATCGCCGCCATTCTACAACAGCGGCCCGCCGGTATTTCAACACGGGGGGCACGGAGAAGAAGCAGGTCTTCTCCGTGCCCCCCGCGCCTCCGTGTTGAAGACTGGCCGCCCTACTTCTTATCCCCGTTCGAGAGCTTGAAGTTGTAGCTGAGGACGGCGGAGACTTTGACCGGCTGGCCCTCCACGAACGTCGGCTCGAACCTCGCCGCGCGGGCCGCGTCCACGGCCGCCGCGTGCAGCAGCGGGTGGCCGCTGACGGCCTCCGCGCTGACGACCCGGCCGCTCTCGTCAACCGTGACGCGCACGCTCACCTCGCCCTCGGCGCGCGCGGCCTTCGCGATGGGCGGGTAGGAGGGCTGCGGTAGAAATACCGGCTTCCCTTCCTGGCCCCCCGCGGCCCTTCCGCCCGCGGACGCCCCGGCACTCGACCGAGACGAGCGGGCGCGCGCCGTGGGCACGCCGGGCGAGGGAGGCGGCGGAGGCGGCGGCATGCGCACGCCCCAGCTCGTGCCGTCCGTGAAGCTCACCCAGGCGAGGCGCACGCTCACGTCGGCCGGCGTGCCGGGGATGATGACGTTGTGGCCGCGCCAGTCCGAGCGGAACGTCTGCGACTCGCCCGGCGCGATGGAGGCCGCGTAGCCCGTCATGACGTTCATCTTCCCGCCCTTGAGATAGCCGATGCCGACCTCCCTGACCTGCTTCCCCGAATAGTTCGCCACCGTCACGCTCGGCAGCGTCACGAAGTAGGGCGACGCTTCGTCCTCGTCGAAGAAGTCCGCGCCTTCCCCGTCGGCCCGCCCCAACTGCTCGCGCGTGACGAGCCTCACGCGCGCGTCCGTGATGGCGGCGGGTGCCCCCGCCGCCCCGTCGCCGAAGTTGACGACAGACTCCTGCGCGCTCTCAATCTCCCTCGCCGTCGGACCCTGCGCGTCGCGCCGCCGCGTGTCGCCGCCCGCGCGCGTGGTGACGACGCGCGCCGCGCCCTCCTGCGTCGCGCCTGCGCCTTGCCGCGCGCCAGCGCCCTGCCGCGCGCTCACGACGCCGACGCCGCCCGCCGCCCCGAACAGCCCCGCCAAGACCGAGAAGGCGAGCGCCGCCGACGCCGCCGAGATGACCAACAGGCGCCCGCGCGCCCGCGTCCCGTTCCGCGTGTTGCCCTGCATGATGCTTTCAATCCTCCTTCCCAAGTTAGACCCGCCGGCGGCGCCCGACACCCCCGCCAGACCCCAGCCCGAACAGAAGCGCACGACCTTCAGGATGCCCGACGCGTAAACTTGCGCCCGCCCGCCGCACTCCAGCACGCGCTCGTCGCACGCGCGCTCGCGCTCCGCCAAGAGCCTGCGCCCGATGAGCCACACGGCCGGGTGGAACCAGAAGACGCACGACAGCACCGCCTGCAAGTTGCTCCAGAAGTTGTCGCGCCGCTCGGCATGCGCCAGCTCGTGAAGCAGGACGGCTTCCAACTCATCGTCGTCCAACTCCGCCGCCATCTCACGGGGAAGCACGACGACCGGCGCGAGCGTCCGCCACACGCCCGGCCCCGCGCGCCCCTCCGAGAGCACGAGCCGCACGTCGCGCCCGAGCCCGAGCCGCAAACGCGCCCTCTCAAGCGCGTCGAACTCGCGCCCCCAGTAAGACTCTCGCCCGCCGCGCAGCGCGCGCACGAACCGCCGCCGACGCGCGAGCCACGCGCACACGAGCGGCGCGCAGCCCGCGAGCCAGACGAGCGTCAGCGCGCAAAAGAGTTCGTTGTGCGGGGCGCCCCCGGCGGGCGTCCCGGCGGCGATGCGCGAGAGCGGTTCGGCGACGAACCGGTAGGCGAGCGGCGCGGGACGTGTCGTACCGGCGCCGAAGAAGAACGAGGCGTCTAGCCCCGAGAGGCGCGCGAGCGCGGCGAAGAGTGCCGCCGGCAGCGCGAACTTCAGCGACGCGACGAGCCAGAGCGCGTGGCGGTGTCGCGCGGGCGCGCGCCCGAGCAGGAGCGCGAGCAGCAGGACGAGCCCGGCGAACAGCGTCGCCTGCCAGAGATGGTCGGCGAGCGCGGGCCACAGGCCCGAAGAGGCGCGCGCAAAAAGTTCGTGCGCCGCGTTCATTCGCGCCTCCCTTCGCGGCCCTTCGCCGCCGCGGGCTTCTCGGCGCCCGCCTTCTCGGCCTCGATTCGTTCGAGCGCGCCCTCGGCTTCGCGCAGGTCTTCTAAAGTCAGTTGGCCCGTCTCGACGAGCTGCGCCATCAGCGTCCGCGGGCTCCCGCCGAAGAGGCCGAGCAGGTCGTCGAGCAGGCGCCGCACCGCCGCCTTGCGCGTCACGACCGGCTCGAAGACGTGCGCGTTGCCGACCTTCTTGGCGCGGCGCACGGCGCCCTTCTCTTCGAGCCGATAGACGATGGTCTGGACGGTCGTGTAGGCCGGCCGCTTGCCCGCCGGCAGCCCGTCGCGTATCTCGCGCACGGACGCGCTGCCCAGCGCCCACAGCGCCTCCATCACCTCCAGCTCGAACTTCGTCAGCTTGACCTCCGCCGCCTTCTTGCCCACGGGCCGCCTCCCCAAACCGCTTCTACTACGAGCGAGGTTGAATCTACTACTTCTGTAGTAGGAAGGTCAAGGGGAATTTTCAGGCGGCGGCGGGCGGGAGGTTATTTGAGGCGGAAGGAGGCGGGGACGAACTCGACGGCGACGAGGGCGCCGCTGGTCTTGGCGCGGGCGTCCGGGGCGGGGCGGAAGGTGACGACGGCGACGTTCTCGCGCTTGCGCGGGCCGCAGCCGATCTCGCCGCCGGCCTCGGGCGTAAAGGCGCGGATGTGCAGGCCCTCGAAGTTCGGGGCCGCGAGCCGGAGCACCTGGTCGTCGGCCTTGAAGACGAAGACGAGGCCCTTCCTGCCGCACTCGATGGCGGTGAGGACGGCGCGCAGGCGCGTCTCGCCCTGCTCGGGCTTGCGCAGCGCGTCGTTGAGGGCCTCGGCGAGCGCGTCGGCGACGGCCTCGTCAACCGACTTGCCGGGCGGCAGGCGCGAGGGCGTCGAGTCGTCAACGCCCTCGCCGCGCCGCTGGAGCCTGGGCGCGTTGTCTTCGTCGTTGGCGACCGGCCTCGGCGGCCCGGCCGCGGACTTGTAGCGCGCCATCTGCTCCTGCATCGAGTTGATGGAGTTCAGGAGCGATTGCGCCGGGCCGCGCAGCGAGGGGTCGGCCGAGGGGCGCGTCAGGGGCTCGACGGTGCGGCGGGCCTCGTCGAACTTCTCCTGACGCAGGTAGACCTGCGCGAGCATGAGAGCGTAGTGCTCGTTGCCGGGCGCGAGCGCGCGGGCGCGCTGCAAGAGCTTGACGCTCTCGTCGAGCGATTCGCCGCGGACGAGGTTGACGAAGGCGAGCAGCCGATAACTCTCGGGGAAGTCGGGCTTGAGTTCCGCCGCGCGCTTGAGCGCGGCGCGCATGGTGGCGGCCTTCTCGGCGGGGTAGGTGTTGATGAGGCCGTATTCGTTCATGCCCTCGCGGCTGAGGGCGTAGGCGTAGTAGTAGTGCGCCAGATAGTTCTGCGCGCCCGCGGCGACGGCCTCTCGCAGTTGTTCTTTGGCTTCCTCAAAGCGGCCCTGGCGGACGTAGGCCATGCCGAGCGAGGCGCGGGCCGAGGCCAGTTTCGGGTCGAGCCTGACGGCCTCTTTCAGCCGCGCCTCGGCGTCCTCGGGGCGGTTGGTGTGGAGCAGGAGGTCGCCGAGGTAGGCTTCGGCCTCGGCGTCGGAGAGGGGCGCGGCCTGCATGCCGGAGTCGAATTCGAGCTTGCGGCTGAAGGTGGCGACCTTGGCGGCGAAGGTGTGGCGCCCGATGTAGTCCTTCAGCTCCTTCTCGATTGAAGCGATGTCGGTCTGGAACGCCTCGCGGAACGCCTCCTCGGTGGGCTTCTTCTGGTCGAGCAGTTGGAGGAACTTGCCGACCTGCGGCAGCCGGCGGCCTTCGTTGCCGAGGATGAGGTAGTGAACGAGCGCCCACGACTCGGCGTAGAAGAGGCCGCGGGCCTGATGGCCGTTGCGGTGGAGCGAGTAGTTGTCCACCTCGAAGAGCTGCTTGAGGGGGATGAGGCGCTGCTCGCGCAGGTGGTAGATGTGATTCTCGATGAGGTCGCCGAGGTAGACCTTGCGGCCGTCTTCGATGCGGAGCGTGCTGTAGTACTCGGCCAGTCCCTCGTTGAACCAGGGCGGGACGGAGCTGCGGCCCATCGTGTTCTCGACGAGGAGGTGGACGTACTCGTGATAGATGACGGCGAAGGGGTCGTCGCGGCGGCGCTCGGTGGTGAGCGTGATGTAGTTCACGTCCTCGCCCGCCTGAAAGTAGCCGGCCACCTCGGAGACCTTGCCGCCGACGACCGGCTTGAAGGGCTTGTAGGACGAGTCGTTCTTGAAGACGACGACCGTGGTCGGGACGGGCGACTTGTGCCGGGCGCCGGGGAAGAGCTGCGTGAAGACTTCGCGGAACTCTTCGAGGCGCGCGGCGACGCCGCGTATCTCCTTCTCGGAGGCGTTGCCGACGAGGAAGAAGTTCTGCGAGCGGACGCTCGTCCAGGTGTCCTTGGCCGAGGCAGCCTGCGCGGCGAGGAGCAGGCACAGTAGAGCAACAAAGGGGCGGATCGCGTGTCGCATGTCTTGCTTCTTCCGGAGTGAGAATCGAAGCGGCCGGGGAGGCGGGCGGATTATAGCACCCTTGAAAGTCTTAGCGCCTCCGGCGCCTCCGCGTGAGAAGTTCTCGCGGAGGCGCCGGAGGCGCTAAGGGAAGGAAGGCTTCAGCGGCGGGTCGCGTTCGCGCGGCGCAGGACGGCCCAGCCGGCGGGGAGCGCCGCGGCGGCGAGCGCAATCTTAACCACGTCGCCGACGAGGAAGGGCGCGACGCCTAAGGAGAAAGCCTTAGACGCGCTGCCCGTCAGGACCGACAGCCACGCCCAGCCGCCCGCGAGGATGACGAGCGAGCCGAGGAACATCGCCGCCGCCGCCGTCAGGAAGCGGCGGTCCCAACCGCGCTCGGCTAAGTAGCCCGTCAAGAAGGCCGCCGCCGGGAAGGCGAAGAGATACCCGGCCGTCGGCCCCGCGAAGTGCTGCGCGCCGCCCGCGCCCGCGCGGAAGAAGGGAAGCCCCACCGCGCCCTCCGCCAGATACAGCGCCAACGTCAGAGCGCCGAGACGCGGGCCGAGCAGCGCGCCCGTCAAGAGCACCGCGAACGTCTGCCCCGTCAGCGGCACCGGCGTCCAGGGAAGCGGCACCACGACCTGCGCGGCCAGCGCCACCAGCAGGCTGAAGCCCGCGACGAGCGCCGCCGAGCGCGCCCCGTCCAACGGCGCGGCCACCGCGCCGACCAGAGTTTCCGCTTTCGCGTAGTTTGTACTCACTGATGCATCCTCAAGGTTTCAGGCTAGCGCGCGGCGATCCCCTCGCGGTCGGTGCCCATGTCCTTGACGCGAACGTCAGGCTCCATGTTGCCGCCGATGCGCATCCCGTAGAAGGAGCGCCAGACGAAGAAGGCCGAGATGAGGAAGAAGACGGTGGCGAGCACGTAGTTCATGGTCGCGTCGCCGCGGCTGCGCGTGACGCTCAAGGCGAGTTCGACGGCGAGCAGGCCGAAGAGCGTCGTGAACTTGATGACCGGGTTCATCGCCACCGACGAGGTGTCCTTGAAGGGGTCGCCGACGGTGTCGCCGACGACCGTGGCCTCGTGCAGCGCCGTCCCCTTCTGCTTCAGCTCGACCTCGACGATCTTCTTGGCGTTGTCCCACGCGCCGCCCGCGTTCGCCATGAAGATGGCCTGATACAAGCCGAAGAGCGCGATGGAGATGAGGTAGCCGATGAAGAAGTAGGGGTCCACGAAGGCGAAGGCGAGCGAGGCGAAGAAGACGGTCAGGAAGATGTTGAACATCCCCTTCTGCGCGTACTGCGTGCAGATTTCGACGACCTTCTTCGAGTCCTCGACGTTGGCCTTCGTCACCGTCTCGTCGAGCCGGATGTTGGCCTTGATGAACTCGACGGCGCGGTAGGCGCCCGTGGTGACGGCCTGCGTGGAGGCGCCCGTGAACCAGTAGATGATGGCGCCGCCCGTGATGAGCCCGAGCAGGAAGAGCGGGTTGAGGAGCGACAGGTTCTCGTAGAAGGTGGCGAGCCCCTGCGCCTCGGTCAACGACTGGCGCGTGGCGCCCGCGACGGCCTCGCCGCGCAGCACCTGGATGATGGAGAAGATCATCGTCGTCGCGCCGACGACGGCCGTGCCGATGAGCACGGGCTTGGCCGTCGCCTTGAAGGTGTTGCCCGCCCCGTCGTTCTCTTCGAGGAGGTGCTTGGCGCGCTCGAAGTTCGGACGGACCTTGAACTCGCGCTCGACCTCCTGCTCGACGTTCGGCACCTGCTCGATGAGCGACAGCTCGTAGACCGACTGCGCGTTGTCGGTGACGGGGCCGTAAGAGTCAACGGCAATCGTCACCGGCCCCATGCCGAGGAAGCCGAAGGCGACGAGGCCGAAGGCGAAGACAGCGGGCGCGGCCATCAGCGCGCCGAGTCCGAACGTGCTGAAGACGTAGGCGATGCCCATCAGGGCGGTGATGGCGAGGCCGATCCAGTAGGCCGAGAAGTTGCCGGCGACGAGGCCGGAGAGGATGTTCAAGGAAGCGCCGCCCGCGCCCGAGCTGGTGACGACCTCCTTGACGTGCGCGGACTCGGTCGAGGTGAAGACCTTGACCAACTCGGGGATGATGGCGCCGGCCAGCGTGCCGCAGGTGATGATGGACGAGAGCTTCCACCACAGGCTCGTGTCGCCGCCGAGGGTCGGGATTATCAGGTAGGAGACGACGTAGGTGAGCACGACCGAGATGATAGACGTGACCCAGACGAGCGAGGTCAGCGGCTTCTCGAAGTTCATCGTCTGCGCCTTCGCGTAACGCGACTTGGTGACGGCTTCGTTCAGGAAGTAGGCGGCGGCCGAGGCCACGATCATCATCACGCGCATCACGAAAATCCAGACGAGGAGCTGGACCTGCACGGCGGCGCTGCCGACGGCGAGCAGGATGAAGGTGATGAGCGCGACGCCCGTCACGCCGTAGGTCTCGAAGCCGTCGGCCGAGGGGCCGACCGA
>DASZEK010000175.1:0-2494 GCA_035941045.1 Pyrinomonadaceae bacterium | reverse complement strand
AACCGCGTGAGCTTCGAGGCCGCGCTCGCGGCTCTCCAGCTCGCCGACGATGAGCTGGGCTTCTCGGGTCAGGCGAGCCGCTCGACGATTCAGCTTCAGGCGACGCCGCTCGAAGTCTCGGGGGCCGCGCCCGACGCCGTCACGGCGCGCATGGCGCTCGCCTCGATGCTCCTCTCGACGTAGTCCGCCGAGTCACAGGCGGCCGCCGCCGGCCGCGAGCCGGCGGCGGCCACTCCACGTTTCATCAGAGGTTAAAGACAGTGGCTTTCAGCAAAGAGAAGAGCGGCCCGGAGGTCTCGTTTGAACTGCGCCACCCGTGGCACCCCGGCTCCGTGTTCGTGTTCACCTTTCCGAAGGAGCTGCCGCAGGCGGCGCTGGAGAAGGAAAAGCACTTCACCGGCCTCGCCGACGACGAGCGCAAGGATGCCGTGCGCGTCGCCTTGATCGCGGCCGTGGGCGCGATGGTCTCACAAGTGCCCGAAGGCTTCGAGGGTTTCCCCGCCGACGAGCGGCCTCTCGCCGAACGCTTCACAGAGTATTTCGACGACCCGGCCTACCCCGAGCTGGAGTCGCTGGTGTCGGGCGCATGGAGGGCCTATCGGGCGGCGAGCTTACCCGCCGCCTATCTCAAAAGCCGCGAAGGTAGTAGCGCGGCAGGTCGTGTACCTGCACCGGGGCCTCGCTGAGCTTCACCCGCAGTTTGACGAGTGCCCCGGCGTGTGCGGCGAGACGGGCCGCGCGCGCGATGAGGGCGGGCCGTGCGGCGAGTGCCCCGTGCGGGAACTCGAAGCCGGCTTCGAGGAAGAGACGCGGCAGGAGCTTGAAGAAGAGTGCGGCGAGGCGCTGCGCCGCTGGTCTTTCGAGACCCTCTACCTAGACGTGCAGCGCGCAATGATCTCCGCCCGCAAAGTGAAGCGTGGCACCCACCCCCGCGGATGTAGCGCGCTCGAAGCGCGCCTCATCGACATCGTGAGGGCCGAGCAGGCTCGGGCTGAGCGCATCGACTTGTGGGA
The DNA here is from genome assembly GCA_035941045.1 of Pyrinomonadaceae bacterium. Taxonomy (GTDB): domain Bacteria; phylum Acidobacteriota; class Blastocatellia; order Pyrinomonadales; family Pyrinomonadaceae; genus QHXN01. The sequence goes on along the minus strand of DASZEK010000175.1, from coordinate 1,481 downwards.
GCGCCGCCAGGCGACGAAGCGCCGCAGTAAGAATAATGAGTAATCGCGTCGTCATAGAGGTTGCGGTAGACGAGGACGGCAAGGCGAGCGCCGCCCTGCACTCGCTCGAAGGTGATGTGCTGCGCTTCACGGCGGGCGTCAATAAGGCGGGCGGCGAGGGCGTGCGCCTGCGTGATGTATTCGCGGGCAACCTCTTATCCGACTACTTCCAGCGGGGCGTCTCGGCCGCGCTCGAATTTTCCGCGAGCACCATTCAGGCCGCCGCCGCCGCCTCAGACGCCAACAGGCAGCTTGAGTTTTCCGCCACGCAGGCGGGCCTCTCCTACACGCGCGCCGCCGAACTGGCGGAAGATTTCGGGAAGCGCGTCGGCGCGTCGAACGCGGAGGCGGCCCGCACCTTCGCGGACATCGTGCGCCTCGCGGAGCGGGCGGGCCGCTTGGATGGGGTCGAAAACCTCAGCCGGGGCTTCGCGGACCTCGCCGCCGCGCGGGGGATAAAAGGCGCGGAGTTACAGAACCTCATCGGGACAATTCTGAGCGGGCAGGACGAGGGGTTAAACCGCCTCGGCGCCGACGACCCCAGCAAGCTGAACGCCGCGTACGCGGCGAGCATCGGCAAGACCGCGGACGCGCTGAATCAGCAGGAGAAGGCCGCCGCCGCGGTCGTCGCCGTCGAAGGGCTGATGGCGCAGGCGCAGGGCGAGTCCGGCAAGCGCCTCCAATCCACGGCCGGAAGGCTGGACACGGCCGCCGCCGCTTACCAGAATCTCACCACTCAAATCGGGGAGTCCTTTGCCAACTCCGTCGAATTTAACGGCCTGCTCGCCCTCACGTCTAAGGCGCTCGGCACGCTGGTAACGTCGCACGAAGAGGCGCGGCGCGAACTAGCTAAGGGGCTGACGCCGGAGCAGGTGGCCGGGCGGGAGCGACAGGGCGCGGGCCGACAGGTTCTTAATTTCCTGAAAGGGGAATCGCTTGTACTACCGACGCTAGCGACGGCCGCGCTCGGCGGCGCGTTGGGGTCGGAAGAACTCATCAGGCGGGCGCGCGGGCTGTCTAGTCTCACCTTCAACCCCGGCCAGTCGCAGTACGACGCCCGCGTGGCTCAACTGCGGGAGTTGCAGGAAGAGATGAAGCGCCAGGAGGCGGAGGCTCTGGCGAATCAACAATCCTCCGCCGCGAAGGCCGCCGCCGCCGCCCAACGCTCGGCCCTCGCGTCTCAATTCGGCGACAACCTCGAAGCGGCGTCGAAAGAGCAGGACCTTAACGCGCGCCTGGGCAAGCTCAAGGATTTGAAGGAAGAGTTGCGGCGACTGCCCGACGTGCTCGACGCTACTGAATTTGAGAAGCGGTCGAAGAAGATCGACGAGGCCATTAGGGAGACGGCGAAGCAAGTCGCCGCCGCGGTGCGCACGGCGCGCGACGCGGCGCGCGATCTGCTCGGCGATGCCATCATCCGGGCCGACGACAACCCCTTCACC
>DASZEK010000174.1:0-2508 GCA_035941045.1 Pyrinomonadaceae bacterium | reverse complement strand
AACCGCGTGAGCTTCGAGGCCGCGCTCGCGGCTCTCCAGCTCGCCGACGATGAGCTGGGCTTCTCGGGTCAGGCGAGCCGCTCGACGATTCAGCTTCAGGCGACGCCGCTCGAAGTCTCGGGGGCCGCGCCCGACGCCGTCGCGGCGCGCATGGCGCTCGCCTCGATGCTCCTCTCGACGTAGTCCGCCGAGTCACAGGCAACCGCCGCCGGCCGCGTGCCGGCGGCGGCCACTCACCGTTTGACCAGAGGTTAAGACAGTGGCTTTCAGCAAAGAGAAGAGCGGCCCGGAGGTCTCGTTTGAACTGCGCCACCCGTGGCACCCCGGCTCCGTGTTCGTGTTCACCTTCCCGAAGGAGCTGCCGCAGGCGGCGCTGGACAAGGCAAAGCACTTCCTCGGCCTCACCGACGACGAGCGCAAGGATGCCGTGCGCGTCGCCTTGATCGCGGCCGTGGGCGCGATGGTCTCCAGCGCGCCCGTGGGCTTCGTGGGCTTCCCCGCCGACGAGCGGCCGCTCGCCGACCGCTTCACAGAGTACTTCGACGACCCGGCCCACCCCGAGCTGGAGTCGCTGGTGGCGGGCGCATGGAGGGCCTATCGGGCGGCGTGCTTCCCCGCCGCCTATCTCAAAAGCCGCGAAGGTAGTGGCGCGGCAGGTCGTGTACCTGCACCGGGGGCTGGCCGAGCTTCATCCGCAGTTTGACGAATGCCCCGGCGTGTGCGGCGAGACGGGCCGCGCGCGCGACGAGGGCGGGCCGTGCGGCGAGTGCCCCGTCCGGGAACTCGAAGCCGGCTTCGAGGAAGAGACGCGGCAGGAGCTTGAAGAAGAGTGCGGCGAGGCGCTGCGCCGCTGGTCTTTCGAGACGCTTTATTTCGACGTGCAGACCGCGATGGTCGCCGCCCGGAGAGTCAAGCGCGGGACCTATCCCCGCGGGTGTACCGCGCTCGAAGCGAGACTAATCGACATCGTGAGGGCCGAGCAGAGCCGGGCCGAGCGAATCGACTTGTGGGAGCGCCGCCAGGCGATGAAGCGCCGCAGTAAGAATAATGAGTAATCGCGTCGTCATAGAGGTTGCGGTAGACGAGGACGGCAAGGCGAGCGCCGCCCTGCACTCGCTCGAAGGCGACGTGCTGCGCTTCACGGCCGGCGTCAACCGTGCGGGCACCGAGGGGATGAAGCTGCGTGACGTGTTCGCCGGCAACGTCCTCGCCGATTTCTTCCAGCGCGGCATCACCGGGGCTGTTCAATTCGGCGCCTCGTCGGTGCAGGCCGCGGCCGTGGCGGAAGATTCAAACCGCAGGCTCGAATTTACGGCGACGCGGGCGGGGATCTCTTACACGAAGGCGGCCGAGGCGGCTGAGGACTTCGGCCGGCGAGTCGGCGCCTCTAACACCGAGGCGGCCCGCACCCTCTCAGACCTCGTGCGCCTCGCGGAGCGCGCCGGGCGCCCCGGAGATGTCGAGCAAATTCAGCAACGATTCGCCGACCTCGCCGCGGCGCAGGGCCTCAAGGGCGGGGAACTCTCCGAGTTGATCGGCACGATCCTCAGCGGCCAGGACGAGGGCCTGAACAAGCTGGGGCTGCCCGACCCGTCGAAGCTTTATGCGCAATACGCGGCCTCGATAGGGAAGACGGCCGACGCCCTGACTGAGATGGAGAAGGCGCGGGCGGCCTTGAACGCGGTCGAGGCCAAAGGCGCCGAGGCCGCCGGGCAGGCCGACGCGCGCTTGCTCTCGACAGCCGGCAAGATCGACACGGCCGCGGCTTCCTATGAAAACCTGAAGGCGCAGACGGGCGAGGCCATCACCACCTCGATTGAGTTCCGCGACGTGCTCGACACCGTCAGGGACGCGCTCGGCTCGCTGGTCACTTCACACGCCGAGGCGCGGCGAGAGCTGGCGCTGGGGCTCAAGTCGCCCGAGCAGATCGCGCAAGAGGAGCGCGACGGCATCGGGCGCCAAGTGTTCAATGCCGGGAAGGGGGCGCTGACGGCGCTCTTCGCGGTCAACGCACAGGTGGGCGGAGGCGCGCTCCTGTTAGACCAACTCGGAATTCCCACGAACACTTTCGACCCGGCCGTACAGGACGCGATTTACAACCCCGGCCAACGTCAGTACGAGGCGCGCGTCGAACAGCTCCGCGCGCTGAAGGCGGAAATCGAAAAGCAGGAGGCGGACGCCAAAACTAACGCCGGCGCCTCGGCGGCGCGCGCGGCCGCGGCCGCGGCGAGGTCGGCGCTCCAGCAGCAGTTCGGAGACAACCTCGAAGCGGCGACTAAAGAGCAGGACCTTAACGCGCGCCTCGGCAAGCTCAAGGAACTGAGGGAAGAGCTGCGGCGCCTGCCCGACGTGCTCGACGCTACTGAGTTTGAGAAGCGGTCGAAGAAGATCGACGAGGCCATTAGGGAGACGGCGAAGCAAGTCGCCGCCGCGGTGCGCACGGCGCGCGACGCGGCGCGCGATCTGCTCGGCGATGCCATCATCCGGGCCGACGACAACCCCTTCACC
>DASZEK010000173.1:0-6128 GCA_035941045.1 Pyrinomonadaceae bacterium | reverse complement strand
GGGACTGTCACCGACCCGGCCGGCGCCGTCGTCCCCGCGGCCGCCGTCACGCTCAAGAACAACGAGACGGGCCGCACGCAGCAGACGACTTCCAGCGACGAGGGCTTCTACCGCATCTCGGAGCTGCCGCCCGGCACCTACACGCTGACGGTCGAGAAGGCGGGCTTCCGCCGCCAGACCTTCGAGAGCGTCGTCGTCAACGCCGAGCAGGTGCAGGGCGTGGACGTGGTCCTGACGGCCGGCGAAGTCTCCGAGACCGTGACCGTCACCGACACGGGCGGCCCCGCGCTCGAAACCGAGAACCCGAACATCAGCAGGGCCATCACCACGCAAGAGGTCCGCGACCTGCCGCAGTTCGGCCGCGACCCCTACGAGCTTCTGCGCCTCACCCCCGGCGTCTTCGGCGAGGGCGCGCGAAGTGGGACGGGCGGCGCCGTCAACCTCCCGAACCAGACGGGGCCGGGCGGCTCCTCGCGCTCCATCTTCCAGACCGAGAACCAGCCGCAGATTTCCGCCAACGGCCAGCGCGTCTCGGCCAACAACTTCCAGATTGACGGCACCAGCGTCAACAGCCTGACCTTCGGCGGCGCGGCCGTCGTCACGCCCAACCAGGAGTCGGTCAAGGAGGTGCGCGTCATCGCCAACACCTACTCGGCCGAGTTCGGCCGCAACTCCGGCGCGCAAGTCCTGACCGTCTCGCAGAACGGGACCAACATCTTCCACGGCAGCCTCTTCCTCAAGAACAACAGCCCCGGCCTCAACGCCTTCAACAAGTACGGCGGCCCCGTCGCGCCGCCGACGCGCGTCAACCAGCACCTCAACCAGTTCGGCGGCTCCATCGGCGGCCCCGTCATCATCCCGCGCTTCGGCGAGGGCCGCCCGCCCGCCTTCGGCCTCGGCCGCGACAAGGCGTTCTTCTTCTTCTCCTACGAGGGACTCCGCAGCAACAACAACGACACCGTCAACGCCTTCGTCGAGACGCCGGAGTTCCGCAACCTCGTCCGGCAGGTGCGCCCCAACAGCATCGCCGCCCGCATCCTCAGCGACCCCGGCGTCGCCCCGCGCATCGTCGCCGTCACTCCGGCCACCTGCGCCTCGGCCGGCTTCCCCGCGGGCTCCTTCCCCTGCCAGCAGGTCGCGGGCGGGCTCGACATCGGGAGCCCCGGCCGCGCCCAAGGGCAATACCTCCCGTTCAGCAACCTCGCGGGCGGCGGGCTCGACGGCATCCCCGACATCCAGCGCGTGCAGCTCTCCGTCCCGACCGAGAGCCGCGGCAACCAGTACAACCTGCGCTTCGACTTCCTCCCGACCGCGCGCGACAACATCACCTTCAGCTCTTACCTCTCGCGCTTCAACGGCCTCGGCGGCGACGCGCCCGGCCGCAGCCGCCCGATGGGCGACATCCGCACCGCGCCGAAGAACCTCTTCGGCACCCTGACGTGGAATCACACGCTCTCCTCCTCGATGGTCAACGAGGCGCGCATCAACGCCACGCGCTTCGCCTTCGACGAGATCAAGTCTTCGAGCGAGACCAACTTCGGCATCCCCCGCATCGAGATCGAGTCGATGCCCGGCGACCGCATCCGCTTCGGCGCCCCGTGGGCCGAGACGACGCCCGGCATCTTCGCCGAGAACACCTTCGAGTTCCGCGACACGCTCCGCCTCGTCGCGGGCAACCAGGCGTGGACCTTCGGCGGCGACATCCGCAAGGAGCAGGACAACAACAACCTCTCCGGCGGCTCGCGCCCGCTCCTGACCTTCGCCGGCCTCTTCAACTTCGCCAACGACGCGCCGCTCTTCTACCAGATTAACGCCGACCCCCGGACGGGCGGCCCCGCCGCCTCGCAGCGTTACTTCCGCTCCTCGACTAACGCGCTCTACGCGCAGAACGACTGGAAGGTCCGTCCCAACCTGACCCTGAACCTCGGCCTGCGCTGGGAATATTTCTCGCCGCTCACCGAGAAGGAGGGGCGCCTCAGCAACCTCATCCGCGGCCCGCGCGGGCAGGAGTTCGCGGGCGCGCGCCTCGCCATCGTGGACGAGATGTACCCGCCCGACCGCAACAACTTCGCCCCGCGCCTCGGCTTCGCCTACAGCCCCAACTACGGCGAGAGCTTCGGCGGCCTCTTGGGCGAGAACAAGATGGTCATCCGCGGCGGCTTCGGCATCGCCTACAACCGAGTGCCCATCGTCCTCTTCGCCAACGCGCGCGGCAACCCGCCCTTCTTCGCGCGCTACACCATCTGCTGCGGCACCTCCTCGGAGGACTTCAGCACGCCCTTCAACAACGGCCAGATTCTCTACGCCCTCGGCGCCGACAACTCGCCCTTCAGCTACCCGACCAACCCCGCGCTCCGCATGACCTTCAACTCCAACGGCATCCCGAGCCTGCCCGGCGGCAGCGAGATCGAAGTCTACGGCGCGCCGCCCGAGGTGCCGACGCCCTACGTCTACACCTACTCGCTCGACACGCAGTACACCCTGCCCGCGAAGCTGACGGCCGAGCTCGGCTATCAGGGCAGCGCCAGCCGCAAGCTCGTCCGCATCGTCAACCAGCGGTTCGAGTTCGCGGGCGGCGACGTGTTCAAGAACGTCTTCTTCCCGACGCCCGACACGACCGCCAGCTACAACGCCATGATCGCGCGCCTCCGCCGCCGCTTCTCCGGCGGCGTCCAGTTCGACGCCATCTACCGCTGGAGCAAGAGCATCGACATCAACTCCAACGAGGGGCCGGGCGGGTCCACCAACCCGACCTACCCGCTCGACGTGCGCGAGGAGCGCGGCCCGTCCGACTACGACGTGCGCCACCACTTCGTCGCGTCGGGCCTGTGGGAGTTGCCCTTCTGGCGCAAGGAGAAGAACGCGCTCGGCAAGGTGCTCGGCGGCTGGCAGGTGAGCGGGATACTTACGACGCACACGGGCTTCCCCTGGACGCCCGTCGTCGGCCAATGCGTCAGCACGCGCGGGCCTTCCTTATGCCCGACGCGGCCCGTCCGCTACTTCGGCAACGTCGGCAACGACCTCTCGGAAGAGGCTTTCATCACCGGCATCAACACGGCACACTGCCCCATCCGCGACGCGTCCGGCAACGTCACCGGCAACCGCTGCTTCAGCCTCGACGCGCCCGGCCCGTTCTCCCTACCCGGCGTCGGCCGCAACTCCTTCCGCGGCCCCGGCTACTTCAGCGTGGACATGAGCGCCGCCAAACGTTTCGGCCTGCCCGCCTTCATGGGCGAGGGCGCGTCCTTCGAGTTCAAGGCGAACTTCTTCAACGCCTTCAACCTGCTCAACCTCCAGTCCTTCAACTTCAACAGCGGGAGCACGATCGTCAACAACGCCGACCTCTTCGGCCGCGCCGAGCGCGGGCTCGCCGGCCGCGTCATCGAGCTACAGGGGAGGCTCAACTTCTAGGACGGTCCTGCGTCGAGTCTGGCGCACGGCCTTTTCAACACGGAGGGCATGGAGAGAAGCATTGCTTCTCTCCGTGCCCTCCGTGTTTAATCCTGCCGCCCGTTACAAAGGCGGCCCCGAATCATTCGACGGCAGCGCATCTTCCACCTGCTCCTCCCGGCCGCCCTTCTTCCGCGCCTCGTCAAGCTCCTTGAAGAGTTTAAGCTCGCGGGCCGCGTCCTCGGCCCGATTCGTGCGTGTGTAGACGAGGAAGAGCTGGTAATGGACGCCCGGCTCCCGCGCCCGTATCTTCGACGCGTCGAGCAGGACGGGCACCGCCTCCGAATACCGCCGCGCCCTGACGAGCAGCCGGCCCAGGTCGTAGCCCGCGTAGAAGTGGCGCGGGTCGAGCGCGCGCGCCTGACGCAAAAGCCTCTCGCCCTCTTCGGCCCGCCCTCGCTCCGCGACGACGGAGCCGAGCTGCGCCAGCGCGTCCACGTTCCCCGGCTTTAACTCCAGCGACTTCCTGAACGCCGCCTCGGCCGCCCCGAAGTCGCCGCGCCCGCGGGCCGCGATGCCGACGAAGTAATGCGCCTCAGCCAAGCGGGGGAACCTCCCGGCCGCGCCGCGGAAGACTTCGAGCGCCGCGTCGTAACGCTGCAACAGCATCAGCACCCCGCCCGCCCGGAAGTGGTGAGCCGGGCGCGAAGAGTCTTGACTGAGGGCGCGTTCATAGAACTCGGCCGCGCCCTCGTAGCGCCTCTGACGGCGCAACTCCTCGGCCAGCGCGAAGTTCGCCTCCGCGTAGACGCCGCCGCGCAGCTCCAGCGCGCGCAGCCAAAACTGCGCCGCCTCCTCGCTGCGGCCCCGCGCCGCCTCAATCAACCCGAGGTGATAAAGCGCCTCGGGCGACCCGGCCGCGGCCGGCGACTTCAAGACCGCCTCCGCCTCCTCGTAACGCCGCAGCCCGTAGAGCCCGAGGCCGAGATTCACAGTCGCCTGCGGGTGGCCGGGCGCGTCCTTCAGGATACTTCGGAAAAGCGCCACGGCCTCCGCCCCGCGCCCCGTCCGCGCCAGCAGCGCGCCGAGGTTGGCGCGGGCCGCGACGGCACGCGGCATCACACGCAACGCCGCCCGGTACTGCGACTCGGCCTCGCGCACGAGCCCCCGCTGGTCGAGGATGAGGCCGAGCAGCGCGTGCGCGTCCGCGTTGCCCGGCTCGGCCGCCAGCGCCCGCCGCACCAAAGGCTCCGCCTCCTCCCGCTTACCCGCCCTCAACAACTCGACCGCCCGCGGCAAAAGCTCCGCCGCGCCCTGAGCGACCGTCTCCGGCGCGAGCGCCAGCAGGCACGCCGCGGCGGCGACGACGACAACTTTCAAATTTGAAATCTCAAATCTCAAATTCGTAGACGGCCCAAAAGTCTTCCGGCGTCACGCGTGTTAGTATATTGAGACCGGAGAACGCGGCAAACTTTCAAAGCATGCGCCACCTCGTCTTCTTCCTCCTGCTCGCCGCCGCGCTCCTGCCGGGCGCGCACGCCCAGGGCACACGTCCCGAACAGCATTCCTCCCGCCGACTTTCACCGGCCGACGACCAGTTCCTCGAAGACCTCTCGCGCCGCGCCTTCCAATACTTCCTCGACCACGCCGACCCCGAAACCGGCCTCGTCCTCGACCGCGCCTCAGCGACCGGCGAGGCGCACGGCCCCGACCACCACAGCCACCGGATAGCCAGCAGCGCCGCCACCGGCTTCGGCCTGACCGCCCTCTGCGTCGGCGCCGAGCGCGGCTGGCTCCCCCGCGCCGAGGCCCGCTCGCGCGTGCTCACCGCGCTCCGCTTCTACGCCCGCCGCGCCCCCCACGAGCGCGGCTGGTTCCTCCACTGGATGGACGCGCGCACGGGCGAGCGGCGCTGGCGCAGCGAGTTCTCCTCGATTGACACGGCGCTCCTCTTGGGCGGCGTCCTCACCGCGCGCCAGTATTTCAAAGAGGACCGCGAGGTCGTCAGCCTCGCCACCGAGATTTACGAGCGCGTCGACTTCCCCTGGATGCTTCAAGGGCACCCCCGCCTCCTCTCTCACGGCTGGAAGCCGGAGTCAGGCTTCCTCAAGCCCCGCTGGGACACCTACAGCGAACACCTCATCCTCCAACTCCTCGCCGTCGGCTCGCCCGCGCGCCCAATCCCGCCGAGCACCTGGCTCGCGTGGCAACGCACGCGCGTCACCTACGCCGGCATCACCTACCTCGACGGCGGCCCGCTCTTCATCCACCAGTTCTCGCAAGCCTGGGTTGACTTCCGCGGGCGCCGCGAGGGCTGGTACCCCTTCACCGACTACTTCGCCAACTCCGTCGCGGCGACGCGCGCCCACCGCCAGTTCTGCGTCGATCTCTCGAAAGAGTTCCCCGGCTACGGCCCCGACGTGTGGGGCATCACGGCCTCGGACGGCCCGCGCGGCTACGTCGCCTGGGGCGGCCCGCCGCGCCACCCCGACATCGACGGCACGGTCGTCCCCGCGGCCCCCGCCGGCTCGCTCATGTTCACGCCCGACCTCTCGCTCTCGGCCTTGCGCGCGATGCGCGAACGCTTCGGCCCGCGCGTCTACGGCCGCTACGGCTTCGCCGACGCCTTCAACCCCACGACCGGCTGGGTCGGCCCCGACGTGATAGGCATCGACCAGGGGATAACGCTCCTCAGCGCCGAGAACCTCCGCACCGGACTCGTCTGGCGACTCTTCATG
>DASZEK010000172.1:0-14098 GCA_035941045.1 Pyrinomonadaceae bacterium | reverse complement strand
GAACCAGTGCAGTTTGCTCAGGCTCGGCTTCTTCCGCTTCGACACCTGATAGAAGCCGCCGCTGTGGACCATCCACACGTCGGCGCCTTCGTCCTTCGTCCCGGCCCGCTCCTCCTCGGTGAAGCGCGCGTCGAGCCACGTGAAGTAATAAGTCGTCCCGACCCACATGATGGCGGCGAAGACGTGGAACCAGCGGCCCGCGAGGTTTATCCACTCGCTGAGGTACGGCGGTATGCGCATCGTTTAGCTCCCACGGTAGGTCGAGTAGCCGAAAGGGCTGAGCAAGAGCGGGACGTGGTAATGCTGCGAGGCGTCCGCGACGAAGAAGGTGACGGAGACTTCCGGGTAGAAGCCCGCGAGGCCGAGCGAGTCGAAATACGTTGCGGTGCCGAAGGTCAGACGGTAGACGCCCCGGCCGAGCTTTTGTTCTTGAGAGAGCAAGTCTCTCAGCCGCCCGTCCGCGTCCGTCTTCCCACGGCCGAGCGTCTGCCAGCCGCCTTCGCTCGTTTGAAGCTCAAGCACGACGGGGACGCCCTCGGCGGGGCGGCCGCGCGCGGTGTCGAGGACGTGCGTGGTGATGGCGCTCATGTGTTCAGAAGTTTCTCGATGCGAAGGTGCGTGATGCGCCTTTGCTCTTCGGCCGCCACGCGCAACTCGTCTTCGGCGTCGTTGCCCAGACGCGAACGAAGGATGGCGAGCATCTCCTCGGCGCTCCTGCCCGTCGCGCAGACGATGAAGATGTAGCCGAAGCGTTCTTCATATTCGCGGTTCGCCTCGGCGAGCGCGGCGAGCGTTTCGGACGAAGCCGAGCCCGCCCCGGCCTGTTCCTTCTCCGACCAGCGGCGCGACTCCTCGCTCACCTCGGCGGCCACCTTCCTCCCGCCTATCTTCGGGTGGCTGCGGAAGGCTTCGAGCCAATCCTCGCGCCCGAGCCCCCACCAGACCTCGTCCGCCGCCCGCTTCAACTCCTCCGCGTCGCCGAACGGACGCCGCGCGGCGACGAGCGAGGCCCAGCGCGCCGAGCCGCAACACTTCAAAAGCTCGGCGGCCGCGTCAACGGCCGACAGGGAGTTGAGTCGAGACAGTCCCATAGAGCCTTAAACGGCTGACGCCGCCGTCCGGGTAGATGTTGAGCCGCGCGTGCGTCGCCTCGCCCGCGTCCGCCAACTCGTCGTAGAAGTGGCGCGTGTGGGCTTGCAGCCGCGTGCGCGGGATGACTTCGCGCCAGTCGAGTGTCTGAAGCGCGTCGGGCGTCACGGTCGAGCTGTCTGCGTGGCAGACTTCGAGCGAAAAACTCTCGGGGTAGTTGCCCTTGAAGTGGTTCGTGTCAACCTCGACGCGCTTGAGCGTGCCGGCGGCTGCCAGTCGTATGACGGCCCAGTCGTAGCCGGGGCCGCGCCGCCGCTTCGTCTCCCACCCGTCGCCCATGTCCACGCCGCGCCCCGGCATGATGAGGTTGTTGCGACGCCCGAAGAACTCGTCGCTGGTGGCGACGACGAGGCCGCCGTGCTCCGCCGCCGCAAGGTCCACGAGCCCGCCCGCGCCCAGCAGCCGCCGCCAGTCCGGCGCGGCCTCGCCGTAGACGCGCAGGCGAGCCACGCCGCCGTCCGGGTAAATCCTGAATCGCAGGTGCGTGAAGCGTTCTTCGGAATTGACCTCGAATCTGTTCTGCGAGTCGCCTTGAAGCGGCGACTCGGGAAGTATCTCCCGCCACTCGACGCCGTCGCCCGTCAACTCCTCGACGCCCGGCGTGCCGGGCAGCGCGCAGGCTTCGAGCGAACAACTCTCGGGGTAGTTGCCCCTGAAGAAACTCGTGTCAACGACGACGCCGCGGACGCGCCCCGGCAGGCCGAGCCTGACGAGGCACCAGTCGAAGCCGGGCGTCCGCCTGCGCCGCGACTCCCAGCCATCCATCCACTTGCCGCGCTCCGTGTACTTGCCCTCGATGAAGACGGGCGCGGAGGCTTTAAGAAGATTCTCCTTGGGCGCGAAGAACTCGTCGTTAGCGTAGAGCACGGCCCCGCCAAGGCGCTCCGAGGCGAGGTCAATCAGTTCGGTGAAGTCTTCTGTCATAGGTCGCCGTCCGGCCCGAGCAGCCTCCCCGCCGTCGAAGTCGGGAAGGCGCCGCTCTCATAAATCTTCTCGCCGCGCAGGAACGTCGCCGTCACCACGCCCCGAAGCTCGCGGCCCGCGTAGGGGGTCAGCTTGTGACGGTGGTGCAGCCGCTCGGGCTCGACGGTGAACGAGGCGTCGGGGTCGAAGAAAACAACGTCCGCGTCGCGGCCGGCCTCAATCGAGCCCTTGCGCGCCGACAGTCCACACAACTCGGCCGGCTTCTGCGCCAGCCACCGGGCCACGTCTGACAGCCCGTGGCCGCGCCCGCTCGCCTCGGTCCAGACGGCGGGGAGCCTCAACTGCAACGAGGAGATGCCGCCCCACGCGCGCATGAAATCCCCCTCCGCGCGGCACTTCAAATCGGGCGGGCAAGGGGAGTGGTCCGAGACGACCATGTCAATCGTCCCCCCGGCGAGCGCCCGCCAAAGCTCCTCGCGGTTCTCCCTCTCGCGTATGGGCGGGCAGCACTTGAACTCGGTCGCGCCCGCGGGCACGTCCTCGGCGGCGAAGAAAAGATAATGCGGGCACGTCTCCGCCGTGAGCGGCAGCCCTTCATTCTTCGCCGACAGCAACAGCGGCAGGGAATCCGCCGACGAGTGATGGACGATGTGAACGCGGGCCCCCGTCTCGCGGCACAGGCGGACCATGAGCGCCACGGCCTCGTCCTCGGCCGCACGGGGCCGCGAGCGGAGGAACGTTTCGTAGAGCCTCGGGTCGCCGCCCGCGTCCGCGCGCTCGACCGGCCCCGGCACCTCCGCGTGGACGATGAGCGGCAAGCCCAGAGACGCAAGCTCCCTCATGGCCGGGCGCAAATCCTCCTCCGTGACGTGCGGGAACTCCTCGACGCCCGAGTCTATGAGGAAGCATTTGAAGCCGACGACGCCCGCCTCAGCGAGCGGCCGCAGCTCGCGCAGGTTCCCCGGCACGACGCCGCCCCAGAAGCCCACGTCTACGGAGCACGCCGCCCCGGCCGCCCTGCGCTTCTCCAGAAAACCTTCCAGCGTCGTCGTCGGCGGGATGCTGTTGAGCGGCATGTCAACGACGGTCGTGACGCCCCCGGCCGCCGCCGCGCGCGTCGCGCTCTCGAAGCCCTCCCAGTGCGTGCGGCCCGGCTCGTTGACGTGGACGTGCGAGTCGAAGAGGCCCGGCATGATGACCGAATCTTCGGCCTCGAATACCGTGCAGTCCTCGGGCACGTCCTCGAAGGCGGCGACCTTCTCAATCCTGCCGCCGCGGACGTGAATCGACGCCGGCCCGACGGAGTCCGGCCTGACGACTCTTCGGCCGCGCATGACGATGTCGGGCAGGGGCATGGCGAAACTTAAAACATATGTCGCCGTTTTTGGCAATAGCCGCGCCCGCGCCGGCCCGGAGATATGTTGTCTCACCAATAAAGTCGCGCCGGCCGAATCTCCCGCCCGCACCGCCGCTCCTGCGGCGTCCGAAACGTGCATTTGTGAACGATTCGAGGCCCTTCCGGGGCTTTCTCGTCAATGTAGAGTGGTTAGACCTTTGATTAGAAAAATCCCGAATTGGTCAAAAACAGCCTTGACAAATCGCCCGTTCTGGATAAGAATGCACGCCGTCTCATCTCGGTCGCTGATTATTCGACTTCCTAGGAATCAATTCGGCTGATAAAAAGAGCATTTCGGCGGGAAACGTCCGCTCTCTGCCGACGCACAGCGGCCACCTGCCGCAGCCCCTCGCTCAAGATTGTAACGTCGTTTTGGATTAACCAATAAGCTTTCGCCGCGCTTGACGTGTAAACCTTCAGGACTCGCGCCCTAAATGAAGGTTTTCAGTTAACCGGTTTAACCCGGCGCCACCCTCGCCGCCCCACTTGCTTCAGTTAAGGCCCTGCGTTCGGCTGATTCAGGAGAAAAATGGACATGAGAACTACCACTATTTTACGCGGGCTCGCCTTCGCGGCGGCGCTCGCGTTTGCGCTGGCGCTCCCGGTCAGCCTGCGTGCCCAGGAGACGCGCGGAAGGATTACGGGGAAGGTCACGGACCCTAACAAGGCGTCCGTGCCCGGCGCCTCCGTCAAGGTGACGGACGTGGCCCGCGGCACGACCGTCTCGCTGACGACCAACGACGAGGGGCTGTTTCAGGCGCCCTACCTCCTGCCCGGCACCTACCAGGTCGTCGTCGAAGTCTCCGGCTTCAAGCGGTACATCCGCGACGGCGTCGTCGTCCAGATTAACGAGACGATTGACATGGACATCGCGCTCGAAGTCGGCGGCACGCAGGAGACCGTGACGGTCGTCTCCGACACGCCGCCCCTGAACACGGCCGACGCCAACCTCGGGCAGACCATCGACCAGAAGCGCGTGGCCGAGTTGCCGCTCGTGCACGGCGACCCCTACACGCTCATCGGCCTCTCGCCCGGCGTCACCTACACCGGCAGCAGCCGCCTCGACCGGCCCTTCGAGCCCACCCACATCGTCGGCTACGCCATCGACGGCACGCGCGGCAACCGCAGCGACCTGACGATTGACGGCGCGCCCTCGACCGCCACGGCCAACGCCAACGAGGTCATCGCCTCCTACGTCCCGCCGAGCGACATCGTGCAGGAGTTCCGCGTCCAGACCGCGACCTTCGACGCCCAGTTCGGCAACACCGAGGGCGGCGTCACCTCCATCACCATCAAGTCCGGCACCAACGACTACCACGGCACGGCCTACATCTGGACCGAGCCGGGCGGGATGGCCGCCAACGACTTCTTCGGCAAGGCGCGCGGCCAGGGCCGCCCCTACACCTTCTCGAACCGCCCCGGCTTCAGCATCCACGGCCCCGTCCGCATCCCGAAGCTCTACAACGGTCAGGACAAGACCTTCTTCCTCTTCGGCTACGAGGGCATCCGCGACTCGCGGCCCCGGTTCGACGCCGGAGCCAACTCCTTCGTCCCGACGGCGGCGATGCGCGGCGGCGACTTCTCCGGCCTCGGCGTCACCATCTACGACCCGCTCACGCGCGTCAACACCGGCACCGCGCAGAACCCCATCTACACGGGGCAGGCGTTCGCCAACAACCGCATCCCGGCCGAGCGCATCAGCCCCGTCGCCAAGGCGATTCTCAACTACTACGCGCTGCCGAAGAACTCGGGCCTGCTCGGCAACATCTTCGACTCGCAGTTGACCGAGAAGACGCAGCCCTACGACAACTTCACCTTCCGCATCGACCAGAACATCACCCAGAACAACAGGATGTTCGTCCGCGGCAGTTGGTACAACCGCAACAGCCTCTACAACGACTACCTCAGCTCCGCCGCCACGGGCGTCAACTTCATCTTCAAGTCGCGGCAGGGCGTCATCGACGACGTGTGGACGATTAACCCGACCACCGTCCTGAACGTACGCTACGGCTACAACCGCTTCATCCGCGCGCAGGATCAGGAGGAGGACGCGCGCGGCTTCGACCTGACCTCGCTCGGCTTCCCGGCCTCCTTCAACAACCTCACCTCCGAGGAGATTCGCCGCTTCCCGCGCTTCGACTTCCCGGCCAACACCATCCTCAGCACCGGCTTCGGCAACGAGTTCCGCCCCATTGACACGCACTCGTACGCCGCCACGCTCAACAAGGTGCTTGAGAAGCACGCCTTGAAGTTCGGCGGCGAGCTGCGCGTCTACCGCGAGGACAGCAAGTTCACCAGCAACGACCAGACCGGCCAGTTCGTCTTCGACAACACCTACACGCGGCCGAGCAGCGCCGCCAGCGCCGACGTGAACGGCCTTCAGGCGTTCGCCGCCTTCCTGCTCGGCTACCCGACGACCGTCAACATCGTCCGCCGCGCCGACTACTCCGAGTACTCGAAGACGTGGGGCCTCTTCATCCAGGACGACTTCCGCGTCAACAACAGGCTGACGCTCAACTTCGGGCTGCGCTACGAGCTTGAGACCCCGCTCGTCGAGCGCAACAACAAGAGCGTCTCCGGCTTCGACGCCGCCTACACGCAGCCCATCGAGGCGGCGGCCAAGGCGAAGCTCGCGGCCTCGCCCGTGACGGGCGTTGACGCCAACGCCTTCGCCGTCAAGGGCGGCCTCCTGTTCGCCGGTAAGGACACCGGCAGCGGCCTCTACGAGACGCCGAAGAACACCTTCCTGCCGCGCTTTGGGGCGGCCTACCAGTGGGACGACCGGACGGTCATCCGTGGCGGCTTCGGCCTCTTCGCCGGCTTCCTCGGCCAGCGCCGCGGCGACGTGTTCCAGTCCGGCTACACGCAGACCACGACGGCCGCCCTCTCGCAGCTCTCCAACGGCGTGCCCATCCCCTACACGCTCTCGACGCCCTTCGCCAACACGACGATTCTGGAGCCCGCCGGCAACACCTTCGGCAAGCAGACCGGGCTCGGCCAGTCCATCTCCTTCTTCAACCAGAACCCGCAGGTCTCGAAGCAGGCGCGCTGGACCATCGGCTTCCAGAGGGAGCTGCCGGGCCGCATCGTCGCCGAGGCCGAGTACGTCGGCAACCACGGCTACGACATCGAGATCGTCCGCAACATCAACGCGCTGCCGAACTCGTACCTGAACACCGACAACTCGCGCACCGCGGCGATGACCGAGCGGAACACGTTCCTGACCGGCTCGGTCGCCAACCCCTTCCAGGGCCTTCTGCCCGGCACCGGCTTCAACAACCCGACCATCGCGCGCCAGCAGTTGCTCCGGCCCTTCCCGGCCTTCGGCGACATCCTGACAACGAACAACGACGGCAAGTCGTGGTATCACGCCGCCCAGATGCGCCTTGAGAAGCGGTTCTCGAAGGGCTACACCATGCAGGCCAGCTACACGTGGTCGAAGTGGCTTCAGGCGACCGAGTACCTGAACGCGGCCGACCCCGAGCCGACCAAGATGATTTCGGACCAGGACGTGCCGCACCGCTTCTCCTTCAGCGCGCTCTACTCGCTGCCCTTCGGCAAGAACCGCGCGTTCCTCTCGGACGCCAACTGGCTGACGAACGCCGTCCTCGGCGGCTGGCAGATTCAGGGCGTCGTGCAGCTCCAGAGCGGCTTCCCCATCGCCTTCGGCTCCTACAACCTGACCTCGGCGGCCACCTCCGGCGACCTCTTCTACAGGGGCGGCGAGGTTGACATCCCGTCCGACCAGAGGGGCACGGCCCGGTGGTTCAACACCGGCGCTTTCCGCTCCTTCTACGACTGGCCGAGCTTCCTGCCGGCGGGCGTGACCGTTGACACCGCGACCGCCGCGCAGCGCACCGCCGCGCAGACGGCCGCCAACAACGCCGCGACCCCCGTCAGCCACCTCCGCACCTTCCCCTACCGCCTGAGCAGCGTCCGCAGGGACTACACCAAGAACGTTGACCTCTCGCTGATGAAGGAGATTTACGTCCGCGAGGGCATGAAGGTCCAGCTCAGGTTCGAGGCCATCAACGCCTTCAACGAGCCGTACTTCCCGGCGCCGGTCGTCAACCAGGCTTCCAGCACCTTCGGCGCCATCTCGGCCTCCAATCAGGAGAACTACGCCCGCCGCGTTCAGATGGGCGCCAAGTTCATCTTCTAAACAACCGCTCGGGTTGTTTGACACGAAGGGCCGGGTGACTTTGCAAGAGGTCGCCCGGCCCCTTAACTTTGGCGAAGGGGAAAAGTGCGATGGTGCTGCGGCGAGATTTCATGAAGGGCCTGCTGGCGACGGGCGGGTTGTTAGTCGAGGCGGGCGGGCAGACGGGGCGGCGCCGACGGAGAAGCGCGGGGAAGATTGACCGCGCGGCTCTGATCGGCCGACACAACCCCGTCGCGCGAAAGATTGACCCGCTCTCGCCCCTCTCCGTCGGCAACGGCGAGTTCGCCTTCACGGCCGACGTGACGGGGCTTCAAACCTTTCCCGCGGAGTACGAGAACGCGATGCCGCTCTGCACGATGGCCCAGTGGGGCTGGCACACGACGCCGCACCGGCCCGGCCTCGACCCCGGCTCGCTGCGGCTGAACATGTATGAGACGCACGGAAGACAGGTCGGCTATCACACACGTTCCGAGGGTCAGGCAGAACTGTTCAACTGGCTGCGCGAGAACCCGCACCGCCTGCACCTCGGGCAAATCGGTCTGCGCATGATGACGGCGTCGGGCAGGGAGGCGAAAGCCTCGGACCTGACGAACGTCGAGCAAAGGCTCAACCTTTGGGCGGGCGTTCTTGAGAGCAGCTTCGAGTTTGAAGGCCGACCCGTCATGGTCAGGACCGCGGTCCACCCCACGCTCGACGTGCTGGCCGTCGCCGTCGAATCGCCGCTGATAAGGGAGGGGAAGCTGGCCGTCCGCTTCGCCTTTCCCTACGGCTCGCCGACGATGAAGGCGGCCGACTGGGAGAGCCCCAGACGGCACAAGACCGGCTTTATCCTTCTCTCAGACAACCGCGCCCATCTGCGGCGCACACTCGACGCGGACGAATACTACGTGACCGTCGCGTGGGAGGGCGCGGGGAAGTTCTCGCCCGGCGCGGCCCACGAGTTCATCCTGACGCCCGACGCCGCGCAGACGCGTGTGGGTTTCCTCGCGGCCTTCTCGCCGCGCCCCGCGCCCGAAGAGTTGACGGATACGCGCATGACGTTCTCGGTCGCCGCCCTGGCCTGGGAGCGTTTCTGGACGGTGGGCGGCGCCGTGGAGTTGGCCGGGAGCCGCGACGCGCGAGCCGAAGAGCTTGAGCGGCGCGTCGTCCTCTCGCAATACCTGACGGCGATTCAGTGCTCGGGCTCTCAGCCGCCGCAGGAGACGGGCCTGACGGTCAACAGTTGGTACGGCAAGTTTCACCTCGAAATGCACTGGTGGCACGCCGCCCACTTCCCGCTCTGGGGCCGCCTGCCGATGCTTGAGAGGAGCCTCGGCTGGTACGACAAGATTCTGCCGGAGGCGCGTGCGTTGGCGCGCTCGCAAGGTTACGCGGGCGCGCGCTGGCCGAAGATGGTGGGGCCGGAGGGGCGCGACAGCCCTTCGACCGTCGGCCCGCTGCTCGTCTGGCAGCAGCCGCACCCCATCTCCTACGCCGAGCTTTGCTACAAGTCGCGCCCCACCCGGCGGACGCTCGAACGCTACCGCGCCGTCGTCTTCGAGACGGCCGAGTTCATGGCCTCCTACGCCTTCTACGACCCGAAGACGCGCCGCTACGTGCTCGGCCCGCCGCTCATCCCCGCGCAGGAGAACCACCCGGCGCGCGAGACTTGGAACCCGACTTACGAGCTGGCCTACTGGTCCTTCGGTTTGAAGACGGCGCAAGCTTGGCGCGAGCGGCTGGGCTTGGCGAGGAATCCCCTTTGGGATCGCGTCGTCAACGAACTCTCGCCGCTGCCGGAGCGCGGCGGGGTCTATCTTGCTCACGAGAACTGCCCGCAGACGTTCACGGAGCGGAACTACGACCACCCCTCGATGCTCGCCGCGCTCGGCGTGCTGCCGGGCGAGGGCGTGGACCGCGAGACGATGCGTCGTACGCTCAGGAAGGCGCTGGCCGAGTGGAAGTGGGACCAGACGTGGGGCTGGGATTACCCGATGACGGCGATGACGGCGGCGCGTCTGGACGAGCCCGCGCTCGCCGTAGACGCGCTGCTAATGAAGCAGGAGAAGAATCGCTACCTCCCGAACGGCCACAACTGGCAACGCGCGAACCTGCCCTGCTACCTGCCCGGCAACGGCGGCCTCCTCTACGCCGTCGCGCTGATGGCCTCCGGCTGGCGCGGCTCTCCGCGTCGCCACGCGCCGGGCTTCCCCGCGGACGGTTCATGGCAGGTCCGCTGGGAGGGCCTGAACTCTGCTCTGACGAGTCAACTCTGATTTAGAAAGCCCCGCAGGGGCGCCATGCAAAAGCCAGGGGCGTTGCCCTAGGCTTTTACATGGCGCCCCTGCGGGGCTTTTCAAATTAGTCTCTAATTTATTGCCAGCCGCAGCGGCCGGGCAGCGGGGCCGTGCGCGCGACATCGAAGAAGCGCCCCTCGTAGCTCTTGGCGTAGAGGCCGACGGTCTGTTTGATTCTGCCGAAGAGGCCGCAGAGGAGTTGCTCGTCAGCGATGCGGTCGCGGAGGAAGAGCATGGCGTTGGCCTCGCCCCAGTATTCGCGGTCCTCCCAGATTTCGACGGGCGTGCCGCCCATCTTGCGCGCCAGCTCCAGCAGCTTCTCGTCGCCCGTGTCGCGGCCGTTGCTCAAGAGGATTTTGTTGTAGACGGGTATGAGCTGGCTCTGTAGTTGGTAGAGCGCCGGGTCGGTCTGCGTGGTCCGGATGAGGTGGCCGAACTCGTGCGCGAGCTTGGCGGCGGCGAGCAGGTGGTCGCCCGCCTCATGCGCCGAGGCGTAGGGCATCAGCGAGTTCATGACGGGGAAGTAGATGGGGTCGGGGAAGCCTTCGTCGAGGCGCGAGCCGAGCGTGATGGTCGCCGCGACGAGTTTCCCGGACGAGTCCCACTTGTAGCCGCCCGTCCCGCCGCCCTGCGGGTTCTCGTTCGCGACGACGACGACCGTCAGCGCGAACTGCGGGTCGCGCTCGAACGCCTGCCACTGGACGCGGCCCGTCTCGGTCGAGAGAAATTCCTTCTTCCACTCCGCGTAGCGCGCGGCGAATTTGTCGGGGACGACTTCGCGGATGCCTCCGCCGCGACGAGCCGACGCCGCGTGCGCGGGAAGGTATGCGGCCGTGAAGAGAACAAAGAGGGACGTGACGACGCGGGAAAAGTTCATGTCGGGCTCTCCCTGCGAGGGGTGACGCGGCCTGTGGTGTGAAAAAATCTTGCTGCCCGGATGGTCGCTCGGTCCGTCTCTTCTAAATTATCTCGGGCCGGAAGTCAACATTTTCAAGTTAGAATGGTGCGGCCTTTAAATTCCGACATCTTTGCAGAGGAGCGGCATGAAGAGAACGCTGACCGACGAGACGACGCGCGAGATAACTGAGAGGCTGGGCGGCGCCAACCGCGACTTCGCCGAACGCTACCCCGGCGAGTCGATGCGGCGCCAGCCCGTCCACACCGTCTACGGGGGCGCGCACCTGTTCCGCGCCGACTCGGCCCCGCGCCTCGGCTCGCTCGCCCTGCGCGCGCTCAAGCAGTACGCGCCCGACTTCGCCTCCTTCGCCCGCGCCGTCGGGCTCGAAGGCTCGGAGCAACTGCCCCCGGCGGTCGAAGACGACTCGGCCGTGCGCGCCCTCATCGAAAGGGACGCCGAGACTTTCCGCCGCGAGCAGCGGCCCGTCTGGCTCGCCCACACCATCTACACGCGCGTCGTCGAAAAGCTCAGGCGCGAGCCCGTCGAGGACTTCCGCATCGACTTCGAGGACGGCTACGGCAACCGCCCCGACGACGAAGAGGACGGGCACGCCGAATCGGCCGCCGCCGAGGCCGCGCGCGGGCTCGAAGCGGGGACGCTGCCGCCCTTCATCGGCATCCGCATCAAGCCCTTCACCGAAGAGCTTCACGCGCGCAGCATCCGCACGCTCGACATCTTCGTCTCCACGCTCCTCGAACGAACGAACGGCCGCCTGCCGGAGAACTTCTTCGTCACGCTCCCGAAGGTGACGGTCCCTGAGCAGGTCGCGGCGCTCGCCGACCTGTTCGACGAGATGGAGGCTGTTAACAATCTCGCCGCTGGGACGCTCAAGATGGAGATGATGGTCGAGACGACGCAGTCCATCATCAGCCACCGCGGCGAGTCGAACCTGCCGCTGCTGCTCGCCGCCGCGCGGGGCCGCTGCGTCGCCGCGCACTTCGGGACGTACGACTACACGGCGAGCTGTCAGATAACGGCCGCGCACCAGCACATGCTCCACCCCGCGTGCGACTTCGCGCGCCACATGATGCAGGTCGCCTTCGGCGGCACGGGCGTCTGGCTCTCCGACGGCGCGACCAACATCATGCCCGTCGGCCCCAACCGCGCGCCCGAAGGCGGCTCGCTCTCGTCCGAGCAGGAGGACGAGAATCGCGCCGTCGTCCATCGAGCTTGGCGCCTGCACTTCGAGCACACGCGCCACTCGCTGACGAACGCCTTCTATCAGGGCTGGGACCTGCACCCGGCGCAGTTCCCGACGCGCTACGCCGCCGTCTACTCCTTCTTCCTCGAAAGCCTCGGGGCCGCCTCCGAGCGCCTGAGCAACTTCGTCGAGAAGGCGGCGCGCGCCACGCTCGTCGGCGACGTGTTCGACGACGCGGCCACGGGGCAGGGCTTGCTCAACTACTTCCTGCGCGCCATCAACTGCGGCGCCGTCTCCGAACAGGAAGCCGTACGCCTCACGAGCCTTTCGCTCGCCGAGCTTCGCACCGGCTCCTTCGTCAAAATCCTCAAAAACCGCCAGCGCCTTTGAAGTTAAACGGGGCCGCCGCCTTCTGGCACCCTAGTTGCCCAACACCTGTAAGGGGAAGGTAAACTGTTTGGTTTTATTGCACTATGGGAGGTGGCATCCGAATGCGTAAACACTTAATCGCGGCCCTGTTCGTTCTGGCGCTGACGGGCGCGGGCGCCGAAGTCCAGACCTACGCGCAGGAGAGCACGGCCGACAAGGCCGTAGACAAGACTAAGGAAGCCGGCAAGGCTGTCGGCGACAAGGCCGAAGACGTTGGCGACGCGACGAAGAAGGGCGCCAAGAAGGCTGCCAAGGGCGCCAAGAAGGCCGGCCACGAGGCCGCCGACAAGACCGAAGACGCCGCGGGCAAGGCCAAGGAAATGGGCGCCGAAGCGGCTGACAAGGCCGAGGACGCCGGCGACGCGACCGTCAAGGGCGCGAAGGCCGCCGGCCGCGCCACGGAGAAGGGCATCAACGAAGTCGGCGACAAGGCCGAGGATGTCGGCGACGCGACCGTGAAGGGCGCGAAGGCCGCGGGTCACACGACCAAGAAGGGCGTCAACGAAGTCGGCGACAAGGCCGAGGACGTGGGCGACGCGACCGCCAAGGGCGCCAAGAAGACCGGCAACTGGTTCAAGCGGACCTGGCGCAAGATTTTCTAACGGCCGGAAGGCTACAATCTCAACTTTAACGTTGCGGCTTCGCGCGGGTTCGCCCCACGCGAGGCCGCAACTCATTTGCCGGTGGTATACTCTCGCCGAAGACTTTTGAAGGGAGGCGAACTGACGTGGCCGACGCGAAGAGTTGGACGGTAATCTGCCCCTGCTGCGAGGCGACGCTGGTCGTGGACGCGAAGACCGGCGTGCTCATCTCGCACGAGGCGAAGGCCAAGCCGCTGGCCTCGTTCGAGGAGATGGCGAAGGAGGTCGAGCGGCAGAAGCAGGTCCGCGATCAGGTCTTCTCGCAGGAGCTGGGCTCCGTGAAGGACCGCGAGCGCCTGCTCGAAGAGAAGTTCCGCGAGGCCATGAAGCGCGCCGAGAAGGACAAGGACAAGCCCTACCGCAACCCCCTCGACTTCGACTAATCCCCGGCCGCCCCGGCTTCGGCCGCCACGCCCGCCACCCTGCGCCGCCTCGCCACCCACGCGAACAGACGGCGCAGGGCCAGCGACAATCCCGTGTAAACCAAAAACGCCCCGCCGAGCGTGACCAGCCCGGCGACGGTCTGGCCGACGAGGCCGAGGACCTCGCCCGTGTGCGCGAAGCGCAGGATGGAGCGCAGGCGACGGCCCGTCGTCAGGCTCGCGAAGGGCTCCCAGCGGGCGACCTCGCCGGTCGAGCGGTCGAGCGCCAGCGTCGAGCGGAGGTGCGGCTGGCCGCCGTCGCCGCGGTCGAGCGCGAAGGTCACGGGCGCGTCCGGCTTGGTCGGGAGTTGGAGGGTGATGATGCGCCAGCCCGGCTCCTGCCGCTCGGCGCGCTCAAGCAGGCGGCCGAGCCCTTCGTAGAGGGCCGGGTCTTGCATCGCTTCGCCCGCGTTGGCCGGTTGCTGTTGGGGCTGCTGCTGCGGGCGCTGCGCGGGCGGAGGCTCCTCGCCCGCGGCGCGGTAGACGAGGTTGGAGGCCCACGTGTAGGAGATGACGACGCCGGAGAGTACGACGACGAAGAGCGGCGCGGCGGACCAGAAGCCGATGACGTTGTGCCAGTTGAAGTGTCTCGCCTTCGTG
>DASZEK010000171.1:0-3985 GCA_035941045.1 Pyrinomonadaceae bacterium | reverse complement strand
CAATCTCTTCCCGCCACCCGACGCCTGACACCCGACACCCTTTCTTAAAGTAGAAACCTAGCTCGGCGGAGACCTTGCCCCACTCAGCGGCCCCGACAACCACCAAACGGGGATGACTCCGCCGAACTAGGTTACTTGGTTGCGTCAAGATGCGAGGCGCAACCGAGCCCGTCCTGTCAGTCGCGGGAGGGGCGGCGGCCCGTGTGCAGCGCCGCTATCCCGCCGGTCAGGTTCCTGTACCCGACCTCCTCGAACCCCGACTCGCGCATCAGCTCGGCCAGACGCTTCTGGTCCGGGAACTTGCGCACGGAGTCGGGCAGGTACTCGTAAGCCCCGCGCGAGCCGCTGACCAGTCCCCCGATGCGCGGCAGCACGCGCGAAAAGTAGAACTCGAAGAGCGCCCGGAAGCCCGGCACGACGGGGCTCGAAAACTCAAGGACCGCCGCGCGCCCGCCCGGCTTCAAAACTCTCAAAAGCTCTGCCAGCCCGCCTTCGACGCTCGAAAGGTTGCGCAGCCCGAAGGCTATCGTCACCACGTCGAACGAGCCGTCGGCGAAGGGCAGGCGGAGCGCGTCGCCCTCGACGAAGGGAATCGGGCGCGAGCCCTCCTCGGCCTTGCGGCGCGCGATTTCAAGCATCGGGCGGCAGAAGTCGAGCCCGACGACGCGCGCCTCGCCCGCTCCTTCAATCGCCAGCGAGAGGTCGCCGGTGCCGCAGGCCACGTCGAGCGCCGAGGCGCCTTCGACGAGCGACGGCCGCAGGGTCTTCGCGACGAGGCGGCGCCAGCTCTTGTCAACGTTCCCCGACAGCAGGTGGTTTAAGAGGTCGTAGCGGCCGGCGATGCCTGCGAACATCGCACGCACGCGCCGCGCGTGCTCTTCTCTCGAAACTCTAGCTGCGGGTGGCTTCTGGCTCGACAAGGTATAGAAATGCAAATCGGGCGTGGTTGCGGCGGGCTTGTAGTTTTCTTGCGAAACGACTACGGCCGCTTCAGCTCAAGGCGCGGTTTGTTGTCGGGCTGGGGCTTGACGGGCTTGGGCGGCGGGGGCGGTCCCGTCTGCGCCGCGGCCTCGCCGAAGACCTCGAAGCCGCCCGTCCGCGCCAGCTCTTCGCGGAGCTGGGCGGGGTCGCCGACGGCGACCGACGCGACCGGCGTGTGCAGGAAGAGGCGCGCGGCGACGCGCTGCACCTCGGAGGCGTTGAGCGCGTTGACGGAGCGCACGACCTGCTCGGGAGCTATGGCAGTAGAGTTGAACGTGTGCTCGTCGAGCCAGGCGTCGGCCCAGCTATCGGCGCCCTGCGAGCTTTGGTTGACGGCGGAGACGACGGCGGCCTTGGCGGCTTCAAGCTCCGACGCCGTCGGGCCGGTCTCCGAGAGGTCGCGGACGACTTTGCGCGCGGCTTCGAGGGTTCGGGCCGCGGCGGCGGCCGAAGGGAGCGTGGCGCCGAGCTTGAAGATGCCGCCCTCGCGCATGGCCTCGTGGCGGACGACGGCCGAAGCGCCGGGGGCGGTGAAATTCAAGCGGTCGCGGACGATTTTTTCGAGCAGGCGGACGGCCGCCGCGTCGCGGTCCGTGCGGGCGAGGCCGCGCCACGCGACGCGCAACTCGACCTCCTGCGCGCCGGGGCGGCCGACGACGAGCGTGCGCGCGTCCGGGGGCTCGGGGCGGCGGAAGGTCGAAGGGACGGCGCGGTCGCTCTTGCGCCAGCCGCCCATCGAGCTTCGCAGGATGCGCAGCGTGCGCGTCGGGTTGATGTCGCCGACGATGACGAGCGTGGCGTTGTCGGGGTTCAGGAATCGCTCGCGCGCGAGCATCAGGTCGGTGCGCTCGACGCGGGCCAGCGACTCGGCCGTCCCCGCGACGGGCCGCGCGTAAGGGAAGGGGGCGAAGAGGCGCGCGGCGACCAGACGGTCGGCCTCGCCCGCGGCGGCGCCTGAGGCGGAAGCGGCCGACGCGGACTTGACGGCCTCGGCGCGGACGCGCTCGACCGCCTCGGGCGTGAGCTGGATGTTGACGACGCCGTTGCGCAGCAGCTCAAGCAGGCGCTCGAAGTCCGAGAGGCGGCCCGCGAGCGTCACGTCAATCGAGTCGTAGCTGGTCTTGACCTCCAGCCGGCCGTTCAGCTCCTCCGTCACGTACTCGCGCGTGTTGGGGTCGAAGAAGGCCCCGGCGAGGAGCGCCATCTGCCCCTCCTTGCCCGCGAGGTCGAAGGCCGCGCCGCTGTGGATGCGCATCCTCAGCGTCACGTTCTGTTCGCCGGGGCGGCCGAGCATCAGTATGCGGAGGCCGTTGAGCAACTGCTCGCGCCGCGGCTCGGGCGCCGACTGGGCGTGCGTGCGGGCGCGGCCCGCGTGCAGGAGGGAGACGGCGAGGAGGAGGATGACGAGGAGCCTTGCGGGGTTACTCTTCAACATGTTAGGAGTGCTCTCGGAAAAGTCGGCCGTATTGCCGCCGACGTGCCACTTCGGAACGACGGCGGCCGCGTGCGGGGAGCGAAAACGGCCCAAGTTTAGATGCCCGCGCCGGGCTTTGTCCAACGCCTCGGCCGGGCGCCCCGGCGGCCGAAACTGTCGAAATCGGCCCGGCGCACCGTTTAGCCGCAACCCGCATCAAAACTCCGTCCTGCGAGCCTTTCGTGGGGCTCGCCCCATCTGAGAGATACACAGGCCCGACAGACGTTTGATATAATCCGGCCGGCGGCGGCCCCCGACGTGGCCCCGGCCGGCCCGCCGAATTTGGACGCACACGCTCGACGAACGGTTTGCGGTGAAGTAGTTACAGAGGTTTTCTAGATGAAACAGTGTCCGACCTGCCAAGAGGAATTCGCGGATAAATTCGCGTTCTGCCCCGTTGACGGGACTCATCTGCTCGCCGCCTCGGCGCCGGCCGCGGCCCACTCGGTCGCCTCGGCGCAGCCGGACGAGTCAGTCACCGCCGGGGCCGTCCACGCGGAGCAGACGGCGGCAGCGGGTGGCAACGGCAACGGCGCCGGGCCGTCGAACGGCTTCCACGCGGGCGAGGAGACGGTCGCCTCGCTCCCGCGGGCCGGGAGGGGCGAGTACCACCTGACGTTCCTTGAGGACGAGGGGCTGACGCGCCGCCTGACGAAAGAGATTAAGAGCGTCGCCCACGACGCCGAGCTCACTTGGCCCGAGTTCAAGAAGGACCCCGTCGGCTTCACCGGCCGGTCGGTTTCGGCCTACTCGCGCGCCGGCTGGAAGTTCTTCTCGCAGCGGAACGTTGCGCTAGCCATCATGACGGCCTTCGTCGCCATCATCAGCGTCGTCGGGCTCATCGTCCTGCTTGAACAGTTCCGCATGCGGCGGGCCAAGGCCGCCGCAGCCGCGGAGGAGCAGCTTGAGCTGGTCCAGATGCTCGACCTTGAGAGCGAGATTCCGAAGGAGCAGGAGAAGCCCGATGAAGGCCCGGCCGGCATGGCGAAGGGCAAGGGCGGCGGCATGAAGCCCAAGCAGGAGAAGCCGGGCGGCGGCGGCGGCGGCGGCAGGCAGGAGCAGACCCCGGCCTCCTTCGGCAAGCTCCCGACGGCCTCCTTGCAGCCGCAGATTTTGCCCCCCAACCCGCACCCGCCCAAGGTGCCCAACCCGCACCTCGCGGTCCCGGCCACCATCCAGGCTGACCCGACGCTGTTCCCTCCCGACACGCGCCCCATCCCCTTGGGCGACCCGAAGTCTAAGGAGACGACCCCCTCCTCGGGCACCGGCACGGGCGGCGGCATCGGCAACGGCACGGGCACCGGCGTCGGCCCCGGCGACGGCTCCGGCTTCGGCCCCGGCCGCGGGATGAACACGGGGGGCGGCGACCCGAACATCGGGGGCGGGGGGCCCGGAGGCGGGGGCGGGGGCGTCGACTACAACAAGACGTTCAACCAGAAGGACGTGACGCGCAAGGCCGTCATCCTGTCGAAGCCCGAGCCCGGCTTCACCGAGGAGGCGAGGAAGAACAACGTGACCGGCATCGTGAGG
>DASZEK010000170.1:0-51342 GCA_035941045.1 Pyrinomonadaceae bacterium | reverse complement strand
AACGTTCGAGCCGGAGGTGCCCGCTTCATCACGTCACCACCGAGCACGCTGCTCCTCAGGTAGCGCGCCGGATAGCTCGCGTTCTCGGTGCGGCGCATCCGGTGCCCGGCGCCGTCGTACCCCTGCCGGAGCTTCGTCCGGTGTGCCGAGACCTGATTGCCCTCCGCACATCAAAATCACCTGTTGAAGAAGAGGGAAATCAGGTACGAGAACTTTCGCCGGAGTCGCCCGCGCCTGCCGGGCGGCTCGGGCGGCTTGATTTCGCCCTCGTAGAGACTG
The DNA here is from genome assembly GCA_035941045.1 of Pyrinomonadaceae bacterium. Classification (GTDB taxonomy): domain Bacteria; phylum Acidobacteriota; class Blastocatellia; order Pyrinomonadales; family Pyrinomonadaceae; genus QHXN01. The sequence goes on along the minus strand of DASZEK010000170.1, from coordinate 51,063 downwards.
CGCTCTATGCGCCGGGCCTCGAAGAACCGCTCGAACTCCTCGACCAGCTCCCGGCAGGTGTCGTCGTGATGATTCCCGGCCTCGATGCTGTACTCGAACGCGTGACTGACCCCTTCGGAATCCGTGAAGCCGAAACTGTAGAACGTCGGGTGCAGAAACGCGTGCGGGCAGGCGCGCCCCTCCACCTCGAAGACCCTGTGCACGAGCGCGAGCCCGGACAGGAAGTCGGCCGCCTCCCGGCCGTCTTTGTGCAGGACCTGTGTCATCGTGCTCGGCTGGAACGACCTCTCCCCTGGGGCGGGGAAGCGCCTGCCGATGGTCACCGATACTTCGTAACCTTCCGGCAGACGATCTATCCTGTAATGAGAGTGCGCCCCGCCGTGCCCCGGATCCTGCGAGACGCTGAGCGAGGCGGTCGTTATCTCTCTTGTGCTCGTGGTCATGGGAGATTAATAAGCGTTTAGAGGATAGGCGTCCGTAGGCCCCCGCCGCCCGGCATCGCCCTCACGGCCGCGAGGCCGCAGGAGAACGCGCCGCGGGTAGCACGCGTGACGATATTCAGGTGCCGCCCTCGCCCGTCAGCACGCGCCACGCCCGGTGGTATTTCTCCAGCCGCCCTAACTCTTTCGGCCCGAGCTGACTCATCCGCCGGACGTTCATGTTGTCTTCCAGGTCCGCGATCTTAACCTGCCGGGCTATCGGGTTCGTCGCGACGCGCCCCACGAACTGCTCGTAGCTCTCGCCCTCCCTGTGGGTCAGGCAGTCCACGGCCTCTAACACCTCCTCGGGGAAACCCGCCTCCCGCAGCCGTTCGAGTGTCCACTCCGTGTCCTCGACCACGTCGTGCAGCACCGCGGCCATCATCGCGGCGTCCGTCTCCATCCGCAGCATCATCCTCAGCGGGTGCAGCAGGTAGGGGGCGCCCGCCTTGTCTTTCTGCCCCCTGTGCGCCCGCGCGGCGATGGAGACGGCGTCCTCGACTGTAGCCATGTTAGTCATACTTATTCACACGCTCGCGGCGTGCCGCCGTGGTGTTGCGTCACACCTCACCGGGCCACTCCATGAAATGGTCTTCGTCCTGCTCGGTCGTGAAGAAGAGCCGGTGCTCCAACGCCTTATGGTCCGTGACGACCCACATCCGGTTATGCTCGGGGCTCCTCGGCTCCTCGACCAGAAATCTCCAGCCCAGCCCGGCAGCGGGCTCGATGACTTGCCGCCAGTAGTCGGCCGTCCAGCCCGACTTCTCGCCGCCGAGGCGGAAATACATCTCCTCGAACAACCCCTTCCCGACCTGCTTGAAGACGGGCCCGTCTATTTGTTTCTCCATCTCAGTATCCGAGCGCCGGTGGCTTCAGGTCTGAGCCTCTTCTGGTCGTTCTACGGATGAAGTGCCGGACGCAAGGCGTTGTATATTGACGCAAGTGCTCTGGAGCGACAAGCCTCGCGGCACACGGGGCAGACGCGGCCCCGGCGGGCCGAGGTCAGGGACGACGGCGTGACGCGTGCCGGCCGCGCGCCGGGGAGCAAGGCTTAAAATGCACGGCCCGCGGGGTGCGCCCGAAGGCACGTCGTTTTTTTTAGAGGGCAAAGACTAAAGAATCCCGATCTCTTTGAGCCAGTTCTCCACGAGGACGACATCCGGTGCCTTCGTGACCTCAACTCTCTCGGCCGGTTGAGAGACATCCGCCATATCCGGCGCACCGTTCGGCCAGATCGGGATTTGTTTCAATCCCGAAGGCGGCTCCCAGACGCCGGCCTGCCTGACATCCGCTTGATGCCGGTCCGATGCCGTCGGCCTATTCGCTTGCGACCGCCCGGCCCCGAACTCGCGCGTCACGGCGACGCCACTCGCCAGGCCCGACAAACCCAGGGCGCATACAAGCATGAGCAAAGTTCGGCGCGCCATCAACTCCTCCCTTACTGAGCGGACGTTTGCGCATTCTACGCCCGCCCGCGAGGAATTGGTGTATCTTAAATGACGTTAAGAAACGCCGATTCAACGACCAGTTCAGCCGTGGGAATGTCGCTGACCATTTTCGGACCGGAAACGAGTGACGGCGTTGACCTGGTGCGCCGGGTCACGGCGCTCGCCGAAGGGCTCGGCTACACGGTCGAGCCGCCGCAGGCCGCCACGCAGTCCGAGATGTTTGAAGCGGTCATCGGCCGTGACGTGGTGATTTTCGACGGCACGGTCGAGGACGAGCAGCGACACATCTATCACGCGGCGGCGATGATTCCCTCGGTGGTAGATCACCTCCTCGTCGTCAGCCGCACTTACCTGCCCATCAACTTCATCCCGGCACGCCGAGGCGGCGCGCCCGACTACCCGTTCCCGCACTTCGACCCACGGCTCGACCGGGTCCGGCAGTCGTGGTCGAACGAAATGATCGTCGAGTGGCTGAGGGCTCAACTGCTCGAACTGCGCGAACGCGGCCCGCGCGATAAGGAAGCGGACATCAGGGCTCTCGCCGCGGCGAAGGAGCCGGAAGACTTCGGCCGCGCGATTGTGGAGTTTTACCGCCGCGCGGAGCCGCGGGCGGCGACCGGCGGCCGCGCATTCATCAGCTACCGGAGCCGCGTGTGGGACGAGGCCGAGGCGTTGAGGGGCAGAATCGAGCGGGGCGAGCTGCACGGCGGTCGCCGGTTGAGCGTCGAGGTTTTGCGTCCGGGCGCGCTTGCCTACGAAGGCGAGTTGTTGACGGCGATGCGGCGCTGGCAGTTGTTGTCGCTGATAGACCGCATCATCGCCGGGTGCGCCGAGGTCATCGCCTACGGCGGGGAGGGCTACCTCGACTCCTGGTGGACGAGGGGCGAGGTCATGACGCTCGCCTACCGCCGCGGTAGCGGGAGCGAGAGCCGGCCGGAGCTTAAAGTCCACGACCCGCGGCTCGGCCCGACCCACCTCGCCGACGCGCCGCCCGAGCTGACGCCCGTCATGACGGAGCGCCAACTGCGCCGCATGGCGCGCTGGTATGCGCACACCGACCCCCTCTCGATGGGGCCGGAGAACGTCGCCTTCTGCCGGAAGGCACATAAGATAATCCGCTACGTGCCGTCGGCGCTGCTCGGCTTTTTCCTCAGGCGCGCGGCGCGCCTGCCTCACGCGCGGATGATGGCGGCGACGGGCGGCGAGCTCGGCGGCGGCGATAATTGGGAGGCGGCCATGCGGGAGTTCACTGACCCGGCCGCGGTCAAGGAGTTCTTCGGCGACGAGGTCTGGTCGGACGCCTTCTGGGACGACGTGTTGTTCGAGTGCCCGCGCCGCCCGAGTCCCGCCCCGCGCGGCACGCTCGACCCCGGAGGTTTCCTCACGGCGCGGCCCCCGCACATGATCGCCCTCCCGCCCGACCGCATGAGCGAGGTCGTAGCCCGAGGGGCCATCTCCTGCCCGACGTGTCGCGGCGAACACCCGGTCGTCGCCGCGCCCCCGCGCTACCTCTGGGCGCCGCTGCGCCACGGCCTCGGCCGGACCGAGACGCGCACCGGCCTGATGCGTCTCGAAACATACGCCGTGCTCACGGCCGGGCGGGGCGAAGAGACTCCGGCGGGCGCCAGGTCATAAAACGTCCGAGGGCTCGGACGGCACCACGACGACCGCATCGTCTTCGTAGCCGACCTCCATGCCAACGGTATCGGGCGCGCGGTTGAGCACTTCCAGGAGCTTCGGCGCAATCATCCGCTCCACGACCTGCTCGACGACGCGCACGCCGAACTTGGACGAGTTCGCGGCGGCCGTGATGTGGGCCAGCAGGGACGGCGCGATGCGGGTCACGGTCAAACCGTAGTCGCTGCCGCAACGCTGCACCTTGTCCGTGACGATGGCGAGCAGGTCGTCGCCGCTCAGCTCGCCGAACATGACGAGCGAGCCGATGCGGCCGACGATTTCGGGGGGCACTCCCTCGCAGACGAGTATCTCGCGGGCACGAATCTGGAACTCGGCCGAATTCATGTCGGCGAGCCTCGCGCGCAGCTCAAGCCCTTCTTTGTACCTGACGTTCGACGTGAAGATGATGATGCACTGGCGGAAGTCGCCGCCCGTCGGCGAGCCTTCACCGCCGGAGAAGGTCAGCTCGCCCGTGTCTACGAGCGCCATCAGCGTCTTGAAAATATCCGGGTGCGCCTTTTCGATTTCGTCGAGCAGGATTATCAGGTGCGGGTTGTTCTGAATCGCCCGGAATAACAGCGGCGTGTCGCCGTAGCCGGTGTAAGACGGGGGCGCGCCCACGAAGCGGTAAGCCGAATGGCGCTCCTGATACTCGTTCATGTTGAAGCGGACGACTTCGTACCTGAGCCCGTGTTCGGGGAGGTCTAAGAGGTGCGCCAGCGTCAGGGCCGTCTCCGTTTTCCCGACGCCGCTCGGGCCGAAGAAGAAGAAGGAGACGGGCTTCTCGCGCCGCACCTTCGCGAACTCAAGGGCGACGTTCTCGGCAATCATGTTGACGCACTCGTCCTGCCCGTAGATTCTGGCCTTGAGGCCGTCCCTGATCGCCGCCGGGTCGAGCAGGATGCGCTTCCGGGCCGCCGCCGACCGGAGCCGCCGCCCGGCTTCTTTGAGGTCAGTCACGCTGGAGGGCGGGGCCAACGGCTCGTACCGAGGCCCGCGGGCTTCACCGGCGTCGCGGCCGGGCTCGCCGCGGCCGTTGGGCGCGAAGCTCGCGCGGATGAAATAGATGAGCTCGTCGAGCGTGGGCTCGTCGTGCCAACCGCGGGCGGCGAAGTCGCGCAGCAGCGGGTCGCGGCCGCGGTAGTCGAATTCGTCGGCGGCGCGCAACTGGAAAGAGCCGTTCGACCGCCTGATAAAAACTTCGAACTCGGACGGCGAGAAGCCCGGCCCTCCTCTCAACATGAAGGAGTAGGCGCTCCCCGGACTTAGCTTCCGTTCGAGGAGGCGAATCTGCCCGTCCGTGGCCTTGAGGATAGTCTCCAACCCGTTCGTATCCATAAGCGATTACCCTGTTAAAAGGCGGTCAGACGGCGACGGCCTCCGACCGGGAGCACGCGGGGCAGCCGCCGTCGGCCGAGCCGAGCTGGATGAGACAGCCGCAGCCCGGCGACGCCGCCATCTCGGTCGTCTCGTGAGCCCTCTCGCCGACCGGCGTGGCGCCCCTCCCGCGGCAGTCGGGGCAGTCGTGTTTCAGTTCCGCGACGCCCGGCTGCCAGATGGTATCGAAGGCGAAGACCTTTTCGCCGTGCCCGAACACGTCGCCGAAAATGTCTTCGTCGCCGAGCTTGTAGTCGGGGGCCATCCGGGTCTGAATGAAGTTCCGCTGCCCCAGCTTCTCGAACCAGTCGGCGTAAGGGTTGGCGGCGCCGTGCCGCTTGTGGAGCACGCCGACGGCGAGGTGGCCGACGATGGCGTCAACGAAGGCGGCGGCGAAGGGGATGCTGCCCGCGGCGTTGCCCGTCCCGCCGGTGCGCTCGCGGGCCACGAACTCGTACCGCTCCGCCGTGATGCAGCGGTAACAGGCTTCGGTCAGGCCGGGGTAGGTGTAGACGATTTCGCCCGCCCGCCCGCGCCTGTAGAGCGAGGCGAGGATGACGGGAACGTCGCAGACCAGCCCGGCGAGTGCGCCGCGCGCCTGCGCGGGGTGGTGGTCGGTCGCCATGATGAGCAGCGTGGCGTCGGACAGAATCTCTTTGAGGCGCCTGTCGCTCATCCGCACGAAGTCCTCCTGAAGCGGCACGATGAGGGCCTCGGGGTTGATGGCGTTGCACTCGCGCTCCAACGCGACCACCTTGGGCACCGAGGCGAGGGCGGCCGCGTAGGTGTAGCCCTGCGAGGTGACGTTCCTCGGCTCGACCGTGTCCGGGTCGATGACGGTAATCTTGCCGGCGCCCATCCTCGAAAACGACCTGACCAGCTCGGAGCCGCTGCCGACGCCGACCTGCACGATGTGGCTGCGGCGCATCACCTCCAGGTCGGCGGCGCCTGCTTGGCGTGAATAATCGAGGGCCGTCACCTTACCGCCTCCTTCTGCCCGCGCGCGGGTCGTCGAGCTCCAGTTCGACCGTATAAACCTGAAGGTCCTCCCGCAGCATGAGGAACGGGTGGATGACGAATTGCCCGGTCTCGGCCATGCTCTCGATGATGGGGATGAAAAGCGCCTCCAGGTAGTCGTTGCTCTTGGAGAGCAGGTTGTTGCGGGCGGCCTTGATGTCGCCCCAGTGGTCGTCGCCGGAAGGGCGCCAGAGGCCGGCGGGGTGGCTGTGGCCGACGCCGACGAAGCGCAGCCCGTGGGGCTCGTAGTGCCTTTCCAGAATCTCGTTCAGGTAATCCGCGTCCGGCTCGTAGATGGCGCCGCGGTGGCGGCTCGAATTGTCGAAGATGAAGTCCTCGACGTAGAAGGGGCTCTGGCCGACGAAGATGCCGCCCCTCTCGGCGGGCCACCTGCCGACGTTCTCCAACAGTTTGCTCCAGGCGCGGGCGTGCATGCGCACGGGGCGTTGCAGGCTCGGGAACCCGGCGCGGTGCCGGTGGCGCGCGCGCTCTCTCCCGCGGCCCCGGTCGCCGAAAGGCTCCGGCGCGTAGGGGGCCGGCTCTTCGTGCCGGGTGTCCACGGCGGGCGCGCCGTAAAGCTCTCCGCCCCCCGAGGTCTCTTCACGCCGCCCGTCGCCCGTCGCTTCGACGGCGGGCTTGTGCGTCGGCTCCGGTTCCGAGTTCATTCAAACCTCCCCGTGCGGATGTAATTCTCGGTCGCACGCGCCCACCTGTGCGCCAGCTCCTCGGCCTCCTCGTAGGTGCTCGGCATCGCCTCCGGCTTGAGGCAGATGTGAGGGGGCGCCCCGCCGCCCGAATAGAGGCGGTGGGTGGAGTGGCAGTCGGTGTCCCTCCCCCGGTACGAGGGCTGGCTTTCAATGTAGATCCTGATCTTACCGGGGTTGTCCACGTCGTAGCAGTAGCGGAAAGCGAAGCCTCTGTAATATTCAGGCATAAGTGACCTCCGCGATTCGTCTGTTTCCTCCGCCTAGGGGCGGGCCGTCATGGCGGGCGGGGGGCGCCGGCTCGCCCCGCGCCGATCACTCACTCGCCCTCCCGCGTCTCGGTCTCCACGCCGTGCCACGGGTCCCGCTCCACGCCGTGCCACGGGTCCCGTTCGACACCGTGCCACGGGTCGCGCTCGACGCCGTGCCACGGATCACGCTCAACACCCGGCCAGGCTGCCGGAAGGAGCCGACCACTTGTTGCTGTCATGTCGTGTGCCTCCTTTCTTAAAAATTTCTTAGCCCGGCGGCTAAGCTCGTCGGTTCTGTCCAAAGCAGGAATCACTTTTGCCGGCGGACGCCGCCTCGCGCCACGATTGTCATCCCGTATGAACATGCCATTTGGATGTCGTGCCCACGGACGGCGACCGTTCCCATTTTTACAGGCGGGGGGCGTGTCCCGTCGTCGTCCGCCCGCGCGCTACAACTCTTGACAACTGAGGGTGAACAACTAAAATTCGGGCGGCGCTAACTTCTCTTTACGCGGGGGGACCACTCTCCGCCTCACGACCCAAGACGCGCACGCCTATGCGCACCTGGACGCGACCCCCCCCGCGCGCGGGGCGCGGACGAGTTATCAAAAAGGGTACGCTCAGAAGAGTCTCCCGGTGGTAAAGTCCCGGCTCCGCGGCCGGGACTTCGAACCGTCCGAGGCTCCCGCGGTCTGGCTTGGCGCGTACCGTCGAAGGGAGAGGATTCGCATGAGCCTGACCGGGGGCGAGCGGTTCGACAGCGAGGGTGAGAAAATAGAGCTGGCCCTCGGCCTGGCCTTCTTCATTCACGGGCGAGACGACGTGGCCTACGACGTGGCGCTCGCGGCCTTGTCGAAGCTGGGCGTGACGAGCAAGGCGCAAGACAGGCGGGTCGATTACTACCGGCCGGTCAACCGGCACCGCAAAATCATTCTGGAGGAGCTGCACCTCCTTCAGTTGCTCGTCTACATCGAGTCGGGCAGGCTGGAGCGCAAGCAGGAGGGTTCGGGCGGCCTTGCGCTTTTAGGGAAGGAAGACCTCCTCGTGCGCTACCTTGAGCATCTGACGAAGGTAACGCTCGGCGCCAACATCCTCCGCGTCACGGTCGGACTCTGCTATTTCGTCTACGCCTTCGAGGTGGCGCAGGTCAGAAAGATTTACCTGACGCTGACGCAGGCGGAGTTCGAGGAGATAGACGGCACCCGGTTCCGAAAGTGTAAGTCGAGTTTGATGAAAGACATCAAGGAGAGGTTCGGCGACCTGCTGCCGACGCAGAGCGGGCGGAGGCACAGGCTGACTTTCGTGCGCGAAGACGACCCGCAGCGTTACTCGGCGCTCTTCGCCGACTGCCTCAAGGCGTTCACGCCGTGGGGCACCCCGTGCCTCTCGCCCGACCCGGACGGCATGAGAGCCGCCCTGCGCGACAAACGTGCCGACTCGGCTAAGAATTACCTGACCGACGCCGTGCGCCTGCACGCGGCGTTTCATCAGTCGTGCTTCTCCAAGCTGGTCGCTTCATTAGGGCTCCGCCCACCGGAGGATAAGCTGATGGTTCCTAAGTTTGCATTCCCCATAAACGACGACTCCCCGCAAGACCAGAGGGGCCCGCGCCCGTTCCGCAAAGAGCCCTCCGGGGAGGAGGTGGAAGAGGTCAGGGGCAGACTCCGAGAACAGTCTTCACGCCGACGCGACGTTACCGCGTCGGCGATGTCCGTCGTGATTGACGGAGTCGAGCGGGCGGTCTTCGACCCCCGCGACCGGGACGGTGTAAGGGTCGAGGCCGAAGGCGGGGCCGAGTTGCTCGAAGTCCGCAGGAGGGATGACGGGCTCCTCTTAGCCGTGTGCGTCCTGCTCGGCCACGACCCCGAAGACCGCGAGACCCAGACTTCCGTCACCCAGCTCGAAGGCGGTCAATCCATTAAGTTCGACGTTACGGCACACGCCGACGAGTCCGCGCCCCGAACGAATCTATCCGTCATGGTGTCTTACCGCCGCGCACACGCGCGCGTCGCCAGGGCGGCTGCCTCACCCGACACGGCTTAAAAAAGTGGCGGGGCGCCCTCCCCGCCACTTCACTACCGTCTCACCCGATTCACACCGCGACCGGGCCGCCGCCCCTCGGCAGGCGGGCGGCTTCTGTCGTCCCGCCTCAGAGTTTCCTGAAGATGTTGAGCGTGACGCCGAAGACGAGCGTGCGGCCGGGTGCGGGCGCCGTCTGGAACTGCTCGAAGTAGAAGCGGTTCGTCAGGTTCTCGACGCCGAAGGTGAGGAGCGTGCGGAAGTGCTCGCCGCCGGGTCGGTAGCCGACGCGGGCGGACTGCCGTGACAGCGGGCTCAGGCCGGCGAGCGTGCCGTACTGGGTGGAGATGGTGGAGGAGAGTTCGAGCGGGTCGGCGCGGCGTACGCGCGATTGGTAGAGCAGTTCGTACTCGCCGAACCAGCGCCCGCGCGGGTCGCCGTAGCGCGCGCCGAAGAGGCCGCGGAAGGGCGTGATGCCTGAGAGGGGCGCGTCGGCGGCCGAACCGCTCAGCGCGAGGGGCGTGTCCGGGTGGTTATAGAACCGGCCGATAAGCTTCAAGACATTCGCGTCGGGCGTTAAGTCCGAGCCCTTCAGCCAGCCCATCGTCCCGAAGGGCGTGAGCGTCCCGCGCCCGCCCAGGCGGATGCTCGCTTCGTAGGACGCCTCGTAACCCTGTATGCGCGCGCGGGCCGTGTTGGTGCGCTGCACGTAGAGCACGCCGTGGAAGGGGAAAAAGGGCGAGAGCGGCGCGAGGCCGCGCGCGGCGTCGGCGGGGACGAAGAGCGGCGGGGCGAAGGCCGGGCGGATGAAGTCGGAGAGGTCGTTGCGGAAGTAGCCGAGCGAGGCGGCGAGCCGCCCGCGGCGGAGTTTGACGCCGAGGTCGAGGTTGCGACCGCGCTCGGGCTTCAGCTCGGTGTTGGGCACGACAAGGACGCTGAAGGTCGGGTCGCCGAAGTCGCGCAGGATGTAGCGCTCGGTAATGCCGGGCTCGCGGTAGCTCGTGCCCCAGCGCGCGTAGGTGCTGAGGCCGGCCGGGAGGCGGAACACCACGCCGACGTTGCCCGTGAAGACCGCGCGGGATGTCTCGAAGCCGCGGGCGCCTTTGATAAGTTCGAGGACCCCGGCCGTGCCCGCGGCGTTTATCTGGCCGGGGCTCGCGAGGAGCGTCCCGAGCGAAGCCTCCAGCACGGCCGATTCGGTGCCGGGCGGGAAGCCGGCGGTCGGCCTCGCCTCGGTCTGCCAGCGGTCGAGGCGGAAGCCGCCCGACAGGTGCACGCGCCGCCCGGCCTCGTACTCGACGAGGTTGAACCAGCCCCAGTTGCGGTAGACGGAGTCGGGGTTGCTCGCCTTGCCGGAGACGGCGTTGCGGGGCGCGAGCGTCGTCGGCTGGAAGTCGAAGCGGGTGAACTCATCGCGCGAGGAGTCGCGCAGGAAGCCGACGCCCGAGGTGTAGAGCGCGCCTCGGAACGGCGCGAAGGTCGCCTGAAGGTCGAGCCCGTAGGAGGTGAGCGCGTTCTTGCTCTCGCCGAAGCTGCCGGGCGTGAAGGTCGAAGCACGGCCCGTCAGCATGGGCGTGGGGCTCTGCGGCGCGGAGGGGTTTGGCGCGAGCGCCCAACTGCTGCCGAGGTCGATGGAGGAGACGAAGTTGTCGTCGGGGAAAGAGTACTTCTGACGGTAGAAGCCCGCGGCGGCGCGCGGCAGCCACCGCCGCAGCTCGCGCGCCTCGTAGCGCGCCCCGTACTTGTCGAGGCGGCGGAAGCCGTTGAACTGCCGGCGCGCGTCGAAGGGCGGGGCGATGAAGGGGAAGCCGAGCTGTTTGTGCTGGCTCGTCAACTGCCGCAGGCGCAGGCCGTGGCGCGGGGAGAGGTAGAGCCACGCGTCGAACTGCTCGTTGAACCCGTGCCCCTGTCCGTTGGGGATGCGCGCGCCCGCGGGCAGAGACCAGACGGCGTAGGTGCGCGCGACGTTGTTGCCGACGGCGTTGCCCATCTCGGTGGCGAAGCGGCCGAGGCGCACGACATCTTCGAGCGCGACGCCGTCGCCGCCCGCGCGGTAACTGTCGGCGCGGAAGAGCGAGCCGCTGAGGCGTGCCGCCGCGCGCGGCGTGCTCCAGTCGAGGGCGGCCCCCGCGCGGCGGAAGGCGCCGTTGGCGCGCGCGTCGCCGTCGAAGCGCAGGCCGAGGTAGGTGCCGCCTTCCGAAGCGGCCGGGGCCTTCGTCACGAGGTTGATGGTGCCGGCGAGCGCGTCTGAACCGTAAAGGCTCGACCCCGCGCCGCTCAGCACTTCGGCCGACTCAAGCTCGGTCACGTCGATGACGCCCGGCGAGACCCCGGACAGCGGGTCGCTCCGCACGTTGTTCAGGCGCTCGCCGTCCACGACGACGAGGACACGGTTCGAGGTGAGCCCGCGCAGGCGCGGACGCTGCGCCACGGGGTTGGTTCCGACGGGCGCGATATTCGGCGCGCGCTCGATGGCCTGATAGGTCGAGGCGGGGCGCCGCGCTTCGATGTCCTGCGCGTCGGTTACGGTCACGGCCTGCGGCACGTCGGCCGATGCGCGCGCGCTCCCCTTGGAGGCCGTCACGGTCAGGCTGTCTTCGAGCATCCCCGGCGCGAGCGTGAAGTCTTCCGCCGACGGCCCGCCCCCGCGCAGGCTGAGGTCGCGCGAGGCCGTGGCAAACCCGCCGCCTTCGGCCGTCAGTCGGTAGTCGCCCGGCCCTAAGTTATCCAGCACGTAACGGCCCGACTGGTCGGTCGTCGTCAACACGGTCCTTCCGCCCGCGAGGTTTACGGCCCGCACCCTCACGCCCGCTACAACGTCCCCGCGCTCGTCGGTCACAGTCCCGCTGACGGACGCCGTCCGACTCCTCCCGACCGCGGCCGGGGTCTGAGCCGAAAGGCTCGCCGGAGACGCGAGCGCGATTACCAGAATCAGATTCAGGAGGGTGAAGAGTCGCGACACTTTTTGCGCTCCGTGCTTCAGGCGCGGCGGCTTGTGAGGTTGGGCTCGACCCAGCGCCCGACGGCCCAGAAGAGGCCGGTGACCAGCAGGACGCAGCAGAAGACCAGCGCCGCGCTCTCGAAGTTGGCGACCGCGGCGCCCGTCATCGCGTAGAGGAGCGCGGGCGGGAGCGAGCCGGCCAGCGCCGCCAGCGTCATACGCCCCCACCCCATCGAAGACGCGCCGGCCATGACGGCCACCGTCTCCGCCAGCAGCGGCACGGGGCGCGTGACGATGACGGCCAGCGTCCCCCAACGCTTCAACAGGCGGTCGGCGCGCTCGCGCTCTTCGCTCGTCACGAGGCGTTCGAGCAGGCGTCTCCCGCGCCGCCCGATGGCGAAGCCGAACAGTGCGGCCCCGGCGCTCCCGGCGAGCGAGAGCAGCGTGCCCGCCGCCACCCCGAAGAGCGCGCCGTGAGCCACCATCACGAGGCTCGAAGGGACGGGCAGCAGCACGTCCGCGACGAGCAGTCCGACGCCGACGCACGCCGCCGCCGCGCCGCCGCGCGAGAGCCACGGCGTCGGGTCGGTCAAAAGCCTCACCCCGAGCAGTTCGGCCGCCGCGAACAGGAGCAGGAAGAAGGCCACCATCCCGCCCATCACCAACAGGTATCGCTTCATCTGCTTTCGGCCCGCGCCCGTCTCTTGCGCCCTCGCCGCGCGCTCAGGCGGCGGGCGTGGCGGGCTGGTGGGAAGAGGCGTCTGTGGTCGGCGGTTCCGGGTTGTTGGGCTGGTACTCGAAGCTCGGCCCGACGTTGACGCCCTGCACGGTGTCGCCCGACATCATCCCCACCGCCTGACTCTTGAGCGACATCATCAGCCCGAGGGCGCGGTAGAACTGGTCGGCCGTCGCCTCGCCGTTGAAGAAGTCATGAAGCGACGAGAGCAGGCTGGTGTACGTGTAGTTGAAATTGTTGTTGGCGAGCGCCTGCGCTCCGGAGTACCCCGCCGCAGTAGGGTTGGTGGGCACCGGGTACACGTTCCCGACCGGCACCGGGTTGCCGGCGTAGGCGTAAGGGGGCGTCTTTCCGGGCGCCGGCACCAGCAGCTTGCCCCTCTTAATCTGCATGTAGCGGTAGTAGTGCGCGTACTCGCCGCCGAAGCTGGCGTCGTCGCCGTCCCCGCCGCCGTCAACCTCTTCGGGCGAGGTGCTCGTCCCCTCGCCCTGCTCGACGATGACGGTGAGGGCCCGCACCGCGGTCTCCACGTCGGTGACTACGACGGACCCGTACATGACTTCGGGCGTGACCTGATTGCGCGGCGGCTTGACGAAGATGCCGTCGCCGAGGGCTCGGATGGCCGTAATGATTTGCCCGTAGAACTGGCCGATGGTGAGGGGCGCGTCGGCGGCGAGGGCGGCCGCGATGGGCAGAGGGTTTTCGGGGGACTCGATGGTCAGGAAGGTCGCCAACTGGTCCGACGAGAACGGCGCGAGGCTGACGGTGAGTTCGCTCTCCACCCCGCCGGGCAGCGGGCCGGGGTAGGTGGGGATGAAGCCGGGCTGGTCGATGTTCGGCGAGCCGCCTATCGCGTTGAGCACGTTGGACGCCAGCGTCATGTGCAGCATCTCTTCAACGACGACCGATTGAATTATCTCGGAGATAAGGTTGTTGGTCGGCACGCCGCCAACCTTGTCGGACGGGTCAAGCGAGTAGAGCGCGTACAGGTAGGGGGGGATGGTGGCGTGCTCCAGCTCAATCGCGCTCTGCAACGCGCCCTGCACGCCCTCGGGGGTGGGGGCCGATGCGTCGAGCCCCGCGAGCACCGAACGTTGAAGGTGAATCATCTCGCGTTCCTCCTTACTTGTTTTGCAGGACGAGGCGGCGGGCGAGGGCGGCGGCTTTGCCCCCCTTGACAGCCAGGTGGCCCGGAACGCCGGCCGGGGCGGCGGCGCGAGCCTCGGGCGCGGCGGCTAACGTTCGCACGCCCCCCCGCGGGTGCTGCGGGTCTTTAAGCCAGGCCAGAATGGCGTTGCGCTTCGCGGGCGAGAGGTCGCGGGTGACGGGCATCAGGTTGGGGTTGCCTTCGTCGAGCCCGAAGGCGAGTTGCAGGAGGCCGGCGTTCTTGACCACGTCGTCGTAGCTCGACAGGTCGAGGAAGCGATTCATCACCGGGTAGAGGTTGGCGTACTGCTGGAAGATGGGCTGAAGGTCGGCCCACGTCACCGGGTCGGAGGGCCTGAATTCGCTCCACAGCAGGATGCTGATGAAGTTCCACTGATTTATGTACCCGCCGTTGAATTGCGGGTCCATGAAGGTCGGCCTGACGCCGTAGATCTGTCCGTCGATGCCGTAGTTGAGGTTGCCGCCGAAGTAGCGCGGCATGCCGGGGTCTGTGGGGTTGAGCGTAAGCACCGCGAGGCCGTTTTCGTCCGTGGCGACGGTGGCGTTGGGGTCAAAGCCGAGGGACTCCGCCGGCCACGTCCCGACCGGGGGGCCGTCGGCGCCGTAGGGCTGTCCCGACCCGACGAGGGTGGGCTGCAACTGGGATGCGTCGGGCTGGAAGCTGACGTTCGCGCCTTTCAGCGGCTCGCCCCACTGGGTCGCGTAGACCGGGATTTGGACGTTCTTATCACCCGGACTCATGCGGTAGACGAAGCGGTCCGCGCGCAGGAATGCGCCGCTGGCCCACTCGTTGATGATGACCCCCGGTTTCGTTCCGGTGATTACCAACGGAACCGTGGAGACATCCGCGGACAGCGGCAGCACGGCCACGCCTGCGGTGTCGGAGTACCAACTGTCTGACAAATATGTTGACTGCGGCAGCGTGGCGCCCGGCAGGGGGTTGATAGTCCCCGGCGAGTTGCCCGATTGGGACGGGGTGTAAGTGCCGAGGCTGAGGTCGCCCAAAGGCGCGAGCGGCCCGCGGGGGACCGTGGTGGGCAGAGCATTCCCGAGGTCGAGGTAGATGAGTTGCGCGGCTTTATCCACCACGCAGGCGCAGAAGTTGATTTGACCGTCGGGGGCGGGGAACCCTCCGGTCGGCGGGCAGTTAGCCATGAACTGCCGCCCCATGACCATGTGGTGCGGCTCGCCGGCCGCGGCCGGGCCGATGGTGCCGGTGATTCGGCCGCACATGAAGTCGGGATTGGGCCGGCCGGTGTCGGGGTCCGTCATGCTCATGTTTATGCCGTCCACGTTGAATTTGATGGACAACAGCCCGTCGCCCGCGGCCTGCCGCAAGGCGCCGAGGAACGAGTCGGCGAGCACGTCCCCCCACTGTAAGTTGGTGAGCACCGATTGATACATCGCGCCGGCCGCGTTATCGCCCGCTGCCGTGTTGGAGGGGGCGCGACTCCAGATGTCTATAAACCCGGCCGGTTCAAAGTCTCCGCGCAATAGCGTCTTCCCGTCGGCGCCGACGAGCCGCACCTGGAGGCCCCAGATTTCTGAGACCAACTGCTGCTCGCTGTCGAGGTCGACGAGCTTGGCGGGCGCCTGCGTGTCGGAGTCGGCGACCGCGCAGCCCAACACCGGGTCGGGGGATTGAACCTGCCCGGAAGGCGTCCAGGCCGTGGTGACTTTGCACCCGAGGAGGCGAAAGTTGGCGTCGCCCTGCGGGTTGAACCAGCCGTTGGGCGGGTTCATGTTCGGCCCCTGCATCTCCTGAAAGTTGGGTTGGAAGGTCGCGTTGTAGAAGTGGGCCGGGTCGTTGTTGACCGTCGAGATGTTGGCCTGAAACAAGCCCGCGAAGTGCAGTCTCAGGGCGTTGAGGTAGCTCATCTGGATTCTCTCCCTTGAGTGAAGGAGCGGTTAGCCGAACCGCGACGCGGCATGAAGTCGGGCCCGCGCGACCTAGTTGGTGAAAGGTTCGAGCAGCCCGATGGGATTCCCTTCGGGGTCGTGAATGATGGCGAAGCGGTAGCCGTCCACGGACGTGGGGTCAACGTACTTCACGCCGCCGGCCTCGACGGCGCGGCCGATTGCGGCTTCGAGGTCTTCGACGAGCAGGTAGAAGTTGTGGCCGGGCTCGAATCCGGGCACCCCGGCTTGCGCCTGCCCGATGCCGCCGAGCAGGGGCCGCGCCTCCGCGGGGAAGTGCACGTAGGCGAAGCCCCCCGTGCCCGTCTCGTAGCTCCAGCCGAAGACCTGAGAGTAAAAGTCCTTCAGCTTTTGCTGGTCGAGCGCGATGAGCTCGAACATGACCGCGGGGTGCCGGTTCATCACTCGTTCCTCGGCTGGCCTTGGGCGAACCCGGCGACCTGCGATAAGAATTGCACCGTGGTGTAAGGGCCCGCCTTCGAGCCGGGGTCGTCGGCAATGGGGTCGGAAGGGATGAAGCAGCGGCCGTACTCTTTCACGAACTGCTTGAAGAGACGGCCCCTGACGTGCGCCTTGAACGCGTCCACGTCCCGGTACGTCTCGAAGAACAGCAGCGAAGGCACGACGGCCGGGGGCAGCGACTGCAAGGCGCCCGTGTCGGCCCAGACCATGTGCACGAGGTAAGTCAGCGTGCCCTGCTCTTTCGCCGCGATGTCGGCCGCCAGCTTTCGTACGGCCTCCCGCACCTCCTCCTCGTGACCCGGCCGGATGAACCACTGTGAAGTCAGGCTGACGTGGCCCGCGGCGTCTACGGACATGACTTGTGCCCTTTCGTTTGCAGCGAGTGAGAACGCAAACACCAAGGTATGGCTAAGAGGACGAGCGAGGTAACCCGGCTACGAGCGCGGCCCCAGGAATTCAGACTTACATATTCGAAGGGGGGAGGAATCTACTACAGGTGGGTGAAAAGTCAACGATTATTTTATCTTGGGTTGCCCACGCGAAACTGTCAGTGCCGACGCTCAAGGTGATTATGTCAGTGGAGTGGCTGCGCCCGCCCCGCTATATTTCACCGCTGCTTCCGGTATCAACATGCGCTCGGCATCTCGGATTAAACTCCAACTCGGCGGTCTAAACTCCCCGCGCCGCGCGTGACCTTTCGGCGGCGGGTGAAGGGACAAAGGGCGCGCGGGGTGCGAAGAGTCCCCGGCGCCCTTTGTGTGTGGTGTCCGGGAGTCGCTACTGCCCGAATCTGTGGCGGTACTCGTCCGAAGTGATGAAAGCCTTGACGAGTTCGGCGTGGACGAAGTTGCCGTTGAAGCGGTTGAGGTTGCCGAGCCAGAAGTCGTAGCCGGTGTAGTCCACGTCCGGCAACTCGTTCGGGTCTCGCCTCAGGTAGCCGAAGTATTGCATGAGGACGAAGGCGCGGTTCTTCTCCGCGTCGGCGAGCGTCGCGTCCTCCGCCACCTTGCGGAGCACGGAGGCGCGGCCGGCCGTCGTGTTGTTATTCGTCAGCTCGTTGATGAGCGCCTGCCTCTCCGCGGCGTCGAGGGGGTTGCCGGCGCGGGCGTTGAGCTGGTCAACGAACTGCGTCGGGGTCATCGTCGCCGGGTAGGCGTTCATGAATCTCGACCCCCGGACGAATTCGAGGAAGTAAGCCTGCTTGTTGGATTCGAGCTTGGCTTCCCAGCCTTCGGCGAGGATGACGACGCCGCTGCCGATGCGCTGCGTGTCGGGCAGGAACTCGTCGAACCGAATTATGGGCACGGCGAGCGTGTGCGGCGTGCCGCCCAGGGTCGAGGTGCCTGTGGCGTCGCCGTAGGCCGCCTTGTAGGCGCGCTCGACGAGGAAGCCCGTCTCCGTGAACTCTATCGAGAGGAAGAAGGCCGCCGAGACGTTGATGCGGCAGACGAGACGGTCACTATCGCCGCAGTTGTCGGCGACGTTGGTCCAGTGGGCGAGGCCGCCCGCGTCCGGCTCGCGCGAGAAGAAGTCGAGGTAGTGCTGGCGGACGAAGAAGTTGGCGTCGTCGAGCGGGTTCGGTCCCGGCACGGCGTCGTCGCTGTTGATGGTGACGGTCACGAACGAGGGCGGGTTGGTCGCGCCGCCTTCTGCGCCGAACAGGGCGACAAAGAAGTCCTCGGGGCCCTCCACCAGCGCGTCGTTAGTGATGAAGACCGTGATGGTCTTCGTCGCCTCGTTCGGCTCGAACCGCAGCGCGCCGATGACCGCGTTAAAGTCCGACCGCTCGGAGGCCGTGCCGTTGAAGGTCGTGTAGACGGCGGTGAAGACGCCCGACAGGTCGCCGACCCGCATCACCGTCAACTGAACCTTCCCGTCCGCCTCGTTCACCGCCGCGGCGCTCGTGCTGAACTGCACGGAGGTCACGTCGTCGTTCGTGATGGTGCCGAGGCCCTGCCCGTCGGCGATGGTGGCGTTCCCCGGCTCCGAGAGGTTGACGAAGAAAGTCTCGTCGGGCTCGATCATCTGGTCGCCGTTGACGAGCACGGTCAGCGTGGCCGTAGTCGTGCCCGGAGCGAATTCTACGAACCTGCCGAAGTTGGGGTTGATGTGCTGGAAGTCGGCGGGGAAGTTGGTCCCGTCGGCCGTCCCGTCGGCCGTCGCGACGCGCACCGCGACGAACTGCGGGCTCGGCGCCGACAGGGTGAGCGTGAAGGTCGCGAACGTCCTGCCGCTCTGGCCCTCGGCGACGGCCACGTCGTTGACGGAGATGGTCGGGCCGTCGTTGTCGAATATCGTGAAGACGCCGGGCGCGGCCGGGGCGTTGGCCTCGGTCGGGTTCGCGAGGAGGACGTTGAACGTCTCTTCCGCCTCGTCTTCGGCGTCGTTGATGATTGTCACGTCGAACGTCTTCTCGACTTCGCCGGGGTTGAAGGTCAGCGTGCCCGAGGCGGGGGCGTAGTCGCTCCCGGCGCGGGCCGTGGCGTCGGCGGTCCCGTAGACGACCGTCACCGTCCGCTCGGTCGGGTTCGACAGCCTGACGCGCACCGTCACGACGCCCGCCGAAGCCCCCTCGTTGGCCGAAGAGTTGACGACGCTCAGCGTCGGCACGGGGTCGTCGTTGAGGATGGTGCCGAGCGCCACGCCGTCGCCGAGGGTGGCGTTCGTCGGGTTGCTCAGCGTCAGCGTGAACGTCTCGTCGGACTCGCGCGTGGTGTCGCTTTTGGTGAGGACCTGCACGGTCTTCGTCGTCTGGCCGGGGCCGAACTCGACGGTGCCGGTGGAGTGGAAGTAGTCACTGGCGTCGGTCGCGGTGCCGTTGCTCGTCACGTACTGCACGGTGATGGGCCTGCTGCTCGGGGCCGAGAGGGTGACGTTGAAGCCGAGGGCGGACGCGGGGAAGCCGGAGTTGCCCTCGGGGGCCGAGGCATCGGCGACGGAGATGGTCGGCGCGGGGTCGTCGTTGAGGATGGTGCCGAGCGCCTGCCCGTCGTGGATGAGGGCGTTGGAGGGCGAGCGCAGGGTGAGGCGGAAACTCTCGGCGTCCTCGTCGATCACGTCGCCGAGAATCGTGACCTTCACCTTCCGGCTCGTCTCGCCGGGCGCGAACGTCAGCGAGCCGCGCGTGACCCGGAAGTCCTCGTTCGGGGTCGCCGGGAAGCCGCCGAGGAAGTAGTTGACCTTGACGGTCTTGTCGCTCGCCTCGGAGAGCGTGACGACGAATTCGCCCTCGCTCTCGCCCGCGTTGCCTTCGGCGAAGGTCGCGTCGGCGACGGAGAGGCAGGGCAGCGGCGTCGTCAGATTGTTCATGAGGAGGGCGACCGTGTGCACGTTCGTCTGCGAGACGCCGAGGTCGGGCTTGCCGTCGGCGTTAAAGTCGTGGACGACGACGTGCGCCGGCCCCGAGTCGAGGACGAAGCTGACGCGCGGGCGGAAAGTGCCGTCGCCGTTGCCGGTCAGGACGGAGATGCCGGCTCCGAACAGGTCGCCGCTGACGAGGTCGGCCCTGCCGTCGCCGTTGAAGTCGCCGACGGCGACGGACTCGGGCTGCGCGCCTATCTCGTAGCTGGTCGGCGGACCGAACAGGCCCGTCCCCGTGCCGAGCAGGATGCTGACGAATCCCTGGTTGGAGAACAGGGCGCGCGTGGTCGCCATGTCCTGTATGCCGTCGGCGTTGAAGTCGGCGAAGGTGACGGCGAGCGGGCCGGCGCCCACGTCGATCTGGCGCATGAAGTCGAAGATGCCGTTGCCCGCCCCCAGAGTCACTAAGACCTTCCCGTTGTGGAAGTCGGTGACGGCCACGTCCAGCTTGCCGTCCTTGTTGAAGTCGCCGGTCGTGAGGTCGGCGAACCAGGGGCCTCCGGCCGGGCCTTCGAACGAGGTGAAGTTGGCCGCGCCGTCGTTTATCAGGGCGACGAAGTTACTGTCGCGCTTCACGAGGAGGTCGGGCTTGGAGTCGTTGTTGATGTCGGCGGCCTCGATGTCGTTCGGCGTAAAGACGCGGACGGTGCTGTGCGCGGTGAAGCCGCCGTCCCCGTGGCCGAGGTAGACGGCGACCGTGTGGGCGCGGCCGAACACGTCCGAAGGGATGGTGACGGCGAGGTCCGCCTTGCCGTCCGAGTTGAAGTCGGCGGCGGCGAGCGGGCCGATTTCGGTGCCCTGAAAGAATATGATTTCGGGCGCCGCGGTGAAGCCGCCCGCGCCGTCGGCGAGCAGGACCGAGACGGTCGCCGAGCCGCCGACGATGCTAACGTTCCTGCCGTTCGAGACGGCGAGGTCCGTCCTGCCGTCGTTGTTAAAGTCCGCGAGCGCGATCTTGCCCGGCCCCTTGCGCGGGAAGGATATCTGAGGCGCGGTGTTGACGGGCAGCGTGCGCGGGGCGTTGAAGTCGCCGGCCCCGAGGCCGCGCATGACGACGAACCCAATCGTCGTCCCGAAGGCGCCCAGGCCCGTGCCCACGGCGAGGTCGTCGGTGCCGTCCCCGTCGAAATCCGCGGCCGCGACCTGGTAGGCGGGAGCGCCCACGCCGAAAGTTCGCGGGGCGGAGAATCCGCCCGCCCCGTCATTGAACAGGACGCCCACGCTCGACCAGCCGGCGAAGACGGCCACGAGGTCGGCCCTGCCGTCGCCGTTGAGGTCCAAGGAGGTGAGGTAGACGGGGGCGGAGAGGGGGCCGACGGCGACGGGCGTCGCGACGGAGAAGTTGCCCTCGCCGTCGCCGCGCATGATGGTGACGGCGTCGCCAATGGCGGCGGCGAGGTCGGGTCTCCCGTCGGCGTTGAAGTCGGCCGTGATGAGGTGCCTGACGCTGCCCGTCATGACGGTGCGCGGCGCCACGAAGCCGCCGGCCCCGTCGCCCGAATACACGAGCGTCTTATCGACGAAGGTCCGGGTGTCGGTGATGTGCAGCGCGAGGTCGCGCTTGCCGTCTTTGTCGAAGTCGTCCGAGACGAGCGTGCCCGGTACGCCGTTCACCGGCACGGCGCCCGCGGGGAGGAGGACGCCCGCCCCGTCGCCCAGCAGGACGGAGACGAAGCCGGCGTCCCCGGCGCCGAGGTAAGCCACGGCCACGTCCAACTTGCCGTCGCCGTTAAAGTCGCCCGCTACCGCCGAGAGCGTCCGCGCGCCCACCTCGAAGTTCGAGAGGGTGGAGAACCCGCCCGCCCCGTCGCCCGTCAGCAGCGAGACGTGGCTGTTCGACGGGTGCGTCACCACCAAATCCGTTCGGCCGTCGCCGTTGAAGTCTCCGACTTCGAGCTTGCCGGGGACGCCCACGGTGTCGTAGCTCACGGGCGTGCCGAACCAGCCCGTACCGTCGTTAAGGCGCAGTTGGACATCCGCCGCCGCGGACGCGGCGATGTCCGGCCGTCCGTCGCCGTTGAAATCGGCGACGACGAAGGATTGGCCGACACTCTCCATGTCGAAGTGCTGCGCGACTCTGAAATTCGCCTCGGAACAGTTCGCGGAGGCGAAAGCCGGCGGGCCTCCCCAGAGCGTGAGGAACAGCAGCGTCAGAGTCACGAAGACACGTCGGGTAAAGAACATCTCTTGATTTTGGGGCGGCATAAATTTTCCCTCGGGCAACGCGGAGACTTACGCGGGGAGCAATCAAGATTAAGTGAAGAAAGAGCCTCGTTTAATGCTACGCGCGGCGGGTAGTGAGGGGCTCTAATCAACCCTTAAGACTTGCGGGAGCGATATTAGGGCTGCCCGGAAACCCAGTCAAGGGATATCTCCGTCGCAAAAATTGATTTGAGGCAGAGAAGGTATTGCGTGCGAGGCGAGCGTCCACGGTTTGTTAGGGCGGGCTCAATCCCGAGGCGGGTTACGGCATGAGGCGCGGGACCCTTCGCTAATTGCCGAAAAAGGTCTTACGCGTTCCGGCGCTCATGTTCTCCCGATTACAGATACTTCCCGTGCTCCGGGGAGATGGCCTTGGCCGTCACCATGCCCTCCTTGTTCATGGAGACGACGCGCGGATACTGTATTGTATAGACGAGAGCTTCGCCCTCCCGCATAGCGGCTCTCAATCGAGCGCGCCTCGGCTTGATTCCTGCAATACTATCGAGAAGGTTTAAAGCGTAAGAGTCGGGGCGGCGGGCTAATGAATTACGCGCCGTGCGCCGCGCGGAGTCGGGAAATTTGAGCCACCAACAGACGCCACCCGGAATACCGCCCGCGGGCGAAAGCCCGAGCGTCAGGGCGCTCTACTTATACGCCGCGGAGGCGGACTCGGAGTATGCCATATCTCTCCGTAACCTCTTCCGCAGCGTCGGCTACGAAGTGGAGGTGCGCGGCGAGCGGCCTGAGGCGTCCGGCCCGCGAACTCATCACGTGGTGGTCGCCGGGGCGGACGACAAGCACGCCGCCGCCATGCTCGACTCGGCGGGCGGCGTGGAGAATCTTCTCGTCCTGCGGCGCAGGGACGGCGCACCTCTCGCGCGGAGGCGCGCCGTGAAGGTCGTCGAAGAGTCGGCCGACCTCTACGAGACCTTCGAGCGGGTCGCCGGTCTCATCGGACTCAACGTCCACGCCGAAGTTTTCATCTCGTACTCGCGTAAGGACAGCGACGCGGCCGACGCCTTGACGGCGGCCTTAATCGGGCAGGGCAGAAGGCCGTGGGTGGATCGCCGCGAGCTGCACCCGTCGGAGGAGTGGCTGAAGGCGCTGCGGCAGGGGATTGAGGACTGCGACAGCTTCCTGTTTCTCGCGAGCCGCGCCTCCGTCTCTTCGGAGTACTGCCAGCAAGAGCTGGGGTGGGCCGACGAGGCCGGCAAGAGGATTATCCCCGTCGTGCTACCCGGCCTCACGGCCGCCGACCTGCCGACCGCGCTCGCCTCAAGGCAGGCCATTTTCGCCGCCGGGGATGTCGCGTCGCCCGAGACGGTCGGCCAGGTCGTCGCGGCCCTCGACCGAGACGCGCGGCTCGTCCGACTGCACCAGCAGTTCCTCGGCCGCGCGCTGAAGTGGAGGCGCAGCGGCGGCGACGGCACGCTCCTGCTGCGCGGGAGTGAGCTGGCCGAGGCCGAGGACTGGCTCGGCGCGGCGAGTGTGCGGGCCGAGCCGCGACCGACCGAGTTACAAGTCGATTTCATCAACGCCAGTCGCGCGGCGGCGCGCTCCACGCGGAGGAAGGTGTGGCTCGTCGGCGCGGCCGTCGTCCTCGTCACCAGCGGGCTCGCCGTGTGGGCAACCTTCAGCGCCGTCAGGGCGCGGCGCGAGGCCGACAACGCGAAGCGCAGCCAGGCCGAGCAGCACGCCTTCGGCGCCTTCGTGGACTGGGACGCCGACCCCATCAAGGCTTACCTCCAAGCCGACCGCGCGGCCCGGACCGTGCCGGACTCCGACGCGCTACGCGAGACCTTCGAAGCGATGGCGCGCAACCTCGCGCCGCGGATGCCGTCCTCGACCACCAACCTCGAAACCGGCGCCACGCAGGCCGCCTTCTCCGCCGACCTGTCGAGGGTCGTCGTGAGATCGGCCGGTCAGCCGCCGCGCGTCGTCCCGCTCACGGGCTCTGAAGGGGCGCGGGTCGAACTCGCGGAGGACGTGGCCTTCCCGCAATACCAGCAGTTCAAGTTCAGCGGCGACGGCGCGCTCGTCGCGGGGGTGGTGCGACCCTCGATGGACAAGTCGGCGCCCTTCCAGTTGAAGGTCTGGGATGCGGCTTCGGGGCGGCTCGCCGCCTCGTTCGCCCTCGGCTTCGCGGGCGCCGACAGACGGCCCGAGGTCGTCGGCTTCACGCCGGGTAATGAGTCGGTCTTCATCGAGACGTTCGCGCAGGAGGGAGGGTACGAGGGGCATGTGCTCGCCGTGAAGGGCTCGCCGGGCGTGGCGGTCGGCGAGCCTTGGAAGTCCGAACAGAAGTTCATGCTCGGCCGACTCGACGCCACGCTGGCGTCACTCGCGCAGGTCCGGCAGGACGGGGCGCGCTGGCTGGTCCGGGTCGTGAACCCCTCGACGGGAGCGCCGCTCGGCGCCGAGCTGCCCTTCGCCGAAAGGGTCAGGCAGGTCAGCCTGTCGCGCGACGGCCGCGCCCTGGCGGTCGTCACCCGGCAGGCGGAAGAGGGCGGAACGTCGCACGTCACGGCGTGGGTTCTGGAGGAGGGCGGGCCGCGGCAGGTCGGGCAGGTTTTGACGGCGGAAGGCCCCGTGTTCGTGTGGGACGTGACCGGGGACGGGGGCGCGCTGCTCGTCATCAACAAAGGGGCGGACTACCCGGCGGAACTCTGGCGGCCGGAGGCCGGCGAGCGCGTCTCCGTCCCCGTCTCGCGCGACATCGCCAGCGAGTTCGTGATGAAGGCCGGAGAGGAGTACAAGGTCTTGAGCTTCGCGGGCGACGGTCGCTACGTCCTCGCGCGCGAGCCGCTCGGCGACAGGGCGCAGGGCGGCGGCGCCCCCGCGCGGCAGCAACTCTCACTCTTCGACCGCGAGACGCTGCGCCTCGTCGCGGCCCCTTTCAAGCTCCCACTCGACTACTCGGCGATGCGCCCCGCGCCTGACGGGACGGGCTTCGCCACCGCGTCGTATGACGGTCTGGTCGAGAGGTGGGAGTTGTTGCGCCTGCGGGCGCCGGAGCCGCGCTCTCTGCCCGTGGCGGGGCCGCTTCTGGAGGCGGCCTTCCTGCCGGACGGCGAGACGGTGCTGACGACCACCCGCAGGCGCGAGGCCGCGGGCTACTCGGCGCTGGTGGACCTCTGGCACGTCGGGCGCGGCGAACACCTCTGGCAGTTGCCCGAGGGCTTCGGCACGCGCATGAAGTTCTGCCTGAACGGGGCGGGGACGCTGCTCGCCACGGCGTCGCCGGCGGGCGAAGAGGGCGGGGCCTACAGGGTCTCGCTGTGGGACTTAGGAGGCCGGCGGCGGCTGTGGCAGACGGACTACGCCGCGCCCGTCGAGGCGCTCGCCTTCCGCGACGGCGACAAGGTCGTCTCGACGGCGGGAACGTCCGAAGGCCGCCCGGCCGTCGTCGTCAACTTCGACGCCGCGAGCGGCAGGGGCGAGGCGTTGAGCCCGCCGCCCGCACTCGAAGAAGGCGTCGTGCACCTCGCCTTCTCCTCCGACGGGGAACACCTCATCGCCGATTACGCCTACTCGTCGGTCGTCGTCTGGGGACTGCGCGACAACCGGCGGGCCGCGCCGCCGCTCGCCTTCAGCGACGCCGCCGGGCTCCGCTTCGAGTTGGGTTACGACATCCTGCTGAACCTGCGCGCAATCCGCGGGGAGGGCGACGGGAGTCTGCGCGGGGAGGTCGCCGGGCGTGTGCCGGTCGTCGTGCGCCGCGTGGGTTCAGGTACTACAATCGTGGCCGGCGACCGCGGGGTGCCGCTTCTCTCGGCGCTGGGCCGCGGCGACGCGTCGCTCTACCCGGTGCGCGGCGGCGGGCTGCTCAGCCCTTCGGGCCGCTGGTTCGCGCTCGGCACGAACACGACGACCGTCAGCAACGCCTCGGCCGTGCGCGTCTACGACCTCGCGTCGGGCTTCCCCGTCACGGACTTGCTGATTCATCAGATAACGTCTAGGCCGGGCGAGCCGTGGCCGCGGCTCCTGTCGTCGGCGAGCATGGAATTCGACCCCGTACTGGCGCTCGCTTACCGCGAAGAAGAAGGGGCGCTGCTGACTTTGACGGCGAACGGCGTGCTGCGCCGCTGGCCGTTCCGCCGCGGGGCGGGCGACCGGCCCGTCTGGGAGACGCCCGCCGAGTTGTCGGCCGCGCTGACCGGCCGCCGCTTCGTGAGCAGCAGCTACGTCCAGCGCATCCCGCAGGCGGAGTACGCCGCCATCCGCGAGGGGCTGCGGGCGCCCGCGGCGGAGTTCGCGGGCGCGCGTTAAGGGAGGGGAAGGGGGCAGGGGAAGTTCGCACGGAGGTGCCCGGAAGTGAGAGACATTTTCATCAGTTGGGGCTTGCCGGATAGGGAGGTGGTCGTGCCGCTGTGTGACCGGCTGCGCGAGCTCGGTCTGAGCATCTGGGCCTACCAAGACGACATGGCTGCGGGCGACCCCATACAGTTGAAGGTCATGGAGGCCATCGACGACGCGCGCGTGGCAATCGTCTGCCTCTCGGACGAGACGGCCAAGCGCCCCTGGATGACGACCGAGGCCACCCTGATCGCCAAGGCCCACCGCGTCACGAGGACGATTAAGCACATCATCCCCGTCCGGGTCGGCCCGTTCGAGCTGGCGAACCTTCCGCACGACCTGAAGCCCCTAGACCTGAACGTCTTCGACCTGACCGACGACGGCTCCGGGGGGAAGCTCGCCAAACTCGTCGAAGACATCCACAAGAAGCTCGGGCTGAGGGCCCCGGTCGTGATGCCCGCCGCGTTGTTCGCGATGACCGAGACGGAGAGCAGCGGCCTGCTCGAAGAATGGCGCAAGCTGTTGGAGGGCGGGGTCGCGGGCGCCGCGGCTCCGGGGAAGCGGCCGAAGAGCGTCGTTTGGCTCTGGGAGATGTGCCGGCGCGCGGGCATGAAGGACCCGCCCGAACTCTTCAACTCGCTCAAGGACCGTTACGGGAAGACGCCCGCCGACCTCAAGCCCTTTAAGAGCGGCATCAAGATCATGCCGGCCATCAACTCGGCCGTGGCCGACGCGAACAGGGTGCGCCTCAATAACGGCATCCCGCCGATTTTCCTGCGCTGGGTGAGCGGGCACTGGATGACCGACACGCCGCCGGGCTTCGCCGACGAGCGCGCGTTCCGCGACTGGTGGCTCTTCCGCGACTCGCTGCTGGTGGTGGACTCGATATCGACCTACCACCCGGTCATCGGCCCGGTGGTCGCCGACGTGCCGGCCGACCGCTCGACGCTGCTCTGGCTCCCGCCCTACTCGCACCACACGGCCACGCTGGAGGACTCGCTGCGCGATTCCGCCTGGAACATCAGGAAGTACGGCGACGAGGTGAGCAAGATGGAGGCCGACATGAAGCGCCACGTCTCGTTCGACGTGAGTACGGGGCTCGCGCTCAAGGTGTGGCTGAGGCGCGCGCTCTTCGACGTGCCCGACCCGAAGAAGAAGGCGCTCGACGAGACGGTCAAATCGGTCGAGCAGCAGGGCTACCCGATGAGCGGGGTGGAACTGAGTCAGTTGATAGGTTAGGCGGAGGGGCGCGGATGGTCATCACCTTCTATTCGTTCAAGGGCGGCGTCGGGCGCTCGATGGCGCTCGTCAACGTCGGCGAGATTCTGGCCGACTGGGGCTACAACGTCATCCTCTGCGACTGGGACCTGGAGGCGCCGGGGCTGGAGCGCTACCTGACGGCCGACCCGCCCGAGGCCGACAGCGCAGAGGCCGCGGCCCGCGAGGCGGCCGAGGTGGCGCAGTACGCGGCGCACCCCGGCCTCATGGACTTGCTCTACGAGTACAAGGGTGCGCTCGTCGAGCCCCCCGAGGAGGCGAACCGCGAGGCCGAGGCCGAGACATCGAAAGACCCTTCGGCCTTCGACAGAAAGTACAAGCGGGTGGGGAAGCTCTACCTGCGGCGCCCCTCCTCGTTCGCCTTCCCCGTCTCCGCCGGGAGGCAGCGCGCCGGCTCGCTCCGCCTGCTGACGGCCGGCCGCCGCGACCCCAACTCCTTCAAGTCTTACGCCGAGTTGGTCCGGGCCTTCGACTGGGAGGACTTCTACAAGCGATGGGCCGGGGCCACCTACGTCGAGTTCCTCCGCCAAGACCTCACCGACCGGAGCGTCGGCGGCGCGGACATCGTCCTCGTTGACAGCCGCACGGGCGTGACCGAGCACGGCGGCGTCGCCACGCACCACCTCGCCGACCTCGTCATCCTGCTCAGCGCCGCCAACGAGATGAACCTCGAAGGCACCGACTGGATGGCGCACGAGTTGAGCAGCCCGCGCCTGAAGGAGACGCGCGGCAACCGCGACCTCGGCATCCTCCCCGTGCCCTCGCGCATCGAGCAGACTTCGCAGAAGAACGAGCTGGTCAACTTCCGCAGCCGCTTCGCCGAGCTGTTCGGCAAGTACGCCATCGAGTTCACGCAGGGCGACCTCGGGAAGTTCTTCCTCGGCGTCGAAATCCCCTACATGCCCTACTACTCCTTCTATGAGCGCGTCGCCGCGCGCGAGGGCAAGAACCGCGAGCAGCGCCTCTACGGCGCCTACGAGTTCATCGCCGAAAGCGTCGTCCAGCACGGCCTGCGCGCGGGGCTGCTGACGAAGCGGCCGAAGGAGGTGCGCGCCGTCGAAGAGTCGGGCGAGGCCGCGACCGCGAGCCGCGTCGAGGGGACGGTCTACCTCGGCGTCTCGCCCACCGACGCGGAGTTGGCCTCCGTCATCGTCCGCGGACTCGCCGCCGAGCGCGTCAGCGTGTGGGCGGACGCGGACGGGTCCGGCGGGCAGCCGGATGCGGAGCGGGCGGCCTCCGAAGCCTCCGGCTACCTCGTCCTCGTCGGGCGCGAGGGGTTCGACGAGCGAGCGCAGGCCGAGTTCGACTTCGCGCTCCGCCAGCAGGTCTTGCGCAAAGGCTGTCGGCTCGTCCCTGTGCTCCGCAGCGGGGTCGAGCAGACGAACCTCCCGGC
Source organism: Pyrinomonadaceae bacterium (assembly GCA_035941045.1). GTDB lineage: Bacteria > Acidobacteriota > Blastocatellia > Pyrinomonadales > Pyrinomonadaceae > QHXN01. Next base: position 22,339 of record DASZEK010000170.1, on the reverse strand, counting down.
CGACTTCGTGAGGCTCCGGCCCGTCATCCTCCCCGATTCGCTGACGAGCGACGACGGCAAACTGTTCCGGCGCCTCGCGGCCGAGGTCAACGCCCCCGCCGCCCCGAGCGTGCTGCCCGACCCCATCCCGCCCTACGGCGGGCGAGGCTATTACGAGGAGCACGCCGCGCGCTTCTTCTTCGGGCGCGACGACGAGGTGCGCGAGATGGTCAGGAGACTCGGCGACGTGCCTTCCGGTCGCCCGCGCTGGCTACAGGTCGAGGGCATCAACGGCTCGGGCAAGACCTCGCTCGCACGCGCCGGCCTCATCCCGGCCCTCCGCAGGGGCTGGCTCCGCGGCGCGCCCAAGCGTTGGTTGATCGCCAAGGCGGCGGTCGGCGACGATTTCATCGAGAGCCTCACGACCGCGCTCGCCCACGCGACGCGGCAGCGGTTCACGCCGTCCGAGTTGAAGTCAAGGCTCTCGCGCCCCGGCGGGCTGCGCGAGGCCGTGCGCGTCTCCACGCCGCCCGGCCACGGCCTCCTCCTCCTGTTGGACGGCGTCGAGGGGGTCTTAAATGACTCGGACGGCAAGGCGCGGCTCGCACTCGAAGAGTTCTTCCAGACGCATTTGCCCGACGCGCTCGAAGACGGCGACTCGCCTTTCTACCTCGTCACGACCGCGCGCACGGAGGCGGCCGACGCGTGGGTCGGGCAAGGAAGGTTGCGCACCATCTTCGAGCAGGAGGCGCGGCGGTTCTTGATTGACGCCGTGCCGCGCGCGGGGCTGCGCGAGGTCGTCGAAGGGCCCGCGAAGCTGGCCGGCCTCAACTTCGAGGACGGCCTCGTCGAGCGCGTCGTCGCCGACGCCTCCGAGCTGGGGGCTCCGCTCGCGGTCCTCGGCCCGCTGCTCCATCGGCTCTGGGAGAAGCGCACGGGCGGCACGCTCACGCACCTGAGCTATCAGGAGACGGGCGGAGTGCTCGGCGTGCTTCAGGGCGGGCTGAAGGAGGTCGTTGACGGGCTGGATAAGGAAGAGACGGAGTGCGCGAAGAGGATTCTGATACGCCTCGCGAGGGTTTATGACGCGGGCGACGGCGGATTGCTGAGCTACGCGTCGGCCCCCGTCCCGCGCGCCGAGGTCCTTGAGGCGGGCGGGGGCGGCGCGGCCCGGAGGGTCTTGAACCGGCTCTTATCACCGCCCTGCCCGGTGGTCCTCTCGGGCGGGGGTGACGGTCTGGCGCTCGCCCACGGGGAGCTGCTGCGTCAGCCCCCGCTCCGCGACTGGGTGGAGAGCAACCGGCAATCCCTCGTCCTCCGGCATACGCTGACGAACAGGAGGGATGAGTGGGAGCGGTACGGACGTGACCCGGAACTGCTGCTCAAAGGCGCCGCTCTGAAGCAAGCCGCGGAGTTTGCCTCGGGGGCGGGATACCTCAGCGGTAAGGAGATAGCTTACCTCGCCGAGAGCCAGAGGGCGAGTAAGCAGGCGAAAAGAAAGACTTTGGAACGCCTCGCATATGCATTAGTCTTACTGGTGGCCTTGTTGTATGTGGGCATCGTAGGGGCCCAACGCTACCGTGCGATGTCGCAGGAACAGGAGAGTGCCCTTCGCTCCTACCGCGTGGCGTCGTCCGAGTCTTACCTCTACCGCGCGCGGCTGTACCTGTCTCTGATGTCGGAGGATGACGGAGGTCGGGGTGGTAAGCAAATCGCCGCCGACGCCCTCGGCAGGGTGGTGGAGCTGAACCGCGACACCCAGCAGGGCGACGAAAGGGAGATGGCGCAGAAGGCGACCGCCGCGCTCAAGGCGCTCGAAGCCGACGACGTGGAGGGCGCGCGCAGAATCCTTGGCGACTTTCCGCCGACCATGCGTCATTAGTTCTCGCGCCGCACGACGCGCCTCACCGGCGCAGACCGAAACCCGCGGCGATTGGGTAACGAAACGAGCTCACTCCTCCCAGAGTCCGATAAACTAAATTACGTTCAAATAGTTGCATCCTAACTGATATCGACGTGGCTCGTACTTTACGCCAAGAGGCGATTTTTTTGTGCTATGCGTTGATGAGAGGAATTGGATTATCGGACTCTCTAACAACTATTCGCTCCGCTTCCTGTTCTTGCCAACGCTAGGTGGCTCTTTGGGGAGGCGTTTCGTTTGGGTTGTGAGGTACACACGGGACACGTGCTATTAACGGCATTCGCCAAATAGCAATCTAATCGCAATCAAAACATCACCGCCTCTTCACATTCGCCCGCCCGATTTCAAGTTTTCCTCAACCACCGGCCGTCATCCTTCCGCCATCGTCGAGACTCGTTAAACCTCGCCCGCGGTTGCTTTCGTTACTGCAAATCCGGAGGAAGAATCATGCGCTGGCAAAGACCTCTGTTATTTACACTGTTCCTCGCTCTCGGGGTCGGCATGCTCCAAACAACAACGCCCATACGAGGCCGGAGCGCCGCGGCGGCGGCCGCTCCGCCTAAAGAGGACAGAAATGCGCACGGCGCGCCGGACTTCGACCTGAACCTGTCGCGAAACCTCGGGCATCTGCGGACGGCCACCGGCGCTCAGCTCGCCGCGCTGGAAGGACTAAAGTCCCAGACGGGCGGCCGGATGACCGCGCGCTGGAACGACTTCGGCGGCTCGCCCGACGTGCTCATGGACTTCGCCACAGCGCCGGCCGCAGGCGTCTCGGCCGAGGAAGCGGGCCGGCGTTTCCTCTCGGCCAACGCCGCACTTTTCGGCATCTCGAACCTTTCTGACCTTCGGCTCGTCTCGAACGTTAATGCCCTCGGCGGCCACCTCCTGCGCTTCCAGCAGACCCACGGCGGCATCGACGTGCAACAGGGGGGCGTCGGCCTCGTCCTCAACAAAGACAACCGCGTCGTCATGGCGAGCGGCCCCTACTTCCGCGACGTGCGCGTCAGCACGCAGCCCTCGCTCACGGCCGGGCAGGCTAAGCAGGCGGCCGACGCCGACCTCGCGCGCTTCCGCGTCGCCATCCCGCAGTCGGCCGAAGACCTCCTCCGGCCCGGCCTTGAGGCCATCTCGCGGCAGCTCTCGGCGGTGCAGAACACGGAGCCGCGCCTCGGCATCTACCCGACCGCCGACGGCTACAGGCTGGTGTGGAAGGTCTTGCAGTTCTCGACCAACCCGCACGGCCTCTTCCTCCACATGATAGACGCTCACACGGGCGAGGTCGTCTCGCGCAAGGACTTCGTCAACTCCCAGACGAACCCGACCAACGGCGAGCCCTTCACCGGCGACATCTACCCGACCTACCCGAAAATCACGACGGCGCTCAAGGAGCGTTCGGTCATCGAGGCCGACGAATTCGGCGTCCCGCTCGGGCAGGTGCGGGCGACGCTCAGGAAGTTCGACGCCTCGAACATGGCGACGGGCGTGAACGGCACGCTCACCGGCACGCACGCCGTCGTGCAGAACGTGCTGGCGACGAAGCAGCCTTTCGTCCAGGCTTCGCGCGGCACATGGCACTTCCGCGCCGACGACCCGGCCAACTTCGAGGCCCGCACCAACGAGGCCGACCACATGGCCGAGCCCGCCGAGCATCAGGACGAAATCAACGTCTTCTTCTTCATCACCTACCTGCTCGAATACATTGACGACATCCACCGGCGTGACGACTCGCTCCACAGCCGCGTCGGGCAGGGCGACTTCCCCGACGACTACCCGAACCACAACGTCCCGCTCTTCGGCGGCGCCCACGCCCCGAACGTCTACATCTACCAGCAGACGGGCCGCTTCCAGGAGGCCCCGGCGCAGGCCGGGCAAATCGTGCTCGGCCTCGACAACGCGCTGGCCTACAACGCCACGGGCGCGCTGCGCGCACTCACGGGCGAGGCGCCCCCGGCCAACGCCAACCCGACCGTCTACGGCCACGGCTGGCGCTACAACAACCTCGCGCTCGAAGGCACGGTCGTCTACCACGAGGGGATGCACGCCGTCTCCAGCCCCATCGCCGGCTTCGAGGGCGACGAGGGCAACGCGATGAACGAGGGGCAGGCCGACATGTGGGCCATGACCATCACCGACGGCCCCGTGCTCGGCGAGTACGTCGTCAACGCCAAGGGCATCCGCGACCGCCTCCGCAGCCAGGGGCTCGACCCCGACTCGTGGGGCTACATCCGCACCGCCCGCTCGACGCTCAAGTTCTCCGACATCGCCACCTACCAGAACCCGATCACCGGCGACTACGCTTACGAGGAGCACCGAGACGGCGAGATTTACATGTCCACGATGTGGGACATCCGCGAGATGCTCGGCCGCGTCTACCCGTCGAAGACGACCTACAAGCGGCCCAAGTTCAGCGACGGCACGCCGGGCCGCGCCATCACGAAGGGGACCGAGTTCTTCGAGCGCATCTACCTCGGCTCGCTCTACATCCTCGGCACGACCGACCCCGACACCTTCGTCAAGGCCCGCGACGCCATGATCGTCGCCGACCAGTCGCTCTTCCCTTCCGACGCCACGGACCCAGCCGCGCCCGGCATCCACCGCGCGCTCATCGAGCAGGTCTTCGCCGCCCACGAGATGGGGCTGAACGCCAAAGAGTCGGTCGGCATGATTCCCACCATTTCGACGCAGGTCTCCGAGTTCGCCAGCTCTCAGGCCGGCCCCGGCGTGCCCCAGAACGTCACGGCCGCCCCGGCTTCTTCCAAGAGCCTGAAGGTGACGTGGTCGCCCGTCGGCGGCGCGGTGGCCTACGAAGTCTTGAAGCGGAAGACGGCGCTGCGCGGCAAGCGCGAGCCGAACGGCATCCGCCGTTACCTCGACGGCGACGCCTCGACTACAGGCTGGCGCCACGTCGCCTACGTCGGGGCCGACCAAACCTTCTACGAGGACAGCGGCGTCGTCGAGGAGGTCTTCACGGCCGCCGGCCTCAAGAACCTCTTCGACAGCGAGTACGCGGTGCGCGCCGTCGGCGTGACCCCTGACAGGCAAGTCGGCCTCTCCGACCTCTCGGGCTCGGCCGAGCCGCGCCTCGCCGCGCAGGACGTGACCGCGGCCGTGGACACGGCCGTCTCCAACGTCAGCTTCGCGTCGGGCGTCTTCGCCTTCGACAACACGATAAAGAACGCCCGCGGCGCCAACTCGACGGACAAGACCATCTACGCGCCCGTCGAGTTCCGCATCACCTCCATCTCCGACCCGACCGTTACGGTCAGGAACGCCGACAGGACTTCTCCCTTCCCGACCTTCGTCTACGACAAAACCCTCCCGCTCGGCGCCTCGGCCACGCGGAGGTTCGAGTTCAACGACCCCGCGGCACGCCTGTTCACCTTCGACGCGCAGGTCTTGGGGCTGGCCTTCGCCGGCTCCACGGTCGGCACCGGGAGCCAGACCGGCGACAACGGCGGCGAGCCGGCGCCCCCGCCGCCCGCGAGCGTCACCTACTCCGTCCGCAAGGACGAGTACAACGGCACGATGCCGCTCGGCGAAGGGACCGGCGCGACGCACGGCTCCGGCCTCATCGAAGACCTTGAGGTGCAGCGCACGGACGCCAACCCGCTGTTCGGCGGGGTGACGTATGTTGACATCCCCGTCACGGCGACGAACGACGTGATACTTCTCGACATCGCGCTCTCGTCCATGACGGCCGTTGACTACGATTTGGAGCTGCGCAGCGCCGACGGGGCGAGGCGGCTGGACCGCTCCGCGGCTAACCTCGCCGCCGAGCACATACGCTACTACGCGGAGCCGAACACCAGTTACGTGGTCCGCATCATCGGCTTCGTGAACGCGGCCTCCGACTACAAGGTCGTGGTCCGACAGCTCCTCCCCGTGGGCTCGCCGAACGCCAACGCGGGCACGGTCACGATCTTCGCCGACGGCTCGGAGGCGGCGGGCGGCTCATCCGGCGCGGGCGCGGTCACGGGCGTCCTGCGCGGCGTGGTCCGCTTCACCGTCAACCCGCTCACCAAGAAGGTCACGGCGCAAATCCTGCGCTGAACCGACCGCATGCGGGGGCCGGGCTCGATGCCCGGCCCCCTTCGTATCCGTAGCGGGCGGGGCCGAATCCAGTCCTTCATACCTTATCAATCTTCCAGCGTGGAGTTTTAAGCTCTCGACGCCTCGCAGGCCCGCGCGTCGAGCGCCGTGCTATGAGTCCGCGTGACCCGTTACCGCTACGAGATACGCGTTAAAGAACATAAAGGACGCTTGACGATGTGCGTCGCGGGAGGGGGTTTAGAGGATGAGGGTAAAGCCCGGAGTGTCGCGCCGCCGAGTGTTAGGCGGCATGGCCGCCGCGGCGCTCGGCGGGGCCGCGCGGGGGGCGATAGTCAAGGGGGCCGAGGACACGGGAGGCCGCGCCGTCGGTGTCGGCGAAAAGCCCGGAACCGCGACGACGGACGCAGCGAGGTATGGCATGGTGCAAGCACAGCAGCATATAGACCGCCGAGGGGGCCGGACGATTATCGGCAAATTGTCCGGGAAGAAGATCAACATACCCGACGTTGACGCGCCGCCGATGCCCGCCCTGGCCCCTCCCGGCGTCGTCCACGACGGCGAGGCGGCCGTCGGGTTCGGCGGCATCGGCCCGTCGAGGGGCTACCCAGACGTGAGGAGTTTCAGGAGGAAGTTCGGGCTGGTCATCCCCGCCACGAACACCAGCATGGAGCACGAGCTCTGGTCCATCATCTTCAGGAACCAGGGGCCGGGCGGGCTACGAGGCGTCGGCCTCCACACCGCCAACGTCATCACGCCGAAGCCCAAGCTGGAGACGGAAGCGGACGTGAGAGAGTACAAGAGGCAGTTCCTCGGGGGCTTGCGGGAGGCGGCGGACGCGGCCTCGCTGGCGCAGCCCCAGTACATGATCATGGGCATGAGCCTGGAGCACATCCTCGGCAGCCTCGAAGAGGTCAGGGCGCCTGTCGCGGAGATTGAGGCTTACTCCGGCCTGTCTTGGGCCACCTGGCACGACGCCGCCCGAGCCGCCCTGACGAAGTACGGGGCGAAGAGGATCGGCATCCTGACCCCCTTCGATAAGAAGGGGAATGAGTCCGCGGCACGAATGTTCGAGGGGCTGGGCTTCGAGGTGGTTTCAAGCGTCGGCTTCTCCTGCGCGAACGCCCTCCACATCGCATACGTGCCGGACGCGGCAAAGGAGAGGGCCATCGTCGAGCTGTTGGCTATAAGAAGGAACCGGCTGGACGGGGTCGTCCAGTGCGGGGCGAACATGAGTCTGATAAATGTTACTGAGAGGCTGGAGCCGGTGGGCGACGCGCCCGGCCGACATCACCACCTGAGCCGCGCCGACGGAGGACCAGAATGATGACGGGCGAGACACGGCCGGTGAAAGAGTCCCCCATAGCCTGCGACATGAGCGCCATCGAGCCGGGCCTGAGGGCGGCGCACGTCGCCACGGGCGGCCGGGTGTTCCGCGCCGCCGAGGAAATCAGAGAATTTCCTGACGGGTACGCCTTCCGCCTGACAGGCGACGCGGGGACGCTCTCCAGGGTTGCGGAGTTCATCGCCCTCAAGAGGCTCTGCTGCCCGTTTCTCGGCTTCGCGCTCGAAGTCGAGCCGGAGGGCGGCCCCGTCTGGCTCCGTCTGACCGGGCGGGAGGGCGTGAAGGCTTTCATTCGCGAGGAGGTCGGAGAACTTCTCGGCGGCGCCAACTTGCCTATGTCCTCGGAGGCTATCCCCGGTAGCCTTTTATCACCCATCGGAAGCGTGAGAGCGAGTTTTCCGTCCGCGCCCCTCTTCGGGGCCATGCCGAAATGGATGAAGTTATCCCAGTAGAACGAAGTCAGCAGGAAGTAGTCGGCGCTCCCACTTCGGTGAACAGGGGGTTGGCCTCCCCCTTGGCGTCTAAGTGTGGCACCTTGTACTTGCCCATGAGGGTGGGCATCCGCTCATCTTCGAGTGGAACCCACCGGCGCGTGTCTTCGAGCGTTGACCAGATAACGTGGTGAAGGCCCGCTTCCTTAGCGGCCCGGACCATGTTCTCGGCTTGGGCCGACTCCTTCTCGGGCGAGAAGTGATCCCGGAAGAACGTGACGCAGTAGGCCCCGAAGGCGCCACGGAAAGCTGCCTTCAAACTTTCAAGGTCGTCGGCGTCCGCCGCCACGACCTCCGCGCCGAGGCGCTTTAACTCTTTTGCCTTGTCCAACATGCAGGTCAGAGTTCACCATCAAGAGTGGTGTTATCGTATGCCGAGTTATTAGAATCGTCCCGAGCAGCAGCGCGTGCAGGAGATATAGTCGGTAGAAGCAGCCATGACCAGAGTGGCGTTCGTGACATACGCGGAGCTCCCCCTTCTTTACGATGACGACAGGATAGCCGCAGGACTCTTGCGGGGCCGGGGCGTAGAAGTCGACGCCGTTCTGTGGGACTCCTCCGAAGTCGTGTGGGAGGAGTATGACGCGGTTGTTCTACGCTCGTGCTGGGAATACCACCTGCGCACGGAAGAGTTCCTCGACTGGATAGACCTGATGGAGCGGAGGGGTGTCCCCCTGTGGAACCCTCCCGGTGTGGTGCGCGATAATGCAGACAAACACTACCTGAGAAGCCTGGCCTCGGAAGGCACGCCCATAGTCCCGACTGTCTGGCTTGAGCAGGGGGAGGACTTTGACCTGACCGGGATTCTAAAATCACATGGTTGGGAGCAGGCCGTTATCAAGCCCGTCATCTCCATGTCGGCGTACAGAACTTGGGTCACCGACCCCGTCCGAGCCCCGGCGGACACGGCCCAGGTTCGTGAAATGTTATCGAGCTCGGGCGTGATGATTCAGCGCTTCCTGCCCGAAGTGCAGGCTCGCGGCGAATGGTCTTTCATCTTCTTCATGAAAGAGTACAGTCACGCGGTACTCAAGACACCGAAGCCGGGAGACTTTCGCGTCCAGACGGACTTCGGCGGCCGCGTTACGGTCCCCGAGCCGTCGCCGCAACTTATCAACCAGGCTGAGAGACTTGTCCGAAGAGTGAAAGGGCCCCTGCTCTATGCGCGCGTGGACGCCGTCGAAGTGGGCGGAGAGCTGATGCTGATGGAACTGGAGTTGATCGACCCGGTGCTCTTTTTCGGTCGCAGTCCGGGAGCGGCTCTACGCTTCGCCGACGCGATAGAGGGGCTGGTCCTGGGCTCGAACACGTCAGCCTGAATAGCTATTCGCATGCCTGGCCGGATAAAGTCCATGTACGGGCATAGGGTAATTAGGATGAGTACACGAAGGAGCCGCTCGTGGACGTATACCTATTAGTACCTTTCGCGTCTCTAAATACGACGCCGCGCAGACGCGCGAGAAAAGCCAGTTTAAGGCGTTGCTCTATGAACTGTGCGCGGGCGTCGAGAACCCCTCCAGACCTTAGAGCGCCCTCGCCTGCCGATGGCCGATATGCTGTTCAGCGCCGTCTTCAAGACCTACACCACAATCTCGGGCCGACGCTTCGCCAGTGACTTGCGCGAGGCCAGGACCAAAGGCTTCCTGTCCGAACTCCCGCACTACAACAGCGTCGCGCGCTATCTTGAGAGCGAGGCGCTGACGCTCTATCTTGAGCACCTGATTACCGCGTCCAGCTTGCCCCTCAAGAGCGTCGAGACGGACTTCGCGGTTGATTCGTCGGGCTTCGCCACGGCTCACTTCCTGCGCTGGTGTGACGCGAAGTACGGCAGAGAGATGCAAGAGCAAGGTGCATCTCATGTGCGGCGTTCGGACGCACATCGTAACGAGCGTCGAAATCAGCGGGGCGCACGTGAACGACTACACCTATTACAAGCCGCTCGTTGATAAGACCGCGCAGAGCGGCTTTCAGATGAAGGAAGTGCGCGCCGACAAGGCTTACTTGGGAAACAGCAACTTCGCGGCGACCTTGAAGCACGGAGCCATTCTTTACATCCCGTTCAAGACGAACAGCCAGCCCGATGGTAACGGGGCGCTGTGGGCGCTCATCTACCACTTCTACCAGTTCAAGCGCGAGGAGTTTTTGGCGCACTATCACAAACGCTCCAACGTCGAGACGGTCTTCTCGATGTTTAAGGCGAAAACGTATGAGTTGTTATCGGTCGCGGCGTGGGTGCGGACGGCCCAAGGCTTTCGCGGAGTTGTTTAATCGGCGGGCGGGATTGGCCGCCTGTCGGCTGCCTTTCACGACGGCGAACAGCTCGCTTACTAAGCTTTGGAATCCCTGACGAAGAGACAAGTTTTGCGCGCAGGTGGTATTTACAAGCCGGCCGTTAACGGACACGTGGAACCTGATGATTTTTTTCGCTGATACAGTTGTAAAGCCCTACATCGCTGCTAACGGGTACCGGCGCGTGTGCGTGATAGGGGCGAGCTTCGGCCTGACTACGGATAAGCTTCTGGAACTCGATTCGGTGTCGGTCGACATTATCGATCCCTGCCTGGGCGCGGACCTCCGCATGAAATATCGGGATGACGAGAGGGTTCAGGTTCATAAAGGAATCAGCCTTGAGATTCTTCAAAGAATATCAGGCCCATTCGATTGCATACTCATCGACGGCGACCATAACTGGTATACGGTCTACAACGAACGGAGGACGATTGAAGAGCGAGGCTTACTAAGGCAGGGAGGGACGATATTCTTCCATGACGTGTCCTGGCCTTACGGCAAAAGAGACATGTACTACCAGCCGGGACTGATTCCCGAAGAGTTCATTCACCCGTTCAGGAGGGATGGCAGTAACGCCGTGCATGAAGGCGGCCCCAGGAACGGCGTCCTGACGGCGGTCGAAGATTTTTTTAACGACCGGAGGGGGTCTTGCTCGATGACGTTACAGGGGCCGGGTGTGGCGCGGCCCCTGTAACATTCGACGCTAACGACACGTGCGCTCTCCGGCGGCGGCTCTCTAGCGGGAGCTTTCGGGCGGCCCCAGCCCGCTCGGGACGAAACCGCTGCTGGTCGTGAGCAACATCCTGTCTATCCACATGCCGTCCTCCCGCATCCAGACGTTGACGGTGTGCTGGCCCGCGGTCGGCACGACCAGCGTCGCCACCGGCCCGTCCATCGTGCCCTGCACCCACGTCCACGCGTTGAAGGTGCCGATGGAGATGCGGTCGGAGGTCGTCGTCGGCTGGCCGTCGAGTCCGACGTTCACCGAGTTGTTGTTCGTGTTGGCGGCCCACGCGCGCAGCCACACGTAGTAGGTGCCGGGGGTCGTGAACTGAATCTGGTACTGGCGTTCGGGCGCGGTGGTCGCGTAGCCCGCATCTATCTGCACGCCCGAGTCCGGCTCCGACACCATCGCGCCGCCGCACACGCTGCCCGCCGGGCGACTCCCGTTCCTGTAGACCGCCCACTGCTTGCCGCCGCGGACGATGCTCGCGTGCGAGCTCTCGGCGTCAACGACGACCTGACCGCCCTGCTCCTTGAAGGGGGCGTTCGCGGCCGGGGGTGAGCCGTTGAAGACTTCGATGGCGCTGACCTTGGCGTTATCCACTGACGCCGCGAAGCTGACGTTGAGCACGCCGTCCGTGACTGTGGTCTGGATTTCCCTGACCACGGCCCTCTGCGCGCCGCCCGCCGCCGCGTAGATGTCGAAGTCGTCGAGCGCCAGTTGGTTCTCGACGCTCACGTCGAAGACGCGCGCGCCCGCCCCGCTCGTGTTACTGACGCCGTGCCAGACTTCGGCGAAGTGCAGGCGCACGCGGTAGGTGTCGTTCGGGACCGGGATGGCGTAGGCGAGCGGGGCCGTGCCGGGCGCCCCGCCGTAGCGCTCGCCGCGGTACAGCTCGTCGTCGAAGGTGTTGAGGATGTCGGCCGTGCTCAGGTTCGAGGCGTAGTAGGTGCTGCCGTTCTGGTAGTAGTTGTCGGCCTGCCACGTCTGGCAGCCTTCGCCGACGTACTGCGCCGCGCCCGCGTTAAGGCGCAGGGCGAAGGGCGGGTTCGAGGGCGGCGGCGTGGCGGCCGTGAACTTGAGGTAGTTGATGTTGCCGACGAAGGACGCGCCGTCCGGCAGCGTCGCGCCGTTGGCGTCGAGCGCGAGGCGCATGACGTGTTGGCCGGCGGGGAGACTCACCGTCTTCGTGACGGTCTGGTAGGTCTGCCAGCCGCCGGTGTTCGGCACGGTCATCGCGCCGGTCTTGTCGAGGCCGTCGAACTCCACGTGGAAGGTGCCGCCGCTGACCTGCGACGCGACGCGCGCCTCGACCGTGTAGGTCCCGGCCGACGCGACGTTGACCGTGTACTCAAGCCACTCGCCCGCGACCGCCCAACTGAGGTTGTAGGCGCCCGTCGCGTCGCCCGTCGCCTCGATGTCCACGTCGGTGCTGCGGTACTGGCCGGCGGCATTGCCGGCCGTGGTGTCGTGGTAGGCGACGCCCTCGCCGCCGTTGTCGAAGTCTTCCGCCTGAATCGTGCCGGGGAGGACGGAGGCGGTCCCCGAGAAGGGCGTCTGCGCGGCGGCCGGCGGCGGCGTGCCCCCGACGACGCCCGCGGTCGCGACGTTCAGCGCGTCGATGTCAGCGCCTACGTCCTTGCCGTCGGTGCCCGCGCGGTAGCCCGGACTCGTCGCGGCGAGGTGATAGTCGCCGCCCGCGCGGTTGAAGAACTGGGAGTCGAAACTCGACGCGGGCGGGTAGAAGTTGTCGGCGGGGTAGTTGGCCGCGTTGGCGCCCGCGATGAGGTTCCGGCGGAAGGTGGCGTTGGGGAAGTAGGCGGCGAGCGTCGTGTTGCCCGAGGACTGGCCGTCGCCCTTGACGCCGTACTGGTTGTGCTGCGCGATGTTGTCGTTGAAGACGAAGCCGGTGTTCTGGAACTCGCCCACCTGTATGACGCTGCCGGTGTGGAAGATCGTGTTGTGGCTGACCGTGAGGTCGGCCACCCCGCGGCTGATGGTCAGGAAATGGCCCGACCCGCCCCACTTCCCGCCGTCGATGTCGTCGAACAGGTTGTTGGCGATGGTGATACGCTTCTCCTGCTGGCCGGGGTAGATGTAGTCGAGCCCCAGCAGTTGGACGGCGGCGGCGGCGTGGCGCACGACGTTCTTCGTGAACTGAACGTCCTGCACGACGCTCCAGGGCGCCCCGCCGTCCTGGCTGCGCCCCGTGAAGAGGACCGCGTAGCCGACCTGCGCGTCGCCCCAACTGTTCTCAAGCACGTTGCCTTCGATGACGACGCGCTGCGCGTTCTTCAGTTCGAGCAGGTTCTTGACCGACCAGTGGGTGCCCGCGTAGGAGGGGTCGCCCACGCGCCAGGAGAGCGGCTTGAAGAAGTGGTTGTTGCGAATCTCTATGTCGGACGGGACGAGGTTGGGGACGGTCGGGTCGGCCCCGCCGAACATGAGGTTCTCGCCTGCCCCTTCGAGGTAGTTGTTGACGATTCTGAAGGGGCCGGGGCCGTTCGAGCCCATCACGGCCTGCGAGTCCTGCCCCACCAGCTTGAAGCCCGCGAGGTAGGAGTTCAGGATGTCGGTGTGGGCGCTGTTGAGGCGGACTCCGCGCTTGAGCGCCTGCGAGGGGAAGGCGTAGACGTAGCAGCGGTCGAGGACGAGGTGGTGCGGCACCTCGTCGAGCGTGTCCTGTTGCGCCCCCTCGCTGCCGAGGTTGACGAGCGTGTCCACGACCGCGGCGCTGTTGATGGGCGAGAACTCGACGCCGACGAAGCGGTAGTGGTGCGCGCGCGGCTGCGTGTAGAGCGCCGACTGGTTAGCGCCCGGCGAGACGAGTTTCGGCAGCACCGAAGAGTAGGCGGGCGTGATGCGCTGCCCCGCGGGCGGCAGGGCTGAGTCGGGCGCGGACGTGCGGATGGTGATCCAGTCGGCGTCGGTGCCGGTGCCCACCCTGTAGGGCAGCGTGAAGGGGCCGACGAAGGTGGCGCCGGCCGCGAGCACGATGGTGTCGCCGGGCTGCGCGGCGTTGAGCGCGGCCTGAAAGTCTCCGCCGGCCGCGACCTGTATCGAGGCCGCCCGCACCGCGCGCAACCTTACGGAGTTGACTAATGTGCCCACGGCGGCGAGCACCAGAGTAAGCGCGGCCACGCGCCACGAATAGAATCCGCGCCGCCCGTCGGGGCGAGAACGTTTGGTAGCCATTTCGAGATCTCCGTGAGTGAGTCGGGCAGTTCCCTGCGGTCTGTTTCGGTGGGGTTAGTTTATCCGTCGGGGGAGGGGCGTGCTGAACTTCTCCCGGCTGCGAAATTCGAGCGGCGTGAGTTTAAGGCCCGGCGGCGTTTGAAATCTTTAGGAAAGGTTAGGAATTCCAAAAATTTCCGAAATCTCTTATCTGGTAGGATGACTCACGTGACTGCCTGAGAATTTCTCTCCCGCGAAGTAACCTCTACCTCAGGAGGCCGACGGGCTATGAAAACGAGTACGGGAAGCGAGAGCCCGCGCGACTTGAACGGCCCCGCCGTAATCTACGAATTCGGCCCCTTCCTCATGGACCCTTCCGTGCGCCGCCTCTTCGTCGGCGGCCGTCCGGTGCGCCTGACCTCGAAGCTCTTCGACCTCCTGCTGATGCTGGTGAGCAACAGCGGCGAGGTCATGACCAAAGAGGAGTTGATGCAGAAGGTGTGGCCCGACCAATTCGTCGAGGAGAGCAACCTGACCGTCTCAATGAGCGCGCTGCGCAAGGCCCTCGGGGAGAGGTACAAGGAGCGCAAATACATCGAGACCGTCCCGAAGCGCGGCTACCGATTCGTGGCGCGGGTTGACGAGTCGCGGGTCGCGGCCACGGAGGGGCGGGGCCGCGGCGGAGGAGGCGGCTGGGGCACGTGGGGGGGCGTTGCGGAGAAGTCCGCCATCTCGCTGGCCGTGCTGCCGCTGGTTAACGAGGGCCGCGACCCCGACCTCGAATATCTGGCAGACGGCCTCGCCGAGAGCTTCATTAACAGCCTGTCGCGGATACCCCAGCTCAGGGTGCTGGCGCGCACCACCGTCTTCCGCTACAAGGGGAAAGAGTTGGACGTGCTGCGCGTCGGCGGCGAACTCAACGTGCGCGCCCTGCTGACCGGGCGGGTGCTTCAACGCGGCGGCCGCCTCCTCATCAACGTCGAGCTAATCGACGCCGAGGACGGCGCGCAGATGTGGGGGGCGAAGTACGACCGCCTGTTCTCGAACATCTTCGAGGTGCAGGAGGAGATAACGGCCGAAGTGTGGGACAAGCTTAAGCTCAGGCTGAGCCCGCGCGAGAAGGGCCTCCTGAACAAGCGCCACACCGGGAGCACGGAAGCGTTCCGCCACTACCTGAAGGGGCGCTTCTTCTGGAACAAGAGGAGCATCACGGGAATCAGGAAGGCCGTCGGCTATTTCCGGCGCGCGCTGGACCTCGACCCCGACTACTCGCTCGCCTACTCGGGGTTGGCTGACGGCTATATCACGCTCGCCGATTACGGCGTCGTGCCGCCCAGAGAGGTCGTGCCGAAAGCGAGAGAGGCCGCGGCCCGCGCGCTCATGATAGATGACACGCTGGCCGAGGCTTACACCTCGTCGGCCAGCGTCAAAAAGTATTACGGCCCGGAGTTCGCACGGGCCGAGCGTGACTACATGAGGGCCATCGAGCTGAACCCCCGCTACGCCACGGCCCACCACTGGTACGGGGACTACCTCGCCAAGCTGGCGCGGTTCGACGAGGCCGTCGAGAGGATCAAACAGGCTTTAGAGATAGACCCGCTCTCGCTCATCGTCAACAAGACGATGGCGAAGATACTTTACATGTCGAGGAGATTCGACAGGGCGGTCGAGCAGTGCCTCGAAATCTTCGAGCTCGACCCGGCCTTCGGCCCGGCCAACGGCCTGCTGTCTTACGTCTACGCGGCGCAGGGGAGGTACGAAGAAGCCATCTCGGAGATTCAAAAGCTGATTGACTTCACGACCGGCGAGTATGAAGTGTCGCCGGGAGGGAGGCTGGCGCCGGCCGCCTCTTCGCTCTCGGACCCGGAGGCCATCGCGGCCCTCGGATATTTCTACGCCCTCGCCGGCCGAAGGGGCGAGGCGCTGCGACTGCTCGACGGCCTGAGAGAGCTTCGCAAGCGCAGATACGTCGAGCCCCACACACTCGCCATGATCTTCATAGGTCTGGGAGATAAGGACGGCGCTTTCGAGTGGCTGGGGAAGTCATGCGCGAACCGCTCCAGCGTTCTCGGGTACCTCAAGGTCTGGCCCGTACTCGACCCGTTGAGATCGGACTCAAGGTTCGCGGACTTATGCCGAAGGGCCTCCACGCTCGGACGGACTGACTGGTGAGTATCCTACCGCGCCCGCCTCGTGAGGCCCGCGCGGTCGCCGGCTGCCCATGAACTTCATCCCCAGGGGGGACGTATCAGAGTTGTATGTGGTCCCTTACAGGCTGAGCATCGTGCTCTGCGTTTTGCTCGGAGCCTGTTGGCCGTGCCGCGCGCGAGCCGACGACTTCGACGATGCCGAGATGACGGAGTTCATCTCCTCTCAGATGAAGGCATTCCACATCCCCGGCGCCGCCGTGGGGATTATTCATCGGGACTCCATCATCTACCTCAGAGGATTCGGCGCGGCAGACGACGCCGGCCGCCCCGTCACGCCGCAAACGCCTTTCCTCATCGGCTCCAACAGCAAATCCTTCACGGCACTCGCCGTGATGCAACTCGTCGAGGCCGGGAAAGTGAATTTAGATGCCCCGGTGCGCCAGTACCTTCACTGGTTCCAACTCCAAGACGCTAAGGCCTCCGAGGCAATCACCGTCCGGCACCTCCTGAACCAAACCGGCGGCCTCCCGACGGCGGCGGGGTTCTCCCCGCCTGCAAGCCCGGACCCGCGGGTCGCCGCCGAGCACTACGCCGCCGAGTTGAGAGGACTCAGGCCGGCCCACCCGCCCGGTCAGCATTTCGAGTACTGTAACCTTAACTTCGAGATACTGGGCATGCTCGTCGAGGCGGTCGCGCAGCAGCCCTACGCCGCCTACGTGCAAGAGCACGTGCTTGGTCCGCTGGGGATGCGCTCGACCTATTTGACCTACGAGGACGCCACGACCCACGGATTAGCCGGGGGCCATCAGTATATTTTCGGATTCCCCGTCCGGACATCGCCCCGACGTTACGGCCCTCACGCGGTCGCCGCGGGCGGCATAGCTTCGACCGCCGAAGACATGTGCCGTTACCTCATCGCGCAGCTCGACGGGGGTGCTTATGAAGGCCGCCAGGTCATCGCCCCGACGGGCCTCGCGTTGATGCACGAGCCGAGGAGCGAAATCGGCTCGGCCTACGGCATGGGCTGGTTTATCCGGCCTTGGAACGGCCTGAAGTCAATCAATCACACGGGCCTTAATCAGAACTTCAGCTCGATGATGAACATCCTGCCCGAGAAAGGGTACGGCGTCATCATCCTTACCAACGTCAACAGTTTTTCCGTCCTCGGGAAGAACAACCTGATGGACGGCGTTATCAGAAGGCTGCACGGGCAGGAACGCAGGTCCTACTGGCCCCAAGAGCTTTTAATACGACTTCTTTTGCTGGCGGCCCTCTTGTGCGTGTTCGTGCGACTCGCCCTTCAGGCGTGGAAGTGGCGCAGACTCCGCTACGCGGTGGCAATCCGGTTGACGACACGAGTCCTGTTTACGCTGGCCGCCGGACTCATGATGCAGACGGTCTGGCTCGTGCTCATTCCGGCCTATGCCGACGCGCCGGTTCGCGCTTTGTTCGACTTTCAACCGGACATCGGATACGGCCTCGCCTTCGGGGCCGTCGGCACTTTTTTGAACACTCTGCTGGGCGCTTTCATCAAATCGTGCGCCCCCGGCCGCCGTCCCTCGACGGTAGGGTAGCGTTGCAAAAAATTTCTTTCTACACGAGATGTAGTTGTCTTGATATTATTTGGGCCACCACTAATTGCGGCCGAAATATTTTTTGCGACACTACCCGACGACCGGCGTCGGACTTCCTTATCATCCCCGATGAAACGTCAAGTGATATGGTCGCGGACGGACGCGCCCGGCATGGAACACCTTGCTTTAATAATGCGCCCTGACGAAGCGGTGGCCGACGGGCTTGTTCTGGGCGTGGATAACGATGTCGCTTTCCGGCTGCGCTACACGGTCCGCTGCGACTCGCGATGGAGAGTGCGCCGGGTGGAGATAGACTTCGTCGATGACGGCCGGGGCCTGAGCCTGACTGCGGATGGAGAAGGCCGCTGGTTCGACGGATGGGGCGCGGCCCTGCCCGCCCTCGACGGCTGCGTGGACGTAGACATCACGGCGACGCCGCTGACGAACACGCTGCCGATACGCCGGCTGGCCCTGAAGCCGGGGGAAATTGCCGACTTCAAAGTCGCCTACGTCACAATTCCTGACATGCGGGTCTCGCCTGACGAGCAGCGATACACTTGTTTGGAAACAGATGCGGCCGGCGGCAGGTACAGATTCGAGCAGGCGGCCAGCGGGTTCACGGCCGTCATACAGGTTGACGCAAACGGTCTGGTGGAAGACTATCCGGGGTTGTTCAGGCGCGTGTGGGCGGGCTAAGGATTGCGGCGGCGGCTCGGAAGTCTCCTTACGTGCTCCCTATAAATCTTTCCGTAAAAGGCGTGAGCCCGCAGGCGGTACTTGTGACGTTAGGTCGTCACCAGTACCGCCTGCGGGCTAAGACCCTCCGTCGTCAACTCCTACTTCGAAGCTGAGGCTCTGCGGGCCGCGTTACGGTCGGCCGAGGATGCCGCCGAGGATGCCGCCGATGCCGCTGCCCGTGCGCCTCCGGTTGTCGCCGTTGCCGTAGCCGGCGTACTGGCGGAAGCCCTCTTCGTAGCCCTGCACGAAGCCGTCGCGGAACGCCTGCGAGGAGGCTTCCTTGTAGAAGTGAGACCGCTGCGGGTTGTAGCTCTGCCCGCGCTGCGCGTCGCTCGCCCCGGTGTTCAGGCCGTTCTGGTAGCCCTGGTTCATGGCCGCCTGGTTGTAGCCGCCGTTGTTGCCATAGCCGCCGTTGCCGTACCCGCCGTTACGGCCGTAAGTGCCGTAGCCGCCGCCGCGCTGCTGCCGGGTTATGTACACGTCGCGCTGGTCGTAATCGCCGTCGCCGTCGCGGTCGCGCGGGTCGCGGCCGTAGTAGCCGCCGTTGCGCTGCTGCTGTTGCCGGCGGCGGATTTCACGGTCGCGGCGGTCGTAGTCGCCGTCGCCGTCGCGGTCGCGGCGGTAACGGCCATCACGGTCGCGGCGCTCCTGGCGGACGCGCCCGTCCGGGTACTGACGGTACTGCGCCTGCGCCGTCGCGCTCGCGGCCAGAAAGGCGCCCGCCACCATCAGCAGCGTGATGGTCACACCGCCGAGACGATTGATAGATCTCTTCATGTTTCTGTTCATCCTCCGTGGCCTGAAATCAGGGCAACCCTTATGCCACCTTCCGTCGGAGACAAAAGGCCCGATAAAGGACGAATGGATGAGCCCGCCGGCCCTTCTCGTGTCACCATCTCGTGCAGGGACCGCGCAGATGAGTGAAGATTCCGGCCGCTCGGCAGAGACCTTCGGTCACGTCGTCGGCTGCCCCGGTTCGGGCTGACTTTCCGCGCCGGAATCAGACAGGTCCTTCGCCACCGCGTAGACGACGCTTTTGAGCGCGCGCAGAGCCCCGCCGCGGCTGTCGGCGCGCGCTTCGAGGGCCGGGAACTCTTTGACCCGCGCGATGAAGGTCCGCTCCTCCTCAGACCACGCCACTTCGTACGTGTAATGTGCGGCGCTCAATAGTTGCCGCCTTTCCTCTCCCCGCCGCCGCCGCCGCGCTGCTCCTTCTTGGCCTGCCGGCATTCCTTGCAACGCTTGGGAGGGTTGGTGAAGCCCTTCTCGTGGAAGAACTCCTGCTCGCCCGCCGTCCAGGTGAACTCCCGGTTGCAGTCCGCGCACGTCAATTGCTGGTCGTTATATGTGCTCATCCGTCACCGCCTTTCGTCTGCGAGGGTGGTCTCTTCCGCGGGCGCTTCACGCGCGCCCTGCCGCTGTTCTTACCCCACTCTAAGGAATCGTGAATCGGAACGTCGAGCCCCGGCCGAGTTCGCTTTCGACGGTGACCCGGCCGCCGTGAGCCTCGACGAACTGCTTGACGATGGCGAGGCCGAGTCCCATCCCGCTTTTCTTGTCCGGGTCGGTCTCCAGTTTGTCGAACACCTTCTCCAAACGGTCTGCCGGAATCCCGGCGCCGTCGTCGCCGACCCAGCATTCGACGGCGGCCGACCCTTCGCACGCCCTCGCCCCGACAGCGACTCGCCCGTTCGGGGTGTAGTCGATGGCGTTGGAGATAAGGTTCTGGAAGATGAGAGACAGCATACCTGAGTCGGCGTGAGCCGTCAGCCCCGCGGGGATTTCGTTAATCAACTTCAGGCTCGAAGCGTCGGCCAGCGGGCGCAGGTCTTCGACGAGCGTTTCGACCAACTCACGCAGGTTTACTTCCTGCCGCTCCACCCTCTCGTTCACCTGCGTCTTCAGATTTGCTTCTTCCTGTACGACCTTGACGACGAGCGAATTCAAGCGGGTGACGTTGCGGTGCATCGTTTCCAGTAACATGGCGGCCCTGTCGTCCATCCCCACGTCCGGGACGGCGACTTCGAGAAGCCTGGCCGCCATGGCGATGGCCGCGAGCGGAGACCTGAGGTCGTGGGCGACGAAGGTTAAGTGCTCCTCACGCCGCTGCTGTATCTCCAGCGCCTTTTGCGCGGCGTAGGTCTTCACCGCAAGGCCGATGGACATGTCGATGACGCGGTTGATGGTGCGGTTCACCGGCCCGCGCAGGCTCAGGTCGTGCCTTTCGATGAGGTCCTGGATGACGCCGCGCAGGGCGTTGTATTCCGCCACGACCTCCTCCACGTCGAACCCGAGCCGGAGCCGGTCCAGCCCGTGGGTCACGGAATTGTCTTTCAACCCCTCGATCATAGAGCCTTCCGAACACGCTTCCAACTCGCAGGCTAATTCCTCCAGCAGGTCGGGGATGTGGTCGTTGAGGGTCGGCACGTCGAGGTTATGCGCCACGGAAAGTTGACGCACCTCGTGCCGCCACTCGGCGAGTAAGGTGTCGCGCTCCCTTCTGATCAGCGACGCTAGTTCGTAGAGATTCTCTGTGGACAAAGTGCTACTCCGCAAAGCGTCAAATCAGGTGCGCGGCGTGAAACCCGGTGATACTGCGCCCGACATAAGGGGGGCCTCTCATCATACGAGGTAACACAAAGATATACGTCTTTAATGTCAGAACACGGGGAGGCAATGTTCTGAAGTATAGTGTATTCACAATCCCCCGCCCCGACAACACTAGACAAAAAGTGGGTGGCTCGAACGTCCGGGCCCGCTTGACTTTAATGGTTCAAGACTCCGGCGGTAAATAAAGCGACATGACACCACACCTTAACCTGCAAGAGTGGTTCGGCCAGATAGATATTTACCTCTTTGACCAGCTCCTGAAGGGCCGCTTCGACCCCCGCATGCGCGTGCTCGACGCGGGCTGCGGGGGAGGCCGTAACCTCGTCTATTTTCTGCGGTGCGGGTACGACGTTTCCGGCGTTGACTTGTCAACCGAGGCCGTCACCCACGTCCGCGCGCTGGCCTCCGGACTCGCCCCCGACCTGCCCGCGGATAACTTCCGGGTGGAGCCCGTCGAAGCGATGTCGTTCGCCGCCGCCGCCTTCGACGTGGTGATTAGTAGCGCCGTCCTGCACTTCGCGCGGGATGATGAACACTGGCAAGCCATGATGGGGGAGATGTGGAGGGTGCTGAAGCCGGGCGGCATCTTCTTCGCCCGCCTGGCCTCCAGCGTCGGCGTGGAGGAGCAAATAGAACGACTGGAAGGCAGACGGTATCGTCTGCCCGACGGGAGCGACCGCTTCCTCGTAGACGACCGGATGCTGCTGGCCGCCGCGGATTCACTGGGCGGAGAATTGATTGAGCCGCTCAAAACCGTAGTCGTGCGGGGCCTCCGTTCGATGTCTACGTGGTGCCTGCGGAAATCATAGCCGCCCTAGGTTCTGAACTGCCGGGAGGCGAACAGCCCAGAAGGCGCGAGACATGTTCCCTGAGCACGACCTCGAAATCGCGCGCCTCGGCGATACCTGTCAGCGAGAGTGCGCGTAACTCCTGCTCGATGCGGCGGCGGTAGTCGGAGACGAGCGAATCGGAAACGCCGAGCATGGCGGCGACCTCAAGCTGCGTGTGACGCGCCGGGCTGAGGTAGCAGTACCACAAAATCGCAACCATGCGGTCGTACTGCCTGGGCTTACCACGTACGTTCGCCGACAGACTTTCCAGGAACCGTTCAACCTGTCCGTGACACCCCCTCACCGTCTCCCTTCTGAGCAGCCTTTGCTCGGGGTTCTCTCTGCCGTCGACGGGCTCGAAGGTGCGCCCCTCGTCGCCGTCGTCCCCCCCGATGGGCACCAGGTAGATGTCCATCACGGGCAGGCGCGACATGACGAGCCCCCGCAGCGCCCGCACGTCCACCGGC
>DASZEK010000169.1:0-32710 GCA_035941045.1 Pyrinomonadaceae bacterium | reverse complement strand
TGATGAACAAGGCGCCGGCCGTCGAGCGCCTCGGCGTGCCGGCCTACGACTGGTGGAACGAGGCGCTGCACGGCGTCGCCTACTCGGGCAACGCCACCGTCTTCCCCCAGGCCATCGGCCTCGCCGCCAGCTTCGACACCGCGCTCATGCTTAAAGTCGCGACGGCCATCTCCGACGAGGCCCGCGCCAAGTACCACGAGGCAATCAGGCGCGACAACCATCGCCGCTTCTACGGCCTCACCTTCTGGTCGCCGAACATCAACATCTTCCGCGACCCCCGCTGGGGCCGCGGGCAGGAGACGTACGGCGAAGACCCTTACCTCACCGCCCGGCTCGGCGTCGCCTTCGTCCGCGGCATGCAGGGCGACGACCCCAAATACTTCAAGACCATCGCCACGCCCAAGCACTACGCCGTCCACTCCGGCCCCGAGCCCGAGCGCCACCTCTTCGACGCCTCGGCCACCGAGCGCGACATGCGCGACACCTACCTGCCCGCCTTCCGCGCCGCCGTCACGGAAGGCAAAGCGGCTTCGGTCATGTGCGCCTACAACCGCGTCAACGGCGAGCCCGCCTGCGCCAGTAAGAGACTGCTCGGTGACATCCTCCGCGGCGAGTGGAACTTTCAAGGCTACGTCGTCTCCGACTGCGACGCCGTCGCCGACATCTACAAGCACCACAAGTTCACCAAGACCGAGGAGGAGGGCGTCGCCCTCGCCGTCAAGCGCGGCACCGAGCTGACCTGCGGCTACGAATACCGCGCCCTCATTCCCGCCGTCCGGAAAGGGCTCATCACGGAGGCCGAGATAGACGCCGCCGTCCGCCGCCTCTTCGCCGCGCGCTTCCGCCTCGGCATGTTCGACCCGCCTGAGTCGGTCCCCTACGCGCGCATCCCCTTCTCAGTTAACGACTCGCCCGAGCACCGCGAGCTTGCCCGCACGGCGGCGCGCTCCTCCGTCGTGCTCCTGAAGAACGACGGCGTGCTGCCTCTCAAAAAGACGGTCGGCACCGTCGCCGTCATCGGCCCCAACTCCGACTCGCTCGAAGTCCTTCTCGGCAACTACCACGGCATCCCCTCGAAGTGGACGACCGCCGTCGAAGGCATCCGCCGCGCCGTCTCGCCCTCGACGAAGGTGCTGCACGCGATGGGCGTGACGCTGACGGGCGAGGCGCTGTTGCCCGTCCCCGCCTCCGCGCTCTCGCAGGAGGACGGCCGAGCGGGCCTCCGCGCCGAGTACTTCGCCAACAAGGAATTGCAAGGCCCGCCCGCCGCCGCGCGCACCGACGCGCAGCTCAACTTCGACTGGTTCACAGACCCGCCCGTCCCCGAACTCCCGATGGACAACTTCTCGGCGCGCTGGACGGGCCGCCTCACCGCGCCCACTTCGGGGACTTACCAACTCGGCGCCCGCGCCGACGACGCCGTGCGCGTCTACGTAGACGACCAACTCTTCATCGACGCGTGGCGCGACGGCAGCGCCCGCACGACGACGAAGCCCTTCGAGATGGAGGCGGGCCGCGCCTACCGGCTCCGCGTCGAGTTCTACGACCGCTACGCCGCCGCGACCGCCCGGCTCGTCTGGGGGCCGCCGCGCCTCGCCGAGACGATGTTCGCCGACGCCGTCGAGAAGGCTAAACAGTCCGATGTCGTCATCATGGCCCTCGGCCTCGCGCCCTCAATCGAAGGCGAGGAGATGGACGTGAAGCTCGAAGGCTTCCGCGGCGGCGACCGCACGAGCCTCGACTTGCCGAAGTGGCAGGAGGACTTGCTCAAAGCGGTTCACGCCACTGGCAAGCCCGTCGTCCTCGTCCTCTTCAGCGGCGGCGGCCTCGGCGTCAACTGGGCCGACGCTAACGTGCCCGCCGTCGTCCAAGCCTGGTATCCGGGCGAGGAGGGCGGCACGGCGCTGGCCGACGTGCTCTTCGGCGACTACAACCCCGCGGGCCGCCTGCCCGTCACCTTCTACAAGTCGGCGTCGCAACTCCCGCCCTTCGAGGACTACCGGATGGACGGGAAGACCTATCGCTACTTCAAGGGCGACCCGCTCTACCCGTTCGGCCACGGGCTGAGCTACACGCGCTTCGAGTACCGCGGGTTGAAGATGAAGAAGAGCGTGAAGGCGGGCGAGGCGGTGCAGGTCTCGGCCGAGGTTAGCAACGCGGGCGCGCTCGCGGGCGACGAAGTCGTGCAGCTTTACGTGACTGACGCGGAGGCTTCCGCGCCCGTGCCCCTCCGCGCTTTGAAGGGCTTCGAGCGTGTTCACCTCCGGCCCGGCGAGTCGCGCCGCGTCTCGTTCACGCTCCGGCCCGCAGACCTCGCCTTCGTTGACGACGCGGGCCGCCGCGTGCTCGAACCCGGCGAGTTTAGAGTCTCAATCGGCGGCAAGCAGCCCGGCTTCCGAGGCAGCGCCGACGCGAAGACGACGGGCACGCTGTCCGGCAGCCTCGTCGTCACCGGGCAGAGGATGGAGATTCCTTAAGGCGATGAATAAAAAGTTCCGCTCCATCTTCCTTTCGGCAATGCTCGCGGCCGCACTCTTCCCCGTCCGGCCGGTCGAAGCGCAGCGGGCCGACCTCTCGTCCTTCGTCAACCCCTTCGTCGGCACCGGCAACTCGCCGCTGCCCGACTACCTCGGCGGCAACGCGAGCGGCAACACCTTCCCCGGCGCCACGCTCCCCTTCGGCATGGTGCAGTTCAGCCCCGACACCGACAAGAGCTTCGGCCCCGTAGACCGCGGCAGCTACGCCTACCATCACGACTCCATCCGCGGCTTCAGCCTCACGCACCTGAGCGGGCCGGGCTGCCCCATCTTCGGCGACGTGCCGATCATGCCCGTCGCGGGCGGCGTCAAGTCCTCGCCCGCGACCGACCCCGGCGCCTACGTCTCCAAGTTCTCGCACGACGGCGAAAGCGCCTCGCCCGGCTTCTACGAGGTCGCTTTAGACTCGGGCGTCAAAGTGAGTCTGACGGCCACGCTGCGCACGGGCTTCGGCGTCTTCGCCTTCCCGCGGGGCAAGGCCGCCAGCCTGCTCTTCAACGTCGGCCGCAACGCGACGGGCGTGCAGGAGGGCGAGTGGCGCGTCGAGGGCGACAGGCAGTTGACGGGCTCGGTCGCGAGCGGCGGCTTCTGCGGGGCGCGCAACCGTTACGTGCTCTACTTCGCCGCCGAGTTCGACCGCCCGTTCGCCTCGTTCGGCGTCTGGGAAGGCGACCGCGTCATGCCCGGCGTGAGCCCGGTCAAGGGCAAGCAGGTCGGCGGCTTCGTCACCTTCGACGAACGTGGCGACACAGTCCGCATGAAGGTCGGCGTCTCCTACGTCAGCGTCGAGAACGCACGCCTAAACTTGCGCGCGGAGAACGCGGGCTGGGACTTTGAAGCGGTGCGCGCCGCCGCCCGCGCCCGCTGGAACGACGCGCTCGCCCGACTCGAAGCGCGCGGCGGGACGCCGCAAGAGCGGCGCGTCTTCTACACGGCGCTCTATCACGCGCTGCTCCACCCCACCACCTTCTCCGACTCGAACGGCGAATACCTCGGCTTCGACGAGCGCGTCCACCGCTCGCCCGCACACACGCAGTACAGCAACTTCTCGGGCTGGGACATCTACCGCTCGCAGATTCCGCTCGTCGCGCTCCTCTTCCCCGAGGAGGCGTCCGACATGATGCAGTCGCTCGTCACCGACGCCGAGCAGGGCGGCGGCCTCCCCCTCTGGCCCGTCGCTAACGACGAGAGCGGCGCGATGGTGGGCGACCCCTCGACCGCCGGCATCGCCAGCGCGTACGCCCTCGGCGCCCGCCGCTTCGACACGCGCGCCGCCCTGCGCGCCATGCTCCGCAACGCCACCGACCCCGAAGCCCGCTCGCGCTCCTACCCCGCGCGAAGCGCCCTGGCCGACTACATGAAGCTCGGCTACATCCCGATGGAGCAGAAAGGCTTGCGCGGCTCGCCCTCGGTCGCGCTTGAGTACGAGACGGCCGACTTCGCCCTCGCCCAGTTCGCCAAAGCCCAAGGCGACTTGAAAACTCACCGCGAGATGATGCGCCGCTCCCAGTGGTGGACGCGCCTCTTCGACCCCGAGCACAAGTACATCCGCGGGCGCTGGCGCGACGGCTCCTGGCTGCCCGGCTTCGACTTCAAGGCCATGCTCTACAAGCCGGAGCTGCCGTGGCGCTACGACAGCCACAAGTCCTACGTCGAGGGCAACGCCGCGCAGTACACGTGGATGGTGCCGCACAACCTGCGCGGCCTCTTCGACCGCATCGGCGGCGACGAAGCCGTCATCAAACGCCTCGACGCCTTCTTCACCGAGTTCAACGCCGGCCCCGACCGCCCCCACTTCTTCATCGGCAACGAGCCCGTCTTCCCGGTGCCGTGGGCCTACAACCACGCCGGTCAGCCCTGGAAGACGCAAGCCGTCACGCGCCGCGTCTTAACAGAATTATTCGCCGACGCGCCCGGCGGCATCCCCGGCAACGACGACCTCGGGGCGACTTCCTCGTGGGTCGTCTTCGCCGCCCTCGGCCTGTACCCGACCATCCCCGGCGTCGGCGGCTTCTCGCTCAACAGTCCCCTCTTCCCCGAAATCAACGTCCGCGCGGGCCGCACCGGCACGACTCTCAAGATCGTCGCCGACGGCGCCTCCGCCCGCACGCCTTACGTCCATGAGCTTCGCCTCAACGGCAAGCCCCACGAGAGCACATGGCTCCCCTTCCCCCTCATCGAACGCGGCGCCACCCTCCACTTCAAACTCGGCCCCGAACCTAACCGGAC
This sequence comes from Pyrinomonadaceae bacterium, assembly GCA_035941045.1. Taxonomy (GTDB): domain Bacteria; phylum Acidobacteriota; class Blastocatellia; order Pyrinomonadales; family Pyrinomonadaceae; genus QHXN01. The sequence goes on along the minus strand of DASZEK010000169.1, from coordinate 27,944 downwards.
GTGGGCCACTCACCCTTCAGCGCGCCCGCCTTCCTTCAATGATGGGATGGAGGAAGCCCCGGACAAGAAGAACCGAGATTGAAGCCCCGCAGGGGCGGCATGCAATAGCCTGGGGCAACGCTCCTGGCTATTGCATGCCGCCCCTGCGGGGCTTTTATTTCTTCTCGGCCGCGAGGGCTCGGACGCGCGCTGCCCAGTCGGCGGCCGGGGCGGATTTGAGCTGCGGCAGCTCGCCCGCGGCGTGAATCAGTTGGCGGAGCGCGGGGAGGATGGGGAAGTCGAGTTCGGAGGGCGTGCGCGCGACGCGGTCGAGGAGCGCGATTCGGTCTTCGCGCCAGCCCGCGGGGGGCGCGCTGCCTTCGGAGAGGTATTGAATCGCTTCGAGCCCCGCGCCGCTCATCTCCGAGAGGGCGTCGGCGAGCGGGACGGCGTCGCGCATGAGTGGCGACCTGTCGGCCATGACGCGCACCGCCGGCTGCACGCCGCGCCACTCTTCGAGGAGCGCGCGCGCTCGCTCGCGGCGTGAGCGGAAGTTGGGCGCGTCGTCTATCAGCGCGCCGACGGCCGCGGCGAACTCTCTGGCGACGGGGCTGTCGGGCCGCGCCGCGTCCACCAGCCGCACCTGCGGCGTCTGCTGCGTGACGGACCTCACCTTCTCGCGCCCGAAGAACTTCGGCCACAGGGTGCCCACTAAGACCTCCAGCGGCCCCGTCGCCTCCGACCCCGCCAGACGCCGCAGCATCTTGCCCGAGGCCGTGTTGTGCGTCAGTCCCAACTCTTCGAGCTGCACGCTCACCGAAGAGAGGCGGCGGTACATGTCGTCCACGTCGCGCACCTCGCGCGGCGACCAGAGGCGTTCGGCGACGGCCGCCAGCCGCGGCCAGATGCGCGAGTCAATCGTCTCGGGGCCGGCGTACTCGGCCCACATGCAAGCCTCGCCGCCGAGGACGCGCGCCGCCTCCTCGGGAGAGAGGCCGGCCGACTCCGGCAGCGGCTCGTTGAGGTAGTGCGCCGCCGTCGAGAGCATGTTGTCGAGGTAGAAGCCGTTGGAGAGGAACGCCGAGTAGCCGTTCTTGACCCCCTCGGCGAGCGACTGCGGGCCGCGCCACGATTGGATGACGGTGTCGCGCGGCAGGTCCGGGTGGAGTATCTCGTCCCAGCCGACCATCTTCTTGCCGTGCTTCCGGACGAGGCGCGAAACGCGCTGGTTGAAATAAGCCTGAAGCGCGTGCTTGTCCTTCAAGCCCTGCTTCTGCATGAAGGCTTGAACCGCGGGGCTCAGGCGCCAGTGTTTGCCCGTCACCTCGTCGCCGCCCATGTGCAGGTAGGCGTCGGGGAAGAGCGCGGCCATCTCGCCGAGGAAGCGGTCTAAGAATTTATAAGTCTCCTCGCGCGTCGGGTCCATCGCCGCGTCGAAGACGCCGAAGCGGCGCTCGATAGAGTAAGGGCCGGGCGCGCTGGCAAGCTCGGGGTGGCCGACGAGCCACGAGGTCGAATGGCCGGGCACGTCGAACTCGGGCATGACGCGGATGCCGCGCTCGCGCGCGTACGCGATGATTTCGCGAATCTGCTCCTGCGTGTAGAAGAGCCCGTCGGAGCCCATCTGGTGGAGCCTCGGGAAGACCTTGCTCTCGACGCGGAAGCCCTGGTCGTCGGTCAGGTGCCAGTGGAAGACGTTGAGCTTGACGGCCGCCATCGCGTCGAGGTTGCGTTTGACGACTTCGAGGGGCTCGAAGTGACGGCCCACGTCCATCAGCAGCCCGCGCCAAGGGAAGCGGGGCCGGTCGCTGATGCGCGCCTCGGGGACGTAGTAGCCGTTGGCGTCCGCCGTCACGAGCTGGAGGAACGTCTCCAGCCCGCGCAGCGCGCCCACCACCGTCTGCGAGTTGACGAACGCCTGCCGGTCCGAGACTTCCAACACGTACGACTCGTCCTCGCCCAAGGCGGGCGTCTCCGGCCCCGCCGACTTGCACTGGATGACGAGATTGGCCGTCGGCGGCGTCTCACTCAAACCCCGCGCGAACTCGAAGCCGGTGCGCCGCTCAAGCCGCGCGAGGGCGCGACCTATGCCCGCCAGCAGCCGCGCGTCGCTGTGCCCCTGCACGGCCGCCGTGAAGGTCGGCTCGACCTTCATCCGCGCGCCGAGCAGGCGCACCGAAGAAGGCACGGGCATCAGGTTGTGTCGCGCCGGGAGCGCGGCCGGGCGGGCCTCCTGCGCCGACAGGTTCAGCGGCGACACCAAAAGCAGTAGCGCGGGCAGCAGGCGCGACGCGCCGATTCTCAGCTTCATAGACAGGACGTTTCCTCTTTGGGGCTTTTACGGGAGCGCGTACAATGCGTGGCGCGGTTATACCATAACAATCAGGAATCACGGATGAACTGGAAACGGCTCTTAACCCTATCGCTCTGTCTGTCCGCCGCCTGCGCCGTCGCCGCCGCGCAGGACGCCGGCTTAAACGTCGAAATCAACCGCGGCGCTCTACAGTTGAAAGAAGGCGCCTCGCCCGTCGCCTCGAACCTGCGCCTGCGGCTGCGCTTCGCCGACAACTCGACCGTGACGGGCGACTTCGAGCAGGGCGCGCGCGACGAGGGCTCGGACGAGGCCGGAGCCTACGCGCGCGGCCGTTATCGTTTTAAGCCGGCCGCGGGCGCGAAGGCTTTCACGGCGACTCTCGAATTGCGAAGCTACCGGCGGCCCGCGACGACGGTCGCGTGGCTCGAATACGAGGGTCCGCCGCTCGCGCCGCGCGACGGCGTCATGCTTTTGATGGGGCTCGACGCCTTCGGCCGCGGCACCGCGCAGAAGCGCCTGAAGCTCTACTGGACGGCGCCCGTCTTCGTCTCCGACTACAGGCTGCTCGCGCCCGCCAACCAGCTCCTCCTGTGGCAGCAGACGAAGGGGCGCGGCTACCACCTCATGGTCCCGCTCGCGGGCGACGGGATGGTGGGCGAGCTGGGCGTGGCCGAAATCAACTACCGGCCCGAGTTCCGCGTCGCCGCTTCGAGCTACGACCCGAAGCTCGCGCCGCGCCGCGTCCCGCTCTTCGCCTACGCCGCGGCGGACGACCCTTACGCCCTCGCGCGCCGGACTTACGAGACGGCCTTCAAGGCGACGGGCCAGAGCGGGCGGCTGCGCTGGCAGAAGGGCTACCCCGACATCTTCCGCCACCTCGGCTGGTGCTCCTGGAACGCCTACGGCCACGCGGTCAACGAGCAGAAGATTCTCGCCAGCGTCCGCGCCTTCCGCGACAAGCGCATCCCGCTCGGCTTCGTCCTCGTGGACGACGGCTGGCTGAGCGTGAAGAACGACCGCCTGACCGGCTTCGACGCCGACCCCGCGAAGTTCCCGCGCGGCATGGCCGGGCTCGCCCGCACGCTACGCACCGAGTACGGAGTGCCGCACGTCGGCGTCTGGCACACCTTCCAGGGGTACTGGTCGGGCGTTGACCCCGAGTCTTCAATCGGCCGCGCCCGCTACCCGCTCTTCGAGGGGCAGGACGGCAAGTGGCTGCCCGACCCGCGCGACGGCCGCGGCGAAGACTTCTACGCCGACTGGTACAAGAATTTGAAAGCGTGGGGCTACGACTTCGTCAAGGTTGACGGGCAGGCCAACAACGTCCGCTTCACCGACGGGCTGATGCCGCTCTTAGCCTCCGGCGGCGGCTCGCAGCGCAACCTCGAAGGCGGCGCCCGCAAGCATTTCGAGGCGGGCGAGGGGCGGGGCTTAGGCGTCATCAACTGCATGGAGATGACGCTGGAGAACGTCTACAACTGGCGCGAGTCGAACGTCGCGCGCAACAGCGACGACTACCTGCCCGAAGTCGCGCAGAACTACGCCGACCACGTCTACCAGAACGCCTACAACGCCTTCTGGCTTTCCAACTTCGCCTACCCCGACTGGGACATGTTCCAGTCGCACGACCCGCGCGCCGACTTCCACGCCGCCGCCCGCGCCGTCAGCGGCGGCCCCGTCTACGTCACCGACGAGGCCGGTAAGGAGCGCGCCGACGTGCTCATCCCCCTCGCCCTCTCCGACGGCCGCCTTCTCATGCCCGACGAGCCGGGACAGGTGACGCGCGACACGCTGCTCGCCGACGCCGCGCTCGAAGCCGTCCCGCTCAAAGTCTTCGGGCGCGTCACGCGGCCGGGCCTGCGGGCGGGCGTCGTCGCGGCCTTCAACGTCAACAAGACGGAGCCCTTCGTCAAAGGGTCGGTCAGCGCGGCCGACGTGGAGGGGCTCGCGGCGCGCGGCGCGGGCGTGGCGCTCTACCGGCGCGGCGACGGGCGCGTCTCGCTGCTCATCCCGTCGAACGCCACGCTGCCCCTGCTCTTCGGCGAAGGCGGCTACGACCTGTTCACGCTCGCGCCCGTCGAGGGCGGCGCCGCCGTCTTCGGCCTGCTCGACAAGTACGTGGGGCCGGCGGCGGTCGTCTCGGTCGCGAGGGGCGCCGGGCGCGTGGAAGTCCGTTTGCTCGAAGCCGGCGACTTCGGCGCGTGGCTCGAACGCGCGCCTTCGAGGGTGGAAGTTGACGGCCGCGCCCTGCCCGCCGCCGCCTACACCTTCTCGGGCGGCCTGCTGCGCGTCCCCCGCGCCTCCTTCGGCGAACGCGGCGGCGAGCGCGCCGTCACCATCCGCCTCGGCGGGCGCGGGCGTTGACATCACCCGGCCGCGGATTTATCGTGCTCCCGCTTCGGCGAGCCTCGCACCGACGCCCGCGAGAGCCCATCGCTCGCGGGCACTACTTTTGAGCCACTCACACGGCGGAAGGAGAAACACTCATGTCACAGAACCCGGACGAGAGGTTGAGAGCCTACATCGTCATCGCGCTGACGGATAGCGAAGGGAAGAAGCACCAGGACTGCAAGGTGATTCCTGCCGGCGACATGTACGCGGCCACCTACAGTCAGGTCTACGGGCCGGCGGGCCAGCAGGAATGCGAGAAGTGGGCGGCCTCGAACTGCACCGGCAGCGTGGACAAGCCGCCGCACAGGTCGCAGGGGCAAGGCGACGATTCAGTCTGACGGCGAGCCGCCTGAAAGAAGACGGGCCCTCCCTTTTTTAAGGGGAGGGCCCGTCTCCGTTTTGGGCCTCGGCTTTAGAAGTAGAACTTGCCGCCGAGCTGAACCTGGCGGAAGTTGGCGCTGTTCCTGACGTTCTGTTCGGGAATCAGGATGCCGAAGTTGTTCTGCGTCGGGTCGGTGCGGGGCGACCCGAAGAGCGGCGTGTTGAAGGTGTTGAAGGTCTCGAAGCGGAGCTGGAAGCGCACCGTCTCGGTGATGTTGAAGCTCTTGTTGAGCGACATGTCGAAGATCGGCGCCCACGGCTCGCGGAGGTTGGCGAGGCGGAGCGGGCTGTTGCCGAGCGAGTTGCTCACGTCGGCCCTCAGCAGCCACGCCGGGTCGGTGCAGTTCTGGAAGGTCGTGCTGGTCGTGCCCGCGACCCTCACGCCCTGGCGGATGGTGGTGACGGGCTGGCCGTTGACGGTCGTGATCTGCATGACGCAGTTGTTGAAGAAGCGGTCGAAGCTGGAGCCGCCCCCGAGCGTCGGGTCTTTGAGCAGGAGGGCGTTGGTCGGGAGCGTGATGGGGCGGCCCGAGCGGAACTGCCCGACCCAGTTGTAATCCCAGCCGCCGATGAGCTGCTCGGCCGCGCGGCCGATGTTGCGCGCCCACCTGCGGCCCCTCCCGAACGGCAACTGCAAGACGCCGCCGGTCGTGAGGACGTGGGTGCTGTCGATCGAGGTCACGGCCTTGGTCGGCGCCGCGTCCTGCGGGTTTACGAAGTCGAGCGCGCCGAGCTGCTTCGAGAAGGTGTAGGAGACCGACATGGTGAGCCCGCCCGACATGCGCTTCTCAAGGCTCGCCTGACCCGAGTCGTACCAGAGCCTGCCGACGTTCTCGCCGACGAGGTTGACGGACGTAAACTGCGGGAACGGCAGAAGCAGTTGGCGGCGCGAGATGTTGGCGGCGTTCAGCGTGCCGTTGGTCGGGACGAGCCCGGCGAGCGGGTTCGCCACCGACTGGTTGAAGAAGTTGGCGTTCTGCTGGAACTGCGCTATCTGCGCCGCGGTCGGGACGTTCAGGTTGCGCCCGCCGCCCGCCTGGTCGTTGCCCGAGAGGATGCCGCGCGTGCGGCTCCCGACGTAGGACACGTCGAGCTTCATCCTCCACGGCAGCTCGCGCTGGATGCCGGCCGAGTACTGGTGAACCCAGGGGATGACGTGGTCGGGGTCGACGACCGTGATGCCTTGCCCGAGGAAGGTGTTCAAGCCCTGCGAGGAGCCGATGGGCTGAAGCAGGCCCGAAGGGTACGGGTTCGAGAGCGAGTTGGCGGGGATGAAGGCGTTGGCGCCGCCGCCGACGGTGGCCGTGTACGGGGTGTTGATGTTGAAGCCGGAGGCGCCGCCGAACTCGGCCTGCGGGAAGAAGAAGACGCCGTAGCCGCCGCGCAGCACCGTCCTCTCGTTCAACTGGTAGGCGACGCCGACGCGCGGGCCCCAGTTGTTGCGGTCCTTGCGGAACGCCTCCTCGGGCTGACCGCCCGCGCCCGCGAAGAGCAGGCCGCCCGTCAGGTTCGTGCAGGCGGGGCAGTTGGCGGCGCCGGGGGCGCTTTTGACGGCGTTCGCCAGCGGGCTCGACTGGTCGAAGGCGAAGCCGACGTTCTGGCGGTTGAACCGCTCGACGGGCGGCGACTCGTAGTCGTAGCGCAGGCCGAGGTTCAGCGTGAGCTTCGGCGTGACCTTGAAGTCGTCCTGGACGTAGCCGGTCAGGTAGCCCCAGTGGAAGCTGAGCTGCGAGATGTTCTCGACGCGCGAGTCGCTCGTCGGGTAGCCCAAGAGCAGCGAGGCGATGGCGGCGCCCTGGTCGGTGACGCCCGTGTTCTGCGGGTCGCGGACGGTGAAGTCGCGGGTGAAGCGGAAGAAGCCGCCGCCCCAGGTGAAGGAGCCGCCGCCCTGGTGGACCTGGAAGTCGCGGTACTCGCCGCCGACCTTAATCGAGTGGCGCCCGCGGATGTGCGTCAGGCTGACGGGGAAGCTCCACGTGTTCGTGATGTTCGAGTTCGGGTTGCGGGGGCCGAAGGCGCGCAGCGTGTCGAACTCGACGCGCGGCACGATGGAGACGGGCCGGGCGTTGGAGAACGATTGCGGGAAGCCGAGCGAGGTGGCGTCGAACGGCGCGGAGCGCGAGCGGAAGGCCGCCTGGAGGAAGCGCGAGAAGGAGACGCGCGCGTTCAGGACCGAGGTCGGCGAGAGCGTCGAGACCCAGTCGATGATGGCGCCGTTGTTGACGCGCACGAGCGGGTCCTGCGGGTCGATGCCGAGCCCGACGCGGCCGTTGTCGCCCTGCTGAATCTGGTCGCGGCGGTTGTGCACGTAGCGGAAGAAGAACCGCTGGCTGTCGGTGAAGGCGTGGTCGAAGCGCAGGACCTCGGAGTGGAAGTCGTCGGTGCCGGGGAAGGGCTGGAGGAAGTTGTTGAACCTCTGCGTGGCCGGCCCGACGTTCGGCAGCTCGAAGGCGTTGACGATGGCCTGCCCGACGGGGTTAATCCGGTTGGCCGGGATGATGTTGTTGGGGAACGGGTCGCGGATGAAGCGGCCGGGGTTGTTGGGGTCGGGGCGCGTGGTCAGCGGGTCGTAGATGGTGACGCCCGACTGAGAGAAGTTGCCCTGCCGCTCAAGGAGGGTCGGCACGTCTGAGAGATTCGCCGCCGGGTCAATGCCCTTGAAGAACTCGACGTTCAGGAGGAAGAAGGTCCGGTCGCGGCCGTTGACGAAGACCTTGCCGCCCTCGCCGAAGCGGGGGATGAGGAAGGGGCCGGAGACGACGAAGCCGTACTGGTCCTGCTTGTGGCCGCCGAGGTTCTGGAAGGTGACGGGGTCGCGGACGAAGCGTGGGTTGCGCTCCTGCCCGGCCAGCGGGTGGCCGGCCGGGAAGACGCCGTTGGCGTTGTTGCCGAAGCGGTTGGCCTCCCACTGGTAGCGGCGAGCGAACTCGTAGAGCGAGCCGTGGAAGTCGCGCCCGCCCGGCTTGATGGTGACGTTGACGACGCCGCCCGAGGTGCGGCCGAACTCGGCCGAGTAGGCGTTGGTCTGGACCTTGAACTCGTCGGTGGCGTCCACGGGCGGGACGAAGGCGATGTTGTTGACGCTTCTGGTGCGGCTGCCGTCAACGTCGGTGACGGCGTTGTTCGGGGCGCCGTCGAGGAGGAACTCGTTGTGGCGGTTCAGGCCGCCGTTGATGGAGAAGTTGACGTTGTCGCCGTTGTCGAAGAGGCGGTTGAACTCGGGGTTGCCGTTGAACTGGACGCCGGTGGCGAGCGTCGCCAGGTTGAGCGGGTTGCGGCCGTTCAAGGGCAGCTCCTCGACCCGCAGGTTCTCGATGACCTGCCCGCGCGCCGCCGTGTCGGCTTCCAAGAGCGGGGCGCTGGCCGTGACGTTGACGACTTCGCCGACGGCGCCGATCTCCAGCGCCACGTCCATCGTCGCCCGGTCGGCCGTGTGCAGCTCGACGACCTCGGAGACGGCCTTCTTGAAGCCCTCCTTCTCGACCGTCACGGTGTAGCGGCCGGGCTGGAGGAAGGGCACCGTGTAGTTGCCCTCGTCGTTGGTCTGGACGACGGTGTCGAGGTTGGTCTGCTGGTTGCGGACGGTGACGGTGGCCCCGGCGACGGCGGCGCCGGCCGGGTCGGTGATGTTGCCGGTGAGGGTGGCGCGGTACTCTTGCGCGGATGAGGTAAGTGCGCACGCGAGGATGACAGAGAGCAAGGCGAAGACTCGCCTAAAGGGGATGAACTTCATCTGGCCTCCTAAACATGGATCGAAATCTGAAAGGAACTTCTGAACAGCGTTAACTGTGACGGAAGGGCGTGCTCTCCGGGCTCCGGAGTTGGCGCGGCCGTTCGGGATAGGGCGGGGCGATAGTATAAGCGGGCGCGGGAAAATGCAAGGTCAATCTTCCCGCCGGTAAACGTTTACGCGCGGGGTTTTCTACTCGACCTCGCACTCGGCCAGAATCCGCCGATACGTGCGGCGGGCCTCCTCGTAGGCGCGCTCGGCCGCCGCCCTCTCGCCCGCCCGAATCTGCGGCGCCTTCTGCGTCCAGCACTGGTCAACGGACTTCAAACACCACTCGGCGCTGCGGCGCGAGGCGCGGACGGGTTTGTTGCCGACGATGACAAACACGGGGTTCGTGTGCGACGAGGGCAGGACTCTCAGCGCCACCCAGCCGCTCCGCTCCAAGGGGATTTCAAACGCGACTTCGCGGGCGGCCCCGTCGGCGACGACGTTTCGAGAGGCGACGGCGCGGCCGTTGACGACGACCTCGACGGGCACCTCGCGGCCGGTGCCGACGCGCGCGCGCTCCAAATCCCAGTAGGGCGTCTGGTCTTGGCGGCGGTTCCTGATGACCTCGTCGGGCGTCACGGCGAGCAGCGCGGCGACGCGGGCCGTGACGCGCACGGCCTGCGGCGAGGCGAGTTGCAGCTCGCTCCCGCGCGTGCCGACTTGGAGGTCGTTCACGCGGAAGTCCATCAGGTGGCTCTTGCCGTCGGAGACGTAGGAGCGGCCCGCGCGCAAGCCTTCGACCCAGCCGCCGTAGTCGAGCGCGCCGCCGAGGTGGACGTAGGAGCGGCCCATGCCGACGCGGTCGCCGTAGATGCAGGGGAAGTCGGTCTCGCCGCTCAGGCGCGTGCGGAAGCCGGCGTTGAGGGTGTGATACCAGATGTTCAATTCCCAGACGGGCGGCGTGTCCACGGCCGAGATGAAATCGACGGCGCCGTGCGCCACGTCCACGATGTACTCGTTGGCGCCGATGCCGTCGAAGGGCGGAAGCTCGTAGTTGGGAAGCTCTTTGGATTTGACTTCGAGGCCCCAGCCCGAGTGGGCGAAGCCGACGACGGCGCCCTGCGCCTTCGCCCACTTCAAAATCGGCAAGTCCCAGCTCGGCCAGTCTTCAATCTCCTTGGCGCCGGGGTAGTCCTGGTCTTTGAGGCCGAGCAGGGCGAGGTGGCCGGCGTGGCTCGAAGGGAAGCCGGAGACTTCCACGTCGTAGCGCATCAGGTTCTCGCGCGTCGAGAGCTTGTTGACCTTGGCCTCGAAGAACTGCTTCTGGAAGTAGTAACACGGCCCCCAGGTGAGGACGGCGCCGACGTTGAGGCCCTCGCCGACGATGTGGCGAATCATGTCGGCGGGCATGACGCCTTGGGTCGGCGCCTCGTAGTGCGAGCAGCCGGCGGCGTGGATGTGGTGGTCGCCCGAGTACCAGCCCCACGAGGCCGGGTTGACCCAGCGCCTCAGCCTGAACTCCCACGCCTGCCCCTTCGCGCCGGGGGCGACGCGAAACGTTCTTCTTTCCGCTTCGTACTCGGGGCCGCGTGTCACGTCCACGGTGTAGGTGCCGGCGGGGAGCCGAAGCTGTTCGCCGTCGGAGCGGTAAATTTGCGGGTGGAAGGAGAAGTCGGGGGCGAGTCGCTTGAACTTGGCCGGGTAGATTCTCGCCTGCGGGTCGCGGATGACGAAAGAGGCGGTGGTCGGTTTTCCGTTCTCGTCGCGGACGCGGAGCGTGATGTCGGACGAAGGCTGACAGTTGAAGAGGACGGACACGTCGTTGCGGAAGCCTATGTCCTGACTGCCCTGGCCGACGTTGAAGGAGACGGTCGCCTCGCGCCGCCCGCGGTCGCGGCTGTAGAGTTGAATCACACGGTATTCGAGGGCGAGCCCCGAGAGGCGCGGCTCCAGAGGCTGCTTGTCGAACATGGCGAGGTCGAGCCAGCGGTCCGCCACTTCACTCGGCTTGATGACGGTCGTCGGGCGCGGGTCGAGGCTGAAGCCGCCGGGGATGTTCGCAACCGGGCCGCGCGCGTAGACGGGGAGCGCGTTCGGGCTCGCGGCGCGGAGTTGTGCGGTGACGCCCGCCTCGTTCCTCACGCGGACGAGGAAGGAGCGCCAGCCCTTCTCGACGAGCGTCGCCGCGGCGCGTCCGCGCGTGACTTTCACGCGGCTCTCGGGGCTTATCTCGACGAGGAACAGACACCGCGCGTCGAGCACTTCCCTCACCCGCGCGACCGCGCGCGCCGGGTCGCTCTCATCAGCGGCCCCCTCAAGCGCCTGCCTCTCCGCCGCACTGAACGGCTCGCCAAGGTACTCCATCGCCTCGACCAGCCGTCTGACTTGAGCCAGAAGCGGCTGAGCTTCGACGGCTATCACGTCTTCCTGTTGCGCGGAGGAGGATGCGGCGGCGAAGAGGACGAGCGCGAGCGCTGCGAGCCCGCGCTTCATTCGGAGTGGTACAGCCATCTTAAATCCTTCTAGCGTTCGAGCAGGCTGACCTCTTTGACTTCCGCCGGACGCCCCTTGCCCGGCGTCACCAGCAGCGTCTTAATCTCCCACGGGCCGAGGCGCGCGCGGTGACTGAGCCCGAGCGGCCGGCTCTCGAAGGTGAACTCGGTCTGGCGGCCGGCGCGCTCCTGAACTCTTAAGACGACGCCGTCGCCCTGTTCGGCGCGCTTTAAGGCGAGCAGGCCGACGGTGCCGGGCGAGAGGCGGAAGAAGCTGCGCTCCCAATCTTCCGTGCCCTCGTGCGCCGAGTCCATGACGTACTCGGCCGGCGCCTGCATCTCGTCGGCGAGGCGGTCAAGCTCAAGCGCCGTGAAAGGCCCCTTGCCGCGGACGAGCCAGAAGCGGCGCTCCTGCCGGCCTTGATCCTGCCACGCGCCCGCGTCGTTGTGCGGCACCTGAAACGGGTCGTGGCGCGCGAAGGGCGCGGAGCGGACGAGGATGGTGCGCAGCAGGCCGTTCAGACAGTCGTAAGAATAAGTCGAGTTGTTGATGAGACCGACGGTGTAGTCGTCCGCACCGACTTTGCCCTGCACGGCGACCCAGTCCTGATAGGGCTCCTCGTCGCCGTTGACTTGTCTCTCGGCCGCGGCGGCGGGCACCTTGGCGAAGACGCGGGGCGACGAGAGCGCCGTCGGCACTTCGAGCTTGAGAATCTGCTCGCGCTCGCGCCATTCGACGACGAAGCGAAGCTCTATCACGTCAATCGCTTTGAACTGCGCGATGTCGAGGACGATTTCGGAGTTGTTCCAGCGGGCGCGCTGGCGCGTGACGCGCGTGACGGGTCCGTCCTCAATCGTCTGCGAGGAGAGGAAGGTGGGACGGCCCATCTCCTGACGGTATTTGACGACGCCGTGGCCCCACGTGTCGCTCGGGTCGCCGATGACGACGAGGCCGAGCGGCCCGGCCAGCATCTCTTTGCCGTCGGCCGTCTTCAGCGAAGAGATGCCGAAGCCCTCTTCGTTGATTTTGAAGATGTCGGCGTAGGCTGGCGTCTCGGGCGCGGTGCCGTGGACGGCCTCGAAGACCTTATAGCCGCAGGCGGGCAAATCGACCCACGCCGAGAGGCGCGGGTAGACCTGCGTCATGCTGTCGGAGGGTCGCCACTGGATGGGAATCTTCTGCCTGTCCTTCGTTTCGAGGTGCGTGATTGGAATCGCGCCTTCGGGGACCGCGCGCCAAGGGTTGCCGCCGGGAAGTTTTTCGGTGTGGTACTCGACCAAGACTTTGCGCGGCCACGGCAGGGGGTTGAAGGCGAAGACGGCGCCCTCCTTAACTTCGCGCGTGTCCACGCGGCGCGCTAAGGCTTCGACGGCGGCGACCGTGTTCGACTGGGCGGCGTCGCATGCGGCGCCCAACTGGTCGCGCGCGTCGCGGTAGGCCGTCAGCAGGGCCGTGCCCGCCATGATGTCGTGGAACTGGTTGAAGAGGACTTTCCACCACGCCGACTCGTACTCCGCGGCCGGGTACTCGTGCGTGCCGCCGAGTGAGGCGGCGAGCGAGATGGCTTCCGCCTGCACGAGCCAGCGTTCGGCGCGGCGGTTCGTCTGCTTTATCTCGCCGTGGGCCGAGTAGCAGCCGCGCGCGTGGTGTTGCAGCTCGCCGCGCACGACGGGCAAGGACGGGAGCGCGGGCGAGCGTTCGACGGCGGCGAAGAACTCGGCGACGGTGCTGAAGCGAAGCTCGGCGGGGAGGTTGCCGGCGGCGCGCATCTCAAGCACCTGTCGGATTTGCTCCTTCGTGACGGAGCCGCCGTGGTTGCCGACGCCGAGGAAGAAGGCGGCGTGGTCGAAGCCGGGCTGGAAGTTCTGCTCGGCGGCGTTGGGGATGCGGTTGGCGGGCGCGCTGTAGCCGTTGCGGATGCGGAGCGTGAGCACGCGCGAGCCGTCCGGCCCCTCCCACCAGAAGAGGAGCGGCAGCTTCATCTCGTGCGCCTCGGGGCGCATGAAGACGTAGTAACGATAACCGGCGCGGCGCAAGATAGTCGGCAGCCCCGCCGGGTGGCCGAACGAGTCGGGGTTAAAACCTATCTGCACGTCGAGGCCGACCGCGCGCTGGAAGTAGTTCTTGCCGTAGAGCGAGTGGCGGGCGAAGCTTTCGGCGGCGGGGATGTTGCAGTCGGGCTCGACGGGCCAGCCGCCGACGACCTCCCAGCGGCCCTCGCGGATGCGCTCGCGAATCTCGGCGAACATCCGTGGGTCGGCGCGCTCGGCCCAGCGGTAGTGCGAGGCTGAGGAGTGCGAGTAGCGGAACTCCGGCGTCTCGCGCATGCGGTCGAGCGCGCTGCGCATCGTCGTCAAAACGACGTTCGACCCGTCGCGCCAGGGCCACAGCCACGCCGCGTCGATGTGCGAGTGGCCGACGACGTGAAGCACCTTCTGCTTCGTCGTCTGTCCCACCCCCGGCAGACCGGCCGCGGCCAGCGTCGCCGCCCCCGCCAGCAGAAACTCTCGTCGCGAAACTTCCGTCATTCGCCCTCGCCCAGCGCCTCGTCGATGTAGATGCACCAGATGTGGAGGAGCATGAGGTGGACCTCCTGAACGTGCGCGGTGATGTCCGAGGGCACGGCGAGGACGTGGTCGGCCGTGCCGCCGACGAGGCCCGCCCCGCCGACGACGGCGACCGTCACGGCCCCGCGCCCGCGCGCCGCGTCTAAGCCGCGCCGCACGTTCTCGCTGCGTCCGCTCGTCGTGAAGCCGAAGGCCACGTCGCCCGGCTCGGCCAGCGCGCGGGCCTGACGCTCGAAGAGGGCGTCGTAGCCGAAGTCGTTGGCGATGCAGGTGACGGTGCCGGGGTCGCTGGAGAGCGAGACGGCGGCGAAGGGCTGGCGCGTGGCCTTGAAGCGGCCGAGCAGCTCGCCGACGAGGTGGCTGGCCTGCGTGGCGCTGCCGCCGTTGCCGAAGGCGATGACCTTCCGGCCCGCGCGCAGCGCCTCGACCGTCACGCGCGCCACCTCCTCGGCAGGCCCGGCAAGCTCGCGCGCCGCGCGTTCGATCACGACGGCGTGCGAGCGGAAGTGTTCAGCGATGCGAGATTCGCCCATCCTTCTCCTTTAAGTCTTAATCGCGCCCTTCGACTTGCCGGCCTGGTCGGCGAAGACGGCGAGCAGCAGGACGACGCCGAGCGCGATCTTCTGCATGTAGGGGTCCACGCCCGCGAGGTTCAGGCCGTTGTTCAAGACGCCGATGAAGACCGCGCCCCAGAAGGTGCCGATGACGCTGCCGCGCCCGCCCATCAAAGAGGTGCCGCCGACGACGACGGCCGAAATCACGTCCAGCTCGTACTGGACCCCCGTGTTCGGCACGCCCGCCCCGAGCCTCGACGCCAGCACGAACCCGGCGAGGCCCACCAGCAGGCCGTTCAAGACGTAAGTCAGCGCCGTCACCCTCTTCGTGTTGACGCCCGCGAGGAAGGCCGCCTCGCGGTTGCCGCCGACGGCGTAGACGTGCCGGCCGAAGACGGTGTGCCTCAGGAGGAACCACCCGGCCGCCACGACCACGAGCATCAGCAGGACCGGCAGAGGCAGCGTGTCGAACACGCGCGACTTGCCGACGAAGCCGAACGACTCAGGCAGATTTCCTATCCCGCGCCCGCCCGTGACGATGAAGGCGAGGCCCCGACAGATGGTCAGCATCGCGAGCGTCGTGACGAAGGGCGGGACGCGGAACTGCGCGACCGTCACGCCGTTGAAGAGCCCGACGGCGAGGCCGACGCCGACGGCGGCCAGCGCCCCGACCGCGACGCCCGCGCCCTTGTCCACCAGCAGCGCCGCCACCACGCCCGCCAGCGCGACCACCGAGCCGACCGAGAGGTCGATGCCGCCCGTCAAGATAACCATCGTCATCCCGACGGCGAGGATGCCGGTGATGGCGATGCTCAGGGCGACGTTGACGAGGTTGGGGAAGGAGAGAAACTGCGGGGCGATGGCGGCGAAGACCGCCGCCTCGACGACGATGGCGACGACAATCACGTACTCGGCCACGCGCTGCCAGTTGAAGCGGCCCTCGCGCGCCGCGGCGGCGACCTCGCTCATCTCTTTGAAGCTCCGTGGGTGCGGATTACTTCCCGGCGGACGCGGCGTCCACCATCCTGATCGGGACGGCGACGCTCGGGGGCACCTGCGTGCCGGCGAAGTGCTGGCCGATGGTCTCGATGGTCCTGGCGCCGATGTCGCGCGGCTGCTGCGCCACGTCGGCCTTGAGCGGGCTGCCGCGCTGGATGGCCTTGACGGCTTCGGGCGTGGCGTCGTAGCCGACGATGACGAGGTCCGATTTGCCGCGCGCCTCGGCGGCCGAGAGCGCGCCGAGCGCCGAGTCGTCGTTGATGCCGAAGATGGCCTTGAGGTTCGGGTTGCCTTGCAGCATGTCTTCGGCGGCCTTGAGCGCGCGGTCGCGCACGCCGCCGCCGTTCAAGGTCTGGACCACCTTGATGCCGGGGTGCTTGGCGATCTCCTCCTTAAAACCCTTCTCGCGGTCGAGCCCGGTCTGCACCTCCTGCTGGCCGATGACGCCGACCTCGCCCTGACCATTGATGGCCTTGGCGATGAACTCGCCGGCCATGCGCCCGCCCGCGAGGTTGTCGGAGGCGATGTGCGAGACTACTCGGCCGCCTTGCGCGGCGATGTCGGCGGTAAAGACGGGGATGCCTGCGGAGTTGGCCTGCTCGATGGCGGGGCCGATGCCTTTCGAGTCGGCGGGGCAGACGACGATGGCGTCGACCTTCTGGACGATGAAGTTCTCGATCTGCGACTGCTGCTTGGCGAGGTCCATGTCGCCGGAGGTGATGATGACCTGGTAGCCGGCCTTCGCGGCGGCCTCGCGCAAGCCCGCCTCAAGCTCGCGGTAGAACTCGTGCTCTTTGGTCAGCAGCGTGATGCCGACGCGCTTGGCCGTAGCCGCGCCGCCGCCCGGCGCGTTCGAGTTGGCCTGGCCGCCCTGCTGCTCGGCGGGCGTGCAGCCGGCGAAGAGGGCGAGCGCGCACAGCAGCCCGGCGATGCTTAACACTCGGGGGATTGTTTTCATCAGAAGCCTTCGGCCTTTCAAGGAATGGAAAGTGAGCGATAGAAAAACACAAAGTCAGGTGGAAGTCAAAACGCTTCTCGTCCGGGCCGTCGGGCGGGTATGATGCCGCGCTATGCAGAAGAGGAGAGTCGCCTTCGTCCACACTTCGCCGGCCGCCGTCGGCCCGCTCGCGCAGTTCTACGCCGAGGCCGCGCCCGAGATTGAAGTCACCAACCTGCTCGACGACGGCCTGCTCAGGCTGCTCGCCAAAGGCGACCGCGCGGGCGTGGAGGCGAGGCTGGCCGACATGATCGGCGTCGCCGCCCGCACCTACGGCGCCGAGGCCGCGATGGTCACTTGCTCGTCGGTCTCGCTGGAGACGGTCAACAAACTCGCGGGCTCTTTCCCCCTGCCCGTGCTCAAGATTGATTACCCGATGGCGCGGCGCGCGGTCCGCGCGGGCCGCCTGATAGGCGTCGTCGCCACCTTCCCGCCGACGCTCGTCCCGACTTCCAGATTGATTAAAGACGCGGCGGCCGAGGCGGGCGCCGAGGTCGAGATAGTCGAGGACGTGACGCCCGAGGCTTACGACGCGCTGCTCTCGGGCGACGCCGCGCGGCACGACGCGCTCGTGCTCGACTCCGTCGCGCGGCTCGAAGCGCGCGGCGTCTCGACCGTCGTGCTCGCGCAGGTTTCGATGGCCCGCGTCCTGCCCCGAGTCTCGGCCGGGGTGCCCGTGCTCTCAAGCCTCCACACGAGCCTCGAAGCCGTCCGCGCGGCGCTCGGCTAAAGACTTTATGAACGAACTTCTCTTCGCGGCCGTCGCCGACGACGACACGGGCGCGAGCGACCTCGCCGGGATGCTGGCCGGGCAGGGCGCGCGGACGCTGCTCGTCATAGACTTGCCCGCGCCTGAACGTCTCGCGGCGTGGGCCCGCGGCTACGACGCCGTCGTCATGGCCGAGGCGACGCGCAACGTCGCCCCCGCGCTCGCCTACGAGCGCACGCGCGCGGCCGTCAAACTCTTGCGGGCGATGAGGCCGCGCCTTTTTCAAATCAAGTATTGCAGCACGTTCGACTCGACGCCCGAGGGCAACATCGGCCCCTCGATTGACGCGGCGATGGACGAACTCGGCGAGCAGTTCACCGTCGCCCTGCCGGCGCTGCCCGTCAACGGGCGGACGACTTATCAAGGCTACCACTTCGTCCACGGCCGCCTGCTCAGCGACTCGCCCATGCGCCACCACCCGCTGACGCCGATGACGAACCCGGACCTCGTTGACCTCCTCGGCCGGCAGACGCGCCGCCGGGTCGGCCTCGCGCCCTACGCGGCCGTCGAAGGCGGGAGCGAAAGTCTGAAGGGGCATTTCGCAGAGCTTCGGCGCGAAGGCGTCAACGTCGCCGTCGTTGACTGTCTGCACGAGGCGCACGTCGAGGCCGTCACGCGCGCGTGCGAAGGCTTGCGGCTCGTGACGGGCGGCTCGGCCTTCGGCGCGTGGCTGCCGCGCGTCTGGCGCGAGCGCGGGCTGCTCGAAGAAGAGAGGCCCGCGCCGCCGCCCCTGCCTTCGGGCGTGAACGGCGCGGGCTGTTTGATTGCGGCGGGGAGTTGTTCGGAGGCGACGCGACGGCAGAACGAATGGTTCGCCGCGCGGGGCGCGTCGGTGCGCCGCCTCGCGGCCGAAGAGCTTCTGTCGAACTCGCTCGACGCGGCAACGCTCGCGCGCGACGTGCGCGCCGAGTTGAGCGCGGGCCGGCATTGCCTTCTGACGACCTCGGCCGGGCCGGACGACGTGCGCGGCGTGCAGCGTTGGGGCGAGGCGCGCGGACTGTCGGTCCCGGCGCTCGGCGAAAAACTCTCCTACGCGCTGGCGGGCGCCGTGCGTGAGATTGTCGAAGGCGGCGCGGCCGGCGGGCTCGTCGTCGCGGGCGGTGAGACTTCGGGCGCGGTGTGCCGGCGGCTTGAGCTGGGCGCGCTGCGCGTCGGGCGCAACATCGAGCCCGGCGTGCCGCTCTGCTTCGCCGTCGGCGAACGCCCGCTGCCGCTCGTCCTCAAGTCGGGCAACTTCGGCGGCGAGGATTTTTACGCCCGCGCCCTGGACGCCGTCTCGCGCCGCGACGAGTTCTTCGACTTCTGATGCGCCTCCTCCTCAACACGGGCCTCTGCCTGCTCGCGCTGTGCTGCGTCGCTCAAGCCGCGCTCGGGCAGCCGCGGCGGGCGCCGGAAGTCCGTTTCGACGCGGGCGGCGCGGCGCGCGCCATCCCTTTCGAGCTGCACCGGAATCACGTCTACCTGCGCGTCCGCGTCAACGACTCGGGGCCGCTCCTCTTCATCCTCGACACGGGCGCCTCCTCCGTCATCAGCCTCCGCCTCGCGCGTTCTCTGGGCCTCAGGCTGCGCGCGGGCGAGGGCGGCTACGGCGTCGGCGAAACGGCTGTCGAGACTGCCGCCGCCGACGGCGTCACGCTCCGCCTGCCCGGCGTGGCCCTCGCGCGGCAGACGCTCGCCGCGACTTCACTCGACGACTTGCGAACGGCCGAAGGGCGCGAGGTCGAAGGCATACTCGGCTACGGCTTCTTCCGCCGCCTCGTCGTGGAGATTGACCACGAGGCGCGCGTCGTCAACCTTTACTCGCCGCGCCGCTTCAGGTATCGCGGCCGGGGGCGGCGCGTGCCGTTAGTGTTGGACGCGGAGAGCGGGCTCGTCTTCGCGCGCGCGCGGGTCAAGCCGCAGGGCCGCGCGGCCGTCCGGGGCTTGTTCGAGATAGACAGCGGCGGCGGCCACGCGCTCATCCTCAACAGGCCCTTCGCCGAGAGGCACGGGCTGCTGGCGGGGGCGCGGCCGGAAGACACAACTCCACTCGGGGGGCTCGGCGGCACTTCGCGGGCCGTGGCGGGGATGGTTGAGAGTCTGACGCTCGGCGGCGAACGCTTCGACAACGTTCTCACGTTCTTCTCACTCGCCTCCGAAGGCATGCTCGCCAGCGACGAGTTCGACGGCAGCATCGGCAACGGCGTGCTGCGCCACTTCAAAGTCGTCTTCGACTACTCGCGCCGCCTGCTGATACTTGAAGGCGGCCGACCGCGCTAACGGATTTGGAAGTTCTGCCGGCAGAGGCGCGTGACGCAGGTCTCTTTGAGGCGGCGGGCCTTCTCCTCCGGCAGCTTCCACGACTGGCCGTTCAGCAGCGCCCACATCAGGTTCACCTGCGCCATGCTCTGGATGACCGACTTCTTGTCCGTGCCGTCAAGCTCGGCGGTGCGCCCGCCCCACTCCTTCAGCCAGCGTTCGAGCCGCGCCTCGACGAGCCGTGCGTCGTCGGCCGTCCCGCGCTTCGACAGCACGTAGGCGGCCGAGCCGACGGCCTGCGGGTCGTCGCCATCAAGGCGCTTTCGCACCAGCTCCAAGACCGGCGCGGGCGTGCGCGCCGCCGTCAGTTCGAGGAAGAATTGAGAGTCAATGCCGCCGCCGAGTTCGGCCGCCGCCCGCTCGACGAGCGGCATCGCCTGCGCCTCGTTCCAGCGCGCGAGGTAGCCGAGGACGGCGGCGCGCGCGTCCGGCTGCCACTTCGAGCCCCACGCCTGATACGCCTCAAGCATCCCGTCGTAGACGGCGGGCGAGGCGTAGCGCGCGGCGAGCAGCCCCTTGTGTCGCATCCCGACGATGTCTCCGCCCGGCCCGAAGCGGCGGACGTGTTCGAGCAGCGCGGCGTCGGCCTCCGGCAGCGTCTCGTCCCTGAGCGAGCGCAGCACGTCGAGGTCAACGACCGACGACGGGTCGCGTATCTCGGCGACGACGAACGGGCGGGCGCGCTCCGGGTCGATTTCAATCAGACGCTTGATGGCAGCGCCGCGTAACTGGTAGCTCCCCGGCTCGCGCCGCGCCGTCAGGACGCGTTCGAGCGCGTCGCGCATCGAAGGGCCGCCGCGCACCTGCTCCCAGTGGTAGCTCAGCAGGCGCTCCTGCGCGTAAGGGTGCAGTCGGTCGAACTCGCGGAGCAGAATCTCGCGCACGTCGGCCGACATCTGCGCGTCCTGCCCCGCGCCCTGCCGCGCGTTGTCGAGCACGAGCATGGCCGTCGCCCTCAGGCTCTCGCCCGAACGCTTCGGCAGACTCGCCGCAAGCTCTCTCAGGTACTCGTCGAGGATTTCCCTCCGGCGCCGCTCGCCCGGCGTCTCGGGCGCGACGGCGGGGTTGAAGCTGCGGTCCGGCGGCTCGGCGCCCTCCAGCATCATGCGGAGGTGGACGAGCGTGTGCAGCGTCGAATGCGTGGGCGCCGTCTTCGTGTCGCGCAGCGACTCGTGCAGGAGGCGCGCGACGAGCGCGCGGTCGCGGGCCATGTAGAGGCCGTAGTAGAGGTTCTGTTCGGCGTTGCCGGGGCCTTGCTTCGGCGTGAGGTAGAGCCGCACCTTCTCGCGCGTCGCGGCCTCGCCCGTCAGGTACGAGAGTTCTTCGGAGACTCGCGCCGCCTCCCGCCAATCCTTCGCCGCGGCGAAGGCGGCGGAGAGGCGCCCGACCTCCCGCGACTCCTCCTCCGCGCTCATCGCCACGACCTCGAAGCTCACCTCGTTCGTCGTCAAGCTGATGACCCCGCCGGGCGTGTGGTCCCGCCCCGCGGGCGAAACCCTGTGGGTCTTGACGCGCGCCGTGTAGCGGCCCGGCCGGTCGAAGCGGAACCAGTCGTTGGCGACCAGCGTGAGCGTCAGCGGCTCGCCCGTCAGCCGCCGGATGTCGGCGTAGTCGGGCGCGTACCTGTGCCCGCCCGAGTACTCGTCGAGCCAGCGCGCGAGGCCCGCCTCCGGCGCGACCGAGAGTTGGTCAACCGGCGAGGCAGGCTTCGTCAGCGTCGTGTTGACGACGAAGCCCTCGCGCTCGGACGTGAACGCGAGCACCAGCCTGACGGGCTCGCCCGCGCGGTAGACCGCCTTCCCGCCCGCGAGCGCGAGCGTCGCGCGCACGCCCTCGGCCGACTCCTGCGACCGGGCCGGGGCCGCGCAGCCCACCACCAAGACGCCGACGAGGAGGCGCGACAGCGTGCCCTGCATCCTTCTCATACCTCGAAACTCCTTGCCCCGATAAAAGGGCTTGATAAAACAGAGAGTCCTGCCCCACAATCAAACGCTCAAGGCGACCCGGCCCGACGCCCCTCGATACCGATGCACCCCGAAGAGACGACCGACACGACCCCCAGCCTCCCGCCCGAGAAGCGGCAGGGCTTCATCAACGCCCTCCTTGAGAACGTCGAGGACGGCATCGTCGCCTGCGACTCGCGCGGCGTGCTCACCGTCTTCAACCACGCCGCGCGCACGCTCCACGGCCTGCCCGAGCGCCCGCTGCCCGCCGCCGACTGGGCCGAATACTACGACCTCTACCTGCCCGACGGTAAGACGCGCATGAAGAAGGAGGAGGTGCCCCTCTTCCGCGCCCTCCGGGGCGAGCGCGTCCGCGACGCGGAGATGGTCGTCGCCCCCAAGGGCGGCCCGCCGCGCGTCGTCATCGCCAGCGGCGCCGCCATCTACAGCCCCGAGGGCGAGAAGCTGGGCGCCGTCGTCGTCATGCGCGACTTCACCGAGCGCAAGGCGGCGCAGGAGGCGCTCCGGCGCGAGAGCAGCCTGCTCCGCGCCCTGATGGACAACATCCCCGACGCCATCTACTTCAAGGACACCGAAGGGCGCTTCACCCGCGTCAACCGCCACGCCCCCTACCGCGCGGGCCTCGCGCCCGAGGAGGTCGTCGGCCGTACGGACTTCGACTTCTTCATCGAGGAGCACGCGCGGGCCGCGCGCGAGGATGAGTTAAGAATCATAAACACCGGCCGACCGTTGCTCGACAAGGAGGAGAAGGAGGTCTACCCCGACGGCTCGACCACCTGGCTCTCGACGACCAAGGTCCCAGTCTTCGACGAGGCGGGCCGCGTGACGGGCCTCGTCGGCATCTCGCGCGACATCACCGAGCGCAAGCGCGCCGAGGAGGCACGCCTTGAGCTGGCGCGCGAGCAGGCCGCCCGCGCCGAAGCCGAGCAGGCCAACCGCCTGAAGGACGAGTTCCTCGCCACGCTCTCTCACGAGCTGCGCACGCCGCTGACGGCCATCCTCGGCTGGTCGAGGATGCTCGCCGACGGGGCCATGGACGAGTCGCAGCGCGAGGCCGCCTTCGAGGCCATCTACCGCAACGCGCGCGCGCAGGCGCAGTTGGTAGAAGACCTGCTCGACGTGTCGCGCATCATCACGGGCAAGCTCAAGGTGGAGTTCAGGCCGGTCGAGCTGGCGGCGGTCGTCGAGGCGGCGGTCGGCGTCGTCCGCCCCGCGGCCTCGGCCGAAGGCATCCAGCTTCAGGCCGTCTTCGAGCCCGACGCCTGCAAAGTCTCGGGCGACCCGGCGCGCTTGCAGCAGGTGGTCTGGAACCTCCTCTCGAACGCCGTCAAGTTCACGCCGCGCGGCGGGCGCGTGCAGGTCCGGCTCGGCCGCTCCGACTCGCACGCCGAAATCGCCGTCAGCGACACGGGCGCCGGAATCGCGCCCGAGTTTTTGCCGCACGTCTTCGAACGCTTCCGGCAGGCCGACATGGGCACGTCGAGGCGCCACGCGGGGCTCGGCCTCGGGCTCGCCATCGTGCGCCACTTGGTCGAGGCGCACGGCGGCAGCGTCCGCGCCGAGAGCGAGGGCGAGGGCCGGGGCACGACCGTCACCGTCAGGCTTCCCGTCACGGAGGCCGACGGCGCGAAGCCCTCCGATTCAATCGCCGCGGCGTCGGCGCCCGCGCCCCCTTCGCTCGCGGGCGTGAAGGTGTTGGCGGTTGACGACGAATCGGACGCGCGCAATCTTCTGACCGAGGTGCTGGGCCGCTGCGGCGCCGAAGTCCTCGCGGCCTCCTCGGCGGCCGAGGCGCTGGGGCTCTTGAAGACGTGGCGCCCGCACGTCCTGCTCTCCGACATCGGGATGCCTTACGGCGACGGCTACTCGCTCATCCGGCAGGTGCGCGCGCTGCCCGAAGAACTCGGCGGCCGGACGCCCGCCGCGGCGCTCACGGCCTACGCGGCCGAAGACGACCGCGCGCTCGCCCTCGCCTCCGGCTTTCAGGTCCACCTCGCGAAGCCCATCGAGCCCGCCGAGTTGTCGGCCGTCGTGGCGAGCCTCGCCGGACGCTGAGCGTCAAGACCATTCTCCTGACCGACGAAGACCTCGGGTGATTAATGTTCAAGAAACTTTTTGGCCGCTTTACACGTGACGAGCTTCCTTCGGCCCTCAGGGCGACTGACCCCGACCGGTGGGAGGCCGAACTCCTCGAAAGGGTCAAGGAGAGGGTCGGCGAGGACCCCCTCGTCGGGGCCAAGGTCGGGGGCAAGGAACTCGCGCAGCGCATGATGGCGGCGATGCAAACCGAGCGCGGCGTCCACATCGAATCAATCCTCGGCGCGCTCGGGTCTCTGGCCGGCTACACCTGCCAGGCCAGCGTCCGCGCTCAGGCGCGCGCGCAGGGGCTCGACGAGACGGCCCATTTCGTGCGGGCCGAAGGCGCCGACGGCAAGCTCTACTTCTTCGGCGACGCGCTCAACAAGCCGCTCGTCGAGGACCAATACTCGGTCTGGAGCCTCGCCGCGGGCGGGGCGGAGGCGGCCGGGTGCCGGAACATAGCGGAGCCGGACGAGGTGTTCGGGCACGTCGCCGGGACCGTCGGCGGGCCGGAGTTCGGGCGCCCCCGCCTGCCCGAAGGGCACCCGCTGCACGACACGCCGCTCAATTACGTCGAAGCCATCTGGCCGCGTGTCTTCCCGATGATTTCGAGGTTCTGCCCCGACCCGTCGCACTGGCCCCTGCTCGTCGCCTTCGCCATCCAAGACATCATGATGCAGGGCAAGGAGGTGCTCGACCCGTGCCTCGCCCTCGGGATAGTGATGGAGTGCGCGGTCCCCATGTCCAAGGTTGACCGCGGCGCGCTCATGGCCTGAAGAACGTGATGCGAATCATCCTCCCGGCCGCCCTCGTGATTCTCTTCGGCGCAACGGCCGCGCGCGCGGCGAGGCCCGACGAGAAGTCGCCGCTCCGGTTCACGTCCGAAATCGTCGGCCGGAGTTACTGTGCCGGCGGCGGGATTCACATCCTCCAGTTGCGCCTGCGCCTGCGCTATCAGAACACGGGCGGCCGGAAGCTCATCGTCTACCGCGGCAAGAATCTCTTCTACCAGACGAAAGTCCGCGGCGGCCCGCCGACGGGCGCGCGCCCGTGGCAGTACGAGGTCGCCATCCTCAACGCGCGCTTCAACGACGCGCAGGCCGAGGCGATAAACGGGGCGCGGCCCGGCGCCGCCTTCGTCGTCCTGCCGCCCGGCGGCCTCTACGAGACGGAGATAATCGTCGGCGTCGGCGTCACGCCCGAGGGCGCCGGGCGCGCCGCCAACACCATCCGGCCCGGCGAGCACACGCTGCAAGTCATCGCCTCCACTTGGTACGAGTCGAAGAAGCTGGGCGAGGAGTTGCGCGGGCGCTGGCGCGCGTCGGGCCTGCTCTGGACCGAGCCCGTCGCGACCGAGCCGCTCAAGTTCGCCGCCGCGCCCGACGGGCCTGCCACCGTCTGCCGCTGACATCCCCGACATGGACGTGACCGGGCAAGATTTGCGTCGTGCCGTCCGCGCGCTCGGCTTGAGCGGCCGGGCAGTTTGCGTCCACAGCTCGCTGCGCTCGTTCGGCCGCGTCGAGGGCGGGGCGCGAGCCGTCGTCATCGCCTTACTCGAAGAAGGCTGCACGATGCTCGCTCCGACCTTCTCGTCCGTCTTCGCGATTGAACCGCCCGCCCACCTCCGCTTCGAGCGCAACGGCTGGGACTACGTCCGCGGCAGCGGGCCGTGCCCCGGCGCAGGCCGAATCTACACGCCCGAGACGGCCGAGATTGACGACGACATGGGCGCCGTCCCCGCCGCCCTGCTCGCCCATCCGGGGCGCGTGCGCGGCCGTCACCCGCTCGACTCCTTCACGGCGGCCGGCCCGCTCGCCGAAGAGTTAATCTCGACGCAGTCGCCTTCGGAGCCTTACGCGCCGCTCGGGGCGCTGGCTCGCGCGGGAGGCTTCGTGCTGTTGATGGGCGTGGGCTTCGAGAGGATGACGCTGCTGCACCTGGCCGAGAAGGAGGCGGGCCGCGCGCTGTTCCGCCGCTGGGCCAACGACGCGCGGGGCGAGCCGGAGGCGGTCGAAGTCGGCGGCTGCTCGGAGGGCTTCGGCAGGCTTGAGCCTCACCTGCGCGCCGTCACACGGCGGACGACCGTCGGGCAAAGCGTCTGG
Source organism: Pyrinomonadaceae bacterium (assembly GCA_035941045.1). Taxonomy (GTDB): domain Bacteria; phylum Acidobacteriota; class Blastocatellia; order Pyrinomonadales; family Pyrinomonadaceae; genus QHXN01. Next base: position 2,339 of record DASZEK010000169.1, on the reverse strand, counting down.
AGACTTCTGCCGGCCGGCGACGCGCTGTCGCTCGCCGCGGCGGCCGTCCGCGCCGAGCCGCGCATCACGCACTGCGGGCGCGCCGGATGCGAACGCTGCGACGACGCCGTCGCGGGCGGGCCTCTTCTTTAAGCAGTCGGCGTTGACAGGACTCGCGGCCGGGCATATCTTTTCGGGCGCGCGGCGCGTTTAAATTGTTCGGGGCGGGGCCGCCCCCACTCACTTCCCTTACCCGCGGAGATTAAATGACAGGTCGCATCGTCGGCGCGGTCGTCGCCCTGCTCGGCGTCGGGCTCCTCGCTTTGGTGCTCAACGGCGGCGAGCCCGGCCCCTCGGCCGTTTACAGCCGGGGCGAAGGGTCTCTGCTCATCCTCGGCACCTGCCTGTGCCTCGGCGGGTGCTTTTACGCCGTCAAAGGCGCGGGCAAGTCCGCGGCGGACACGCCCGCTTCGACGCAGGCGCTCGCGACCCGGCCCGCCGCGCGGCGCGTGCTCGGCCCCGCGCGCGGCAACCCGGCCGAGGCCGTCACGATGGCCGGCGCCGTCTTAATCTCTCTGGCCCTCGGCGGCGTCATCGGGCTCTGGATAACGTCGTGGCGGCCCTCGTCCGCTTCCGCGGTCGCGCCGCCCGCGGAGCCGTCGAAGGAAGCGCCGGCCGCTACCGCGAGCGCGCCCCCGGCCGAAGAGTCGCCGGCCGCGCACGCAGAGCCGACGGCCGCCGAGCCTTCGGGCGACGCCGCCGTCAGGAAGCGTGACGAACGGCCCGAGCCCTCGGCCGTGCGTGAAGACAATCCCCCGTCGAGAAAAGGTCAGGGGCGCGCGGACGCCGAAGAGGCCGCGCCGAAGTCTTCCGCCCGCCCGAGCGGCAGGCTCCTGCCCTGCACGCTCGCGGCCATCCCCGGCGCTCTCACCATCAGAGGAGGCGGCGCGGCGGTCGTCACCCTGAGACTCGACGAGACGGCCGGCCCCGCGCGCGTCGGCGCCTCGACGCCGCACTGGGCCGACATCGCCGTCTTCGCCGAACAGCCCGCGGGAGGCGGACGCGCGAGGTACACCGTCAGGTCGGTCAGCAGGAGGCCGGGCCTCTACGGCGTGACCTTCAGGACGGCCTGCGGGTCGCGGACCGTCGCGGTCACGGTCACGGGTCCGTGAGAGGGAGCGCGCGCGCGTTGGACGTTAAGGCTTACCTCGAACGCATCGACTACCGCGGCCCGCTTGAGCCCACGGCCGAGACGCTGCGCGCCCTGCACGTCGCACACCTGCACGTCGTCCCCTTCGAGAACCTGAGCATCCACGCCCGTCAGCCCGTCGTGCTCGAAGACGGGCCGCTGTTCGAGAAGGTCGTCGGGAACAGGCGCGGCGGCTTCTGCTACGAACTCAACGGGCTCTTCGCCGCCCTGCTGCGCGCGCTCGGCTTCGACGTGCAAATGCTCTCGGCCGGGGTCGCTCGCAAAGACGGGGGCTTCGGGCCGGAGTTCGACCACATGGCGCTCGTCGTCAACCTCGGCGAGAGGTGGCTCGCCGACGTGGGCTTCGGCGACTCGTTCCGCGAGCCGCTCCGGCTCGACGAGCGGGGCGAGCAGCGGCAGGGTCGGAGCGCCTACCGCGTCCGCCCCGAAGGCGACCGCCTCGTCCTCGAACGCCGCGACGGCGGCGCCGACTGGGAGCCGCAATACAGCTTCACCCTCCGGCCGCGCGCTTACGCCGACTACGCCGAGATGTGCCGCTACCACCAGACCTCGCCCGAGTCGCACTTCACGCGCGGCCGGGTCTGCACGCTGGCGACCGACGGCGGCGGGCGCGTGACGCTCAGCGGGCTGCGCCTCATCACGACCGACCCCGACGGCACGCGGCGCGAGCGCGCGCTCGCCGACGAGGAGGAGTTCGCGGCCGTGCTGCGCGAGCAGTTCGGCGTCCGCTTATGAGTTGAGAATGGGAGGGAGGCCGCGCGGGCCGCGCGGGTCTGAAGGGATGCGAATAATCGTCTTCATCGTCGTCGCCGCCGTCCAGTTGGTCGCCGCCGCGTGCGTCTTCCTGTTTCTGCTGCTGGGCCTGAACGGGTTCAGCGAGCGGGAGGCGAATCCGGGCCTCGCCTTCTACATCGTGCTGGCGGTGGCGAGCAGCGTCGGACTCGGCGTCGCGGGGTCCATGTTCACGAAGTGGCTCACGTCGAGAAGGGGCCTGGGCGGCTTGGGGGCGGCGGCGATAGCCGTCGTGAGTTCCTCGACCGTCGGGCTGGTCGTGCTGGGGGTGGGCTTCCTCGGCGCGGTGATACTCGCGAGTATCATGCACGGGTCGCGGTAGAGGTCCGCCCGAATAAAGCGAGGCGGGGGGGGGGGG
>DASZEK010000168.1:0-16580 GCA_035941045.1 Pyrinomonadaceae bacterium | reverse complement strand
CAGGAGCCTCGCCACCTCCTCGTGCTCGTGCCCCTCCACGTCGTGCAGCACGAAGACAGCCCGGTACCCCGGAGGCAACTGCCCGACGGCGCGGTCCAAAGCTATCCGGTCCACCACAGGCATCTGCGACGGATTCTCCGTCCCCGCCACGACTTGGGGAGGAGTCTCGCCATCCTCCGTCGTCTGCTCCAGCCTCACACCCTTACGGCGGAAGTGCATCAAGACCTGATTGACCGTCAGCCGGTGCAGCCAGGTGGTGAACTGCGACTCGCCGCGGAACGAGCCGGCCTTTTTGTAGAGTTGGATGAAGACTTCCTGCGACAAGTCCTCGGCCTCGGCGGCGTTGGCAGTCATGCGCAGGCAGAGCGAGTAGACGCGGCGGCCGTGGCGCGAGTACAGCTCCTCGAAGGCCGGGGAGTCGCCCGTGGAGGCACGTTGCGCCAACTCGAAATCCGAGGCGGGCTTGGCGACCGCCGGTGCCGACCCGAGTTGTATTTCGACGCCCTGCATAAGGGGGAATGCTGCCGTCTCTGTCATTTGAAACTCCTGGTGTCGGAGAGCCGCGAGGCTTCGTCTCGTCGTCGGGACTGGCCGCCGTGGCGTTTACTCTCCGCGCCGCCACGCTTTCAGGCTATGGCTCGGGCTGCAAACACAGTGCCACGTCGGGACGCCTCCGATACCTATAAAATTCAACGTTTCAACGCTTTCCGCCGCCCCCCGACGCGACGCAAACGGCCGACAGCCGAAAGCGTGTATCGGCTGCACCATCCCGGCCCCCGAACGTGTTTAACGCGGCTGTACGAGACGGGGTCGGTCAAGCTGAAAGTTGACAGAAAACCTGAGTGGGTTTAGTATAAGTTTACTTGGACAACTTAATCGGGAGGCTGTACACGCGCTGTCCCGCACACACTGGGACGAGAGGCGTGAGAAGGATCACACACTAGATTCTCTACAGTTTGAAGGTTTCGTACGAACCTTCTCCCAAAAATTGGGCCGGGCTTCCGACCCAGCGGCGAAACGCCCCACACAGGCAACACTGTGCGGGGCGATGTCGTATCTGCCCGCCGTAAATCTTCAACGCACGTAGACGGGGTTCGAAATGACCCACGGCTTGCCCGCCAGAAGACTCCCTAACTGGTCCAGATAAAGCTCGACGCGGTAGACGCCCGGCCCTTCGACCGCCAAGACAGCAAGGCTCGTATCTTTCTCTTCCCGAAAGACTTGGCCGTTCTTGAAGAAGAGCATGCGGCTCTTGAGGGGCGAGCGGGCCGTGAGGCGGACGAGGCCGCCGGGGGGGAGGGCGATTTCGTCGCCCTGAATGCGTCTGTCCGAACCGTTGTCGGCCGAGAAGCGGAAGCCGGTTGGGTCGCCGAACAGGTCGAAGGCGACGAAGCTGTGCCCGGCGCGGAGGGCATGGATGAGGCTTTCGGCGTCGAGGGGCGTGCCCTTCTCCAGCAGGACGTGGTTGCGGACGAGGCCGAAGCTCAGTTCGTAAGGGTCGAGTTTAAAAGAACTTAGGGCTAGATTGGCGTGGGCGTCGTTGCCCGCGAGGGCGGGGAGGCGGGCGCGGCCGGCGGCGTTCGCTTCGTCCCAGCGGCGGAGCGTTTCGGAGGGGCGTTCGTAGAAGGTGGCGAAGAGCAGGTCGGGGTAGCCGACATAAGACCAGAGGCCGTTCAGGTAAAGCGTCAGGCCCTTGGCCGCCTTGGCATTCGTGTAGAGGTTGTAGACTTCGACGGCGTCGAAGCCTTCCGGCCAGGGGCCTTGTAACTCTTCGGGGTAGCCGAGGACGGCGAGCCTGCCTTCGTCCCTCGAAGCTTTGACCAAATCTTGAAAGGGGGCGGGCGTCGGCGGGGTCTTCGAGAGGCCGGGGGCGACGAAGAGGCGCGCGCCGCCTCGGAGGGTCAGCTCGCTGCCGTTGACGAAGAGCACGCCGCCTTGCAAGCCTTTGACCGTCGCGGCGGCGGTGTCGGTTTCGGCCGAGGGGTGCTCGGTCATGACGACGAAGGCAAGACGGTTTTCGGCGGCTGCCGCTACCACCTCCTCGGGCCGGCCCGTGCTGTGGCCGCCGAGGGCCGTGTGGACGTGGAAGACCCCGGCGTATTCGTCGAAGGGGTCGTCGGCCGAGGCGGGCTCGCGTGTCGAATTTAAATCCGTGACGGCCGCGCGCAGACTCGCGAGCCGGAAGCGCGTGTAGACGAAGGGCGCTTGCGTGGCGGCGAGCAGCAGGAGCAGCGCGAGCAGGATTTTCTTGCGCCCGCTCACTCGTCCTCGAAGTCAACGGAGACGACGTGCGCGCTCACGTCGCGCCCCATCGCGGCGACGGCGAGGTGTTCGGGGTGATTCGTGTAGGCGTCGAGCGCCGCGCGGTCGTAGAAGGTGGCGACGAGCCCCGTGTCGTAAGAGCGCGGCAGGTGCAGCACGTCCGTGCCGACGGCGAAGCTCAGAATCTCGGGGATGAACTCGGTCAGGCGGCGGAGCCTCGCGACGTGCTCGCGCCTCTGCTCTTCACTAACTTCTTCGCGGTACTTCCAGACGACGATGTGTGTCAGCACTGTTGGGTCGGACCTTCCTTCATAAACGTTCAGGCGAGCCTTCGTAGCTGTTCGTTCAAAAGCTGCCACGCGCGGCGGACGTGTGTCTCGTCGGTGCGGATGTTGCCGACGGCAAGGCGGAGGGTGAAGAGGCCGTTGAGCTTCGTGTGGGAGAGGAACACGTCGCCGGTGGCGTTGACGGCGTTCATGATTTGTTCGTTGAGCGCGTCGGGATGAGAAGCATGCTGTTCGGGACGCGCGCGGAAGCAGACGACGCTGAAGGGGACGGGCGCGAGCAGTTCCCAGTCCGGCGAGTCTTCGACGAGCGAGGCGAAGAGGCGCGCGAGGCGACAGTGTTCGCGGATGCGGGAGGCGAGGCCGTCGGCGCCGAAGTAGCGGAGGACCATCCAGAGCTTAAGGGCGCGGAAGCGGCGGCCGAGCTGGACGCCGTAGTCGGAGCCGTTGCGGACGGCATCCTGCTCGGGCGTGCGCAGGTACTCGGGGACGAGCGTGAAGGCGCGGCGCAGCACTTCGAGGCGGCGGCAGTAGAGCGCCGAGAGGTCGAATGGAGTAAATAACCATTTATGTGGGTTAGTTACCAGAGAGTCCGCGCGCTCGCAGCCCTTGAGCACGTCGCGCAGCTCGGGGACGACCGCTGCCGAGCCGGCGTAGGCCGCGTCAACGTGCAGCCAGAGTCGTTCGCGCTCGCACACGTCGGCGATGTCGGGCACGGGGTCAACGCTGGTCGTCGAAGTCGTCCCGACCGTGGCGACGACGCAGAAGGGGAGATGGCCGCCGCGCCTGTCTTCGTCAATCAACGCGGCGAGGGCGCGCGCGTCCATGCGGAACTCGGCGTCGGCGGGCACCTTGACGAGCGAACGTTGGCCGAGGCCGAGGGCGATGAGTGACTTCTCGACCGAAGAGTGTGACTGCTCCGAGGCGTAGAGCCGGAGGAGCGGGAGGTCGGGACGGCCGCTCATGCCGTCTTCGCGGACGCGTAAGCTCAGGGCTTCGCGTGCGGCGGCGACGGCGTGCATGGTCGCGACGGAGGCCGTGTCATAAATAATCCCGCCGAACTCCTCAGGCAGTCCCATCAGTTGGCGCAGCCAGTCGAGCGCGACTTCTTCAAGCTCGGTCGAGGCGGGCGAGGTGCGCCAGAGCATCGCCTTGTTGTCGAAGGCCGCGGCCAAAAGCTCGCCGAGGATGCCGGGCGCGGAGGCGGAGGTGGCGAAGTAGGCGAAGAAGGAGGGGTGGTTCCAGTGCGTGACGGCGGGCACGATGAGGCGCTCGAAGTCTGCGAGGATGGCCGACATCGGCTCGCCCGTCTCGGGCGGGGAGGAGGGAAGTTGGGAGCGGAGCTGTCCGGGCTCGACCTGTGCGAGCACGGGGAAGCGTTCGGGGCGTGAAAGGTAGTCGGCTATCCAGTCAACGACCTCGTGCCCGTGGCGGCGGAACTCCTCCGCGCTCATGTCGCCCGACTCCGGGGCGCCGCCCGCGGGCTCAGCCTTCGTCCCTGTCGTCTCGTCTCTCAACTTTTCAAACCTCGTCACACGGTCACTCCGAGCAGGCTCGTCAGGAGCGCGCGCGAGCGTGCGTAGCCGGGCGCGTCGCCGACTTTGTAGAGGTACGACATTTCGCCCGCCGCCATCGCCACGTGCATCGCCCGCTCAAGCTCGCTTAGCTCGTCTTCGTCAAAACCCGTCTCGCCGTAGGAGCGGAAGAACGAGGCCCGCGCCATGCCCGCGTCCCCGTCGGCGCCCTTGTGCATGTAAGAATACCAGTAAGTGAGCCCGGCGTAATCCCTGACCCAGTAGGCGCCGACGGCCTCGTCCCAGTCAACGAGCACGAGGCCGCCTTCGGGCACGAGCAGAGCGTTCTTCGGGGTGCCGTCGCCGTGGACGAGGGCGGGCTTGAAGCGCGACTCGTAGCGGCGCAGCACGGGCCCGACCTTTCGTTCGATTAAGGGCAGGAGGGTTTCGGCGGGGCGCGTCCCGTCGTCAACCCAGAGCAGGCTGTCTTTCACCTCGCAGTCGAGAAGCCAGCCTGCGAAGTCTTCGCACATCCCGCGCCCGTCGCCGACGTAGCCGTAGAGCGGGAGGGGGACGGAGTGAACCTTTTTGAGCAGCGCGCCGGCCAACGCGAAGTAGTCGGCGGGCGTCAGCAGGCCGCCGCGGACGGCCCGTTTGCAGTTCTCGCCCTCGACGAACTCGCTGAGCGTGAAGCCGTGCGGGAAGTGGCCGGCCTCGCGCGTGTAGTGAACGAGGCGCGCGTGCGGGACGCCGAACTCGGTGAGCTTTGATTCTATCCACGGGAGCTTGCCGGGCTCGGGCCAGCCCTCGTAGGTGAAGACTTTGAGGGCGTAGGGGCGCCCGCCCGACTCGACGCGGTAGACGGCGTTGACGCCCGCGAAGTCGAGCCGGCCCGCGACGCGCGCCCGCGCGCCGAGCACCGACTCGGCCGCGGCTTCGACCTCTTCTTCCGTGGCTTCTACTTTCAAGGGCGGCCGGAGTTTAGCAGAATGCCGCGTAAAAGTTGGCGGATTGCACTCGACACGGGGCGCCAAAGCTGTATAATGCGCGACGTAAGCCTGACAATACTTTTTCTGCGGGAGCACGAACTGCTCATACGGCTCGCGGCGATGTAACCAGCATCCTTTCCGTGGCACGTCGCCTGTGAGGGTTCGCGCGGCCGCGCGAGGCACCGCCCCGAAGACCCCCGCGAGGGCCAGACCCAAGCCTCGCCCCCCTTCGATTTCAGACAGTAAACTCGTGAGGTGAAAATGAAACGCACCTTAATGACAATCGGATTGGCAACCCTCCTCGCCGCCTCCTTCGCCTGCGAGAAGCGCGGCGACGGCGCGCCGACCGGGTCCGGCGACACCGGCCCCATCAAGGTCGGCATCTACGGCGACCTCTCGGGGCAGACCTCCAGCTTCGGGCAGTCCACGAAGAACGGCGTCCTGATGGCGATTGACGAGATCAACGCGGCCGGCGGCATCGGCGGGCGCAAGGTCGAGTACGTCATCGAAGACGACCAGGGGCAGCCGCAGCAGGCTTCGACCGTCGTCACCAAGCTGATCAACCAGAACAAGGTCCACGCCATCCTCGGCGAAGTCGCCTCCAGCAACAGCCTCGCCGCCGCGCCCCGCGCGCAGGAGGCGAAAATCCCGATGATCACGCCCTCCTCGACCAACCCGAAGGTCACGCAGGTCGGCGACTATATCTTCCGCGTCTGCTTCACCGACGACTTTCAGGGCGCCGTCGGCGCCAAGTTCGCCGCCAACACCCTGAAGGCCAAGACGGCCGCCATCCTCGGCGACTTCCAGTCCGACTACAGCAAGGGCATGTCGCAGTTCTTCGAGGAGGAGTTCACGCGCCTCGGCGGACGCGTCATCCAGAAGCAGACCTACACGCAGACCGACTCGGACTTCAAAGGCCAGTTGACCTCCATCCGCTCGGCGGCGCCCGACGTGATCTTCGTCCCCGGCTACTACGGGCAGGTCGGCGTCATCGCCAAGCAGGCCAAGGAGCTGGGCATCACGGCCCCGCTGCTCGGCGGCGACGGCTGGGACGCGCCTCAGCTCTGGGACCTCGGCGGCGCGGCCCTCAACGGCTCCTACATGGTCAACCACTACTCGATTGACGACCCCAGCCCGGCCGTCCAGAAGTTCGTCGCCGCCTACAAGGCGAAGTACTCGGGCACGGCCCCCGACGCCATCGCCGCGCTCGCCTACGACGCGATGAACGTGCTCGCCGACGCCATCAAGCGCGCCGGCACGACCGACCCGGCCAAACTGCGCGACGCCCTCGCCTCGACGCAGAACTTCGCGGGCGTCACCGGCTCCATCAACATCAACGCCCAGCGCGACGCCGTCAAGCCGGCCGTCGTCTTCGAGCTGCGCGACAAGAAGCTGGTCTACAAGGAGACGATTCAGCCGGGCGGCTCGGCCGGGGCCGCGCCCGCCCCGACCGCCGCCGCCGCGGCCGGAGCCACGGCCGGGGCGTCCTCGCCCGGCACGAACGCCAACGGCGCCGCCAACTCGAACGCGGCCGGCAGCGCCAACTCGAACGCCAACCACTAGAAGACACGGGCGAGAGCTAAGGCATGGACACCTTCGTTCAGCAGCTCATCAACGGCCTGACCATCGGCTCGATCTACGCGCTCATCGCGCTCGGATACACGATGGTCTACGGCATCCTGCGCCTGATCAACTTCGCGCACGGCGACATCTACATGCTCGGCGCCTACGCCGGCTTCTTCATCTCGCGCTGGCTCGGCTTCGCGGGCGAGCCCTCGCTCTTAGGGCTGGCCGTCACCCTCGTCGGCTCGATGATAGCGGCGGCGCTGCTCGGGATGGCGATTGAGCGTTTCGCCTACCGGCCCGTGCGCAAGTACGCGCGCATGACGACGCTGATTACGGCCATCGGCGTCTCGCTCCTTCTGGAGAACCTCGGCGTCGTCATCTTCGGCGGCGCCCCGCGGTCGTTCCCCGAGCTGTTCCAGAACGAGACTTACAAGCTCTTCGGCAACGCCGCCATCTCGAAGTCGCAGTTGCTCATCTTCGGCGTCTCCATCGCCCTGATGATTCTGCTCCAGTGGATTGTCTACCGGACGAAGGTCGGCACGGCGATGCGCGCCGTCTCCTTCAACCTCAACTCGGCGAAGCTGATGGGCATCAACACCGACGCCATCATCGTCTTCACCTTCGCGCTCGGCTCGGCGCTCGCGGCGGCCGGGGGCGTCCTGACGGCGCAGTACAACCCGACGATTTACCCGCTGATGGGCATCATCACGGGCCTGAAGGCGTTCGTGGCGGCCGTGCTCGGCGGCATCGGCAACATCCCCGGCGCGGTGCTGGGCGGGCTGCTCATCGGCGCGGCCGAAACCTTCGTCGTCGGCTACGGCCAGCAGATAGGCATCCCCTCGACGTACCGCGACGCCGTCGCCTTCGCCATCCTGATCCTCGTCCTGCTCTTCCGCCCGTCCGGCCTGCTGGGGACGACGGTGCAGGAGAAAGTTTGAAGAGGTGTCGGGTGACAGGTACCGGGTGCCGGGTAAAGACGGATTGCTTCTACCCGGCACCCGACACCCGACACCCGACACCCATCACTTAACTTATGCCTGGTTTCGCTAAAAAGCTCGCCGGCTTTGCCGCCATCCTCGTCGCGCTCTGGGCCGTCAACGCGGCGATGAGCCGGGAGGGGCTGTTCGGGTTCGGGCTCGGGGCCTACGAGGCGGAGGTCCTGATGCTGGTGGGGATTAACGTCATCCTCGCCGTCTCCCTGAACCTCATCAACGGCTTCACGGGCCAGTTCTCCATCGGCCACGCGGGCTTCATGGCGATAGGCGCCTACTCGTCCGCCTACTTCACCGTCTACCACGGCCAAGACCTTGAGCGGTCGCTCGGCGGCGGCACCTTCGCCCACATCCTCGTCTTCAGCATCGCCATCCTCATCGGCGCGCTCGTGGCGGCCGCCATGGGCATGCTCGTCGGCGTCCCGAGCTTGCGCCTGCGCGGCGACTACCTCGCCATCGTGACGCTCGGCTTCGCCGAAATCATCCGCATCGTCATCCTCAACCTCGACGTGGTCGGCGGCGCCACCGGCTTCACCGTCCCCGGCTCGGTGAACTTCTTCTGGGTCGGCCTCATCGGGGTGCTGACCATCATCGTCGTCCGCAACATCGTCCGCTCCGACACGGGCCGCGCGCTCATCTCGATTCGCGAGGACGAGCTGGCGGCCGAGGCGATGGGCGTCAACACGACGCGCTACAAGGTGCTCTCCTTCGTCATCAGCTCGGCCTTCGCGGGCGTGGCCGGCGTCCTGTTCGGCCACTTCAAGAGGTTTTTGGCGACGCCGGACTTCACCTTCATCAAGAGTTTCGAAGTCATCATCATGATCGTGCTCGGCGGGATGGGCTCGATCACGGGCGCCGTCTTAGGCGCCATCGTCATCACCATCCTGCCGGAGCTGCTGCGCCAGCTCCCCTCGATCGGCGGCTTCAACTTCGCCGACCTGCGGCTCGTCATCTACGCGGCTCTGCTCATCGTCATCATGCTGACGCGGCCGCAGGGCGTCCTCGGCGAGCGCGAAATCGGGCTCCACTGGCTGCGCCGCGCGCAGAAGGCGCCCGAGGGTGACCGGCAGGTGGGCGACGACGCGGGCGTGCCCATCACGCAGAGGGCGGAGGCGGCCGACCAGGATTCAGCCGGCGGGGGGGGGCAGAACCGATGACACGCGGGCCGGAACCGAGCGACGTGAGGGCGACGAAGGAGGACGGCATCTTGGCCGAGGCCGCGCGCACGGCGCGCTCCGAGGAGCAGGCCGCCGACGGCGACTCCATCCTCCGCACCGACAAGGCCACCATCCGCTTCGGCGGCCTCGTCGCCGTCAACGCGCTCGACATGGCGGTGCGCCGCGGCGAAATCTACGGCCTCATCGGGCCGAACGGCGCGGGCAAGACCACCGTCTTCAACCTCCTGACCGGCGTCTACAAGCCCACCTCCGGCGAGATATATTTTCAGGGCCACCGCGTGGACGGCCTGCGCCCCTACCAGATTTCGCGCCGCGGCGTCTCGCGCACCTTCCAGAACATACGGCTCTTCGCCGGCATGACCGTCCTTGAGAACGTGATGACGGCCTGCCACCGCCACTCGCGCCAGAACCTTCTGGACGCCGTGCTGCGCACGCCGCGCTTCGCTTCTGACGAGCGCGAGCACCGCGACTTCTGCATGGAGCTGCTTGAGATTTTCAACCTCGCGCGCTTCAAGGACGAGGGCGGCACCTCGCTCGCCTACGGCAACCAGCGCCGGCTGGAGATAGTCCGCGCGCTCGCCACCCAGCCGCAGCTTCTACTCCTCGACGAGCCGGCCGCCGGCATGAACCCTTCGGAGCAGGACGACCTCCTGAACCTGATTCACAAGATTCGCGACCGCTTCGGCCTGACCATCCTCCTCGTCGAGCACAACATGAAGGTCGTCATGGGCGTCTGCGAGCGCATCCAGGTCGTTGACTACGGCAAGTCCATCGCCCTCGGCCTGCCCGAAGAAATAAGGAACGACCCCAAGGTCATCGAAGCTTACCTGGGAGACTGAACGCGCACTTTCGGCACCATGCTAACGTTAGAGAACATTTCCGTCAGTTACGGCGCGATTAAGGCCATCAAGGGCATCTCGATGCACGTCGAGCAGGGCGAGGTCGTGACGCTCATCGGCGCCAACGGCGCGGGCAAGACGACGACGCTGCGCACCATCACCGGCCTGCTCTCGCCCACCGAGGGGCGCATACTTTTCGAGGGGCAGGAGATTTCCGGCAGGCCCACGCACCAGCTCGTCGCCCGCGGCATCTCGATGTCGCCCGAGGGCCGCGGCGTCTTCGCCAACCTCACGGTGCGCGAGAACCTGATGATGGGCGCCTACCTCAAGAAGAACAAGGCCGAAATCAACGAGGACCTTGAGCGCGGCTTCCGCATGTTCAAGCGCCTCAAGGAGCGCGAGTCGCAGAAGGCCGGCACGCTCTCGGGCGGCGAGCAGCAGATGCTCGCGATGGCCCGCGCGCTGATGTCTCGGCCGCGACTGCTCCTCTTGGACGAGCCCTCGCTCGGCCTCGCCCCGCTCGTCGTCCACACCATCTTCGAGGCCATCGACGAGATACGCGGCGAGGGGATGACCGTCCTCCTCGTCGAGCAGAACGCGCACGCCGCGCTCAAACACTCCGACCGCGCCTACGTCCTTGAGACCGGCCGCATCGTGATGGAAGGCCCCTCCAAAGACCTCGCCGCCGACCCGCGCATCAAGGAAGCCTACCTCGGCGAGTGACCGGCGGAGGGCGCGCGCCGCAGACTTCTCCCCCCTAAAACCCTTATGACGAGGGGCGCGACCGCAAACGCATTGCTGCTCGTCGCGGCGCTGGCGCTCTTCGCCGCCGCGCCCGCCTGCCGCTCGCGCGCGCGCACGGATAACGGAGGCGACACGCCGCGCCCGGACGACCGCGTCCGCATCGGCGCCTTCATGTCGCTGACGGGCGACACGGCGCAGTACGGCATCTCCGCCCACAACGGGATGATGATGGCCGTCGAGGAGGCCAACTCGGCGGGCGGCGTCGGGGGCCGGCGCGTCGAGCTGGTCGTGCAGGACACGCGCTCCGACGCCGTCGAGACCGAGGTCGTCGTCCGCCGGCTCGTCAAGGATTTCCGCGTCCACGCCCTGCTCGGCGAAGTGGTCAGCTCACGCACGCTCGCCGCCGCCCGCGTCGCGCAGGCCGAGCGCGTCCCGATGCTGACGCCCTCGGCCACCAACCCCAGCGTCACCGACGGGCGCGACTACGTCTTCCGAAGCTGCTACACCGACCCGCACCAGGGCGCGGCCCTCGCCCACTTCGCCTCGCACGACCTCGGCGCGCGCCGCGCCGCCTTCCTCATCGACGCCGGACAGGACTACTCCTCGGCGCTCGCGCGCTTCATCCGCGAGGAGTTCGTGCGCCACGGCGGCGAGGTCGTGATGACGGTTTATTACGGGGCCGGCGCCGCCGACTACACGTCGCAGCTCCGCGAGGTCGGCGCCGCGCGGCCCGAGGTTATCTTCGTGCCGGGGTATTATTTGGAAGCCGGGCTGATGGCGCGTCAGTTGAAGGCGCTCGGCGTGGCGGCCCCGCTCGTCGGCGGCGACGGCTGGGACTCGCCCCGGCTCTACGAAATCGGCGGCACGGCCCTCGTCGGCGCCTACTTCTCAAGCCACTACTCGGCCGACGACACCGACCCGCGCGTGCAAAACTTCGTCGCCGACTACCGCCGCCTCTACAACTCCGTGCCGGACGCCTTCGCCGCCACGGCCTACGACGCGGCGCGCGTCATGCTGGCGGCTTTGGGACGCGCGCCCTCGCTCGAACCCGCCGCCGTCCGCGACGCCTTGGCCGCGACCAAGGACTTCCCCGGCGTCACCGGCCCCGTCACCTTCGACGAGAACCGCGACGCCGTCAAACCCATCGTCGTCATCCGCATCGAGGAGAACGGCCGCCACGCCGTCTGGCGCCGCGTCGAGCCCACCGAACAGGCCGACCTCATGGCGACCCCGACGCCCAGCCCGACGCCCGCCAAGCGCCGCCGCCGCGGGCGCTGAACTCAATCTCAATTTTCCGAAAGGGAAGCCCGAGCGGCCGACAGTGCTTCCTTCACCCGCTCGGGCGAGGTGCCGCCAGCCTGCGACTTGGTCGCGAGCGTGCTCTCCAAAGAGAGCGCGTCGTACACGTCCTCTTCTATCAGCGCCGAGACTTCGCGCAGCTCTTCCAGCTCAAGCTCGTGCAGCTCCAAACCCTTCGACAGCCCGTAGAGGACCATGCGCCCGACCGCCTCGTGCGCCTCGCGGAAGGGCAGTCCCTTGCGCACGAGGTAGTCGGCCATCTCGGTCGCGTTCATGTAACCGACCGTCGCCGCGTCGCGCGCACGCCCCTCGCGCAGCCGCACGTTGCGGAGCACGGTCGCCGTCACCTCCAAAGACTCGCGGACCGTGTCGGCCGCGTCGAAGACGGCCTCCTTGTCCTCCTGCATGTCTTTGTTATAGGTGAGCGGCAGGCCCTTGATGACGGTGAGCAGCCCCATCAGGCGGCCGAAGACGCGACCCGACTTCCCGCGCACGAGCTCAAGCGCGTCCGGGTTCTTCTTCTGCGGCATCAGGCTCGACCCCGTCGAGACGGCGTCGCCCAACTCGACGAAGCCGAACTCCGTCGTCGCGTAAATAATCAAGTCCTCCGCCATCCTCGACAGGTGCGCCATGACGAGACTCGCCGCGGCCGCGAACTCGACGCAGAAGTCGCGGTCGCTCACGGCGTCGAGGCTGTTGCGCGACACCGAGTCGAAGCCGAGCGAGCGCGCGACCTGTTCGCGGTCAACCGGGTGGCTCGTCCCGGCGAGCGCGGCCGAGCCGAGCGGCAGGACGTTGACGCGCCGCCGCACGTCTGCGAGCCGCTCGCGGTCGCGCCCCAGCATCTCGAAGTAGGCGAGGCACCAGTGAGCGAACAGCACCGGCTGGGCGCGCTGCAAGTGTGTGTAGCCGGGCAGCACGGCGTCCGCGTGCGACTCGGCCAGCTCGACGAGCGCCGTCTGCGCGCCCCGCGCCGCCTCGCGGATGCGGTCAATCTCGTCGCGCAGCCAGAGCCGCAGGGCCGTCGCCACCTGGTCGTTGCGGCTGCGCCCCGTGTGCAGCCGCCGCCCCGCGTCGCCGACGAGCCCGACCAGCCGCGCCTCTATGAACGAATGCACGTCCTCCGCCCGCTCGTCCGCGAAGAACGCCTCGCCCTCTTCGGCCGCGCGAGCGAGCAGAGCCCGCAACCCTTCCTCAATCCTCGAAGCCTCTTCTTCACTCAACACGCCCGCCGCCCGCAGCCCCTCCCCGTGCGCGAGGCTGCCGCGCACGTCCGCCTCGAACAGCCTGCGGTCGAAGTTGTAAGAGCGGTTGTAGCGCGCGAAGCCCTCGTCGGCCTCGCCCGTGAACCGCCCGCCCCAGAGATTTTCGGATTTGCCCATCCCGCCCCCTCGCCGTCGTGGTTTGCGTCCATGCAACTTTCCTGCTATTTTATGCATCTTTGCATTAGTTATGCAAACTTGGTGCATAACAGGACGGCCGGATGGACAAAGAGAGACGCCAGGAGAAGATTATCAGCCTGATACGGGCGCGGCGCATCGGGCGGCAGCAGGAGCTGGCCGAGATGCTTGAGCGCGCCGGCATCGTGGCGACGCAGTCGAGCATCTCGCGCGACCTCGAAGAGCTGGGCGTCGTCAAGCAGCGCGGCTTCTACACGCTGCCGCAGGCGCCGCGCGTGGCGTCGGCGAGGGGGCTTTTGGGGCTGGAGCCGGCGGGCGATTGCCTCGTCGTCGCCCGGTGCGAGCCGGGGCTGGCGTCGGCCGTGGCGGTCGAGATTGACCGGGCCGGCATCGAGGAGATAGTCGGGACGCTGGCGGGCGAGGACACGGTCTTCATCGCCGCCCGCGAGCGCAAGGCGCAGCGCGCGGTCGTCAAGAAGGTCTTGGAGTTGTTCGGGGAGAGAGGGCTGGGAGTCTAGATGACGGAAAAGATTAAGAAGATAGTTCTGGCGTACTCGGGCGGGCTGGACACGTCCGTGATGCTGCACTGGCTGCGCGAGCGGTACGGGTGCGAGGTCGTCTGCTACTGCGCGGACGTGGGGCAGGGCGAGGAGATGGCGGGGCTCGAAGAGAAGGCGCTCAAGACCGGCGCGTCGAAGCTCTACGTCGAAGACCTGCGCCGAGAGTTCGTCGAGGAGTACGTGTGGCCGGCCGTGAAGGCGAACGCCACGTACGAGGGAGTGTACCTTTTGGGCACCAGCCTGGCGCGGCCCGTCATCGCGAAGCGGCAGATAGAGATTGCGCGGCGCGAGGGCGCCGACGCCGTCGCGCACGGGGCGACGGGCAAGGGCAACGATCAGGTGCGCTTCGAGCTGACCTACTACGCCCTGGAGCCGGGCATCAAGGTCGTCGCGCCTTGGCGCGAGTGGGAGTTCAAGGGCCGCAGCGACCTCATCGCTTACGCCAAAGAGCACGACATCCCCGTGACGGCGACGGCCGAGAAGCCTTACTCGACCGACCGCAACCTGATGCACGTCTCCTACGAGGGCGGCATCCTCGAAGACCCGTGGGCCGAGCCGCCCGCCGACATCTTCCAGATGACGGCCGCGCCGGAGTCGGCTCGCGGCGAGGCCGAGTATGTCGTCATCGGGTTTGAAGGGGGCGTGCCGGTGAGCGTGGATGGCGAGCGGCTGGGCTCGGTCGAGCTGCTGGACCGTTTGAACCGGCAGGCGGGCGCGCACGGCGTCGGGCGCGTGGACCTCGTCGAGAACCGCTTCGTCGGGATGAAGTCGCGGGGCGTGTACGAGACGCCGGGCGTGACGGTGTTGCAGGCGGCGCACAGGGCGCTGGAATCCTTAACGCTCGACCGCGAGGTCTTGAGGATGCGCGACGCGCTGAGCTTGAAGTTCGCCGAGAGCGTCTACTACGGCTTCTGGTTCGCGCCCGAGACGGAGCTGATGCGCAAGGTGATTGACGAGACGCAGGCGAGCGTCAACGGCGAGGTTCGTCTGAAGCTCTACCGCGGCAACGCCATCGTCGTCGGCCGCCGCTCGCCGGACTCGCTCTATCAGGAGAAGCTGGCGACGTTCGAGGCCGACACGGTCTACAACCAGCGCGACGCCGAAGGCTTCATCAAGCTCAACGCGCTGCGCCTTCGCACGCGCGCGCAGTTGGGCAAGTAGGCGGTTAAGTAAAGGGGGCAGGCCCGTGGAAAAGTTTGAGACGCAGGTCGCGGTGGTCGAGGCCGACAAGGTCGGCTCGGTGCTGTCGAAGCTCGGTTTGCAGCGGACGCTGGCGGTCGTGGGCGGCCGGAGGCCGGCGCGCGCGGGCGACGCGGTCGTGGTGCGCGCGCTGACCGACAGCGCGACGTACAACCAGCTTGAGCTGCCGACCGGAAGGCTGGCGAAGATTAATCCGGGCGACATCATCGCGGGCGCTCTGGGCGCGCGGCGCGCGCTGAAGGGTTTCGTCGGCGACGTGCCGGAGACGGTCGGCGCGGGCGACCGCCTGCACCTCCTGAACATGGGCGGCGTCATCGGCCAGTGCAAGGGGCACCACTCGTCCCTGAGCGACGCCATCGAGGTCGAGGTCGTCGGGCTCGTCTGCGACGAGGAAGGGCGCGCGCTCAACATCGCGGACGGCGCGCTCGCCCTGAGAGACAGGCTGCCCGAGGGTTGCGCGCCGCTCGTCATCGTCGCGGGCGCGTGCATGAACAGCGGCAAGACGTTCGCGGCGGTGGAGCTCATCCGGCAGGCGACGCGCGCGGGGATGCGCGTGGCGGCGGGCAAGCTGTCGGGCGTGGCGGCCCTGCGCGACACGCTGAACATGGCGGACCACGGCGCGGCGGCGGTCGCTAGCTTCCTCGACTGCGGGCTGCCCTCGACGGTCGGCGTCGGCGACCTCGCGCCCGTCGCGAAGGCCATCCTCGCGAAGCTGAACGAGACGGCGCCCGACCTCGTCGTCATCGAGCTGGGCGACGGCATCCTCGGCGGCTACTCGGTCGAGTCGGTGTTTGACGACGAGGAGTTGCGCGAGGCGACGGCGGCCGTCCTCTTCTGCGCCTCGGACTACGTCGGCGCGTGGGGCGGCATCGAGCTGTTCCGCCGCCGCGGCATCAAGGTGGACGCCGTCGCCGGCTCGGTCACGGACTCGCAGATGGGCGAGGACTACATCGAGCGCGAGCTGGGCGTGCCGGCCGGCAACGCCAAGCGCAACGGCGCGCGCCTGTTCGAGCTGATTCGGTCGAAGGTCGGGAAGGCGGCGGAGGTCCTGGCCTGACGCGCCTCAGCGCCGGCTGCGCGCGAGGGCCGCGAGGCCGATGACGAGGAAGACGATGCCGACGTAGAGGAAGACGCGGTTGCTCGTCAGGCCGATGGTAATGAAGGCGGCGGCGAGTGCGATGAAGGGGAGCGAGGCGCGCGGACGGCTCATGTGTAGGCTGCTCCTGCGGGATTAGTTTTCGGGGCGCGGGCTGATGATAAGGCGAGTGGGGCTGACGTGAAAGAGAAAATTCGCATCGGCATCTTCGGCGGGTCGGGCTACGGCGGGTCGGAGCTGCTGCGCATCCTCCTCTTCCACCCGGAGGCCGAGGTCGTGCTGGTGACGGGGAACGAGCAGGCGGGCAAGGCCGTCGGCGAAGTTCACAGGAACCTGCACGGCCTGACGGGCCTGCGTTTTGAGAAGGCGCCGGAGGATTTGGAGAATCTGTCGGGGCTCGACTGCGTCTTCCTCGCGCTGCCGCACGGGCAGGCTTTGGAGATCGCGCCGCGCCTGCCCTCTTCGGTGAAGGCCGTGGACCTGTCGGGCGACTTCCGCCTGTCGAGCGCCGAGGAGTTCGCCGCGCACTACGGCCGCGAGCACACGGCGATTGAGCTTCAGCGCGAGTTCGTCTACGGGCTGACGGAGTTCAACCGCGAGCAGATCAGGGGGGCGCGGCTGGTGAGTAACCCCGGGTGCTTCGCCACGGCGACGCTG
>DASZEK010000167.1:0-74355 GCA_035941045.1 Pyrinomonadaceae bacterium | reverse complement strand
GGGCTGGCCGAGTTCTGCGACGTGTTCTGCGAGGAGCGCGTCTTCACGGTCGAGGAGTCGCGCCGCGTGCTCCTGAAGGCGCAAAGCCTCGGGATGGGCCTGCGGGTCCACGCCGACCAGCTCTCGCTCTCGGGCGGGGCGCTGCTCGCGGCCGAGCTTAAGGCGAAGACGGCCGACCACCTTGAGCACGCCGACGACGAAGGCATCCGTGCGCTCAAGCAAGCGGGCGTGCAGCCGGTGCTTCTGCCCGGCTCGGTCTACGCGCTCGGCTCGAAAAGATACCCGCCGGCCCGCGCGATGTTGGAGGCGGGGCTGGCCGTCGTCCTCGCCACCGACTTCAACCCCGGCTCTTCGCCGACGCCCTCGATGACGATGGTCATGTCTCTGGCGGCGACGCACATGGGGATGACGCCCGCCGAAGCCCTGACGGCCGCGACCGTCAACGCCGCCTACAGCCTCGGCCGCGGCCCGCGGCTCGGCACTTTAGAGCCCGGCAAGAGCGCCGACTTCGTCCTCCACGACTGCGAAGACTACCGCGAGCTGGCCTACTTCTTCGGCGTCGAGCACGCGCACGCCGTGTACGTCGGCGGCCGCAACGTCTTCATCAGAGCCTGATTTTCTTGCACTTGCCCGCACCCCATCTCTATACTCACACACATGAGCGAAGACCCCACACAGAACCTTGAGCAGAGATACGGCACGAATCCCACGATCCTGACGGTCTTGGATCGCCTCGACGCTTTCAGGTCGGAGGTCAACACGCGACTCGACAGGATAGAGACCCAACTAGACCGCGCCACGAGTGTGGCCCACGAGACGCGCGCGGAGGTGCGCGAACTGAGGGGCCAGCTTAGAGAACATTTCCCGTCACTAATTAAATAAATTTTGATGTAACCCGCCCGAATTGACAGCCGCAAGCGGCGCACCTCTTTTTCGTTTACCGCCCGAAATTAATCGTTGACGCGCGCGAATCGGTCGTCTATCATCGCCGCAACACTGAGGAAGGAGGTGATCCAAGAGCGTATGAGTCTTAATCACAGTGAGGTGGCTGAAGTCTCCTGAACAGGGATTAGCACCGCCAGTTGCATTACTGAAGCCTATGGTTTGACATCCCTGAGAGCAGGTTTCGACCGCGTTCAGAGAGGCTAATCCAGACAGCTCACCGAGCCATAGGAAAGAGTTGAGGCCGCCCGCCGTGGCGGCCTCTCTCATTTAAGCGACACACCAGCGACACACCACTTTTCTTTGGCCTCAGCAAAACCGTTTCAGAATTAATAGCCTTACCCTCCCAAATGTTTAGGTGAACGATTTTTCTAATCGAAAAAATAAAGCTTGTGTCTAGTTTTAATTTCCTCTATCATTCAGAGTCTAGAAGGTAGAGTAAATCATTTTGCTGCGAGTTGAATTTATGAACCAAGAAAAACCCTACATCGGAGAGTTTGAGGAGTTAGTCCTACTTGCGATTCTCAAACTCGGGGAGAACGCCTACGGAGTCCCCATCCGTGAAGCGTTGGAGGAGGCCACCGGCAGGACTGTCTCTGTCGGGGCATTGTACGCCACGCTGAACAGGCTAGAGGAGAAAGGATTGGTCAGCGCCAAGACTGGCGACGCCACGCCTGAAAGGGGCGGGCGTGCTAAGAGGTACTTCACCGTCGAAGGTAGCGGCGCACTTGCTCTACGCGAGGCCGAAGCTGCGCGGCGTAGCTTAGTGCCTAAGTTAAAGTTAGCCTAAGCCTGTGTCGGGAGGGCATGATGCCGGAAAATCAGTATAAGCACATAGGGAACGCAGATACATTAAGGCAAGTGGTGGAATACCTGTCTAATGTCAACGAAGAGTATGAGGAAATCGTAGCTACCCTAAACGGCAATGTGTTTATGGAAAAGATTACTTTGCAGAAAGTCCCAGAGATACAAGCTGTAATTAACTGTGTTGACAGTAGGCTTGACCGCGTTCGAGTTCTAACCCAAGAAATCGAAGATAGGGTTGGGGACATAGAAATACTAGAACTAACAGATGATATTAAGGCGCTTCAGCATACGTTCGATAAACGTCAACAGATGGTAACAGCGCTATTATATGACATAACTAATAAAGCTGAGCGCTTTGAAGCGCCCAGCGACGGGTCAAAGGTAACTCCTGCTCAGCGACCAAAGCGTCCCCCGCGTAACGCACAGTTCCTCCTCTATCTGTTCCTTGAAAAGCGAGGTAGGGAAGAGGCAGTAGGAGACGCCCTAGAAGATTATTCCCAATACATCAAACGAGTCGGAAAACTACGCGCAGACATTCTCTTCTGGCAGGAAGCAGGGCGGTGTGCTTGGCCGTTCATCAAGCGCACGGCGGCGAAAATAGGCGGGTTGATTGTTATAGGTGAGTGGATTCGCAAGCTAACGCACTGAAGCGTGCGGGGAGTAGTGCTGATGTCTATACACCCGGCAATACTTTATCGCCTTTATAAAGAAAGTAGTTTTGCCACCTCATCTAACGACGACAGTGTGTCAGATTATATAGGTGGTGAGGTAGTACAGGTGTGGGAAAGTAAAGAAGCTTATATCGAGAGCATGACACGGGATGCCATGACGCGCCACGTCGAGAAGAAACGCCGAGAGGTTTTGCACGCCATAAAGAATGACCTCATCGTGCCTATGCCTGTGCCGGAAGACATTGAGGGGTATCAACCTCCCGCAAAGGCGTCATGTTTCCTTAGCAGACTACTAGATGATAGAGACAAAGAAATAGTTTTAGGAGACCTAACCGAACAATACATCTTAAAGGTTGAGCACGTTGGTAAGCGGCGTGCTGATGGTTGGTTTTACGTCGAGGTTGCACGCTCACTCTGGCCGTTGGCTAAGCGTTCCGTCGCCAAGGCCGTAAGGTTCGCTATGATTGGTGAGTGGATTCGCAGAATGATTAAGTAGAGTAAAGGGAAGGGTATGGAAAGCAATAAGAAGGATAAAGTAAAGCGTATAGTCGTAACTGCCCCGCCGGGAACGGGAAAGACTTATACCCTCCTTTCAGGCGTGAACGTGATTGAAGCGTTGAATGAAAATGAGACCAGAAGTAAGACCGCCAGCGACAGTGCAGATGGTGGTATAGGTGTAAAAGTAATCGTAGCAACTACCGCAAAAGTGAATGAATGGATAAGAATTAATGACTCAAGGCAAAAGTCTGATACTAACGACTCTAATACCTCTACGCTGCGCGAGCCTGAGAACACAGCCAAAGACACACAAGTCGCTGAGGCAGTAGAACGTCTGTTGCGCCTTCTGATAAATAAGCAAGACAGAGAAGCAGTTATTGGAGACCTGTTTGAAAAGTATGAAAGAGAAGTGGAGAGACGTGGGAAAAGACGCGCTGATTATTGGTTGTATCACGAGATATTCCGTTCTGCGTGGCCGTTATTAATGCAACTTGTAGTAAGAATCGGCGGTCGAATTACTCGTGCTAAGCGGGCTGAGTAGAGTCTTAACAGCTCTTTAAGATTCCTTCTGCTTTTCTTTCAGCCGCATTCGATAGGCCCGTGTGGCATCACGCCTCGAAGCAGTCCCCCTGCACATGAAACAGTAATTTCGCTCTCCGGCTCGCGGCCTTCTTTCAAGAACAGTCATTTCATAAAACTCCCCACACGACGAGCAAATTAACGGGCCGTTAGTTCCGGAGACGTGTTGCGCGACCTGTACGGCGAGGACGCCGAAAAAGCTGCTGTTCGCGGGGTGACTAATCCTAATCTTGGCCGGATTCAACTGAACGCGTGGACGAACGTTGGCGAGGTCGAGTAGACGGTTTGCGTAGTTCTGTAAGAGGCTTTCAGCGGAACTAATCTCCTTCGGCTGGCCCTCACTCTCCACCCCTAAGACGCGCCAATCTTCAGCCCTGCCTATATCGCCCCGCCTGACTTTGGAGGCGATGCTTAGTAACGACCTGACTGCCCGCGCATACGCCTGCCATTGTTCCACTGTTTCACGTCCGGTCGGCTGGCATTCACGGTTAGTTGCCCCATCGGAGGATGCGATAAAGCAGGCGGTATGTGTAGCAGGCCAACCATGCTCGCACAGCCCTAGCACTCCCCAACTACGGGCAAACTCAAGAATTGATTCCGCCCCGAAGAGAACTAAGTTGGCGAAGTCCAGAAGAAGCTCTTTTTCTACTTCTTTAGTCTCAACTTCGGAGTCCTGCGGATTCCAGACAATCTCGCTACCTTCTAACCTCACGTCACGCGGTACAGCTACCGCATTCGTCAGATAAGCAGACCCCTCTTCACTTAGAAAACGCCAGTTCATGTGTTTAACTGTGTTTTTGGTCTATGTCATACTCAAGTGATATTACCAAATTCTGACGTGATTAGAAGCAGCACTATCCAGATTGATAAAATTAAAGGCGAACACACAGAGAAACAGCGGATTTCTCAGGAGAAAAGGCATGGAAAGACTGTTTATTAAGCCTAAAGAGGCTGCGGAAGCACTCTGTCTTGGGCGTTCAAAAATCTACGAATTAATTGCCGATGGGACGATTCCCTCGGTGCGAATTGGAAAGTCCATTCGAGTTCCGATTAGAGAACTTTTGGAGTGGGTCGACAGGCAATCTAACGGCTCTCAGGACGCAAGTTTATGCGGGCCGTCTATCGAATTAAGGAATCAATAAAATGAGCAAGATACAACTAGGGCTACCGATAGTTGCAGCTACCGATAGCCCGTCTAAATCGAACAACAATGAAAGAGCGTTCCGATTCAACAACGCATCTACTACTACTATTTTACGAACTTCGACGGCTAACGACAAGTCTCAGACCATTACTGTTTATGCCGATGGACTCTGCGAGCCTAATCCTAACGGCAAGGGCTGTTGGGGGTGGGTGGCCTTCGACCCGAAAGGGGAGAGAGTCGCCTGCGGTTGGGGCTTCGCTGGTAGTGGCGCAGGCATGACGAACAATGTTGCCGAGTTTACCGCAATCATAGAGGCGCTACGCTGGATTACTACGACCGCGCCGGGTACTCAGGTTGAGTTGCTTTCCGACTCACAAGTGGCTGTCCGTCAGATTCTTGGCGAATACGCCTGCAACAAGGCACACCTGCGAGAGCTAAGGGACGAGGCGCTAAGCCTCGTCGCACGCGCCGACGTTACGCTCCGCTGGATACCGCGTGAGCAGAACACTGAGGCCGACGCCCTAAGTCAGAGAGCTTACCGCGAGGCGAGCAGGAGGGCGGCGGTATGAGTGACACTTTAACCTTACGCGATACTGCCGGGCTATACGTCAACGCATCCCTGTCGGTAATCCCCATCCGACCCGATGGGAGCAAAGCTCCGGCGCTAAAGGGCTGGAAAGAATTTCAAACGAGGCTCGCCACCGAAGCCGAACTAAATGAGTGGTTCAGGAATGGGAACGGCATTGCCGTTGTGTGCGGTCGTGTGTCCGACAATCTTGAGTTGTTGGATTTCGACGCGCCGGAACTTTACGAGCCTTTCTGTGAGCTTGTCTCTAACCTCGCACCGGGCCTCATAGAGCGTCTTCCGCTTAGCAAGTCTCCGAGCGGCGGCTACCATCACTTCTACCGTTGTGAGTCGGTCGAAGGCAATCAGAAGTTGGCAGTAAAACAGGTTGCCAACGAAGGCGGGAAGCTGAGAGACGAGACGTTAATTGAGACTCGTGGGGAGGGCGGTTACATCATCGCCCCACCCTCTCCGGCTACCTGTCATCCCGACGGAAAGCCCTACGAGTTGTTACACGGGGAGCTAACGGCCATTCCTGTAATCACGCCGGGGGAGCGTGACATTCTCCTTAACTGCGCCCGCTCGTTCAATGAGAAGGTCATTCAACAGACCGAGGCGGAAGAAAGCAAGTCGGGTAATGCTTCTGGTACTCGCCCCGGTGACGACTTCAACGCCAAGTTCAGCGTGCAGGAGTGGGGCGAACTTCTTTCGCGCCACGGCTGGAAGAGGAAGACTCGCCACGGGCAGACCGAGTTTTGGCAGAGACCGGGGAAGGCCGGGCACGGCATCAGCGCGACGGTGAACTATCGCGGGAGCAATCTACTCTACGTGTTCAGTTCCAACGCATCACCTTTCGAGCCGGAGTCAGCCTACACACCGTTCGCCGCTTATACCTTCCTCGAACATGGCGGCGACTTCAAGGCAGCGGCTAAGGCTCTCGCAGAGGAAGGCTACGGCGAGAAGTCTTACGCTTTAGTGTCCGTTGGTGGGAAGCTGAGGACTCAATTTGGTGTGCCTCGCGAATTGCGCGAGGCGGAAGGGCAGCTACCCGAACCCGTCGTAACGGCTCTCCAACAGTCGCCCTTAACCGACGCCGGAAATGCAGAGTGCATGGTCTCACTCTACGGGGACGTTATCCGCTACGACCATACGAGGGAGAAATGGTTAGTGTGGGACGGCGTTCGTTGGAGCGTTGACGACGAGGGGATTGCTCAGAGGGCGGCGGTAGCCATGACGAGGCTTAGGCAGCGTTTGGCGACCGAGCTTGGGGACTTAGAAACTCGCAGGCGTCTCACCTTATGGGGGCTTAACAGCGAGAGCCTGCAAAGAGTCAACGCGGCGCTTAAGATGGCCCAGTTCCACGAGCCTTTCAGCACGACCATTAACCGCTACGACACCGACCCGCTCTTAGCCACGACCACGAACGGCACACTAGACCTGCGCGGCGGTAGTTTCAGGCAGTCGCACCCTTACGACTACCTCACCATGCAACTCGGCTGTGAGTTCTCACCGGAGGCGAAAGCGCCGCGTTGGGAGAAGTTCCTGAAAGAAGTCTTTGGCGGCGACGAGGAACTGATTGAGTACATCCAGCGTGCCGTGGGCTACTCCCTAACCGGAGACACGAGCGAACAAGTTCTCTTCCTCTGCTATGGCAGCGGCGCTAACGGCAAGAGCGTCTTTCTCGAAGTCGTCAGGCAGCTATTGGGCGACTACGCGGGAGCGGCGAGCTTCGACACTTTCGACGCGGGCAACCGCAACAGCGCGAGCAACGACTTGGCCGCGTTGAAAGGCAAGAGACTCGTGACGGTCATCGAAACGGAAGAAGACCGCCGCTTGGCAGAGGCGAAGGTGAAGATGGTGACAGGGCAGGACGAAATAACCTGCCGCTTCCTCTTCAAAGAGTTCTTCACGTACCGACCTCAATTCAAGCTTTGGATGGCGATGAATCA
This sequence comes from Pyrinomonadaceae bacterium, assembly GCA_035941045.1. Classification (GTDB taxonomy): domain Bacteria; phylum Acidobacteriota; class Blastocatellia; order Pyrinomonadales; family Pyrinomonadaceae; genus QHXN01. Next base: position 67,200 of record DASZEK010000167.1, on the reverse strand, counting down.
CAAGCCTGTTATCCGAGGGACTGACAGGGGCATCTGGCGTCGTATCCGACTCATACCCTTCACGCAATCCTTCGAGGGACGCGAGGACAGGGGCTTAATCGGGAAACTCACTGGCGAGCTTCCGGGCATCCTGAATTGGGCAATAGAAGGACTTCGCAAGTGGCATGAGAGCGGATTAACTGTGCCGAAGGCAGTCAAAGAGGCAACCGAAGAATACCGCCGTGAGAGCGATTCGATAGGCCAATGGCTTGACGAACGCACCGTCCGCAACTTTGTCAGTAAGCTACGTGCTTCGGAAGCCTACCGCAATTATTACGAATGGGCTTTAGAGCGTGGTGAAAGGCCGTTCAACCAAAAGAATTGGGGACAGGTTTTGATTGAGAAGGGCCACGGTCGAGACAGAGACAGGGACGGCATGTTCTACATGGGCTTGGCTCTTGCCCCTTGAGTGTGAAGGCTGTGTATGGTGTGAAGGGTTTTGGGGAGAAGTTTTTATGAGGCTTATGAAAAGGGGAAGACTCCGAAACTCTGTTCACACCCTTCACAGCCTACACACAGGCATCTTCTACAAGAGTAAGTCTCCCAAAAATCAGCTTAAAACCTTTCCCTGCCATGGTTTAGGCCGGAAGAAGGTGCGGGTGTGAGCTTTGCACATAGGAGTTTGCATCTGTCCTACGTTCTCGCGTTAGATTTCGAGAATTTACTCACCCGTACCCCATGTTGCTTTTAGGGGTAAGGTGTCACACATCTAGGGCAAAATCCGGCGCAAAATCGGGGCTTGTATAAAATTGTAGAAGTCTTAATTTTTAGCGGGTTTCAGGCGGTCACAATTACTATCAGCCTAACTTTTACGCTTTATCTTAGCGGGTAATTCGGCGGGAAGCTCTAGCTCATCGTCAATCAAAACGTCCGTGCTTACATTTACCGCCCGCGCGTACCGCAGAAGAATTGGTAGCGGAGGCTCATTCGTTCCTAACTCATAAGTGGAAATCTGCTTGAACCAAATGAGGTCTTCAAGTCCGAGATGATGCCACAGTTCGGACTGAGAAAGCCCAAGCGCCAGCCTAATCTGCCGTAGCTTATCAGCTAGACGCTGCGGCTTGATGCGCGGCTTCCTTCCCATCAGGTCCGAACTCCCGATGGGATAGGCAACGCCGGAAGCTTGCGCTTACCATTATATAATGGTAGCGTATGACTGCGTAGCTGTTTCGCCGTGAGTATGAACCTCTCATGCTCAACGGAGATGCTCATCTTTGAGGGTGAGCAGGCTTACGCATCCGACCGCTGACTGATTTTCAAAGACTGGAACGCGCGGAATATACCACAGATGGCCCTCACCATCCTCTACGTCGAAGACCATAAGGTAGTCGCGGAGGCCGTGAAGGATACGCTAGAAGCAGAAGGCTGGCGCGTGGTGCTATGCTATGACGGGGCAGCGGCAGTCAAGAGGATAGCAGGCGTGGCGGGCTATGACGTGTTGATGTTCGACAACCATCTACCGAACGTCAACGGCCTTGAGTTAGTGCGCTATGCACGGCGGCTTTCGCATCGCCAGCACACGCCCGTAATCGTGCTGTCCGCCAGTGAAGCGGAGGCAGAAGCTAAAGAGGCAGGCGCGGACGCATTCTTAAGGAAGCCGCAGGACGTTGGGTTAATAGTAGAGACAGTCAAACGTTTGCTCAATTAAACGGGGGGGGGTGTCGGGCAGGCAGACTCTCCCGTAGCACGCTCGCTCTCTTGGTGAAGCGAGCTGTGCCACGAGGCCGGGTTGTACGTGGTGGGCGTACTCCCGGCCTCGTCGTTTATTGGGTGCATATAGATGCGGCGCGGTATTATTACCCAGAGCCGGATTATGGTTCATCAATCAATTCAGTTATGGCTTTCTCCATATCTTCTCTTGTTATCATGTCTGATTCTTCACCCAATAGGTCCGACAGACGGACCGTTTCTGTGGAAGAAGTCGAGCAAACAAAATAATCTCTACTGCATTTCGCGACAGCCTCATTAATCGCCGTAAAGTCAATTACAGGAGTTTCTTGCCGAGCCGTTCCGACTATCATGCAATCGGTTGAAATGGGAAGGTACACGTTTTTTATTTCGTCCTCTGTCCCACCTAGAGACGTAAACCTACTTTTACCTTCAAGCTCAAATAGACAACCAACGTCTCCGAGGATAAGAGGTACGCTTGCCTTGCGTAGATACCAATTCAGCCGCTTATAGTGTTCAACTCGGGGTTCTGAAACCAAGTTTTTTAATAATGATTTGATATGGGCTTGCTTCGCAACATTATCTAGTCCTTCTGTGACCTTGAGACGTAAAGATGCAAAGAAAAACTCCCATCCCGATTTTTCATCGTCCATAAATGCAACAATACGTTCTACCGGCATCTTCTTGACGCGTTGACGCATCATCGCCTTTTTATAAGCCGATGCCGGAACATTCTGCAAAAACTTTTCAAGTTCATCTTTGATAACTTCCGGGTGACGCTCAAAATAGTTGACGCAATACGCCCTCCAATTATCATAGTCGGTAAAATAGCCAAAGAGGCTATCGAACAAGAAACTGCCGGTGTCGATAATTGTGTCGCGTAGATGCTTTGTTCTTGCGGTTAGATGTACGATAAATTCTATGACTTTCTCATCTACAATTCTGTAGCCGTCACCTTGCTCCCTCAATACGTCAAGAGAGATTGCAAATCCGCTCTCAATACTTGTCATTTCATCGTCAGCATTCAACTCTCCTTCTCTCCCATAAAAGTGTTTCTCAACGCCAACATTGACGATGTTGGATTCAAATGGTTTTGCCTCTTTCCTGAACACCCAAACGAATACATCATCTTTCTTATTAGCTTTCGATATGACCTTGCTGGCAAAGCCTTTAAGTAAGAATCTTGGAAGTATATGGTGTCTCGTACCCGCCATGACCTGCCTCTATTTAGCGATAAAAATCTACCCGGTAATGCTGTTAGTATCCCTCACTTGATTTTCGTACGCTTTATTAACTGTGACGCATCACGACATCAAACGAGTTCATCGTGCTCCTAATAATTATAACAAGGCGCACGTGGCATCGTGAGGACTTCTTTAGCTCGCCTAATTCATCAGCACTATAAGGCCGATGCAGATACTTTTATGGGGAATCTAACAGATGCATCTGCTATAACATCAATCATTGAAAACTCACTAGCCAAGAGGCAGAAAATTAATTGCCGTTATGGACAACACTGAGCACTCTGGTAAATGGTGGCTTCCTTCTAATCCTGAACATGCTGTATCAGGCACTCTAACCTTCTCGAATCAGGATGGGGCAGAGTTACGCCTTATTGGCTCTCTTGAAGCCTTTGATACATTCAATACTGAGCTAAAGACCTATCCGATTATTTTAGGGCTTTCAGTAGACGGTAAGCTAATCACTCTTAACGGGTGCATGTCAGCCGATACTCGCATGACTATTCCCGGCTTTGTCAGCCAAGCTTACAGAATAGACCTTTGCTTTATAGGAGGGCACATTTCTGATGAATCCCAGTTGAGATTTAAACGATTAGAGCTTCAATACAGCCGTTTGCCTGATTGGGTATTTACATCTGGATTCTCTATTACGAAATATGACAATGAGCCTCATCGGCTTGAAGTTAACTATGTCCTTCCAGACGACATAAAAGCTATAACCACTAAAGGTACTTTTTCAATAACGTTCACCTTTAATCTAAAGGGTGATGGCATAGAAGAGATAAATCTTCGGCAATCGGTTTGGTTAGAAATTGAGGCGGATGATGAATACTCTTTTTATCAGTTAATAACTCGCTATGTACGTCCTTTACAAAACTTCTTGAGTTTAGCTGCCACAAAGCCAAATTCTATTCTCCGTCTTAAAGTTTACTCGAAGGATATGTTTGCCGAGACGCCAGATGGCAACTCCCAAGAAACATCGCTTGAAGTCATTTTTTCGCAAACTTATTACGAAGTGAAACCGGCAAAACTGCTTCTTGTTTTCGATATGCTCTTTAATCTGCACGATATAGCAGAAGAGTTACAAGGAGTATTGGAAAGCTGGTTGAGAGTATCAGAAGAGTTGGACACTGTATGCAATTTATTTTTCGGGATTCAGTACATTCCGAAAATGTACTCGAAGCAAAAATTTCTTTACGTCGTCCAAGCAATTGAAACTTATCACAGGCGAAGATTTGCGAATAACGTTCTCCCCAAAGGTGCACACAAAGCTCGTATAAGGGAAATACTTGAGCATACCGTTGAAGAACATAGAGACTGGCTTAAGGAGCAGCTAAATTACAGTAACGAACCTCGCCTTAGACAGAGGGTTAAAGAAATACTGGATATGCTTGAGGATACGGTTTCTACCTTGATTACAGATAAAGATGCGTTTGCTAAGGATGTCGTGAATACAAGAAATTACTACACCCATTACGACCCACACCTTAAAGATAAAGCTGCGCAGGGCATCAAACTCTATGTACTCACCGAAAAACTTTCATACCTACTGCAAGCCTGTCTTCTTGTTGAACTAGGAATCCCAAAACAGAAGTGCGCCGAACTGCTTATTAGGAATCAGGGATACATACGCGCTATTAACAGAGCGCATGATGCTTCTTAGGCTAGCTGTCTACAGACTCCTTGTTAAGTATTCAACTCTACCGCTATCTTTTTGGGCCGGGTTTTTCCTTCTCAAAAGCTTCAACTTCGCTGCGGTAGACAAGTTCCCTGCCGCCTACCTCAACAGAGCGGAGACGCTTACGCCGAATTAAATCCCTAATTGCTGCCCGCGTAACGCCACGGATTCTGGCAGCTTCCGCTTGGCTGATTAAGTCACTCATTCCGCTTTCGTCTTTCTCTTGTTTTTTGAACATAATCACTCCAATTATCTTGACATTGGATAGCTATCTTGTATAATTATCTTAACACCGGATAGCAAACCGGGCAACAAAAAAGGAGAGTGCGGAATGGTAGAGCTTAAGTCGAGAGAGGAAATGACGAAGGCAATCGAACGGGCTAAGGCTCGACACCCTCGCGTCACGGTTAAGAAGTTTGGCGAGTATCAGGTGACGGGTAGCCAGGGCAACCTCTACACAGTTCGTTGTGAGAGACGCGGCGGGGTCAAGGTCGTTGATTGTGAGTGCGTCGCGGGACAGTTCGGCTCGCCCTGTTATCACGCGATGGCAGCGGCCAGCGTTCACATCGGCCTCGCTTCGATGCGTCGGGCCGCATAGAGGGAAGGGCTTACGAAAGACCGCGAATCCTTCGTAAGCCCAAACATTCAACCTTCAACCCGTAGCACAGGAGAAAATCGAATGTCAGCCAACCTTAACACTTCCTCCGAAGCAGGAACAACGCTGGGCGCGGCCCGCTTCCCTTTAGGCCGTCTCTTCCTTACGCCCGGAGCAATAGAGTCGCTGGAAGACGCCGGGCAATCTCCGCAAGAGTTTATTGACCGTCACGCCCGACTTGAGCAAGGCGAGCTTTGCGACGAAGACCACAAGGAAAATCTTTTCAGCGTAGACAAGCCTCTGCGGATATTCAGCGCCTTCAAGACCATGCGGGGCGAGAAGCTTTGGGTAATTACCGAGGCCGACCGCTCAGCAACCACAATCTTACTTCCCGAAGAATACTGAAACGCAAAGCGGGGCGGGGAGTGCTGCGAACACTCTCCACCCCTGTACATCCACCCCTCCCAAGCTGAAAGGAGAACAGATGCAGTCGAATGGTAACAAGCCTAGCGGCAAAGCGCCAAAGGGCGCGAGAAAGGGACAGATAATTAAGAAGGGAAAAGGTAAATACCTTATCCGCGTTTATCTCGGCAGGACTAAAGACGAGGACGGGAAGGAGCACAAGCGTTATTACAGTGAGACGATTGAAGGGACGGCCTCGGACGCAGAAAAGGCGTTGATACAGCACCTTGAAATGCGTAGGACGGGAAAGCTGACTAACAACCCTTCCCGGCAACTTCTAGGCGAGTTCCTTCGGGAGTATTACTTCGAGATTAGCACCGCCAGAAGACGCTCTAACGAAGTTGATTGGCGGAAGATTGAAACTCACGTCCTCCCTGAAATGGGCCACATAAAGCTAAGGGAGTTAAGCCTGATTCACTTTCAGTCCCTCTACAAGAGACTACGCAGCAAGGTATCCGCGAAGACCGGAGAGCGATTGTCTCCGACGACGCAGAACCACGTTCACCGCGTTCTCGTTAGGGCAATCAATTACGCCCACAAGACCAAGCTAATCCTTCAAAACCCAATGGAGGCGGTAGAAGCTCCAAAGCCGAAGCCTAAAGAGTTCAACGTCTTTTCGAGGGAAGCGGCGAAACTGTTCTTAGAAGCCTGCGACCGAAACAAAGACTCGCGGCTGAACCGAACGCATTTCCTGAAAAACATCGTCGGGCCAATTTTCCATCTGGCTTTAGAAACAGGAATGAGGCCGGAGGAATACATGGCCTTGAAACGTCAGGACATTACTTTCGACGTTGGCGAGCGTAAGGCCGCTTTGTTGAGGGTTAGGAGGGTGCTGGTAAGGTTTTCCAACACAAGCGAGTGGGAGTTTGACGACCCCAAAACGGAGTCCAGCAAGAGGACTATCCCCCTTTCGCCAACTCTGGCGGCGAGATTGAAACTACACCTTGAAGACGTTGAAGGCCGCAAAGGGCGTGCGAAAGGATGGCGTGAGTATGACCTGATATTTCCTAACAACAGCGGCGAGCCAATCCACGAAGACACGCTCAGAAGGCTATTCAAGCAGAACGTCAAACTTGCGGGGCTAGACCCGAAAAAGTATCGGCTCTATGACCTCAGACACTCTTGCGCCACGCTTCTGCTTCTGAAAAGGGAACACCCTAAAGTTTGCCAAGAGAGGTTGGGCCATTCGAGTGTAGCAATCACTATTGACCTTTATTCTCACTTCATCCCTTCGATGCAGGAGGACGCCACTAAGAGCCTGTCAGAATTGCTTTACGGGGATAGTGACACACCACCGACACACCAAGCGACCGCAAATGCTGCGGGACAAGGGTAAAACAGCGGGAAATCCCTTGAGTTTTGGAGCTATGAGTCTTAATCACAGTGAGGTGGCTGAAGTCTCCTGAACAGGGATTAGCACCGCCAGTTGCATTACTGAAGCCTATGGTTTGACATCCCTGAGAGCAGGTTCTACAGACCGCGTTCAGAGAGGCTAATCCAGACAGTTCACCGAGCCATAGGAAAAAAGAGAGGGGCCGCCCGCCGAGGCGGCCCCTCTCGCGTCCGGGCAAAAAAAGTTGAAGGCGCGTTCCCTCAAAGGGGGCGCGCCTTCGAACTTTTCGGGCGTGGGCGTTTCGGGTCTTACGAGTTCCGGTTGCCCGTGGTGTTGGTGTTGCCGCCGCGGTTGGCGTTGCCGGCGCCGGTGTTGGTGTTGCCGCCGGTCGTGCCAGTGTTGCGGTTGCCGCCCATGTTGCCGTTCATGTTGCCGGTGGCGGCGCCGTTGGTGTTGCCGCCCATGTTGGTGTTGCCGCCGTTGGCGTTGGTGGTGTTGATCGTCACGTTGGCGTTGCTGATGGTGACGTTGGCGTTCGCGTTGGCGTTGGTGTTCGCGTTAGCGTTGGTGTTCCCGTGATTGGTGTTATCACCGCCGCCGCACGCGGCGAGGCTGGCGACGCCGGCCAACGCCAATACTGCTAAAGTCCTTCGCATCGAGTGTGTTTCTCCTGTATAGCTAAATTGGGCTACTTCAAGCGGGAAAACTATACTTAAATCGCCCGTGGCTGTCTAGCGGTCTGTGACAAAATTTCAAGGGTTGCCGGGCCGCCCGCTAGGGCTTGGCCGGCGGCCGGGTGGTGCCGGAGTCGCTTTCGCCCGTGCGCTCCGAGGGCAGGAGGCGCGAAGGGTCGGGCCGGTCGGGCGAGGTGTGGGCGTGGACGGCGACCCACTTGGCGCCGGTCTTTTGGAAGACGAGCGTGAGCCTTCCGGTCGCCCGCTCGGGCTGGCCGTCGGCCGTCTGCGACTGTTCCCAGAGGCAGGTGACGAAGGCAGCGGAGGGGCCGAGCAGCCTCACGTCCACGTCGCGCACGTCCAGTTTCACGTCCTTGACGCGCACGTAGAGGCTCTCGCGGTTGCTGCGCACCTGCTCCCAGCCGCGCGTCACGGTGCCGTTGTTGTTGAAGAGCATGAGGCGCGGCGAGTTCCAGTAGACGCCCATGACGGCCGAGGCGTCGGCCTTGCGGATGCCGTCGATGAGCGTGTCGAAGGCGTCGCGGACGGCGGCCAAATCGGCGGCGTTGGTGGCGGCGCCGCGCTGCGTCGTGGCCGCGCGGCGCGTGCGCGCGGCGGGCGCCGGTGTGGCGGACGGCGAAGGGCTCGGGGCCGCGGTCTGCGCCGGGGCCTGCGCGGCGGCGGCGAGCACGAGCACGGCGGCCGGTAACATTCTTAGAAGCATTGCCTTTAACCTCATTATAAAAACATCTCAGACGAGCCTCGCGGCTTCGCGCAGGCGGCGGGCGCTGCGCTCGCGGCCTATCACGTCGAACACGTCGAACATCGAGGGGCCTACCGACTGGCCCGTCAGCGCCGTGCGCGAGGCGTTGATGAGCAGGCCGGCCTTGACGCCCTCGTCGTCGGCGAAGGCGCGCAACTCCGCCTCGACGGCTTCGACCGTCCACGGCTCGACCCGCTCAAGCCTCTCGGCCAGGCGCGGCAGAAGCTCCGCGAGCCGCGGCTCCTTCTTCAAGTTCTTCCTGACGGCCGCGTCGTCGAACTCGAAGTCGTCGGCGAAGTAGGCGCGGCCCTGCCCCGTGAAGTCTTCGAGCGTGTAGAAACGCTGCCGGATGAGGTCGAGCGTGCGCGCGAGCCACGCGGCCTCTTCGCCTTCGTAACCTGCGCGCCAGAGCCCGGCGCGCTCCATCCACGGGCGGAGCAGCGGGAGGAGTTCGCCGAGCGGCATCGTGCGGATGTACTCGGCGTTCATCCAGAGCGCCTTCTGGTCGGTCCACAGGCGCGGGTCAGTGTCGCTGAAGTTGAAGACGGCGTTCGAGCGGTGGATGCCTTCGGGCGAGAACTTCCCGAGCAACTCCTCGCGCGTCATCATCTCGGAGCCGTCCTCGGGCGCCCAGCCCAGGAGCGCGAGGAAGTTGACGAAGGCGGCGGGGACGAAGCCGCGGTCGCGGTAGGTCGTCAGGGATACGACCTCGCCGTGCTTGCGCTTCGAGAGCTTGGCCTTGTTGGGCGCGAGGATGAGGGGGAGGTGCGCGAACGTCGGGGTGGACGCGCCCAGAGCCTCGTAGATGAGAATCTGCTTGTGCGTGTTCGTCAGGTGGTCCTGTCCGCGGATGACGTGCGTGATGCCCATCTCGATGTCGTCCACGACGACCGACAGGTTGTAGAGCGGCGAGAGGTCGCCCGAGCGCAGCAGGACGAGGTCTTCAATCTCGGAGTAGTCGCGCACCTGCTCGCCGTAGACCATGTCGGTGAACCGCGAGCGGCCGTCGCTCGCCACCCTCAGGCGGACGGCGTAGGGCTCGCCCGCGGCGGCGCGCGCCTCGGACTCTCCGAGGGGGAGGTCGCGGAAGGGGTTGGCGCGGTGGTCCTGGCCCTCGGCGCCGGAGGCGCTGCGCGCCCGCTCGGCTATTTCGCGCTTCACGTCCGCGTCCGCGCGCTCGCCCTTCGGCGTGAAGTCGCGGTACGCCTTGCCCTCCTTGACCAGACGCTCGGCCGCCGCGCGGTGCTTGTCGGCGTTGCGCGACTGGAAGACGATTTCCTCGTCGTAGTCGGCGAGGCCCAGCCATGCGAGCCCTTCGAGGATGGAACGCGTGGACTCGTCGGTCGAACGCTGCAAGTCCGTGTCCTCGACGCGCAGCAGGAAACGGCCGCCGCGCTGGCGCGCGAACAGCCAGTTGAAGAGGGCGGTGCGGGCCGCCCCGATGTGCAGGTAGCCGGTGGGCGAGGGCGCGAAGCGGACGCGGACGGTCATAATAAAAAAATAGTCAGCAAACGATAGCCGGCAGTCAGTAGGACTCACCCGTCTGCTACTGACTACCGGCTACTGTCTACTGACTGCTTATGATTTCTGGCGGAGATGGCAGGATTCGAACCTGCGATAGGCTTTTGACCTATAACGGTTTAGCAAACCGCCGCCTTCAGCCACTCGGCCACATCTCCGCGACCCCAGGCGAAAACCTATTCTAGCCCGCGAGGCATGATTGTCAAGCGGCGGCTCATGCGTAAAAACTCCTGCCCCCGCCGCCGCCCCGCGGTGATAGAATTCGCCGGCACGCCCGGACTTTTCGTCGAGAGGAGACGGCCTCACGTGACCGCACAGACGAACCCACGCCCCGTCGTCGTGGTCAGCAGCACCGCGCGCGACCTGCCCGAGCACCGCAAGGAGGTGATGGACGCGTGTCTGCGGCAGGGCATGTTCCCCGTGATGATGGAACACATGGCCGCGGCCGACGCCGACGCCGTCGAAGAGTCTCTGAGGATTGTTGACGAGGCGGACGTATACCTCGGCGTCTTCGCGCACCGCTACGGCTACGTGCCGGAGGGGAGCGACATCTCCGTCACCGAGATGGAATACGAACGGGCCGTCGCGACCGACACCCCGCGCCTCGTCTTCCTGATGGACAAGTCGCACCCCATCAACATCGACGACGTGGAGATGGGCGAGGGCGCGGCCAGGCTCAAGGCTTTCAAGGGGCGGCTGGAAAAGGAGCGGGTCGTCAACTACTTCAACTCCCCCGCGGACCTGCGCGCGAAAGTCATCGACGCCCTCTCCCGCCTGCGCAAGCCCGACCTCACCACGTTCCACTACGTCAGCGACATCCCCGAGCCGCCCGAGCCCTTCATCGCCCACCCCTACACGCTGCTCCAGACGCACCGCCTCGTCGGCCGCCAGCCCGAACTCAACCTCCTCACCGACTGGGTCGCCAAGCCCGGCGCCGGAGTCTACCGCGCGCGCATCCTCAACGTCGTCGCCGTCGGCGGCATGGGCAAGAGCGCGCTGACCTGGAAGTGGTTCAACGACATCGCCCCGCAGGAGATGCGCCCGCTCGCCGGCCGCATGTGGTGGAGCTTCTACGAGTCCGACGCCACCTTCGATAACTTCGTCACCCGCGCCCTCGCCTATGTAACACGCCGCCCCCTCGACGAAGTCCAACAAACACCAGCCCCCGACCGCGAGACCCAACTCCTCGCCGCCCTCGACCGTGAGCCCCACCTCCTCGTCCTCGACGGCTTGGAGCGCATCCTCATCGCCTACGCCCGCATGGACGCCGCGCACCTCAGCGACGACGACTACGACAAACTAACGGCCAACGTGGTCGCCAACGCCTACGGCCTGCCCGCGAGCGCCGCCCAGTCCTTCACGGGCGAGCACCGCCTGCGCAAGACCGCCGACCCCCGCGCCGGCTCCTTCCTCCGCAAACTCTCGAACGTCCGCGCCTCCCGCATCCTCGTCAGCACGCGCCTCTACCCCGCCGACTTGCAGACCGTGACGGGCGAATCACTCGGCAGTTGCGTCGCGGTCTTCCTGTCGGGGCTGGCCGATGACGACGCGCTCGACCTGTGGCGGGCGTTCGGCGCGACCGGCGCGCGTGATTCGCTACTGCCGCTTTTTCGGCAAGCAGATAAACACCCGCTGTTGATCCAGGCGTTGGCAGGCGAGGTGGCACGTTACCGCCCTGCGCCCGGCGACTTTGATGCGTGGCGGCGCGCTCATCCCGATTTCAACCCCTTCGGCCTGCCGCTCGTGCAGGTGAAGTCACACGTGCTGGCGTTCGCCCTGCACGGGCTGGACGATAAAGCACAGCTAGTCTTGCGCACCGTCGCCGCCTTCAGGATGCCCGCGCGCTACGACACGCTGGCTGCGTTGTTGATAGGCGAAGAAGAGCCGTGCGCCCACGAGCGTGAGTTGGACGAGGTGCTGACCGAGTTAGAAGACCGCGGATTGGTCGGCTGGGACAAGCGCGCCAACCGCTACGACCTGCACCCACTCGTCCGCGGCGTGGTGTGGAGCGGCCTAAGAGACGACGCCCGGCGCGGCGTCTACACGAGCCTGCACGCGCACTTTGAAGCAGTGCCGATGATTGACGATCCTCTCAAAGTCAATAGCCTTGAAGACCTCACGCCCGCCATTGAACTATATAATACGCTGATCGGACTGGAGCGTTATGATGATGCCTCTATTGTCTTTCGCGACCGCTTGAGCGATGCCACGCTTTACCGTCTGAGTGCCAACCGGTTTCGAGTCGAACTTTTGCAATTGCTCTTTCCTGATGGGCTGGAACAGTTACCGCGCTTGAACAATCAAGCCGCTCAAGCCTACATACTTAATACGCTCGCGCTGGGGTATCAAAACAGCGGACAGCCAAGGCGCGCAGCCGCGTTGTATCGCCGCCATAATACAATTAGGTCGGAGATGAAGGATGACAGGAACCTGGGCATTGGATTGAGCAATCTGTCATACACGCTACGGCTGTCAGGGGCGCTGCGCGAGTCGGAGTCCTCCGCGCGACGCGGACTGGTCATCGCACGCGAGCAAAATGAACTACACCACGAAGTGCTCAGTCTGAATAGGTTTGGATTGACACTGGCGGCACGTGGCGTTGTCAGCAAATCCGAATCTGCTCTACAGCGATCATTGCGTATAGCTATGGCACAGTCGAGCAGACAAGCTGAAGGCTATAACAATGCCGATCTCGCGCAGAGGGCATTGTGGCTTGGTGAGTTTGCTGCTGCGCTAACGTTCGCCAACCGCGCGTGGGAGTTAGCCGATGTTCTGAGACTTGAGGATGATTTCATCCGCGCGGCAGGAGTGCAGGGCGAGGCGGCACTAGGCTTGAATGATCTTGCTACTGCCGATGAGCGCCTGCACCATGCGCTCACTAGCGCGCGGAAGGTGAATTTGGTTGAAGAAGAACTGCCCGCGCTTGTGGCGCTGGCGGAGTTGAGGCGGCGGCAGGGGGATGCGAAAGCGGCGCGGGAACTGCTGGATGATGTGTGGGAGGCGGCGGAGAGGGGGCCGTATCCGTTGGTGCATGCGGACGCGTGTTGTGTGTTGGCGGAGGTGGAGCGGGATGAGGGGAATCTTGGAAAGGCTGTTGAGGGGGCGGGGAAGGCGTATAGGTTGGCGTGGTGTGATGGGCCGCCGTTTGCTTATCATTGGGGATTGGAGAAGGCGAGGAAGTTGTTAGCGGAGTTGGGGGCGGGGGAGCCGGTGATGGCGGCGTTTGATGAGTCGAGGTTTGAGGCGATGCCGGAGGTGGAGATTGACTTGGCGGATGAGTTTGGGGCGGGGAGTAGTAGTGAAGGAGAGGGGTAGGGTTTGGGGCTGACGCGGAGAGAGTTTTTGAGGGGGTTGGCGGCGGCGGGGCTGGTGGGGGCTTCGGGGGCGAGTGCGTATGGGTGGTTGTGGGAGCCGTTCGATTATGAGGTGACCGAGACGGTGGTGCCGGTGAGGGGGTTGCCGGGGGCGTTCGAGGGGTTCCGGATTGCGCAGGTGTCGGACGTGCATCACAGCGGGATGGTGCCGGTCGAGGAGGTGCGGCGGGTGGTGGAGTTGGCGAACGCGGCGCGGCCGGACTTGATTGCGCTGACGGGCGATTACACGACGAAGCGCGCCGGGTACGTCGAGCCGTGCGCCGAAGCGTTGGGGTCGTTGCGCGCGCCGGAGGGCGTGTGGGCCGTGCTCGGCAATCATGACCATTACACGGACGCGGAGCTGACGACGCGGGCGCTGACGAAGCGCGGCATCAGCGTGCTGAGCAATGCGAACACGGAGTTGAGGCGCGGCGCGGACTCTTTGAGGCTGGCGGGAGTTGACGATTGGGGCTGGGGGAAGGCGGACTTGAGGCGGGCGCTCGAAGGCGTCGAGGCCGGGAGCCCGACGGTGCTGCTCTCGCACGAGCCCGTCGTCTTCGACATGCCGCGGGCGCGCGCCGTCTCGCTGATGCTGAGCGGGCACACGCACGGCGGGCAGGTATGCCTTCCGTTGGTTGGAGCGCCCGCCTTGCTGTTCACGCCGTTCAAGTATCTGCGCGGGCTCTACGAGAGGGAGGGCTCGCGCCTCTACGTCTCGCGCGGGACGGGGATGATAGGTCTGCCCGTCCGCATCGGCGCGCGGCCCGAGGTCGCCGTGCTGCGGCTGGTGAGGGAAAATTAAGCCGTGAGGGCGGCGGGGCGCGGGGCGCTCTGGAGGCGGACGGGGAGCTTCGGCGCGCAGCAGATGTTTTGGAGGCGCGAGCGGTCCTTCTGCATCTCTTTGTCTTCGGAGAGCCAGCGCACGACTTCGGCGAAGACGCGCGCGGCGTGAGCGTCCGAAGGCTCGGCCAGCCGGTAGTGCATCCACTTGCCCTCGCGGCGGGCCGCCACCACGCCCGCGCGCCGCAGGTAGGCGAGGTGCCTGGAAATCTTCGGCTGGTTCGTCCCCAGCACCTCGACGAAGAAGCAGACGCAGACCTCGCCCGCGCCCGCCATCAGGTTCAGCAGCCGCAGCCGCGTCCGGTCGGCCAGCGCCCTGAACAGCAACTCCATCTGCGCGTCCGTCTTCTTTGAAACCATCACGCCTCCGTCCGCCCTTCCGGGAATCTTACCACGCCGGGCGGAAAATTTTCATATGCGCCTTGACACATACGTCGCGGCGGCGTATGCTGCCCACAGATTCGCGTAGGCGAATATGAAATCGTAAAGGAGAAAGGCTATGGAAGGCAGGACGGTGAACGTGCTGAAGGCGCACCTGGCGCTGAACGTGGAGGACGTGGCGAGGAGCATCGAGTTCTACCGGGGGATGCTCGGCATCGAGCCGCGCAAGGTCCGCAACGGCTACGCGAAGTTCGACGCGGAGCGGCCGCCGCTCAACCTGACGCTGAACGAGCGCAAGGGCGTCGAGCGCGGCGCCGTCTCGCACCTCGGGATACAGGTGGGCTCGACCGAAGACGTGCTGGAGATGCGCGAGCGCTGGCGCGCGGCGGGGCTCCGCACCTACGACGAGATGAAGGTCAGTTGTTGCTACGCGGTGCAGGACAAGACGTGGGTGACGGACCCGGACGGCAACTCCTGGGAGGCTTTCGTCGTCCTCGAAGACGACTTGCCCGAGGCCGAGTCCTGCTGCACGCCGGAGACGCTGGGCCGCACGGTCGAAGACGCCCCCGCCTCCTACGCCCCGGACGTTCGGACAGCCGAGCCCTCATCCTCCGCCTGCTGCGGACCGCAGGCGCCCACGAAGATTACCGCCTGAAGAGACAAAAAAAAGGTGCCGGGTGACGGGTGTCAGGTGCCGGGTAAAAACAATCTGCTTTTACCCGGCACCAGACACCCGTCACCCGGCACCCTTTCTGAAGTTACTGCTGCTGGTTCTGCCGCCTCTGCTCGCGGCGCTGGCGGAACTCCTGGAAGCGGGCCTTGCGCTCCTCCCTGGCCGCATCGACCTTGGCGCGCTGCTCGGGCGTGAGCACGCCGAGCATCTGGGTGCGGGTCTGCTCGCGGGCGGCGTGCACCTCTTCGCGGAGCTGGGTCATGCGGGCCTGCTGCTCGGCGGTGAGCGTGCCGCCCTGGCGGCGGGCCTGCCGGAGCTGCCGAAGTTCCTGACGCTTGGCCTGCGTTGACTCCCGCGTGCCCTGGCGCATGGCGCGCATCTGTTCGCGCTGCGCGTCGGTCAGTTCGAGCCCGCGGATAAACGCGCGGCCGTGGGCGCGGCGGGCGTGGCGGCGGGCGTGGCGGCGCTTGAGCCCCCGGCCGCCGCGGCGCTCGGTCTGCTGTCCGGCCTGCGGGCCTGCGGGCTGCTGCGGCTGCTCCTGCGCGTAGACGGCCGCCGAGGCGGCGAGCGAGAGCGTCAGGGCGGCGCTGCTGAAAATCTTCCTCATCTGCAAAACTCCTTCTGAAAAATTGCCGGCTCGGCGACCCGGTTTGGAGACGCTCCCGGCCGCCGCGAACCTTTTAGACGCGCCGGTCGTTCATTTGGCTGAGAAAAAAGCTACTGTGTTAAACTATGCGCCCAATGAAATTCCTACAGAGCATCGACGCCCCGGCGGACCTGCGCCAACTGCGCCCGGAGCAGTTGCAGGAGGTCGCCAACGAAATCCGTCAGTACATCCTTGAGACGATGTCGCGCGTCGGGGGCCACACGGGCGCGAGCTTAGGCGCGGTCGAGCTGGCCGTCGCGCTCCACTACGCCTTCGACACGCCGCGCGACCGCCTGGTCTGGGACGTGGGCCATCAGGCGTACGCCCATAAAATCCTGACGGGGCGGCGCGAGCTTCTTCACACGGTCAAGCAGTACGGCGGCCTCTCCGGCTTCCTGCGGCGCGACGAGTCGGAGTACGACACCTTCGGCGCCGGCCACGCCTCGACTTCGCTCTCGGCGGCTTTGGGGATGGCGGTCGCGCGCGACCAAAGGGGCGAGGACCATCACGTCGTCGCAGTCATCGGCGACTCAAGCCTGGCGGGCGGCATGGCGATGGAAGCCGTCAACCAGTCCGGCCACCTCAAGACGCGCCTCATCGTCCTCCTCAACGACAACGAGATGTCCATCGCGCCCGCCGTCGGGGCGCTGACCGGCTACCTCAACCGTATCCGCGAGGCGCAAGGCTACCACCGCTTCAAGGACGAGGTCGGCGACCTCCTCCACGACATCCCCTCCTTCGGCGAGCGCCTCTACAACGCGGCCAAGACCGTCAAGGACGCCATCGCCGCGGCCGTGCTTCCCGGCGCGCTCGTCAACGAGCTGGGTTTCAAGTACATCGGCTACGTGGACGGCCACAACCCGCGGGCGCTGGTCCGCGCGCTCGAAGAGGCCAAGCAGGTCAAGGACTCGCCCGTCATCGTTCACGCGCTCACGCAGAAGGGCAAGGGCTACCCGTCGCGCGAGAAGAACTATTACGCGTGGCACGCCACCGGCCCCTTCGACCTGAAGACGGGCGCGGCCCTCAAGCCCTCGCAGCCCGCGCCGCCCCAGTACACCGCCGTCTTCGGCCAGACGCTCTGCCAACTGATGGAGCGCGACCCGCGCGTCGTCGTCCTGACGGCCGCGATGCCCGACGGCACGGGCGTCGATAAGGTCTTAGAGAAGCACCCCGAGCGCGCCTTCGATGTCGGGATAGCCGAGCAGCACTGCGTCACCTTCGCCGCCGGCATGTCAACCGAAGGCTTGACGCCGGTCTGCGCCATCTACTCGACCTTCCTCCAGCGCGCCTTCGACCAAATAGTCCACGACGTGTGCCTGCAAGACCTGAACGTCAAGTTCTGCATGGACCGCGCCGGCATCGTCGGCGGCGACGGCCCCACGCACCACGGCCTTCTGGACATCGCGTACCTGCGCGCCGTCCCGCACATGGTCGTGATGGCGCCGAAGGACGAGGGCGAGATGCGCGACATGCTCTACACGATGGTCGAGCACAAGGGCCCGGCCGCGATGCGCTACCCGCGCGGCAACGGGACGGGCGCCGACATCGCGCGCGAGCCGCGGCTGCTGGAGATAGGCAAGGCCGAGATTCTGCGCGACGGCGGCGAGGTGGCGCTCGTCGCCTACGGCTCGATGGTGACGCCTTCGTTGAAGGCGGCCGAGCAGTTGGCGAAGGACGGGATAGAGGCGACGGTCGTCAACGCGCGCTTCGTCAAGCCGCTCGACTCGGGGCTGCTGCTGGCGCTGGCGCGCACGAAGCGCCTGATAGTGACAATCGAGGAGGCGTACCTCGCGGGCGGCTTCGGCTCGGCCGTGATGGAGCTTCTCGAAGAGAACGGCCTGCTCGACTCCGTGCGCCTCGTCCGCATGGGCGTGCCCGACCGCATCGTCACGCACGGCGACCCGAAACTGCTCCTCGCCAAGTACGGCCTCGACTCCGACGGCATCTACACGCGCGCCCGCGAGAGCTGGGAGGTGTTGGAAGAGCGCCGCGCCGGCCGCCGTGACGCGCAGCTCAAGAGCTGAACTGAATCTCAAGTTGATGATTGACGGGAGGGACGCTGTCCCTCCTTATTTTTTAGGCGGGCGTGTCAGTCAATCCAACGCTCGTACCACAGACTCAAATTCAGCAGCGCCCAGAGGTGGAAGCTCCAGTCGCGGGCGCCACGGCGGTGCTCTTCGACGAGGCGGGCGACGAAGTCGTAGTCGAGGAAGCCGCGGCGGCGCATGGGTGAGTTGAGAAGGTGCTCGTCTAAAAGCTCCGTGGCGCCGGTGCGGAGCCAGCCGCGGATGGGGGCGCCGAAGCCGCGCTTCGGGCGGTAGAGCACGTCGCGCGGGAGCACCTGTTCGAGCGCGCGCTTGAGGACGTGCTTGCCGCTCCGGCCCTCGACCTTCTGCGCGCGCGAGAGCGAGAGCGCGTACTCCACCAGATGGTGGTCGAGGAACGGGACGCGCGCCTCGACGCTCGCCGCCATCGTCAGCTTGTCCACCCTCATCAGCAGCAGCTCCGGGAGCCGCAGCTTCAATTCAAGGTAGGTGAGCCGCGCGAGGAAGTCCGAGCCGGGCCGCTCGCGCGCGACGCGCTCCTGATACCCGCGCACCACGTCGTAGGACGAGAGGCAGATGAGGCGCGCGCGCAGGTCGGCCGACAGCGCCCGCATCTTCAAGCCTTCGTCGAAGACGACGGCGCTGCCCCAGAACAGAGACTCGTCGGCGCCGAGCCGCCGCACCAGCTCTATCGCCATCCGCTGCCTGACGGCGCGCTCCATGACGGGCAGCGCGACGCGCGAGGCGGCGCTCCTGAAGCCCGCCGGGACGCGCTCGGCGTGGCGCCAGAAACGCTCCTGGATGCGGAGGTAGCGGACGTACTTGTCGTAGCCGCTGAAAATCTCGTCCGCCCCCTCGCCCACCTGCACGACGATGGTCCCCGTCTCGCGCGCGAGCTTCGACACGTAGTAGAGCGGGACGCAGACCGGGTCGGCGATGGGCTCGTCCTGGTGGAAGACGAGGCCGGGCAGGAAGTCTCTTAACTCCCGCTCGCCGATGAGGACTTCGTGGTGGTCCGTTCCGTAGTCGCGCGCGATGCGGCGGGCGGACTCCAGCTCGTTCAGCTCCTCGTGGTCGCGGAAGCCGACGGTGAAGGTGCGCACGGGCTGCGACATTAATTCCGACATCAGCGCGACGTTGGCGGACGAGTCCACGCCGCCCGAGAGGAAGACGCCGAAGGGCACGTCAGCCATCATCCTTTTGCGGACGGAGTCGCGCAGCAGGCGGAGGATTTCGGCGCGCTGCTCTTCGTCCGTGGGCGCGGCGCCGTTCGGCTCGGGCGGGAGCGCGTCCCAGTACTGAGTGACGCGCGCCTCGCCGTCACGATTGATGACGAGGAAGTGGCCGGCGGGGAGCTTGCCGACGCCGCGGAAGAGGGTTTGCGGCGCGGGCGTCGTCAGGAAGGTGAGGTAGTGATAAAGCGAATGCTCGTCCACGTCGGCCGTCACCGAGGGGTGTGCGAGCAGGGCTTTGATTTCGGAGGCGAAGAGGAGGCGGCCGGCGGCGTGGTGGAAGTAGAGCGGCTTGACGCCGAGGCGGTCGCGGACGAGGACGAGCCTCTCTTGCTGTTCGTCCCAGAGGGCGATGGCGTAGTCGCCTTCGAGGTGGTTGACGAAGTCGAGGCCGCGCTCCTCGTAGAGATGAAGAATCGTCTCGGTGTCGGTGCGCGAGCGGTACGTGTGGCCGCGGCGTTCGAGGTCTTCGCGCAGCGCGGCGTGGTTGTAAATCTCGCCGTTGAAGACGACCCACGCGCCGCGCCCGTCGCAGCCGCGCATGGGGTTGTGGCCGGCGGGCGAGAGGTCAACGATGGAGAGGCGCCGGTGGCCTAAGCCCAGTCGGCCCGAGTCGAAGAGGGCCGCGCCCGCGTCGTCAGGCCCGCGGTGCGACATACGGTCGCGCATCCGCTCGACGAGCGAAAGCTCCACTCGCCCCTCGGCCGCACCGTACTCCCACACGCCGCAGATGCCGCACATAAGAAGAAGTAGAGTAGTCAGTAGCCGGTAGAAAAAACTTCGCCGGCTACGGCTTTAGCGAATTCCAGTCTTGCCGCTTCGGGCTCGCCGGGCCGGCAGGGGACGAGCGCCCAGCGGCGGACGAGCGTGGCCTCGGCCGTGATGGACCAGCAGGCCGCAACGGATTCCTCGCGCGAGCCGTAGTCGCGCGAGCTGTGGCGCGGCTCAAGCGTCAGGCCGGCCATCCCTTCGAGGGGCAGTATGAGCAGTCGCGCCGAGGTGATTTTATCGCAGATGGAGAGCGCGGCGTCAGCCGCCTCGGCCGCGAGGCCGGGGGCGAGGTGGAAGACGAAGCGGAAGGCGTGGCGGCCCGAGCCTTCGAGCGTGTCGGCGACGAGCCAGAGCCGCGCCGCCTTGTCGAAGACGACGGCGCGGCGGTGCGTGACGGGGCCTTTAGTTAAACGTGAGTAGCCGCGGTGCTCTGCGACGACGCGGTCGCGCGCAGGGCTGCTCTCCCAAAGGATGAGGCGCGGGCGGGCCTCGTCGCCGATGCGGAAGGGCAGGCGCGCGTCGGTCGTGTTCTGCTCTTCGCCGTCAACCTCGACGGTCGAGTGATAGCGGGTCGAGCGGAAGAGGTGGCGCGCCGCGGGGTCGCCCGTGTAGACGTAGGTGCCTGGGTCGCGCAGGAAGCAGGCGCCGTGGGCGGAGACTTCGAGGGCGAGCGCGTCGTTGTGGCCGTGCGAGCCGCGCCCTTTGAGGCCGGCGCCGACGGCGCTAAAGAGCATGAAGAGGTCGCCTTCGCGCATGACGTACGTGCCCGCGCGCTCGAAGGCGGCCGACGAAGGCGGGCGCGGGCCGGGGGCGGCGAGCGAGTCGTAGGCGCTGGCTCCTTCGCGGCCGAGCAGCCAGAGCACCTCTTCGGGCGCGCGCGGCTCGACGGCGAAGGCGGGCTCTTTGAAGACGACGGCGCCGACGGCGAGAAGGTAGGCGTGCTCGTCCGCGGCGCGACGGCCGAAGGCGAGCACGCGACCCGAATCCGTGTCGCCGACGAGCGGGGCGAGCCCGTCGGGCCGAAGATAAGAGCGCGCGTATTCGAGCATCGAGCGCAGGCGTCGCCAGTAAGGCTCTCCGACGTGGATGTCGTTCTCGCGCGCCAGCAGGAAGGAGTAAAGGAAAAGCTCCGTGACGAGGCGGTGGTAGCCGGTCGAAGCCTCGCCGTCGGCCCCGTCGGCGAGCACCTGCTTGTCCATCTCGCGCAGCAGTTCTCTCAAGCCGAACTCGCGCCAGCCGCGCGCCGCGGCAAGCTCCGGCAGGCAGGTGCCGAGCCAGAAGAGGCCGGCCACGTCCGAGAGGTAATGGTTGCTCGTCGCGATGTGAGAGAACTCAAGGTTGAGTCGGATGTGACGCCCGTGCGCGTCGAGCGTGGAGAGGAGCGCGCCGAGCGTCGCCTCGTCCAAGTGGCGCGAGCGGCGGACGAGCGCGAGCGCGGCTAGAAGGTTCATGGCGCGCAGCGCCGCCTCCATCGCGCAGGACCAGTTCGGGCCGAAGCCGGTCGGATTCTTGTCGCGCCAGTCGAGCGCCTGACGGAGCATCTCGGCGGCGTAACGCTCGTCGTCGTCGGCGGCGTAGGCGCGCGCGAGCGTCAGCAGGTGCCCGAGCCGGTTCAGCTCCCACAGCACGCGCACGTCGCCGCCTTCTTCGCGCACGAGCCGCACGTCGGCGTGGAAGTCGAGCGGCCAGCGCACGCCCGAGACGGGGTCGCGCAGCCAATCAATCTCTTCAGAAAACTCAAGCTCGCCGAAGCCGAGCAGCGGCCAGCGCCGCCGCGTGACGACCTCTTCGGCCGCGCGCTTCAACTCTTCGGACCCTCCGGCCGACACCTTCTCGAAGCCCGGAAAGAATCGCGGCGCGGCCCGCGTGCGGAAGTGTTCGAGGAGTCGGGGAGGGGCGAGCGCGGCGAACTCGGGGAGCAGGCGCGCGGGCTCCGGGGCGCCCGCCGACTTCCGGAGGCGAGCCCGCTCGCGCCTGCGGCCGAGCGCGACGCGGCCTCGCCGCAACGCTTCGAGCGCCGCGTCACGCAGCGTCACCTCTCCGCGCAGGGCCCCGGAGAAGTCAGGCATCTACAGCCGGACGATGCGCGCGGAGGACGAGCGGCGGAGGTCGCGCGAGAGGGCGTTGCGGGTGTCGAGGATGAGGGGCGTGAGCTGGCACACCCTCCGGTAGTCCACGCCCGAGTGGTCGGTCACGATGATGACCACGTCCGAGGCGCGCAGCTCGTCGTCCGTCAGCGCGATTGACTCCAACGGCTCGCCCGAGCCTTCGGTGTGCGCGTCGTCGAAGCGCAGCTCCCGCACGAAGGGGTCGTGGTAGCTCACCTCGGCGCCCTTCGCCCGCAGGCGGTCGATGATGGAGAGCGCCGGGCTCTCGCGCACGTCGTCGATGTCCTTCTTATAAGCCACGCCGAGGACGAGCACGCGCGAGCCCTTCAAAGCCTTGCGCTCCTCGTTGAGCGCGTCGGTGACGAGCGTGACGACGTGCTCCGGCATCCGCGAGTTGACCTCCTCGGCCAAGCCGATGAAGCGCGAGTCGAAGCCGTGTTGGCGGGCCTTCCACGAGAGGTAGTGCGGGTCGAGCGGAATACAGTGACCGCCGATGCCGGGGCCGGGGTAGAAGGGCATGAAGCCGAAGGGCTTCGTCGCCGCCGCGCGGATGACCTCCCAGGTGTCGATGCCGAGGTGGTAGCAGAGCCGCGCCATCTCGTTCGCCATGCCGATGTTGACGGCGCGGAAGGTGTTCTCAAGGAGCTTCGCCGCCTCGGCCACGCGCGCCGAGGAGACGGCGTGCACCTCGCGGACTATCTGCCCGTAGAGCAGGGCGGCGGCCTCGGTCGAGTCGTCCGTGCAGCCGCCGACGACCTTCGGGATGTTGTCGGTCTTGAACTGCGGGTTGCCGGGGTCCACGCGCTCCGGCGAGAAGGCGAGCAGGAAGTCTTCGTCCAGCTTCAGGCCGCCGGCCTCGAACAAGGGGAGCAGCACCTCGTCGGTGGTGCCGGGGTAGGTCGTCGACTCTAGGACAACGAGCTGGCCGCGCCGCAGGTACTTCTGTATCTCGCCCGCGGCGGCGAGGATGTAGGAGATGTCCGGCTCCTTGGTCTTCCTGAGCGGGGTCGGGACGCAGATGATGATGGCGTCGCAGGCCGAGAGTTCGGAGAAGTCGGTCGTGGCGTGCAGGCGCCCCGCCGAGACGGCCTCCGAGAGCGCGTCGCCCGTCACGTCGCCGATGTAGGATTCGCCGCGGTTGACCGACTCGGCCTTGCGCTCGTCAACCTCGAAGCCGGTGGCGGGGAAGCCCTTGCGCGCGAACTCGACCGCCAGCGGCAGGCCGACGTAGCCGAGGCCGATGACGCCGACGCGCGCCCGCCGGGCCTCGATCAGATGCTTGATTTCGTCTTTGATCATGAATGATTACGAGGAGCCTTCAGATTATGCGGACGGGCGCCGCCGCCTCGGCGCGCCCGAACGGTCAAGACTAGGGAAGACCGAGCTTGGCTGTCAAGCGCGCGTCATTTCGCCCACTCGTCGGCCACCTTCGACTCGACCTTGATGGGCACCTTTTTGACGTACTCCTCGCCGGCCGCGCACATCGCATCCTCGACCGCCTTCGCGTAATCCGCGGCCTCCGCCTCCGGGCACTCCACCACCACCTCGTCATGCACCACGTTGACGACGAACGCGTCCGTCCCCCGCAGACGGTCGTGCAGCCGCCTCAGTGCCCGCTTGATGATGTCCGCCGAACTGCCCTGGATGGGCGAATTCTTGCCGTTGCGCTGGGCGAGGGAGGCGGCCTGCTTGTCTTCGGGGTCGAAGTTGAAGCGGAAGAGGCGCCCGGCCACGGTGCGGGGGGCGGTGCGCTCGCGGACGGCCTTGAGCGCCGCGTCGCGGAGCCACTGGTCGAGGGCGCGGTAGGTGGCGAAGTAGCGGCGCAGGAGGTCTTCGGCCTCCGTCTCCTTGAGGCCCGTGAGCAGCGCGAAGCGGCGCGCGCCGATGCCGTAGACGACGCCGAAGTTCAGCCGCTTGGCGAAGTCGCGCTGCTCCTTCGACACCTGCTCAAGCGGCACGCCGAAGACCTGCGCCGCCGTCACCCTGTGCAAATCCGCCCCCGACTGGAACGCGTCCACGAACCCCTCGTCGCCCGTGAAGTCGGCGAGGATGCGCAACTCCACCTGCGAGTTGTGGCTGACGAAGCCGTCGCTGATGTAGGTCATCGGCCCCGGCACCGAGAGGTCGAAGACCTGTCGCACGCCAGCCGGCTCGATTGACGCCACGGGCAGGAACATCTGGTTGTAGGCGGTGAGGCGGTTGAAGCCAAGGGCGGCGGCGACCTCCGGGTAATCAACCTCGACCGTGTGCGCCAGGGCTGTGCTGACGGGCCGGCCCATCGAAGAGGTGTTATTCAGCAGCCGCCGGACTTCGCCGGAGAGGCCCAGCCCGCGCACCTTCTGTTTCAGGTTGGGCATGTTGCCGACGACGGTCTTACCCGTCCAGCGGCGCGCCAGCGCGTCGAGCTTGTCCCGCTTGCGCGCGGAGATGAAGCCGACCGACTCGCGGAACTTTCCGAGCCCCGAGGCGAGGACGGAGACGTGCCAGCAGGTGAACTTCTTGCCGGGGCCGGTGTTCCGCTGCCGGCGGAAAGTGGCGGGGATGCCGAGCGCCAGAAGGAGTTGGTGAACTTCCTTCGCCAACCGTTCTCGCGAGGAGCTGAAGCTCACTTTCCCGGTGTCGCTATCCGTGACCGAGCCGTCCGACTCGAAGAGCCCGCGCAGGTAAGCCGCGACCACGGCGGGGCGGCTCTCCCAGATGAAGCCGGGCACGCCCTCTTTAGTGACGCCGACGGCCGAACACCATTTGACCAGCGGCACGCTGTTCAGCGCGAACTCGCTCACGCCCCTGTAATCGCCGCGGTGGTGCACGGTGATGTTGAACGCCTCCGCCGCGTACTCTGCGAGCAGCCGGGCGACATCGGCGTCCTGACTGTTGACCACCCAACCGACGTGGTTCGGCTGAAAGGTCCCGTCTCCGGCGAGGTAGCCGAGGAACAGGGCAAGCCGCTCGTCGGCCGAGGCAGGCGTCCTTAAATTTTTGTTGTTATTGAAATGAGTATTGACCGCGCCGGGCAGAGGCACGTCGGGCAATTCGTCTGCGAAGCCGCGGCCCGGTTGGACGGCCACGAAATCGTCCGGCCGCAGCTCCCCGATCCTGCGCCAGACGTAGTTCCCGCCCGCGTCGAGAACGCGCACGCGGTGCAACCCGGTCGCCGTCAGCGCATAACCGTTCTTCAGCCTGACTTCAAAGACGGGCAGCCGCCCGCGGTCAATCACCGCCGCGACGGAGGCCGTCTTCCCGTCCTCAAGATAGACTTCGTCGCCGACCTCCACGTTCTCTATCGCCAACAGCCCCCGCCGCGTGGCGACGCGCGTCCCTTCGGCCACGCAGTAGTCCGCGACCACGAGCTTGCGGCCGGCGGGGGCGCGGAAGCAGCGACGCATGTCGAAGAAGTGGGGGATTTGTTGGACGTTGGGGTCCGTCGAGCTCATGCGGCCGGTGGGGGCGCCGATCTGGTGGAAGTGGGAGTGGATGCGTTTGGTCTGGGGGTTGATGGATTCGAGGAGGGTTTCGCCGAACTTGAGGGTCTTTTGGAGCGTGCGGTATTCGAGGATGTGGCCGATGACTGGGAACTCGGCGGCGAGGGGCTCAAGCTTCCAGTTGCGCGTGGAGTCGGGGACGGGAACGCCGAGGCGCGTGAGGGCGCGCGTGAGCTGGACGTGGGAGTCGAGGTTGATGTCGGCGCGGGTGGGGCCGAAGAGTGATTGCTGGGCGGACTCTTCGGCGAGGGCGTCCTGCAACTGCTCGTAGAGCCGGTCGCGCAGCTTGGTGATCTCTTTGAGCTTGACGCGCCAGCATTCTGTGTCGAGGTGGACGCCCGCCAGCTCAAGGGCGGCGAGCGGCGTGACGCACTCGAACTCCAGTTGCGCGCAGCGGCCGAGGGCGTTGGCGCGGAGCTGTTCGACGAGGCGGTCGCGCAGGGGGAGCATGAGGGCGGCGTCGCGGGCGGCGTATTCGAGCTGGGCGCGCGAGAGCTCGCCGCCCCAGTCGCTCTGCTGCTGCGTCTTGTCGACGGCGATGTCGAGGTAGCGTTCGGCGACGGAGGCGAGCGAGTGGCGGTCTTCCTGCTCGCCGGCCGAGATGAGCTGGCTGGCGAGCAGGGTGTCGAAGAGGCCGCCGCGCTCGACCTCGTTCTTGCCGTCCTCGCGCGAGTCGTAGTCGCCGCACACTTCGACGCCGAGGTGAAGCTGCACCCACTTGGCGTCGAACTTCCCGTTGTGCGCGATCTTGACGGGGCGGCGCGCGGCGAGGAGTCTGCGGAGCGGTTCGAGCGCGGGCGCGCGGGCCGCGGCGCCGTCGTCGGGGGCGAGGGCGAAGAGGTCGAAGAGGTATGCGCCGGAGGGGGAGGCGAGCTGGACGAGGCGAAGGCGGGCCTTCTTGTCGGGCTTGTCGCCGTAGGGGTTGAGCGCGGTGGTCTCGCAGTCGAAGCCGAGGGCCGGCTCGCGCGCAAGCTCCTCGCAGGCCGCGGCCACGTCAGAAGGGTCCGTGATGAGACGGTAGTTGGTGGCTTCCATTTTTAGGTGCCAGCATACAGTAGACGGTAAGTCGGTAGCCAGTAGAGAGCACGTCTGCCGGCTACCGGCTAGTGACTACCGGCTACTGCTTTTACGGCAGGAGGACGTGGAGGTAGTTGTCGTGGTCGGAGGTCTCGACGGTGAGCCCTTCGGCGACGAGGGTGGGGTCGTCGAAGTAGACGACGGCCGTGGGGTATCGCTGCTTGATGAGGAGGATGAGCTCGCGCGTGAGGACGCGGGAGTAGTTGGGCGAGAAGACGTTGGTCGGCTCGGCGAGGCCGCTGTTGGGGACGGCCCAGATGTCCACCTCGCGCCCGTCCTGGTGGTCGAGGTGCGGGGGGAAGGGGCCGCCGCCGCGGGGGCTGATGTCGCCGATGACGAGCTTGACGTTCGGCCGCCGCGCGGCCCAGGCGGCGCCGAGCCCCTTGACGAAGTCGATGACGGCGGGCCGCCCGAACTGGCCCGCGTCGTCGCGCCTGAAGCTGGTGTAGCCGGGGCCGTCGGCGGGTAGCGCGGCCGTGATGCCGGGGTCGCCTCCGGGGTTGGGCTTGCCGATGGGCTTCTTCGGCGCGAGGCGGCTGCCGGGGCGGCGGCGCAGCTCGTTGACCTTCTCGTAGAGCGCCCGCGGCGTCTCCTTGTCGCCCAGTCGCTCGCGGAAGAACTCGGCCGTCTCGACGTACTTGTCGGCGAGCGCGTCCGGGTCGTCGCGCAGCACGTCCTCCCAGATGGCGAGCGCGAGGCGGTACTGCTCGCGCGCCTTCGAGGCCGCCTGCTCGACGACGGACGGCTCGGTGCGCGGGCCGTCCTGCGGGGCGGGGCGCGGGTCGCCGGACGGCGGGACCGCGGCGGCGAAGCCTTCGGGCTGCGGGCTCGCCGCCTCGGCCTGCTTCATGTAGAGGTCGGCGAGGTCGCTGTAGACGTTCGCGACGTTGAGCTTGTAGTAGCGGCCCTTGCCGTTGAGGTCGCGGTCGAGGAGCTGGAGGAGCTGTTCGAAGCGGACGGCGGCGGCCGTGTAGTTGCGCGCGGCTTCGAGCGTGTGGGCGAGGGCGTCGAGCGTGCCCACGGAGTCGGCGCGCAGGCCGCCGTGGGCCATGACCTCGTTCTCAAGTGCCGACTCGAAGAAGGCGGCGGCGCGGTCGTGGCGCTGGAGCTTGCGGTTCAGCTCGCCGAGGTTGTAGAGCACCCACGCCTCGCCCTCGCGGTCGCCCTCGGCGGCGTTCAGGCGGTACAGCTCGTTTAGGGCGTCCTCGGCCTTCTCCATCTCGTAGCTCTGAATCATGAGGAGCGCCTGGCGGTTCATCTGCAAGCGGCGCCTGACCTGCTCGGCGCGGTTCCTCGCCTGATAGGCCACGAAGAAGGCGACGAGCGCGACGGCAAACATCACGCCGAGCGCGATGAGGAAGTAGCGCAGCCGGCGAGCCGAACGCTCCTTCTCGGCCAGCCGCAACTGAGCCAGCTCAAGCTCGTCGCGGCGGCGGCGTTCCTCCTCCTCGCGCCGCGCGTCTCTCGCCGCGCGGCTCGCTTCGAGGTAGGCCATCGCCTCGTCGTAAGAGGAGTTGTAGCGGCGGCCCCATGCGGGCGTCGGGTTGTTGCGCTCGCGCCAGTCGAGGGCGAGTTGCAGGGCGGGGTCTTGGAGGAGTCCTTCGCGGCCCTCGCGGTGGAGGGCGGCCGTGTCGGCGAGGCGGCGGTAGATGCGCGCCGACATCGCCTCCTCGTCGGCCCACTTCTTCAGGCGCCCCCAGTTGCGGATTAAACTCTCGTGCGAGATGTCCACGACCGTCTCGGCCGTGAGCGGGACGCCGGGCGGGGGCATGAGGAAGGAGCGGCCCTCGCGCCGGAAGACTTCGACGACGGAGGCGACCTCCTCGGGCGTGGCCGCCGTGATGTCGCAAATCTCCCGGAGGCTGGTCGGGCGTCGCGTCTCGCGGCTGTCGGCGGCGCGCTCGGTGAGGGCCTTGAAAAGCTTCTCGGCGATGAGGCGCGAGCGTTCGTCGGGCAGCTCCTCGAAAGCCTCGTCGGCGTGGCGCGAGAGCGCGTCCGACATCGTGCCGACCGCCTCGTAGTCGGGGAGGTCGAGCGGGCGCGAGTCGTCAGCCTCCGCCGACCAGTGGTCCCAGGTGCGCATGAGCGCGTGCTGGAGGATGGGGAGCTGGTCGGGGTTGTCGCCCACGTCGTTGAGGAGGCGTTGGACGAGGGGCGTGCTGATTCGGCCGCCTCCGACGGCGACGGGTCCGGCGACGGCCTCGCGGCGCTCGTCGCGGGTCATGCGCGGGATTAAGTATTGCCCGTCGTTGATGGCTTCGGGCAGGCCCCAGAACTGCGAGCAGTCGCCGAGGAAGTCCGAGCGCATGGTGATGATGACGTAGACGGGCACCTCGCGCTGGCGGGCGGCTTCCAGAAGGAGCTTGACGAAGCCGGCCGCGTCGTCAACGGTGCCGCGCCCCTCGCGCACGGCGCGGTAGCGGAACAATTCCTCGAACTGGTCAACGACGACGAGCACGTTCTCGTAATCGGGCAGGCGGGCTTGGCGCACGGCGTCCACGAGGCCGAGCGTGCTGCGCCGCAGCGTCGTCTCGATGATGGTGGTCAGGACGTGCGGGTCGTGGTCTTCGGCGAAGACTTCGACGGCGAGCGAGCGGGCGAGGTTGCCGATGGGGTCGTGGCCGGGTCGCGTGAGCGCGACTCTCCAGCCGGAGCCGGCGCCCGCCATCAGGCCGCCGTAGAGCGAGGGGAGGAGGCCGGCGCGCACGAGCGAGGACTTGCCGCTGCCCGAGGTGCCGACGACGGCGAGGAAGCGCGTCCGCTGGAGGCGCGTCATCAACTCGTCGGACTGACCCTCGCGGCCGAAGAAGAGGTTGTACTCGTCGGTCTCGAAGGGCCGCAGGCCCGGAAAGGGGTTGCCGTTGCCGTCGAAGTCCATCGTCATCGTCGGGCCTTAGGTCTCGCGGAGGGCTTGCAGGAAGGGCGAGAGGGTGTCGGGCGAGAAGGGCCGGAAGTTCTGTATGACGACGGGCACCTCGCGCGTGCGGAAGCGTTGCTTCTCGGCCGACTCGGGGCCGCTCACGTAGACGGCGCGCGCGCGCAGGGGCTCGGGCCGCCCCCAGCCCTGCGCCTTCTGCAAGTCCCAGAGCTTCGAGCGCAGCCACATCTGGTTGGCGTTGCCGTAGTAGACGAGCGCGGCGTCGCAACTGAGAAGGCTCTCGCGGTGGAACTGCGCGACCTGCGCGCTGTCGCCGTCGAAGACGGAGGGGATGACCTCGAAGCCCTGGTCGTAGAGGTAGTCGTCGATGGGGCGCACCTCCTCCTGGTCGCGGTTGTCGCAGATGAGGTAGACGCGCTGCGGCCCGCCGGGGTTCGTCTCGGGCGCGGGCTTCTGCTTGGGCGCGAGCTTCTCAAGCACCCGCAGCTTTAAGTCCTCGACCGAGGTCTGCAAAAGCTCGGCCCCCGCGCCGAGCCTCGTGTGCAGCTCCTCGACGAAGCGGGCGTGGCGCGCGCCCTTCGGCTCAAGGCCGGGCGGCATCCAGATGAGGCGCGTGAAGGCGGAGTCCGACGTGCCGCGCTCGGCCGCCAGACGCTCTTGCAGGTGGACGACGGAGAACTCCTCCTCGCCCTCGGGGATGAGGCCGTAGCTCGTGCCGACGAGGTGAATCGAGATGGCGGAGCGCGTGAGCTGTTCCCTGACCGCCTCCTGAAACTCGGGCGCGCACGGGGGAAGCTGGCGGTCGGGCAGGACGTGGTGGCCGCGCTGCTGTAGTTCGCGCCGTAGGCGGTCGCGCTCGTCGTTCACGTCCGAGGTGGCGGAGGCGAGGTAGACGGTCCTTGCCGACTCGGGGTCTGAGACGAGGGCGGGCTCGATTGTGTTGGCGGCGGCTTGCGGGGCGGCGGCGCGGAGGCGTTCGAGCGTGGACTTGATGTCCCATGCGAGGTCGTCGAGCGCGGCCCAGTAGCGCGGGTCGCGGTGCGGCGCGACTTCGGGGCTGAACTCCTTGGCGCGTCCGCGCTCGGCGTCGTACTCGAAGAACTCGTAGCCGAGCAGGTCGCGCACGACGGCCGGGTGCTCGCTGAGCGGGACGTGCGTCTTGACGACCTTGAAGACGCGTGACTTGTCGCCGACCGTGAGGCCGCCCGACGAGGCCGCGCCGCGGCCGAACTCGTCCAGCTCGCGTAGGCACCACTCGGACTTGACGTAGCGCGGCGAGAGCACCGAGACGAGCACGGCGGCCTTCGAGACGTTCTCGACGAGCGTGTCGGCGAAGATGTCGTTGCCCTGAAGCTTGCGGTCGCGCCAGATGGAGACTTCCTCGCCCATCAACTGGGCCAGCAGAATCCTGAGGCGCTTGTGCAGCGTCTCGACCCACCCGTCCAACCCCTCCGCCAGCGGCAGGTTGTCGAGGTGCGCGTAACTGATGAAGATGTCCTGGTCGAAGGGCATTGGGGGAATGAAAACCTATGAAGTCAGGGGTTGCGGCGGCGGTCCGCGGCGCGCGCGGCTATCTGGTGTATACAGCGTGAGGAGAAAGGCTGTCAATCATCATCGCGGCCGGGCGGCCGGGTGGGGCTTGACGGTGAGCGCGAGCAGGGCGGCGGTGAGCGCGCTGACGAGGGCGCTGACGGCGAAGGCCGTGGCGGGCCCGCGCCAGCTCCAGAGGGCGCCCATGAGGAGCGAGGCCGGGAGCACGGTGACGCTGAAGGCGAGGTTGTAGAGGCCGTAGGCCGTGCCGCGCTGCTCGGGGCGGACGAGGTCGGCGACGAGCGCCTTCTCCGAGCCTTCGACGAGGCCGAAGTAGATGCCGTAGACGAGGAAGAGCGCCCACGCCTCGGCCGCCCCGTTGACGAAGGCGAAGCCGAGGTAGACGGCCGCGTAGAGCAGCCATCCCGAGACGATTAAGGTCTTGCGGCCGACGCGGTCCGAGAGGTCGCCGCCGACAATCGAGCTTGCGACCTTCGAGACGTGCAGCGCAGCCCACAGCAGGGGGATGGTCGCCTTGCTCACGCCCGCTTCGGTCGCGCGCAGCAGGAGGAAGGCGTCCGAGGAGTTCGAGAGCGTGAAGAGGGCGAGGATGACGAGGAACCTTTTGAAGTTCGAGTCGAAGCCCCGCAGCGTGAAGCGCACGGGCGCGGCGGTCGCGGCGCGGGCGCGTCCGTCGCCCGTCTCGCGCACGGCGAAGACGGCGACGAGGAAGGCCGCCGCCGCCGGCACCGCCGCCAGCAGGAAGAGCGTCCGGTAGTCGCCGGCCGTCGGCTGTGAGGGGTCGGGGGCGAGGAGGTAGAGGCCGGCGAAGCCCAAGAGCGGCCCGACGACGGCGCCGGCGTGGTCCATCGCGCGGTGGAAGCCGAAGGCGAGTCCGCGCTCCTCGGGCGCGGCGGCGTCGGCAATCATGGCGTCGCGCGGGGCGCTGCGGACGCCCTTGCCGACGCGGTCCGAGAGGCGTATGAAGAGGGCCTGCGGCCACGAAGTGACGAAGGCCAGCAGCGGCCTCATCAGGCCCGCCAGCCCGTAGCCGAAGACGACGAGACCTTTGCGCCGCCCGCGCCGGTCGCTGAAGTAGCCGGAGAAGAGTTTGAGGAGCGACGAGACGGACTCGGCGCCGCCCTCGATGAGCCCGATGGCGAAGGGCGAGGCGCCGAGCGCGAGGGCGAGGAAGAGCGGGAGGATGGGGTAGACGATTTCGCTCGAAGCGTCGTTGAGGAGGCTGACGAGGCTGATGGCGAAGACGTTGCGCGGGAGGCGGCCCAAGCGGCGCCAGAGGCCGGGCGCGCTCTCGTCCATGCGCACGTCGCTCAGGCGGGCGTCGAACCGGTCCGAGGCGTCGGTGTCAGTCTCCCCCATGCGGCTCCGTGGCGGCCCCTATCTCGCGGGCCGCGCCGGGCGCGACGAGTTGCGATTCTGATTACTGCCGCCCGAACCCAAAGGGTCGTACCACCACCACGCGACCGCGCCCGCCAGCAGCGCGAACAGGACCGCGCCGACGACGGCCAGCCTGATTGCCATCCTCAACAGGCGCTTGGCGACGAAGAAGAAAATGCCGAAGCCGACGAGCGCGACGATGACGACGGTTGCGGTTAACATGATAAGTAAGTCGCCTACTGCTTCTTGTAGTCCGCGCTGACGACGGTCTTGATGTTGCCGCGGACGTTGAAGTCGCCTTCGATGTGTACGCGCAGGGGGTCGCAGGCGCGGACGAAGTCTTCGAGGATGATGTTGACGACGTGCTCGTGGAAGACCTTCACTTCGCGGAAGGAGTTGACGTAGAGCTTGAGGCTCTTCAGCTCGACGCACCGCTCGTTCGGCGTGTACTCGATGCGGAAGGTGGCGAAGTCGGGGAAGTCGGAGAAGGGGCAGACGCAGGTGAACTCGGGCAGCTCGAAGCGGATGCTGATCTCGCGCCCGGCGTACTCGTAGGGGAAGGTGTCGAGCGGGTAGAGGTTCATCTCCTCGCGCGGCGTGGGGCGGATGTCGAGGCCCTGCTGGTTGGCGGGCGGCGGCGCAATCTGGGTCGTCATTACTTGCTTGTTAACTCCTTGAATCTTTAACGGGAATCTTAACCGAGCGGCGCGCGCGCCCGCAAACCGCTCGGCCCCGCGCCGCCGTATATGGGGGCGTCAACCTCGCCGGAACCTCAAGACACTCGTGGGGAGGAGAAAGAGAATGCTCACCAGACGAAAGGGCCTCGGGGCCTTGCTGCCTTTGGTTGCATTGACGCTGGCCGTCGCCTTCGGGGGCGGGGCGGCGCGGACGAACGCGGGGGGGCAGGGGGGGCAGGAGAAGTCTCTGTACGCGCGACTCGGCGGCTACGACGCCGTGGCGGCCGTGGTGGACGACTTCGTCGGGCGCCTGGTCACCGACAAGGCGTTCGAGCGGTTCTTCGTCGGCCACAGCACGGACTCGAAGAAGCGCATCCGGCAGCACATCGTGGACCAGTTCTGCGCGGCGGCCGGCGGCCCCTGCGTCTACACGGGGCGGACGATGAAGGACTCGCACACGGGGCTCGGCATCTCGGAGGCCGAGTGGGAGGCGGCTGCCAAGCACCTCGTCGCCAGCCTCGACAAGTACAAGGTGCCCGAGCGCGAGAAGAAGGACCTGCTCGCCTTCGTCTCCAGCGTCAAGGGCGACATCGTCGAGAAGAAGTGAGGAAAAGGTGTCGGGTGTCAGGTGCCGGGTGCCGGGGGAAAGACAAATTGCTTTTCCCCGGCACCCGGCACCTGACACCCGACACCTTTTTTTACCGGCCGGTGTTCGCGTTCGTGTTCGTGTTGCCGGAGGGGCCGCCGCCGTTGCGGCGCAGGGTCATCTTGTCGCTGATGCGTTGGGCCATGCGGAGGTGCTCCTGGATGACGGGCAGGTTGCGGGAGGCGAAGCCTTTAAGCTCCGGGTCGGCGCCGCGGTCGGCCTCGCGCTGGAAGAGGGCGACCGTCTTCTTGTGGTCGCCGACCATCATCTTGATGTACTCGCGGTCGAACTTCTCGCCGGAGAGGCCGGAGAGCTTCGCCATGTGAGACTGGTGCTTGGGGTCGGGCGCGGTCGGGAGCGTCATGCCCTTGGCCGTGGCGATCTGCGTCAGCTCGTCGCCGGCCTTCGTGTGGTCTTCGATCATGCGCCGGCCGAACTGCTTCACGTCCTCGCTCGCGCCCTTCTCGGTGGCGAGCCGCCCGGCCGCTATCTCCGCGAGGCTCCCCATCGCGGCCTCCATCGCGAACTTCGAGTCGGCCGTCATGCCGGAATGACCCTGGTGGCCGGCGTGTGAGTTGGAGTTCGAGTTGCCGGAGTTGGAGTTCGAGTTGGTGTTCTGCTGGCTGACGCCGGCCGAGGTGGTGGCGGCGGCGAACAAAGCGAAGGCCGCCAGAACCGCCAGCGGCCCGCCCGTGATTAACTTCTTCATGCTGTCCCCCTGTTCTACTTCTTGAAAAGAATGTTTAGCTCAGGCGCCCGCGCCGCGCGCCTTTGCGAGCGAGCTGATGCGGTCGTGCGCGTCCTTCACTTCTGCGAACTGGCGCTCGACCGTGGCGCGCACGCCCGCCGGCATGTCCGTGCCGAGCGCGGCGCGATAGTTGGCGAGGGCGGCCGCCTCGCCGCGCTCGCACTCGGTGAGGATGGAGCGGTCGTCCGCGCCGGTGACGGCCGCCTTGATGTCCATCCAGCCGCGGTGGATGGCGGCGACGACGCTGCCTTCCGTCTCGGGCTCGCCGCCGATGCGCCGCACCTCCGCCTGCAACTCGCCCGCGAACGAGCCGCGCTGGCGCGAGTATTCGAGGAAGAGCGCGCGCAACTCCGCGTCGCCGACGCCTTCGGCCGCCGAGCGAAAACCCTCCTGCCCGTCGCGGCAGGTCTCTATCAGGTCGTTGAGCGTCGAGATGACTTCTTCGTTGCTCGCCATGACGTTTGCTTACTCCCTCAGTAACGGCCGAAGGCCGCGCGCGGCCCCGGCCCGGGCCGACCGGCCGCGAACAGTTTCACCAGCACTAACCCCGCGATGAAGCCGCCGATGTGGGCCGCGTAGGCGACGCCGCCGGCCTGCGAGCCGCCGCCGAGCATGCCGAGCCCGTTGATGAGCTGGAAGACGAACCAGAGCCCGATGGCGACCCACGCCGGCACCTCCGTCACGAAGAAGCGCATGGCGATGGCGTGGACGCGCCGCGACGGGAAGAGCAGCAGGTAGCCGCCGAGCACGCCCGAGATGGCGCCCGAGGCGCCGAGGCTCGGGATGTAAGAGCCCGTGTTGGTGACGACGTGCGCCAGCGAGGCCAGCACGCCGCACAGGAGGTAGAAGATTAAATACCTGACGTGCCCCATCCGGTCTTCGAGGTTGTCGCCGAAAATCCAGAGGTAGAGCATGTTGCCGAACAGGTGCGCGAAGCCGCCGTGCATGAACATCGAGACGAGCAGCGTGAGGTAGACCGAGCCGGGCGTCGGCTGCAAGGGGATGCGCCCGACGGGGTCGCCGCTGATGGGGTCTTCGACGACGACGGGGCGGGCGATGTCGCGGCCCGTGACTATCTCCTGCGGGACGGTCGCCCACGCATAGGTGAATCGCTCGTTACTGCCCAAGCCCTGGAAGAAGACGAAGACGAGGATGTTGGCGGCGAGCAGCAGGTAGTTGACGTAGGGCGTGGTGGTGCGGTCGCTGTTGTCGTCGCCGATGGGGAAAATCATCTCGGGCCTCCTCGTCGCGCCCCCGAAGCATCGGGCACACGGATGCCGGAAGTTTTACGGGAGTGTCAAGAGTTGTAGCCGCCGGGCACTCACTTCGACATGTCGCTCACCTCCTGGCTCGAAGGCCCCTCGGGGACGATGCCGGCGGCGGCGAGCGCGGGCGTGTGGTGCGTCAGCAGCTCATAGCCCTCGGAGCGCGCGACGTAGGTGGCGGCCGTGATGTCGCCGGTGACGTTCAGCGTCGTGCGGCACATGTCGAGGATGCGGTCCACGCCGAGGATGATGGCGATGAGCGCGGGGTTGATGCCGTAGGTGGCGAGCATGAGGATGATGAAGGGGATCGAGCCCGAGGGCACGCCGGCCGTGCCTATGCCGCCGAGGATGGCGAAGTAGGCGACGCCGAGCTGCTGCCCGATGGTGAGGTCCACGCCCGCGAGCTGCGCGAGGAAGAGCACCGTCACGCCCTCATAAAGCGCGGTCCCGTTCTGGTTGGCGGTGGCGCCCACGGTCAGCACGAAGCTGTTGATCTCGCGCGGCACGCCGAGGTTCTCCTCCGAGACGCGCAGCGCCGTCGGGAGCGTCGCGTTCGACGAGGAGGTGGAGAAGGCCGTCAGCATGACGGTCTTGATGCGGCGGAAGAACTCCAAGGGTGAGATGCGCGAGAGGAAGTAGATGGACAGCGAGTAGACGCCGAACATGTGGAGCCCGAGGCCGAGCAGGACGGTGGCGACGAACCAGCCGAGCGCGCCGAGGAGGTCGAGGCCGAAGCGCGCCGTGTTGTTGAAGAGCAGGCAGGCGACGGCGAAGGGCGCGACCTTCATGATGATGTCGATGATCTTCGCCGAAATCTCGAAGAGCGCCTGCAAGCCCCGCAGGAGCGGCGCGCTGACCTCGACGGGGACGAGCGTGGCGGCGATGCCGAGCAGCAGCGCGAAGAACATGATGTGGAGCATGTTCGGCACGTCGGTCTGCTTCTCCTCGCCCGCGACGATGCCGGCGACGGAGGCCGCCGGGTTCGACGGCACGACCGTCTCGATGACCTGCATGAGCGGCGACTTGGGCGCCTGCGCCGCCTTCGTCGCGTCGGCGACGCGCTTCGTGGCGTCGGTGCCGTAGCGCGCTTCGAGGCCGGCGCGCGTCTCCCGGTCGAGCCGCTCGCCGGGCCGGAGGGTGTTGGCGAGGGTGAGCCCGATGACGACCGAGATGGCCGAGATGACGAGGGTGTAGGCGAACGACTTGAGCCCGACGCGGCCGAGCCGGCGCACGTCGCCGATGCCGGCGACGCCGACGACGAGCGACGAGAAGACGAGCGGGACGACGATCATCAGCAGCAGCCGCAGGAAGAGCGCGCCGACCGGCTCGGTGACGTTCGAGATGAACCACACGACGCGCGGGTGCGAGCCGCCGACCGCGTAGTTCACCCCGACGCCCGCGACGACGCCCGTCGCCAGCCCGATGAGGATGCGCGTGTGCAGCGGCATCCCCTTGGGCCGGTCGGGCGTCGTGTCCTTGAGGTCGGTCGTCGCCTCGCGCTCGTAGGCGTCGCGGTCAACCCCGCGTCCCCGCAGCTCGTCACCCATCCGTCACCTCCCCCACTTGAGTTTGTTACGCAGAACGTCGAAGTAGTTGCGCGCGGGCGCTTGAATCAGGTTGAAGGTGGTGCGGCTCTTGCGCACCACGACGCGGTCGCCGTACTCCAAAGGCATCCCGACCTGCCCGTCGAGCGTGAGGGCCACCTCCTCGCGCGGCGTCTTCAGCGTCAGCTCGAACTCGGCGTCCTCGGGGACGACGAGCGGGCGGTTCGAGAGCGTGTGCGGGCAGATGGGGGTGATGACGACGGCGCCCATCGAGGGGTAGATGACGGGGCCGCCGGCCGAGAGGTTGTAGGCCGTCGAGCCGGTGGGGGTGGAGATGATGAGGCCGTCGGCGCGGAAGCGGTTGACGAACTGGCGGTCGATAGTCGTCTCGATTTCGATGATGCGGGCGAGGGCCGACTTCGAGATGACCACGTCGTTGAGGACGCGGTCGTGCAGCAGGCGCTCGCCGCCGCGGTAGACATCGGCCGCGAGCATCAACCGGCGGTCGAGGCTGTAGTCGCCCGCGACGACGGCGTCGAGCGCCGAGCCCATCTCCTCGTCCGTGAACTCGACGAGGTAGCCGAGCGTGCCGAAGTTGATGCCGAGGACGGGCGTGCCGGCGTCGCCGACCATGCGCGCGGTCGCGATCATGGTGCCGTCGCCGCCGAGGGCGACGATGAGGTCGGAGGCGCGCACCAGTTCCGCGTGGTCGAGCGTATCGACGGAGCAACCCGTCTCGCGCTCGACGGCGGCCCGGTCGAGCCGCGGGCCGGCGGCCAGCGTGATGCCGCGCGCCGCGCACCACTCGACGAGGCGGCAGATGGTCTTCAACGCCTCCGGGTGTTGCGGCTTGACGAGGACACCGATGCGGCGGACTTCCAGTCTCTCCATCAGAGCGCGAAGGGAGCGGGGGAGTGCCTGTCGAATTGAAGCGAGAACGTGCGCGGATGATAGCCGCGCCCGGCGCGGAGGGTCAAGAGCAGTAGACAGCAGACAGTGGTCAGTAGTCGGTAGACTCCGCGCTGACTTTGCCGACGCTGACGACCCGGCCGAGCGGCGGGGAGGACTTTTCTACCGACTACTGACTACTGCCTACTGTCTACTCTTAAGGTTTTCGAGCGTGCGGGTGGTGTGCTCGGTGACGCTCGTGAAGCGGGCGTCGGGGAGGGCGCCCTGATGGTGCGCGGAGAGTTCGTTGGTGTCGGCGGTCCTCAGGGCCGGCGGGGCGGCGGCGGTGGGCGTGCGCGCGCCGCCGAGCAGGTGCGTCCAGAAGCGCAGGAGGAGGCCGACGCTGCCGAAGACGGTCAGCACGCAGAAGAGGGTTATCCAGACGAGCGCGCCCGGCGTGATGTCCGAGCGGGCGAGGTCGTTCAGGGCGGCGATGGTGACGCCGGTCCCGATGACGGCGACGAGCGCCGTGCTCCCGCCGGCCGCCCACGCAAGGCCGGTCGAGACGACGGGCCGCGTCTCGTGAATCTGCGCCAACGCGAGCGGGTTCACACCGCCGCAACGCTTGCAGTATTTCAGCTCGGCCCCCATCTCCGAGCCACAGTGCGGACAGAACATCTCTCGTCCTCCGTCTCTCTTAAAAATAGCCTTCGCTGTCTACGAAGGCGCCCGGCCGGAAGTTCAAACCCTGAAGACGGGAAGCGCGCGACGCGGCCGACGGGCGACGGCCTCGCGCCGCGACTCCCACGCGCGGAGCAGCGCGGCCAGCTCCGCGCCGTCTGACTCCGGGTCAACGAGCGAGAGCCAGAGCGGCAGCGGCAGCCACGCCCACGCCGCGCCGTAAGCCTCCGTGTTGAGCTGTTCCATGCGCCGCTCCTCGCGCCACTCCAAGTCCTGCGGCGGCACGTCCTCCCAGTTGTCGTAGCAGGCGTGATGGACGCAGGGCGCGGGCTTGGCGCGCGAGTGGACGAGGCAGCCCGTGCCTTTGACGAAGAGCGGGCAGGAGAAGGTCTGCGCGAAGGTGTCGCCCGAGGCGGAGAGGCGGTAGCGCGTGACGGCGTCGCGCGCTCGGGCGTAGACGGCGCGGCGCTCTTCGTGTGTGAGCCGGGGGGTGCGGGCGAGGGTGTCGCGGATGGCGACGGCTTCGAGGCGCGTGATGTGGACGTTGACGAAGTGGGCGTCGGTGCAGCAGACGCCGGGCGTCGGGCAGGTCTTGCAGTCCTGCGCGCGGCGCTCGTAGCCGAGCTTGATGCTGGTCTGGAAGAGGGCCTTGCCGCGCCTCAGGCGCGCGAGCGCGGCGGCCTCCGAAAGCTTCCTCATAGCGACTCGGATTCTAACGCTTTCTCGTAGAGGGCGAGAAACTCGCGGTTGCCGTCGGCGCCTGTGACGGGCGATTCAATCACGCCGCCCACCTTCAGGCCGAGCGAGCGCGCGGCCTCGTTCACCTCTTCGACGACGCGCGCGTGCTGCGCCGGGTCGCGGACGACGCCGCCCTTGCCGACCTCACCTTTGCCCACCTCGAACTGCGGCTTGACGAGGACGACGGCGCGGCCGCCCGTCTTCATCAAGGGGACGAGGGCGGGCAGCACCTTCGTCGCCGAGATGAAGGACACGTCCATCACGACGAGGTCGAATTGTTCCTCGAAGTCTTCGGGCGTGAGGTGGCGCGCGTTGACGCCCTCGCGGACTTCAACGCGCGCGTCGGTCCGCAGCCGCCAGTCAATCTGGTTGTGGCCGACATCTAAGGCGACGACGCGGCGCGCGCCGTGTTGCAGCAGGCAGTCGGTGAAGCCGCCGGTCGAGGCGCCCACGTCGAGGCAAGTGAGGCCGCCCGCGTCAATGCCGAACTCCTGAAGCGCCTTCTCCAGCTTTAACCCGCCGCGGCCGACGTAGCGCGCCGCCGGGTCGTCCGAGCCGCGCACGCGCAGCGGCGCGTCCGGCGGGAAAGTCTCCGAAGGCTTCTCCACCCTCTGCTCGCCGACGAGCACGAGGCCCGCCATCACGAGCGCCTGCGCCCTAGTCCGCGAAGGCGCCAGCCCGCGCTCCACCAAAAGCTTGTCAACGCGCTCCCGCTTCACGCGAGAGATGATAACAGCAGACGGTAATCGAAGCCTGTTTGGAAAGTCCCTCCGGGACTTTCAATATTGCGGCCTGTAGATGTCAACGCGGCGTGCGCGGCGTCCGCCGCGGCCCCGGTCGTCGATGCGGCGGAGGGCTTCTTCGACGCGGGCGGCGCGGACGGAGGTGGGCGAGTAGTCGTCGGGGATGGGGGCCTGCGTGTCTATGGCGCCGTCGCGGCGGCGCCGCTCGGCCGTCTGCGGCGGGGCGTCTTCGTCGTCTTCATCTTCGGCCTTGCGGCCGTGCCTGTGCGAGTCGGTGCGCGCCTGGCCTTCGGGCTCGGGGCGGGGCGCGGCCTCGCGCGGCTGCTCCTCCTGCTCGGGCTTCGCGGGCTCGGCGGGCGGCGCCGCGTGCGACTCCTGCGGCGCGGGCGTTTGGGGCTGCGGCGCGTTCTCGGCGGGCGCCGTCGTCGGCGTCGTCACGTCGGCCGACTGCTGAGACTGGGCGGGCGCGGAAGGCTGTTGTTGCTGCTGCGGCTGAACGGGCGCGGCGCGGCGCCCCTGTATGAGATAGAGCGCGGTGCCGCCGATGACGGCGCCCGCGAGCGCGGAGACGAGGACGAGCCCGAGCAGCCACGGCCGGCGCGCGGCGCGCGGCGCGGGGGCCGTCTGAATCGTGTGTTGCCCGCCCGCCGACACGACGGTCATCTCTTCGGGCGCGTCCGCGAGCGGGACGACGGGCCGTGCCAGCACGGTCGCCTCGTCGTCGAAGAGCGCGTCGTTTTCAAGGAGTTGTTCGGTCTTGTTCATCTTCATAAAAGGCCCCGTGCGACAGGACACGGTAACAGCTTAGATGAGGGCAGGCTTTGCCCCGCTGTCCTTAAAACGTTGCGAAATGATTGTTTCTGGCGCCGATTTCAGGGGCCGGGGCGCGTCTCCCATGCGAGCAGGGGGCGGACGACGCCGGGCATCGGGCCGGCGTAGTCGCCGCGGGCCGAGCCGCCGCCGAGGTCGTCAACGACCTGAAAGGCGACGGCGTTGGCCTCGTGCGCGTGGAGGACGGTGGAGGGGAAGTGCGACATGACGGAGACGTGCGCGATGAGCGTCCCCTCGGCGAGCAGGTTGCCGGGGACGGTGACGGCGCTCGTGTAGCGGCCCGCGCCGCGCGGGCGGCGGCGCCACTCGGAGGCGGCGTCGTGCGTGGTGAAGACTTCGGTGCCCTCCTCGTTGTAAAGCTCGACGACGGGCGTGAGCGCGTGGCCCGACTCCAACACGTCGTAGGTGATTTCGAGGCGCACGGGCCGTCGGATGTCGAAGGCCGAGGCGGTCCGCCCGGCCTCGTCGCAGACGCGCACGCGGCGCAGCCTGACGGCGTTGCCGCCCGGCGCCTCTTCCGGCTCGCCCCACGCGCGCTCGGCGCCCGTCTTCCACGTCGAAGTCAGGTAGCGGTTGACGACCTCGTGCGGGGCGCCGTCGGCGACGACCCGGCCGCCTTCCATCATCACGACGCGGCGGCAGAGGCGCGTGACGGCCGCCATGTCGTGAGAGACGAAGAAGATGGTGCGGCCCTGCCTTCGTATCTCGCCCATCTTGTCGAGGCACTTCTGCTGGAAGGCGGCGTCGCCGACCGCCAGCACCTCGTCCATGATGAGGATTTCGGGTTCGAGGTGCGCGGCGACCGAGAAGGCGAGGCGCACGTACATACCCGACGAGTAGAACTTGACCTGCGTCTCGACGAACTTCTCCAACTCCGAGAAGGCGACTATCTCGTCGAACTTCCGCGCAATCTCGGCCCGCCTCATCCCGAGGATGGCGCCGTTCAGGAAGATGTTCTCGCGCCCCGTCAAATCGGGATGAAAGCCCGTGCCGACTTCGAGGAGCGAGCCGACGCGCCCGCGCAACTCGACCTCGCCGGTCGTCGGGCGCGTCACGCGCGAGAGGATTTTCAGCAGCGTTGACTTGCCCGCGCCGTTGTGGCCGATGATGCCGAGCACTTCGCCCTCGTGGACCTGAAGGCTCACGTCCCTGAGCGCCCAGAGCGTCTGGCGGCCGTCGTCGCCGCCGCGCAGTCGCCGCACGGGCGCGGTCAACATGCGCCCCAGGGCTTCGCGGAAGGTCACGTAGCCTGGGTGCAGGCCGCCGATGCGGTAACGCTTGCTGACGTTCTCGATGTGGACGATTGCTTCCATCGGCGGGGCTTTCAGAGCACGTCGGCGAAGGTGTCTTCGAGGCGGCGGAAGACGTAGAAGGCGAGCGAGAGCAGCGCGGCCGAGAAGGCGGCCGAGAAGGCGATGGGCGCCCAGTCGAGCGGCCGGCCCGTGAGCGACGAGCGGAAGCCTTCGAGGACGCCGGCCATCGGGTTGACGACGAGAATCCATCGCCAGCTCGCGGGGACGATGTCCGAAGGGTAGAGGACCGGCGAGGCGAACATCCAGAACTGGAGCGCGAAGGGAAGCGCGTGGCGCAAGTCTCTATACTTGACGGTCAGCGCGGAGACGAGCATCCCGGCCCCGAGGGCGAGCGCCGTGGCGAGCACGACGAAGAAGGGCAAGAGCAGCAGTTGCCACGTGACTTCGACGCGGTAGTAGGCGGCGAGCAGGGCGAGCAGGATGGAGCCGACGCCGAAGTCCACGAGCCCCGCGCCGGCGGCCGCGGCCGGGACGAACATCTTCGGGAAGTAGACCTTGGTGACGAGGTGCGTGTTGCTCGTCAGGCTGTTGGTGCCGCTGGTGACGGCGCCGGAGAAGAAGTTCCAGACGAGCAGGCCGGAGTAGGCGAAGAGCGGGTAGGGGACCGGCCCGGCGTCGAGGCGCGCGAAGCGCGTGAAGACGAGCGTGAAGATGAGCATCGTCGCGAGGGGCTGGACGAGCACCCACGCGGCGCCCATGAGCGTCTGCTTGTAGCGGACCTTGATGTCGCGCAGCGTGAGGAAGTACAGCAGCTCGCGGAATTCCCACAGCTCGCCGAGGTTGAGCTGCACGCCCGAGTCCTCGGACCTGATGCGGACGTGCGGCGCCGCGTGGCGCGCGCCCGCCGCCGCCGCCGGAGCCCCGCCCGCGCTCTCGCTCGTCTTTGAACTCATCAAGGCTTGCCAGTCTACATCAAATTTTAATCCGCCCGTAACGCTCGGCCGATTGGCGTTCGCGGGCGAGGCGTCGGCGGCGCAGGAGGCTTTGGGGGAGGAGGAAGCGGAGCAGGACGCGCGCGGCGTGGCGGGCGGAGGCGGCGCCGGAGAGGTTGCGCGAGATGAGGCCGAGCGCCGCGCGGCGGTCGCCGAGGCGGAGGAAGTCTTCGGCGCGGGCGAAGCTGACGCGCGCGGCGAACCGTCCGATGTCTGCTTCGTCAAAACCTTGAAGGGGCAGGACGCGCCGCTGCGCCGCGAGGTGTTCGTCGAGCATCATCCGCTGGTCGCGGCTCGTGTTGGAGCCGTGGCGCCGCCACGCCGCGAGCGGGCGCGGGTCGAAGGCGAACTCGCCGCTGGCCGACAGGCGCAGGTAGAGGTCGTAGTCTTCGAGCCGGGCATCCTCGCGCCAGCCCTCGCCTTCGAGGGCCGCGCGCCGGTAGACGACGGTCGGGCTCATCGGCGAGACGGTCGTCAACAGCATCGGCCGCGCGTCGCCGTCGGCGTATGACGCCCAGTCGGAGGTGGAATCGACGACGCGGTTCTCGCCGTCCACTATCAAACAGTGGCCGTAGGCGAGCACGGCCCGCGGGCGCGACTGTAAGAGCCGCACGCGCTCGCGGAGGAAGTCGGGGAGCCAGAGGTCGTCGGAGCCGAGGTAGGCGAAGTAGGGAGTGCGCGTGAGCGAGAGGGCTTCGTTGAGCGTCACGCAGAGGCCGCGATTCTCGCGCGCGACGAAGTCGCAGGGGAAGGGGCAGGCGGCCAGCTCGCGCTCTATCACGCGCGCCGAGTCGTCGCGCGAGCCGTCGTCGATGACGAGGAGTCGGGCGGGTGCGTGCGTCTGCCGGAAGACCGAGCGCAACGTCTGCCCGACGAAGCGCGC
Organism: Pyrinomonadaceae bacterium; assembly: GCA_035941045.1. GTDB lineage: Bacteria > Acidobacteriota > Blastocatellia > Pyrinomonadales > Pyrinomonadaceae > QHXN01. Next base: position 22,923 of record DASZEK010000167.1, on the reverse strand, counting down.
GTGGTTGTAGGACGGCACGGCGACCGTCACGCCTTCATCGTTCCGCATTCGTCATTCCTGCTTCCTGCCGTCCATGTTAATTTCCGTAGGCATGAGCCGCAAGGTCGTCCTCCTCGGCCCGCTGCCGCCGCCGCACGGCGGGGTGTCGGTCTACATGAGCCTCCTGTCGGAGCACCTGAGGTCGGCGGGCGCGCGCGTGTGGGCCTACACCGGCGGCGCGCGCGCGGAGGCGGAGCACGTCACTTACTTCAAGCACCGGCGGCTCGGCCTCGTCCCGCTCGTCATGAAGGAAGGGCGCGGCGCGCGCGTGCTCGACGCGACGCACTTTCATCTCGAACACCCGAACCCGCTGCTGCTGCCCGCGTGGCTCGTGCTGAAAAGGCTGGCGCGGCTGCGCTGGTATAAGCACATTCACGACGGGTCGCTGCCCTCCCGCTGGCGGGAGTTCGGCCCGTTGCACAGGCTCCTGTTCCGGCTCGCGGTCGGCGCGGCGGACGAGTTCGTCGTCGTCGGGCCGGAGCTGCGGCGCTGGCTCGTCGAAGAGGTCGGGGCACGCCAGAAGGTGACGGTCATCCCGAGCCTGCTGCCTATCCCGCCCGGCTTCATTAGGGCCGAGCTGTCTGAAACAGTCAAACGGGCGCTCGGGCCTTACCTGCGTCGGGCGAAGCGCGTCTGCTCCATCGGCGTCTTCATAGAGCCTTACGGCTTCCTCGACGCGGCGCGGGCCGTCGAGCGCGTGCGCGCCGAGACGGGCGAGGACGTGGGGCTCCTTCTGCTAGACGGCGGCTTCGCGCGCGACGACGCGTACCGCGAAGAGGTCTTGCGCGGGCGCGAATGGATAACGGTGCTCGAAGAAGTCCCGAACCGGGAGGTCTACGCCGTGCTCGGCCGCAGCCACGCCTTCGTCCGCGCCACGTCGAAGGAGGGCTACGGCATCTCGCGCGTCGAGGCGAGGTGGTGCGGCCTGCCCGTCGTCGCGACCAACGTCGGCGAGACGCGCGGCATGCTCACCTACGACTTCGGCGACGTGGACGCGCTCGCCGCCCGGCTCAGGCGCGCGCTCTACGAACCGCCCGCGCCGTCGGACGCGGACTGGGCCGAACGCTTCCGCCTTGAGGCCGAAGCGCACCTGCGAGCTTTGAAAGACGTGCTGGGAATCACTCGATGACTTTGATGGCGGTGACGGGGTGGAGTTCCCAAGCGGTGCCGCGCCAGTTGCCGTCACGGCCGGGAGAGACGTTCTCCGACTCCTCGGCGTGCTGGAGGTCGAAGAGGAGCCAGCCTTCCACTCGACAGCGTCGGCCGACCAACTCGCGGCGGAGCGCGTCGGCCGACCGGCCGAGCCCGGCGTGCGCGTCCGCGTGACCCCATCCGGGCGTGACTTCGGCGACGACGCGCGCGGCCGGCGGCGCGTCGGGCGACGAGGCAATGTCGATGTGCACGTCGCGCCGCCACGGCAGGAAGCAGTTCGCCGCCTCGACGCCCGCCTCCTTAACTTCGACGACGTAACCTTCGATTGCCCCCGCCCTCGACTCGGACCAGCGCGAGCGGTCGTCGCCCGGCGCCAGCAGCGACTCAAGCGTGACGCGCGCGTCGAAGTCTTTCGCGCGCGGCGCGGCGGCGCGGTTCTTCTTCGACGCCAGCGCGCGCTCGCCCGGCGTGACGGCGCAGGCGCCCGGCGTCCGCGAAAGCCACAGCGCCGCCGAGACGGCCGCGACGCCGCACAGCGCGATTAAACTCAAACGCTTCCTGCCCGACAAGCCCTTCAACACTCGCCCCCGCCGCCGGCCCGCTTATGCGCGAGCCCTCCCGCGCATGTTAGTATCCATACGGAGATTTTGTGTACCCCGCTCCCGCCCGGCGCGGGGTGAAAGAACTTCGATGAAGAGAATTACCTCCGCCTTCCTGTTGCTCGCCGCGCTCGCGTGCTGTGCCGCTTCCGCGGAGGCCCAGAGGAGGCGCCCCGCGCGCCCGCCCGCGCCCGCCGCGAGCCCGTGGAAGGAGTTCGTCTCGAAGGAGGGCGGCTTCTCGGTGCTGCTGCCGGCGGAGCCGAAGCTGAGCCGGCAGGACGTTGACACCCCGTTAGGCAAGATTCCCAACTACCTCCACATGACCGTCACGGAGGCGAGCGCCTACGTGGTCGGCTACGGCGACTTCCCGAAGTTTTCGGAGACGCCCGAGTTCGTCGGCAACATCCTCGACGGCGCGCGCGACAGGCTGCTCGCGACCGACGCGAGCCGGAGGCTGCTCGGCGAGCGGGACATCGTCGTCGCGGGGCATCGGGGCCGCGAGTGGCTCGTCGCCGACGCCAAGTTCCTCTACAGGGCCGAGACGTTCATGGCGAGGGGGCGCTTCTTTCAAGTGCTGTTGCTGGCGCCGCTCGGGGTCGCCTTTAACAGCGGGCGGGCCGGCGCGAACGCGGCCGGCAGGACCGCCTTCTACGAAGGCATCTCGAAGAAGTTCTTCGGCTCGTTCAAGCTGCTGCCGCCTTACGCGGGCGGCGGCGCCGGCCAGAACTTATCGGCGCGGGCCGGCGTAATCGGAGGAGTCCGCATACTGAATCACAGGTGAAAGATATGTTCTGCCCTCGATGCGGCCAACAGGCGCCCGAAGAAATACGCTTCTGCCCGAGGTGCGGGCTCTCGCTCCTGCCCCACGCCGCCCTCATGGCCGGCGCCCAGCCCGCCGCCACCGTCCCCTTAGCGCAGACGCCGCCCGCATTGACGAAGAAGCGCGTCAGCACACGCCGCGCGGCCAAGCTGCTCTTCTTCAGCGTGGCGCTGTTTCCCATCTTCATGATGATGAGCATCGCGGCAGACAGTCCGGGGCCGCTGATTGTGCCCTTCACACTGTTCACGGTGGCGGTGGCGTGGTGGGCTTACGCGCGTCTCTTCGGCGAAGACATCCCGCACACTCCCCGCAGGTCGCGCAAAGACTTGAAGGCCGGGGCGGGCGCGCCCGCCCTCGGCGCCCCGCAGTTCGTCCCGGCTTCGTCCTTCAACCGGCAGCGCGTCAACACCGCCGAAATCTCGCAGCCCCCCAGCGTCACCGAGCAGACCACGACCCTTTTGGAAAAGGACCTGTAGAACCAGATGTTTTGTCCCAAGTGCGGCCAGCAGTCTTCAGACGAAGTTCGCTTCTGCCCGAAGTGCGGGCTCCAGCTCGCGGGGCTCCCCGCCTACGTCGCGGCCAACGAAGTCACGCAGGCCGGTACACCCGCCCCGCCCGCGCCGTTGATGACTGCCCGGCGGCGCGGCATCCGGCGCGGCGCGAAGCTGATGTTCATCTGCGGCGTCCTGCTGCCCGCCGCCGCCCTGCTCGCCTTCGAGGGTGACGCCCCCGGCCCGCTGCTGCTCGTCCTCACCGGGGGCCTGGCGGGGCTGGCCTGGATGGTCTTCTCCTGGCTCTTCAACGACAACACCGTCCCCGTCGCCCGCAGGAAGTCCCGCAAAGACAAAGACCTCGCCGCGGCCGGAGACAGGCCCGCCCTCGGCGCCCCGCAGTTCGTCCCGGCTTCGTCCTTCAACCGGCAGCGCGTCAACACCGCCGAAATCTCGCAGCCCCCCAGCGTCACCGAACAGACGACGACCCTGCTGGAAAAGGACCTCTAAGCTTTTGCTGACAGGTAAAAGCATTGTCTGCTTCGGCGGCGAGGACTGGTGGTATCACCACCCGCACTCGAAGAACCACCTGATGAAGAGGTTCGCGCGCGCGGGCAACCGCGTGCTGTTCGTGAACTCGATTTCGATGGGGCTGCCGTCGCTCGGGCACAAGGATTTGGTGCCGCGGGTGACGCGGAAGTTGAAGAGTTACGCGCGGCTGGCGCGGCAGACGCCGGAGGGCATCACGGTCGTCTCCCCGGCGGCGCTGCCGTTCTTCGGGAGCCGGGCGGCGCGGGCCGCGAACCGCCGCCTGCTCGCCGCGCAGATACGTTTGCTCGCGCGGCGGCGACGGATGTCGGACCCGGTCCTCTGGATAGCCATCCCGACCGCCGCCGACATGATCGGCCACCTCGGCGAGTCCGTCGTCGTCTATCAAGTCTCCGACAAGTACGACGCCAATGAGATGGACCACGCGACCGACCCCGAGGCAATCCGCCGCCTGCACGAGCTGGCCCTTGAGCGCGCCGACCTCATACTCTACTCGGGCCGCAAGCTCCTCGCCGAAGCCACGCGCGGGCGCGGGCGTTCACATTTGCTTGAGCAGGCCGTGGACTTCGAGCACTGGTCGCGCGTCGGGACGGAAGGCGGGCTCGAAGTGGCGCCCGAGGTCGCACGCCTGCCCCGCCCGCGGCTCGGCTACTTCGGCGCCATCGAGCCGTGGCTCGTGGACCAGGAGTTGATAAGCCGCGCGGCGCGCGAGAGGCCCGAGTGGCAATGGGTCTTCATCGGCAACAAGTCAAGGGGGCTGGACATCGAAGGCTTGCCGAACACGCACTTCCTGCCGCCGGTGCCTTACACGGAGCTGCCGCGCTACGCCGCGGGCTTCGACGTGTGCGTGCTGCCGTGGGAGACTGAGCGGGCGTTTACGTCCTACGGCTCGGCCATCAAGGTGCGCGAGTACCTGGCGACGGGCAAGCCCGTCGTCATCTCGCCGCTGCCCGAGTACGAACACCTCTCGGGCGTGCTCCGCATCGCCCGCACGCGCGAAGACTTCTTCCGCCTCGTCGAGGACGCGCTCGCCGAAGAAGGCGCCGACGCGGCGCGCGCCCGCCAGCACGCGGTCAAAGACGGCACATGGGACGCCCGCGCCGAATGGGTCAGCGGGCTCATCGAAGAGGCAATCAGGAAACGCGAATCGTAATGTGCGGGATAGCCGGACTCATCCACAGCGACCCTGAGTCGCGCGCGCGGCCGATGCTCGAAGCAATCGCGCACCGCGGGCGCGACGACGAGGGGGTGTGGACCTCCGGCGCTGACGCCGAAGGGCGGCGGGCGTGTCTGGCCCACAGGCGCTTGTCCATCATCGACACGAGCGCGGCCGGGCATCAGCCGTTCTTGTCCGAGGACGGCCGCTTCGTCCTCACGTACAACGGCGAGCTTTACAACTACCTTGAGCTTCGGCGCGAGCTTGAGTCGAAGGGAAGGCGGTTTCGCACCGAGACGGACACGGAAGTGCTGCTCGCGGCTTTTGCGGAGTGGGGCGAAAGCTGTCTGCCGCGCCTGAACGGCATGTTCGCCTTCGCCGTCTGGGACGAACGCGAACGCACGTTGACGCTCGTCCGCGACCGCCTCGGCATCAAGCCGCTTTATTACTCAATCGTTGACGGCAGGGCGGGCGAGCCGCCTTCCTTCGCCTTCGCGTCGGAGGTGAAGGCCATCTTGGCGAGCGGGCTCGTGCGCGCCGAGCTCGACCCGGCGGGGCTGCACCAGCAGTTGACCTTCCTCTGGACGCCCGACCCGCAGACGCTCTTCCGCCGCATAGAGTCGCTGCCGCCCGCGCACCTGCTCGTCTGGCGCGACGGTCGCGCGACGGTGCGCGAGTGGTGGGACGTTTCCTTCGACGAGACGGAGGAGGGAAGGGGCGAAGACTGGTGGCGCGAGCGAGTGTTGGAGACGCTCGACCGCGCCGTGCGGATGGAGATGGTGGCCGACGTGCCGCTCGGCTCGTTCCTCTCGGGCGGCGTTGACTCCTCGGTCGTCACCGCCCTCATGGCCCGCCACAGCGACGGCCGCAAAGTCTCCACCTACACCATCGGCATCGAGCCCGAGGACCTTCGCTACGACATCATCCCCGACGACGCGCGCTGGGCGAGGCGCGTCGGCGGGCTTCTTTCGACCGACTACCACGAGACGACCCTGAAGCCGGACGTGGCCGCGCTCCTGCCCTTCCTCGTCCGCCACATGGAGATGCCGGTCATCGACATGGCTATCTCGTCCTACCTCGTCTCCAAGCAGGCGCGCGAGACGTTGACGGTCATGCTGTCGGGCATGGGCGGCGACGAGGTCTTCGCCGGCTACCCCCGGCAACTGGCGATGAAGCTCGCGCGCGCGCTCGACCCCGTGCCGACGGCCCTGCGCCGCCCCCTCATGCGCGCCGTCGCCGACGCCCTGCCCGGCGGGCGGCCCGGAAGACTGACCGCCCCGCTGCGCAACGCCAAGAAGTTCGCGCGCAGCGCCGCCCGCGACTTCGAGGAGCGATACCTCGGCTACGGCACCTACTTCGACGACGCCGGCAAGCGCCGCCTTTACGCGGACGGCCTGCGCGAAGCGACCGAAGGGCAAGACCCTTACGAGCAACACCGCCGCTACTTCGAGCGCGCGCGCCGGGCCGAGCCTTTGAACCGGCTGCTCTACGTTGACATGAAGACCTTCCTGCCGTGCCTGAACCTCGCCTACACCGACAAGACCTCGATGGCGGCGACGCTGGAGGTGCGCGTCCCGCTCATCAACCACGAGCTGGTCGAGCTCGCGGCGCGGATGCCCGCGCGCTGGAAGCTGCGCGGCCTGAAGCGCAAGTACATCCTCAAGCGCGCGGCCGAATCCTTGCTCCCGCGCGAGGTGGTGTGGAGGAAGAAGGCGGGCTTCGGCGCCCCCGTCCGCGCGTGGCTGCGCGGCCCGCTGCGCCCGCTCGTCGAGGAGATGCTGTCGGAGTCGCGCGTCCGCCGCCGCGGTCTCTTCCGCCCCGAGGAGGTGCGCCGCGTCGTGGACTCGAACCTCTCGGGACGCGAGGACTACAGCCTCCACGTCCTGCAACTCCTGACGCTCGAAATGTGGCACGAGATATTCATTGACGACCAACCTACTGCGGACGGCCGCGGACGATGAAGAAGAAGGACGCGAAGCAGGCTGGTGCCGAGACGAAGGCGGGCGCGGGCGTCGGGCTCGCGGCCTTCGTTGACTGGCGGGTGGTCGGGCTGGTGCTGGCCGTCAAGGCGCTCGTGCTCCTGTTCGGCGTGCAGGCTTTCATGGTCGAGCAGGACCGGCCGGTCGCGCACCCTTACGGCTGGCTGGAGATTTGGAGCCGCTGGGACGCGCCGCACTACCTCGACATCGCGCGCGACGGCTACGTCGGCGAGGGGGTCGCGAGCCGCTGGATAGTCTTCTACCCGCTCTTCCCGTGGCTCGTGCGCGCCGCGGCGTTCCTCTTCGGCGACTACCTGTTCAGCGCCTTCTTCGTCTCCGGCGTGGCGTCAGTGGCGGCTGCGCTGCTGCTCCACAGGCTCGCCGCCTTAGACGAGACGGAGGCGACGGCGCGCGCCGCCGTCCTCCTTATGCTCGTCTTCCCGACCGCCTACTTCCTCCACATCGGCTACACGGAGAGCACCTTTCTGGCGCTCGCGCTCGGCTCGTTCCTCGCGGCGCGGCGGCGCGTGTGGTGGGCCGCCGGGCTGCTCGGCGCGCTGGCCTGCATGACGAGAGTTAACGGGCTGGCGCTCGTCCCGGCGCTCGCGCTCGAAGCGTGGGGCGAGTACAGAGAGTCGGGCGGGCGCGGGCGCCGCGGGTGGCTGTGGGTGCTGCTGGCGGGCGCGGGCTTCGGCGTCTACCTGCTCGTCAACTGGAAGGTCTTCGGGCGGCCGCTGGCGTTCCTCTCGATGCAGGAGGAGTACTGGTCGAAGTCTCTGACGTGGCCGTGGGTGGGCGCGGCCGACGCGTGGAACTCGGTGTGGTGGCGCGGGGCTTCGGACGCCGTGATGGTCGGGTGGCAGGAGTTTCTGTTCCTCGCCCTCGGGCTCGCGTGCGCGGTCTGGGCGTGGCTGCGCCTGCGCCCCTCGTACGCCCTGTGGGTGACGCTCAACTGGCTCCTGTGGGCGAGCACGAAGTTCGTGCTGAGCGTGCCGCGCTACACGCTCGTCATGTTTCCGCTCTTCATACTGGTCGCGCGCGCGGGGCTGAAGCGGCCGACGTGGGGCGCGGCCTACGTCGTCTGGTCGCTGCTCTTCATGGCGCTCTTCGCCTCGCGCTTCGTGCGCGGGATGTGGGCCTTTTAAGTCTCGGGAAAGGCGGGAAGATGAGAAGAATGCTGACCCTCATGTTGCTCGGGGCCTGCGCGTCGGCGGCCCTCGTATCAACCCTCTTCGCGACGCGCGACGCGAAAGCGCAAGAGGCGCCTCGCCCCTCGCGCCCCGTCCACACGTTTTCCATCGTGGCGCGCGACCCCGCGACGGGCGAGATGGGCGTCGCCGTCCAGTCGCACTGGTTCTCCGTCGGCTCCATCGTCACCTGGGCCGAGGCGGGCGTCGGCGCCGTCGCCACGCAGTCCTTCGTGGACCCCTCGTACGGGCGCGAAGGCCTCGAACTGATGCGCGGCGGCACGGGCGCCGAAGATGCTTTGAAAACTTTGCTCGCCAAAGACGAAGGGCGCGACGTGCGGCAGGTGGCGATGCTCGACGCGCGCGGACGCGTCGCCGCCCACACCGGCGCCAAGTGCATCGAGGCGGCCGGCCACCACGTGGGCCGCGGCTACTCCGTCCAGGCCAACCTCATGTCGAACGCTCGCGTCTGGCCCGCGATGGCCCGCGCCTTCGAGACCGCAAAAGGCGACCTCGCCGACCGCATGCTCGCTGCCCTCGACGCCGCGCAGCGGGCGGGCGGCGACATCCGCGGCAAACAGTCCGCCGCCCTCGTCATCGTCAAAGCCGAATCCTCCGGCAAGCCCTGGACCGACCGCCTCTTCGACCTGCGAGTTGACGACCACCCCGAACCCCTCAAAGAACTCCGCCGCCTCGTCACGCTCCAACGCGCCTACAACCACATGAACGCGGGCGACGCGGCGGTCGAGCGCAAAGACAACGAGGCCGCGCTGCGCGAATACTCCGCCGCCCAACGCCTCGTCCCAGACAACCTGGAGATGGCCTACTGGCACGCCGTCGCCCTCGTCAACATGAACCGCACCGACGAAGCCCTCCCCATCTTCCGCCGCATCTTCGCCGCCGACCCCAACTACCGCACCCTCACCCCGCGTCTGGTCAAGTCCGGCATCCTCCCCGACGACCGGAAACTCATAGACCGCATCACTTCTACAGGAGCGACGCGCACCAAACGCCGCTGAGACTTAAAAACGCGGACGCCTCACCCGCCCGCCGTGCTCCTCTTAATCGCCGCGTCTATCAACCGCACAGGCTCATCCTCAACTTTCAACTGACCCTCCACCGAGAGCCGATACAACTTCACCGCCGCCGCGTGCGCCTGCGAGTGTAGGTAACTGATTTCCACTGCCGCCGACAGCGCCTCACGCCTCATCAATGCCACGCAACCCGCTCTCAATCGCCTGCCTGAAACTATCTAACAACCGCGCCAGAATGTCAGCCGCGTGTCCGTCACCTGTCAGAATCAACTCCAAAGACCTTGCCAAATCTTCACGGTCGAACCGCAGGCTTCCCTCACCACATCGGCAACTGCTTTCCATATTCACGGCAGCCCACCTTTCTTCAAATGCACAACAAAAATATGGTGGGCCGCCCTTATAGCACAGTCGGCATGCTCATAATAGACGGTACTAGTGACGTATACTCCATAAGCGGGGTATAGTGAGTATCGAACGCGCGGAAGCCTCGAACCTCATCGAACTCAGAGTCCTCGACGAAATTTGCCGCGTCCTTGAATGCCAACCCGGCGACATTCTGGTTCGGGTTGATGATGGTAAAGTGGAGAGTAGAGGTAGGGCGAAAGGAAAGTAAGATTGCGGGCGTTGGACTAACTTTGCTCGTAAGCCTTCAAGAATTCATCGCGCGGGATTCCCGCCTGTGTGCAGATCGTCCGCAGCGTCGAACCTTTCAGGTGCAGGTGGTTCGGCATCGTGAGGGGCGTCTGAGTGCCGTCGGAGTTTTCCCGCACCAGCGCAATGTGCTCCCGCTCCCGCACGACGCGAAAACCGAGCGTGCCGAGGGCCTTCAAGACTCTACTCTTAGGCGCATCAGCAGGGAATTTACCCACTAGGCGGCGACTCCCGCTTCCGCTACAAAAACCTCCAGCACAGGCGACTCGCTCTCCAAGGCTTCGGCCCCGAAAGTCTCGACGTGGAAGCGGATGGCTGACTTCACGTCAGCAAGCGCCTCCTCATAACTGTCTCCCTCGCCGACAACCACGCCCTTTAAGCCGAGCGGGTAGGCCACGTACCCGTCTGAATGCTTTTCGATAATGATTTTCAGCGGCTTCATCGAATTATTTACCTCAAGCAGATACTAACATACAGGTGAACCACGTACGTGTGAGTATTGAGAGTCCGACCGGGCCTGCTTGGCGCGTGGGCGCGCGGCATGGTAATTTCCTGCGTTTCGTGCGTGGTGCGTGGGGCGCTCTGTGGTGCGGGGTTTCGCGGGGCGGGGCGCGTGAGGGTTTGTCCAGGTGTCGGCGAAGTGTGGCATGGCGAGGGTGGAGTCAAATCTGAAGGAGCGGGTGCGGGAGTTCTGGCAGGCGCACCCGTGCGGGACGAAGTTCACGGATGCGGAGGAGGGGTCGCGCCTCTTCTACGAGCGCGTGGAGGAGCACCGCTATCGGGTCGAGTGGCACATCCCCGAGGCGGCGGGTTTTGATAAGGCGAGGGGCCTGCGCGTGCTGGAAATCGGGTGCGGGCTGGGTACGGACGGGGCGCGGTTCGCGCGCGCGGGGGCCGTCTACACGGGCGTCGATTTGACGGAGGCGGCCGTCTCGCTCGCGCGGCGGAGGTTTGAGCTGGAAGGGCTGCCCGGCGAGTTCCGCGTGGCGGACGCCGAGCGGCTTGAGTTCGCCGACGAGAGTTTCGATGTCGTCTACTCGCACGGCGTCCTGCACCACACGCCGGACACGGCGGCGGCCGTGCGCGAGGTTCATCGCGTGCTCAAACCCGGCGGGCGGGCCGTCGTCATGCTCTACCACCGCGACTCTTACAACTACCGCGTCAACATCGGCGTGCTGCGCCGCGTCGGCGCGCGGATGTTGAGGACGGAGGCGGGCGTGAGGCTCGCGCATATGTTGACGGGCGAGCCGGTGGAGAGCCTGCGCGAGCACGCGGCGCGGCTCAAAGAGGACGCGGGGCAGTACCTCTCGGCGGGCGAGTTTTTGAGCCGCAACACGGACGGCGCCGGCAACCCCTTGACGCGCGTCTACTCGCGGCGCGAGGCGCGCGAGTTATTCAAAGATTTTCCACAGGTGGATTTCGCGGTGCATTTCCTGAACAAGCGTTGGCTCCCCGTCGTCGGGCCCGTGCTGCCGCGCTCGTGGGAGGCGCGACTGGCCTCGCGCTGGGGTTGGCACCTCTGGATTTACGCGAAGAAGTAGTCGTCAGTTATGGAGAACGTTCTCGTCACGGGCGGCGCGGGTTTCATCGGGTCACACCTGGTGGCGCGGCTGCTGTCGGAGGGTGGTTGGACGGTCCACGTCGTGGACGACTTCAACGACTTCTACGACCCCGCGGTGAAGCGCCGCAACGTCGCGCCGCACCTCGGCCGCGAAGACTTCCGACTTTACGAAGCCGACATCCGCGACCGCGCGGCGCTCGCCGGGATTTTTCGAGAGGCGCGCTTCGACTGCGTCGTCCACCTCGCCGCGCGCGCGGGCGTCCGGCCCTCACTCTCGGAGCCCCTGCTCTACGCCGAGACGAACATCAACGGCACGTTGAATCTTTTAGAGCTTGCGCGCGAGCACGAGGTGGGGCAGTTCGTCTTCGGCTCGTCCTCGTCCGTCTACGGCGAGCAGGAGAAGGTGCCTTTCTCGGAGGACGACCCCGTAGCCAAACCCATCAGCCCTTACGCGGCGACGAAGGCGGCGGGCGAGCTTCTCTGTCACACCTACTCGCACCTCTGGGGCCTGCGCTCCGTCTGCCTTCGCTTCTTCACCGTCTACGGCGCGCGGCAGCGCCCCGACCTCGCCATCCACAAGTTCGCGCGCCTCATCTCCGAGGGCAAGCCCATCCCCGTCTTCGGCGACGGCACGACGCGCCGCGACTACACCTACGTGGACGACATCGTCGCGGGGGTGCGCGCCGCGATGGACTACCGCGGGGGCCTTTACGAAATCTTCAACCTCGGCGAGTCGAGGACCGTGGAACTCGGCGAACTGATCGGGCTGATAGAAAAGGAAGTGGGCCGAGACGCCGTCGTCGAGCGCCACCCGCCGCAGCCCGGCGACGTGCCCCGGACCTTCGCCGACGTGTCCAAGGCCCGGCGGCTCCTCGGCTACGACCCCCGCACCCCCATCGAGGAGGGCATCCGCCGCTTCGTCGAGTGGTTTAAAGACAACGAGAGGTGAAGATGAAGATTTACGACGAAGAGGAGACGGTCATGCGCCCGCGCGCGCGCGTCGAGGAGTTGGAGGAGGAGACGGCGCTGCACGAAGGCCCTTCGCCCGCCACGGTCGCGCCCGAGGGGCAGGCGCCGGAGATTTCGCTCTTCCTGCCCGTCTTGAACGAGGAGCCGAACCTGCGCCCGCTGCACGCCAAGATTGACGAGGCGCTGCTGGCGCTGGGCCGCACGGCCGAGGTCATCTACGTGGACGACGGCTCGACCGACGCGAGTCTCGCCGTGTTGCGCGAGTTGGCGGCGCGCGACTCGCGCGTGCGCGTCATCGCGCTGCGGCGCAACTACGGGCAGACCGCCGCGATGGCCGCCGGCATCGACGCCGCCCGCGGCGACGTGCTCATCCCGATGGACGCCGACCTCCAGAACGACCCGGCCGACATCGGCCGCCTGCTCGACAAGCTCGACGAGGGCTTCGACGTGGTCTCGGGCTGGCGCAAGGAGCGGCAGGACAAGATGGTGTCGCGCAAGATTCCCTCGATGATTGCCAACCGCATCATCTCCTTCATCGGCGGCGTCAAGCTCCACGACTACGGCTGCTCGCTCAAGGCTTACCGCCGCGAGTTCTTGAAAGAGGTGAAGCTCTACGGCGAGATGCACCGCTTCATCCCCATCTACGCCTCCTGGGTCGGCGCGCGCGTCACGGAGATTCCCGTGCACCATCACAAGCGGACGATGGGCCAGTCGAAGTACGGGCTGTCGCGCACCTTCAAGGTGATGCTCGACCTGATGACTATCAAGTTCATGGCCTCCTACCATACGAAGCCCATCTACGTCTTCGGACTCTTCGGCTTCTCGTCCTTCATCATCTCCGCGGTCGCCTTCGTCTGGGCGCTGCTGCGCAAGCTCGGCGGCGAGTCCTTCATCCGCAACCCCCTGTTCACCATCACCATCGTCATGTTCGCCGTCGGCGTCCAGTTCATCCTGATGGGCCTGCTGGCCGAGATGCTCGTGCGCACCTACCACGAGTCGCAGGCCAAGACCATCTACGTCGTGCGCGAGCGCGTCGGCTTCGGCGACGAGGCATGAGCGCGGCCGAGCTTCCGGGCGTCTACGAGCGCCTGCGCGCGTGGTGCCGCGCGCGCGACTACGCCGGGCACGACCCCTTCGACGCGCTCAACAGCCCGGTCTTCAAATCTACCCCCCTCAACCGCTCGCGCCTCGCGCGCCTCGCCTGGACGCAGCTCTTCAAACGCTCGCCCGTCAACCTCCGCCCGCTCGCCGGCGTCCCCCGCGAGAGGAACGCGAAGGGGACGGCGCTCTTCGCCCTCGCCTCGCTCTCGCGCCTGCGCGCCACGGGCGACGCGGAGCACGCCGAAGAGGCCGGGCGCCTGCTCCTCGAACTGCTCGCCTCGCGCGTCCCGACGCCCGGCGGCCACTCGGCCTGGGGCTACAACTTCGACTGGCAGGGCCGCGCCTTCTACGCCCCGCGCGGCACGCCCACCGTCGTCCCGACCGCCTTCGCCGTCCGCGCCCTCGCGGAAGGGTACGCGGGGCCGCGCCTCCCCGGCCTTGAGCCGCAGTTGCTTTTCAGCGCCGCGCGCAACGCCTGCCGCTTCATCCTCGGCGACCTGAACCGTTCGGACGAGTCGGCCGACGAGGTCTGCTTCAGCTACACGCCGCTCGACCGCACGCGCGTCTTCAACGCCTCGCTGCTCGCGGCCGAGGCGCTGGCCTCCGTCTCGGCGATGACGGGCGAAGCCGAGCTTCTCGACATCGCCTTACGCGCCGCGCGTTACGTCGTCCGGCGCCAGCGCGCCGACGGCTCATGGGCCTACGGCGCCGACTCCTATCAAACGTGGGCCGACAACTTCCACACGGCCTTCGTCCTCGACTCGCTCGAACGCATCCACGCCGCCGCCCCCGGCGACGAAATCAGGCGGGCGATTGATGCGGGCTACGCCTTCTGGCGCGACTCGTTCTTTCTTGCGGACGGGTGGCCGAAATACTACCATCGCTCGGCGCACCCGGCCGACGCGCACTCGGCCGGCGCCGCGCTCGTCGCCCTCGCGGATTTAAGAGAGACGGAGCCCGGCGCCCACGAACTGGCCGCCCGCGTCGCGGCCTGGTCCGTCCGCGAGCTGTACGACCCGCGCGGCTTCTTCTACTACCAGAAGCGCCGCCTCCACACCGTTCGCACGCCCTACATGCGCTGGTCGCAGGCGTGGATGCTGTACGGGCTGGCGAAGCATTTAGAAGCATGCGCATCTGGGTAGACCTCGCGAACTCGCCGCACGTGCCGTTCTTCCGGGCGCTCGCGGAGGAGTTCCGGGCGCGCGGCCACGAGGTCGAAGCGACGGCGCGCGAGTTCGCGCAGACGGTCGAGCTGGCCGAGGCGGCGGGCTTCCGGCCCGAGGTTATCGGCGGGCACGGGGGCGCGGGGCTCTGGGGCAAGGCCCGCAACATCGCGGGGCGGGCGCTGTCGCTGGCGCGCTGGGCGCGCGGGCGCGGCTTCCGACTCGCGGTCAGCCACAACTCCTATTCGCACGTCATGGCGGCGCGGCTCGCGGGCCTGCCGGCGGTGACGCTGATGGATTACGAGCACCAGCCGGCGAACCACCTCGCGTTCCGTCTGGCTTCGAGGGTGATAGTGCCTGAGGCGTTCCCCGAGGCGGCGCTCAGGCGCGCGGGCGCGCGGGCGGCGAAGGTCCGGCGCTACCGCGGCATCAAAGAGGACGTTTACCTCGCCGACTTCGAGCCGGACCCGCGCTTCGCCGAAACCTTGCGCGGGCGCTTCGGGATTGACTTGAAGGAGGACGTGCTCGTCACCGTCCGCCCGCCCGCGCGCGAGGCGCTTTACCACCGCTTCGAGAACGAGTTGTTCGACGGGCTGCTGGAAAAACTTCTCGCGCGCCCGCGCGTCAAAGTCATCCTGCTCGCGCGCTCCGGCGCGCAGCGCGAACAGTTGACGGCCCGCTTCCGCGGCGAGGGCTTCCACGCGCCGCGCGAGGCTTTAGACGGCGCCGAGCTCGTCGCCGCCTCCGACCTCGTCGTCAGCGCGGGCGGCACGATGAACCGCGAGGCCGCCGCGCTCGGCGTCCCGGCCGCGACCGTCTACGCCGGCCGCTGGGCCGCGATTGACGAACAACTCGTCCGCGACGGCCGCCTCCTCCGCCTCGCCTCGCGCGAGGACCTGGACAGGCTGCCCGTCGAGAAGAAACAGACGACTTCTCCCCGCCGCGCCAGGGGCGTGCGCCGCGAAGTGGCGGAATTGATTCTGGGTGAAGGTTAAAAGTTGAGGGCCGAGAAGAGACATGAGCTGAGGCGCGTGAGCGCGGGCGAGATACGCGCGCGGGCGCGGGCGCCGCGGTGGGTGGTGCCGGCGGTGAAGGCGGGGCTGGCGCTGGCGGACGCGTGCGTGGCCGTCGCCGCCTTCATCGCGGCGTACGCGCTGAGGGAGGGCGGCGGGGTCCTGTCGGGCTTCGACGCGCCGTGGAATTTCCTGTGGCACCCGCGCTTCGAGCCCTACGGCGCGCTGCTCTGGTTCGTCGTCCCCGTCCGGCTCCTGACGCTCGCCTACTACGACCTCTACCGTCTGCGCGGGGAGTTCTCTTACCTCGACGACGCCGTGCGCGTCTTCAAGGCCGCGGCCACCGGCTCGCTGCTCATCATCGCGTGGGCCTTCCTCTACCGCGGCGGCTTCGAGTTCCGCTCCTTCTCTTACGCGCGCGGCGTCTTCGTCCTCGACTTCGCGCTCGCGCTCGGCGCTTACGCCTTCCTGCGTCTCGTGACGCGCGCGGCGCAGAGCGCGGTCCGGCGGCGCGAGGTGAACCTGATACCGACGCTCGTCGTCGGCCGCGGCCACGAGGCGGCGCTCTACATCCGCGAGACGCGCGAGCGGAGGGAGTTGGGCTACAGGGTCATCGGCGTCGTCGAGACGGAGACGACGGCGGCCGAGGCCCCGGCCGAGTTCGAGGGCGTGCCCGTCGTCGCCGACCTCGACGGCCTGCACGACGCCATCCGCGAGACGGGCGCCAACGAAGTCGTCATCACCGACACGTCCGTCCCCGGCGAGCTTCTGTTTGACGTGACGATGCGCGTGGGCCGGAGCCGCCGCGGCGTCGAGTTCCGCATCGCGCCCAACCTCTTCAACTGCCTGCCGCGCAAGACCAAGATTGACCAGGTCGGCCACCTCCCCGTCATCACGCTCTTCCGCGAGCCGCTCTCGCAGTCGGCGCGCGTCGTCAAGCGCGCCTCCGATGTCGTCATCGCCAGCCTCGCCCTCATCCTGCTCGCGCCCGTCTGGCTCCTCGTCGCGCTGCTCATCAAGCTGGACTCGCGCGGGCCCGTGCTCTACGCGCAGGAGCGCGTCGGGATGGACGGCCGCGTCTTCCTCTTCCTGAAGTTCCGCACGATGCTGACGGGCGCCGACGACCACGCCCACCGCGAGTACCAGCGCCGCTACATCGCCGGCTCGCCCGACACGAACCTCGGCGACCAGCAGAAGCCCGTCTACAAGCTGCACGCCGACCCGCGCATCACGCGCGTCGGCCGCGTCCTCAGGCGCCTGAGCATCGACGAGCTGCCGCAACTCTTGAACGTCCTGCGCGGCGAGATGAGCGTCGTCGGCCCCCGCCCGCCCATACCCTACGAGGTCGCCGCTTACGAGCCTTGGCACCGCCGCCGGCTCGACATGAAGCCGGGGCTGACGGGGCTCTGGCAGGTGTCGGGCCGCAACCGGCTCTCGTTCGAGGAGATGGTCCGGCTCGACCTCTTCTACATCGAGAACTGGTCGCTCTGGCTCGACCTCAAAATCATCCTCCGCACGCTGCCCGTCATGCTGCGCGGCGACGACGCGTACTGATAAAGAGAGATGAGGGAAAAGGAGGAAGAGGGTGACGGGTCTCAGGTGTCGGGTGTCGGGAACGACCCGGCACCCGGCGCCCGGCGCCCGACACCCTCTGTCCTTCTTGAGTGGGCGACGGTCGCGTGCCTGTTCCTGTTCGCGGCGGCGGCGCCGCACTCGATTGCGGGGGCGCAGACTTCGTGGGTTCTAGCGATGCTGTGCTGGGCGGCGCGCTTCCTGTTTAAGCCGAGGCCGCGGACGTGGCGCACGCCGGTCGATTACGCGCTGCTCGGCTTCTTCATCCTGACCTTCGTCTCGTCGCTCTTCTCCTACGAGCCCGGCGTCTCCATCGGCAAGATGCGCGCCGCCAGCCTCTTCACCATCGTCTACGTCGCCGCGCAAAACATACCTTCGCGCCGCGTGCTGCGCGCGCTCGCCGTCGTGCTCGTCGCGTCGTGCGCCGTCAACGTCGTCTACACGTTCGGCAAGTACGCGGCCGGGCGGGGCGTCAAGGTCGGGCGGCTCGCGGCGGACAGTCCGCTGCGCGCGGCGGGCGTCGCCGAGGGCGACACGATACTTTCGGTTGACGGCGCGGAGGTGGGGAGCCCCGGCGAGGTCGAGCGCGCGATACTGGCAGAGCGGCCCGCGAAGGACAAAGTCTATCGGATGCCGGACGGGCGGAAGGCTTGCGAGTGGGGCGCGGAGGTGGCGTGCGTGCGCGTCTACCGCGTCGAGGCGCTGCCGGCTTACAACGTCCCGCGCGACGGATTAAGCCGGGGCGAGACGGTCGAGGCGCGACTGGGGCTGGAAAGTTGGACGAAGGGGCGCGACGAGCGCGCGACCGGCTTTTACGGGCAGTACCAGACTTACTCTGAGGTGTTGCAGCTCATCGCCTCCGTCGCGCTCGGGATGCTGGTGGCCGTGCGGCGGAAGTTGAGCACGAAGGGGCTGCTGTTGGGAGTCGTGCTGGCGGGGATGTGCGGGGCTTTGCTGTTGACGGTAACGCGCGCTTCGTGGGCGGGCTTCCTTTTGTCGGCCTTCACGGTCGCGGCCGTCGGCGCGAGCCGCCGGGCTCTCGTCATCACGGCGGGCGTGGCGCTGCCGCTCGCGCTGGCCGGACTCTTCGTCCTCCAGCAGAAGCGGCAGGTCGGGTTCATCGACACGCAGGAGGGCTCGACCTCGTGGCGCCTCATCGTCTGGCGCGAGGGCTTCGACATCCTCGTGAAGAGTCCGCGCCACCTCCTCGTCGGCGTCGGGATGGATACGCTGAAGAAGCGTTGGCGCGAGTGGGGCATGTTCGACAAAGGAAGGCAGCCTTGGGGCCACCTGCACTCGACGCCCTTACAAATCGCCTTCGAGCGCGGCGTGCCTGCGCTCGTCGCGTGGCTCACTCTCCTCTTCGTCTACGCGCGCATGCTCTGGCGGATGGCGCGCTCGCGCGCGACGACCGACTGGCGCGAGCGCGGCCTCGTCCTCGGCGCGCTCGGCGGGCTCGCGGGCTTCGTCGCCGCGGGCCTCGTCCACTACAACCTCGGCGACTCCGAAGTCGTCATGATTTTCTACTTCGTCATGGGCCTCGCCCTCGCCGCCCGGCGCCTCACGCCCGCCCCCGACCCGCAAGAGAATTAAACAGTCTGCGTTCAGACGGCACACGGCGCCTGATGTGGGGTTCCACAGTCGGGCTTCGTGGCGGCCTGCTTTGCGCGCCCGCGCGTTCGGCGCGAGATTAGGCGCCGGAAACGCGTGGGAAAGGAAGTGAAGCCTTGAAAAAAATCATCGGCCCCTTCGTCTTCGCACTGACACTGACCGCCGCCGTGGCCCTGACCGCGCTGCTGGTCGCGCCCGCCCCGGCCCCGCTGCCGCCGGCCTCTTACGAGCCGCTGCCGGCGCCGGCCGCGCGAGAGATTCCCGTCTTCTTCAAGCCGCGCTACGTGACGCTCGACTTCGTCTCGCGCAAGAGCTACGTCACGCTTGAGCTTGAGCGCGACACGACGCGGCCGGCGCCCGGCGTCCTCTGGGTCTGGGCCTACTTCTTCACGCCCAACGGCAGCGGCGACTACTGCGCGGGCGACCCCGTCGAGGTGCGCCAGCCCTTCGCCGCGGGCGACCGCGCGACCGTCATCGCCGAGGCTTCGGCCTTCGGCTGCCCCGAGACGGGCACGCCCGCGAAAACCTACTACGCGCGCATCTTCGTCTCGACCGAGTCGTCATTCGCCGCCCGCGCCACGGAGCCCCGCGTCAGCTTCGACACGACTTCGGCGACGCCCGTCATGGTGCAGGGCGCCTCGGGGCGCCGGTAGCGGCGCGCAAGTCGCCGCCGCCGCCCGCGTTCAGACGGCGCAACCGGTCGGACTTCTTCTCTCGGCGGAGGAAACACACGTGAGTCTCGAAAACGGAAACGCGAAGGAAGCGACGCTCTCATCCTCGAACAACGCGGCCCGCCTGCTCTCCGTCATGCTCGCCGCGGCGGTGCTCCTAACGTCGTCCTGCGCGGTGTCGCAGAAGGACGGCGGCGGGAACGTGGGCCTCGCGCAGCGGCCGTACCCGCAGGGCGTGACCGCGAACTCGACCGCCAACGCCAACGCGGGGACCGCGGCCGAGCTTCTGGAAAAGGAGCCCGCCCCCAACGACGCCGAGTCCTACGGCCGCATCGAGGAGAACCCGTTCATCGAGGCGGCGCGCGCCCCGCTCTCGACCTTCTCGGTGGACGTGGACACGGCCTCCTACAGCAACACGCGCCGCTTCATCAACGACGGCCGGCTGCCGCCGAAGGACGCCGTCCGCATCGAAGAACTCATCAACTACTTCTCCTACGATTACCCGCAGCCCGAAGGCACCGCGCCCTTCTCCGTCCGCGCCGAGGTGGCCGACTGCCCTTGGGACACGAGCCACCGCCTGGTTCAAATCGGCCTCCAGGGGCGCCGCGTCGCGGCCGAGAATTTGCCGCCCGCCAACCTCGTCTTCCTCGTTGACGTGTCCGGCTCGATGCAGGACGCGAGGAAGCTGCCGCTCGTCAAGTCGAGCCTGCGCACGCTCGCCGAACAGCTCACGGCGCGCGACCGCGTCGCCGTCGTCGTCTACGCCGGCTCAAGCGGCCTCGTGCTGCCCTCGACGCCCGGCGACCGCAAGGGCGAAATCCTCTCCGCCATCGAACAGCTCGAAGCCGGCGGCTCGACCAACGGCGGCGCCGGCATCCAACTCGCCTACCGCGTCGCCGCCGACAACTTCATTCGGGGGGGCACCAACCGCGTCATCCTCGCCACCGACGGCGACTTCAACGTCGGCGTGACGAGCGAGGCGGACCTCGTCTCGCTCATCGAGGAGAAGCGGCGCGGCGGCGTCTTCCTCTCCGTGCTCGGCTTCGGCATGGGCAACCTCAAGGACTCGACGATGGAGCAACTCGCCGACCGCGGCAACGGCAACTACGCCTACATCGACACCGCGGCCGAGGGGCGCAAGGTGCTCGGCGAGCAGATAGGCGGGACGCTCCTGACCATCGCCAAGGACGTGAAGATTCAGGTCGAGTTCAACCCGCGCCGCGTCGCCGGCTACCGCCTCGTCGGCTACGAGAACCGCCTGCTCGCCGACCGCGACTTCAACGACGACGCCAAGGACGCCGGAGAGATAGGCGCCGGCCACACCGTCACCGCCCTCTACGAAGTCGTCCCCGCCGGCCAGAAGCTCGACGGCGCGGGCGTGGACGCCTTGAAGTACCGGCGGCCCGCCCAGCCTTCGCGGGAGGCCGACGGCGGCGAGCTGCTGACGGTTAAACTCCGCTACAAGGAGCCGGACGGCGACCAGAGCCGCCCGCTCAACGTCGGCGTCCCCGACTCGCCCGCCAGCTTCCAGAACGCCTCGCCCGACTTCCGATTCGCCGCCGCCGTCGCCGAGTTCGGCATGGTGCTGCGCGGCTCCAAGCACCGCGGCCGAGCCACCTACGACACCGCCCTCCAACTCGCCCGCGCCTCCGCCGGGCCGGACCTGCGCGGCCACCGCACCGAGTTCATCACCCTCGTCGAACGCGCCAAGGAGCTTTCCGACCGCGGCCTGACCAACTGAAAAGCGGGTTCCAGGTGTCAGGTTTTGGGTTCCGGGGAAATTCCCCGCCCAAAACCTGACACCCGGAACCCAAAACCCTTCCCGCCTTTCCCGCCCCAAGCCCCTTTCCTTGACACCATTTACCGGCCCCGTTATCATCCTTGTTTTCGGCCGGGGCCGGCTGAGGTGTCTGTAGGGTTATGTTCGAGTCTTTATCCGACAAGCTGAAGCGTGCGCTGAAGAATCTGCGCGGCGAGGGCGTTTTGACGCCCGAGCACGTGGACGCCGCCCTGCGCGAAATCCGGCTGGCGCTCCTCGAAGCCGACGTTAACTACAAGGTCGCCAAGGACTTCATCGCCTCCGTCAAGGAGAAGGCCGCAGGCCAGCAGGTCTGGCAGGAGTTGAAGCCGTCGGAGCAGGTCGTCAAAATCGTCTACGACGAGCTGGTCGAGCTGCTCGGCGGCACTTCGTCGCGGCTCGTCTTCACGCGGCAGACGCCGAACGTCGTCATGATTGTCGGCCTGCAAGGCTCCGGCAAGACGACCTCGACGGGCAAGATAGCGCGCTACCTCAACCAGAAGGAGTCGCGCAAGCCGCTCCTCGTCTCGACGGACGTGAACCGCCCGGCCGCGCGCCAGCAGCTCGCCGTCATCGGCAAGGCCACGGGCCAGTCAGTCTTCGAGAAGCCCGAGTCGAACGACCCCGTAGAGCTCGCGCGCGAGGCTTTCAGGCACGCGCAGCAGACCGGCTACGACACGCTCCTCATCGACACGGCCGGCCGCCTCCACATCGATGAGGAGTTGATGGAGGAGCTGGTCAGGATTAAGGGCGAGACGCGGCCCGTCGAAATCCTCTTCGTCGCCGACGCGATGACGGGGCAGGACGCCGTCAGGTCGGCCGAGGAGTTCCACCGAAGGGTCGGCATCACGGGCGTGGTGCTGACGAAGATGGACGGCGACGCGCGCGGCGGCGCGGCCCTCTCCATCAAGCAGGTGACGGGCCAGCCCGTGAAGTTCGTCGGCGTCGGCGAGAAGTACGACGCGCTCGACCCCTTCTACCCGGACCGCATCGCCCAGCGCATCCTCGGCATGGGAGACGTGCTGTCCCTCATCGAAGAGGTGCAGGACAAGGTCAATCAGGAGGAGGCCGAGCAGCAGCTCTCGAAGCTCCAGAAGAACCAGTTCACCCTGGACGACTTCCGCGGGCAGCTCAGGCAGGTCAAGAAGCTGGGCTCGTTCTCGAAGATCATGAAGCTCCTGCCCGACCAACTCCTCGGCGGCATCGGCATGCCGCAGCTCGACGAAGAGCAGACGGCCGAGATGGAGCAGCAGCTCAAGCGGACCGAGGCCATTATCGACTCGATGACGGCCACCGAGCGCGAAGACCACCGCATCCTCAACGCCAGCCGTCGGCGCCGCATCGCGCGCGGCTCGGGGACGAGCGTGACGGAGGTCAACCAGCTCATCAAGCAGTACGTCGAGATGCGGCAGATGATGCAGCAGATGGCGCGCTCGGGCCTGTTCGGCGGGGGCTCGGGCGGCGGCTTCAAGAACCGCATGGCCCGCCGCATGGCCGGCATGATGGGCATGCCCGACGTGAGCGGCATGATGGGCGGCGGCGACGGCGGCGGTGACGCCGCGGGCCTCCCGCCGGGACTCCCGCAGGCACCCTCGGGCCACCGCAAGAAGAAGAAGCCGAGGCACAAGAAGCGCAAGTAACCAGTCGTCAGTTTTCAGTCAGATAGTTTTCGGAGGAAGAATGTTAGCAATCAGATTGATGCGGATGGGCGCCAAGAAGAGCCCGTCGTACCGCGTGGTGGTGAAGGAGAAGCTGTCGAAGCGCGACGGCGACTACGTCGAGAACGTCGGCTTCTACAACCCGACGC
>DASZEK010000166.1:0-13722 GCA_035941045.1 Pyrinomonadaceae bacterium | reverse complement strand
GGCCTTCAGGCGGCACGGTAGAGAGCAAGCCGCCTGAAGGCCGGACTCTGAACGACTCTAAACGTATCGAGCCTTCTATTTCGTGGAGCTAGATTTCGATCTATGCCCTGTCGAACTTGAGTCTATCATCGTCGCATAATGCGGGCGAATCAGAGGAGTGCATTATGAACTTCTGTCCGCAATGTGGCTCTCAGCAACGCGACGAGCTGAAATTCTGCAAGGTGTGCGGCGCGAATTTACAGGCCGTGTGCCAGGCGGTCGCCGTGCGTGAAACGGGCGAGCCGTAGGTGTCTGGCAGGTCAGGAAGGTGTGCTTGACCCCGCCACTACTGTCAATCGTCCCTGACGGGACTTTTCAACACGTCCTGCCAGCCGGATTGATCTTCGCGCATCTGCGCCGTTAATTCATCGCGCAGGCGTCTGAGCCTTTCTGTGAGCAGGCAGGGGTAGTTGTTAATGTCCGGGAAACGCTTGCACTGCTCTTCGACGAAGGCTTTCTGCTTGGTGATGGAGGGGATGGCGTCGTAACGCATGTTCTCCCAGAAGGGGACGAGCAGGTGTTCGACCTTGACCGCGCCGGGCATCTCCGGTTCTTCATCGTCGAGGCCGATCCGGTCTCCAACATAACTGCCCGCCCCGTCCGTCCCGCGAAAGACTTGCAGGCGACCGGGCAGCGTGGACTTCTCCGGCGTGTTGGAAGCCTTCAGGGTCGGGCGGCCGTCAATCACGCACTCTTTGAAGATGACGCCCGCGATGCGGCGCACCTCGCCCGAGAGCTTGGTGCCGACGCCGAAGCCGGCGGCCTCGGGGAACTCGCGGACGATGCGCCGGACGGCCTCCACGTCCAAGTCGCCCGTCAGGACGGGTATCAAGCCTGTGAGGCCGTTGGCCTCGAAGAACTCGTGGCACCAGCGGCCGAGGGCCGCGAGGTCGCCCGAGTCCACGCGGTAGCCTTTGAAGGCGGCGCGGCGCGCAGTCGTAGACGTGGCGGCCAGCGCGGCGTGGACGGCGCCCGTGTGCACGTCGATGGTGTCGAGCAGCAGGGTCGTGCCCTGCGGGTTGGCGTCGAGCCAACGCTCGAAGGCGACTTGCTCGAAGTGCTTCGGCCTCCCTGTGCGCGGGTCCGTCTCGGGCTCGTCCATGAACTCGACGTAGGACTGCTGCCAGTAGTGCGCCTCGGTGCCGACGGCGGGTATGTCGAGGCGGTGCGCGGCCTCCATGTTCGAGGTGTCGTTGAAGCCGCCGATGAAGGCGTAGGTGGCGACATCGACGGCGCGCTCGATGTCGCCGTTGCGGCGGAGCGAGAAGTCGGAGAGCCAGCGGTCCCCGGCCGCGAGGCGGATTTCGAGCGCGATGGCGGCCGTCGTCATCGGCAAATCGAAGGCGTGCTCGAACTTAATCTCCTGCGCCTGCGTCAGCCCGAAGGCGCCGGTGATGTCGGCGAAGGGCTGGCCGGCGAACATGATGGTGCCGGGGCGGACGGCGCGCACCGCCCCGGCGAAGCTGATGTCCTCGACGGCGCGCGCGAACAGCGTCAGGCCGCCGCGGTCCTGCTCAAGCGTGCGGATGCGCGGCCGGTCCACGCGCAAATCGAGCAGCGAGCGCAGCAGCCTCTCGTGCCCGAGGCACGGGGCGAAGGGCAGCTTGCGCTGCGTGACGTAGAAGGTCGCCTCCGCCTCGCTCAACGGCGTCCGGCGCAGCCGCGTCGCCTCCTTGTAAGAGGCGTCGCCCATCGTGGCGTGGTAGCGGTCGATGTTAAGCATTAGACGAGTTGTGCTCCGGCGGCGCGCATCTCTTCGAGGGCGCGTCGGTCGTCGCCGGGTCGGAGGTTGACGGCGCGCATGGCGTCGGGGACGGCGACGACGCGGAAGCCTTCGCGAAGTGCGTCGAGGACGGTCTGCTTGACGCAGTAGTCGGTGGCGAGGCCGCCGACCCAGACTTCGCCGACGCCCGCCTCGCGCAGTTGGGCGGCGAGGTCCGTGCCGTCGAAGGCCGAGTAGTTGTCCTCGTCGCCCTCGCCTTTCGAGACGACGCGGACGCGCGGGTCGTCGATGAGCGCGGGGTGGAACTCGGCGCCGCGCGTGCCCCGCACGCAGTGGACGGGCCAGGTTCCGCCGTGCTGCTCGAAATGCTTGGTCTGTTCGGGGTGCCAGTCGCGGCTCTTGAAGACGAGGTCGCCGCGCGCGAGGAACTGCTCGGCCAGCCGGTTCAGGGGTTCGACTACTTCGTCGCCGCGTTCGACGCCGAGGGCGCCGCCGGGGCAAAAGTCGTTCTGCACGTCCACGACGATGAGGGCGCGCTTTGCTTCTTGCTCGGCCATGTGCAATCTCCTCCCGCGATGTGACGCCATTCTACGCGAGGGGGCGGCCCCGTCAAAAAGCGTCGCCCGCGACCCCGTCGAAAGAGGGCCGCGGGCGACTGCTCTGACGGGAGGGGGAGAGCGCCCCCGCCAGAGTCCGGGTCGAGTTAATCCGTCCTCAGAATCCCAGCGAGTAGAGGAGGCGGTTGGGCGAGCCGGTGCCGATGCCCGTGAGACGGTTGGTGGTCGAGATGTTGACGAGCGCGTTGCGCACGGTCGCGTTCGACGCGCTCGTGTGGCCTTGCAGGTAGAGCGCGGCGACGCCCGCGACGTGCGGCGAAGCCATCGAGGTGCCCGAGATGGTGTTCGTCGCCGTGTCGGACGTGGACCACGCCGAGGTGATGGAGGAGCCCGGCGCGAAGATGTCCACGCAGGTCCCGTAGTTGGAGAAGGAGGAGCGGGCGTCGGAGCTGGTGGTCGAGCCGACCGTGATGGCGGCGGCGACGCGCGCCGGGGAGTAGTTGCAGGCGTTGGCGTTGCTGTTGCCGGCGGCGACGACGAAGGTCACGCCGGAGTTGATGGCGTTGTTGACGGCGGTGTCGAGGGCGGAGGAGGCGCCGCCGCCGAGGCTCATGTTGGCGACGGCCGGGAGCACGCGGTTGGCCCGCACCCAGTCAACGCCCGCGATGACGCCGGACGTGGTGCCCGAGCCGCTGCAATTGAGGACGCGCACGGCGCGCAGCGAGACGCTCTTGGCGACGCCGTAGGTCGAGCCGCCGATGGTGCCGGCGACGTGCGTGCCGTGGCCGTTGCAGTCCTGACCGTTGCGGCCGTCGCCGACGAAGTCGGCCGAGACGGCGGCGCGCCCGCCGAACTGCGTGTGGGTGGTGCGGATGCCGGTGTCGATGACGTAGGCGCGGACGCCCGCGCCGGTCCAGTTGTAGACGTAGGTGCCGTTCAAGGGGCGGTCGCGCTGGTCGATGCGGTCGAGGCCCCAGGTGGCGCCCGACTGCGTGGCGTTGGCCTCGACGACCGAGTCCTCTTCGACGAAGGCGACGCGGGGGTCGTTGGCGAGCGCGCGGGCGGCGGCCTCGGGCATCCTGACGGCGAAGCCGTTGAGGGCGTTCTGGTAGCGGTACGTGACCTCGCCGCCGAAGGCGGACGTGAGCACGTCCGTCACCTGACGCGCCATCGAGAAGGGGCCGGGCTGGCCGGCGGCCACGTCGTCGAGGACGACGATGTATTGGTCTTTGACGGCGCGGGCGCCGTGCTCGATGAATTTGGGGTTGTGTGAGGCGCCGGGGTCTTCGGGCCGCTGCGCGCCGGCCGGGCCCGCGACGAGCGCGGCGGCGCAGAGCGCGAACGTGCAGTAGAGAGTAAAGAGTTTTCTCATTGTCCCTCCTAATGTGGGTGGCCGTTCGGTTTGTGCCTAAGTGAAGGGCAAGGGACAGGAAGCAGCGCCGGGAGTGTTGGGTGCCCGCGTCTGCCTGGTGAGGGGCTGAATATACTCAGACATTCCGCGCGGCGCAAGAGAATTTTCGCGCGGCGGCTCGGCGGCGCCTAAGCCTTCCAGGCCGCGAAGGCGAGGCACGCCCAGCCGAGGAGGAAGGCGAGCCCGCCGAGCGGCGTGACGGCGCCGAGCCAGCGCACGCCCGTCAGGCTCAGGGCGTAGAGGCTGCCGGAGAAGAGGAGCGTGCCCGCGACGAAGAGCCAGCCGGCGGCGCCCGTCGCCGCGCCCGGCCAGCGCCCGTGCGCCCACGCGGCGACGAAGAGGGCGAAGGCGTGGTACATCTGGTAGCGCGCGCCGACCTCGAAGGTGTCGAGCATGTCGGCCGAGAGCCGCGCCTTCAGGCCGTGCGCGCCGAAGGCCCCGGCCGCCACGCCGACGAAGGCCGAGACGGCGCCGATGATGAAAAACGTGCGGTCCATGCGATATGCCCTTTCTCGTTGACGGAAGGCCGTGCCGTGGGGCGATTATATTGCACGCCGCGGTTTGGGCAACCGGGCGGCGCGGGAACGGTGCTTGCGTGCAACGTGTATTTGGTTCTATGACTGTCCGATGTTGGAGCACAAGACGATGGCCGAAGAAGAGAACGTTGAACGGGGCGAGGTCGCCGGGTTGACCGAGGAGGAGATGCGCGAGCGAGTCATCGGACTCGCCTTCGGGGGCGACCGGGGGCGCTTCGAGGAGTTCTGCGACATCGTCCGCGAGGCGCTGCCCGAGGGGACGAGCGCCGTGCTGCGCGGCAGCTCCGTGACGGGGCAGCGTTGGGAGGACGGCGCGCCGTTCGACGCCGACGGCCCCGGCACCAGCGACCTCGACCTGACGCTCGTCGGCGGCGAAGTCCTCGCTTTCTACATCCTCGACGGCTTCTACATCCCCGGCATCCACACCAAGCCGCTCAGCGACAAAGACCCCGACATCGCGCCCGACCTCGTGCCCCTGCGCGAGCGGCTGATGAGGATGGTCAACCGCCCCGTCAACATCCAGGCCACGCGCGACTGGCTGATGTACGTCCGCGAGAGCCTGATGGGCCAGCCCTACCTGACGCTGTGCGGGAAGGCCGAAGGGTCCGAGACTTGAAGCTGCTCAGCTACAACATCCGCTTCGGGGGGGCGGGGCGTGAGGAGCAGATAGCGGCGGTGATACGTGGGTGCGACCCCGACCTCGTCGTGCTTCAGGAGGCGACCCGGCCGGAGGTGGTCGAGCGCGTCGCCGGGCTCGCCGGCTTCAAGGCGTGGGGCGCGCAGCGCGGCCACTCGCTCGCCTTCATGGGCCGCGCGGAGGTGACGCGCCACGACTGGCATTGGCCGCGCGGCGCCAAACGCTCCTTCCTCGAACTCTACGTCGGCGACGGCTCGCTGCGCATCTACGGCCTGCACCTGAGCGCGGTCCACTCTTACTGGACCGAGCGGCGCCGCGTGCGCGAGATGCGTGCGCTTCTGAACTACGTCGCGCAGCACGGCGACGGCAAAGGCTTTCACGTCCTCACGGGCGACTTCAACACGCTGGCGCCGGGCGAGCCGCTCAACATGCGCCGCCTGCCGCCGCGCTACCGGCCGCTCATCTGGCTGAGCGCCGGCCGCATCCGCTGGGAGGTCATCCAGATTACGCTCGACGCCGGCTACACGGACGCCTTCCGCCGCCTCCACCCCGACGACAAAGGCTTCACCTTCCCCGTCTGGGACCCCCACGTCCGCCTCGACTACTTCTTCCTGCCCGAGCCCTTCGCCGACAAACTCCGAGACTGCCGCATCTTCAAAGAGCACGACGCCGCCAGAGAGGCTTCCGACCACTTCCCGCTGCTCGCCGACATCAAGATCGACTGACTTCACGCCGCCGTTTGAAACTGTTCCGCGCCCGTGTGGCGGAGGATGAAGAGCGAAGCGCGCCTTAAAGCCTCGCCCGCCTCGGGCACGATGCCGTCGAGCATCTGCCAACAGTGGAAGATGTCTTCGTAGACTTCCAGCTCGCTCCGCCCGCCTGCTTCGAGAATCTTCGCGTGGACGCGGCGCGAGTCGTCGAGCAGAAGCTCAGTCGAGCCCACCTGCAAGAGCACGGGCGGGAGCCCTCCGAGGTCCGCGCGGGCGGGCGACGCGTAAGGGTCGAAGGGCGAGGCGCCGCCGAGGTAGGCGGACGCGAACTCTCCCACGTTCGAGGGCCGGAACATCTGGCAGCGCCCGTCGTTGCCCGCGACGGACTCGCCCTCGCCAGCCAAATCCGTCCACGGCGAGAAGCAGACGGCGCAGGCCGGCAACGCCCGGCCCGCGTCCCTCAGACGCAGCAGCGTGCCGAGCACCAGCCCCCCGCCCGCCGAATCGCCGGCCAGCGACACGGACGCGGGCGGCAAGCCCTGCCCGAGCAGCCATTCGTAGGCGGCGACCGCGTCGTCGAGCGCGGCCGGGTAGCGGTGCTCGGGCGCGAGCCGGTAGTCGGGGCTGAAGACGCGGCGGCCGGTCCCGCGCGCGAGCGCCGCGGCAATCGGCCTGTGCGTCGAAGGCGAGCACGAGACGTAACCGCCGCCGTGTATGTACAGGACCGCGCCCGGCCCGGCGTCGGGCGGCGTCAGCCACTCGCCGCGGACGCCGCCCCCGCCGCGCACGGGCTCGACCCTCAGGCCGAACGTCCGGAGCCTCTGAATGAAGAGGGGCGAGCCGAAGAGCCGACGCGCCCGCCGCGCGACCGCCCGCTCGTCGCCGCCCCAGCGCTCGCGGCGCACGAGCCGCCGGACCCACGCGTTAAAGAAACGTGCCTGCCAACTATTCATCTCTCGGCCTCGGGGTAAAAAGTTTGACTTCCGTCGGGAGGTGCTATAGAAAACAGCCTTCCCGCTCTACGGCCTCGCGGCCTTCAAACCCATTTCAAGGAGCCACCATGAGAAGATTCCTGTCCCCCTTTACCGCGGCCTTAGCCTTCTGCCTGCTCGCGGTCGTGCTCTCGGCCCCGGCCGCCTTCAACGGCGCCCGCGCCGAAGGTCAGACGCTTCAAGAGAAGTGCGACGAGTGCAGCATCAGGAACATTGAGCGGTTTAATAATTGCCTCGCCGTCCACGGTGAGAACGAGCTGCGTTGCTACGACCAGTTCAACGAGGGCGTCGTCATCTGCTTCCGCAACTTCTGCGAGCAGTAGCCTTACTCAAGTATGACAAAGACGTGGGCGGGCCGGGACTTACTCCGGCCCGCCCACTTTGTACGACTGGTCGCGCACGACGGCCGTCTCCGGCTCGAAGCGGACGAAGACGTAGTCGGGGTCGTCGAGAATTTCCACGAAGCGCGGGTCCCATCGCCCGCGCTCGCCCATGTAGCGGCCGAGCAACCGTTCCATCCGTGCCGGGTCGTGCCCTTCGAGGCGGGCGCGGCCGCGGAAGCCGACGTGCAGCACCAGCCCCGTCTCGGCGTCGAAGTCCACGACGCCGACGGCGCACCGCTCGTCGCGCTCTATGCGGGACGGGAAAGAGTCCGTCACGCGGTTGCCGATAATCCAGAGCGCGCCGCCCTCCCACAGAAACCAGACGGGCGACTCGCGCGGCCCCTCCGCGGACGCGGTCGCGAGGTGCGCGAACAGTGGCCGCGACAGCACCTCTTCCATGAGGCGCCGCGCCTCCCCGTCGCCGAGGTCGAAATGGCTCCCCGTCTCGCGTACGACCTTCATCTCAAACGAAGTCAATCTCAGCCGCCTTCTTCACCGTGATTTGGTGGCGGTCTGTGCCGAACTCATCCAGCAGCGTGTTGTGGTGGGCCCTAATCTGCGCGGCCGGCAGGGCCTCGTCCATCGTCGTGTGGGCGTCCGAGGCGAGCGTCACGTCGTAGCCGCGCCCGACGGCGCTGCGGCACGTCGTGTCCACGCAGTACTGCGTGCGGCAGCCCGTGACGACGAGATGACCCACGCCGCGCCGCCCGAGCTCGTCCCCGAGCGCCGTCTCGTAGAAGGAGTCGCAGGCCCGCTTGTGCACGACCGTCTCGCCGTCGAGCGGCGCGATGCGCGGGTGTATCTCCCAGCCGCGCGTGCCCGCCGCGAGCCGGCTCCCCTCGCCGCCGTCGTGCTGCACGTAGATGACGGGGACGCCTTCGGCCCTCGCCTTCGAGAGCAACTCGTTGATGCGCCCGAGGACGGCGTCGCCGTCGCACGCCGGGTCCGACCAGTCTACGACCGCGTTCTGCACGTCAATCACCAGCAGCGCCTTCCCCGAGTCGTTCAAAACAGGTTCCTCCGTCCCTCGAAATCGACCTTTTATAGCACGCGCGCCGGGGCCGTCGTTGCCGAAAGCATCGGCGCGACGTAAAATTCACGCCTCAAGCGAGGACCGCCGTCAGAAGCACGCCCAACCATTCTACCCAGAGGTTTTTGATGAAACATCGCCTCCTTCTGTCTCTCGTATTAACGGCCGCCGCCCTCTCGCAGTTCGCCGCGCCGATGACTTACGCGCGGCAGCGCCGACGGCCGACGCCCGCGCCCGCCCCGGCCCCGGCCGCCGCGCAGTTCGACCGCGCGCGCTACCAGATCAAGCACGAGAAGTTCGTGCTCGACAACGGCCTCACGCTCCTCGTCCACGAGGACCACAGCGTGCCCATCGTCGCCGTCAACATCTGGTATCACGTCGGCTCGCGCAACGAGAAGCGCGGCAAGACCGGCTTCGCCCACCTCTTCGAGCACTTCTTCTTCAACGGCTCTGAAAATTACCCGCACGGCTTCCGCGAGGCGATGGACGACCTCGGCGCCAACAACCGCAACGGCACGACCAACGTTGACCGCACCAACTTCTTCGAGGACGTGCCCACGTCGGCCCTTGAGCGCACGCTCTACCTCGAAGCCGACCGCATGGGCTTCCTCGAAGGCCGCATCTCGAAGGAGATGCTTGAGCGCGAGCGCGGCGTCGTCCAGAACGAGAAGCGGCAGGGCGAGAACGCCCCCTACGGCCGCGTCGGCGGCGAGGTGGGCGCCAAGCTCTACCCTTACTCGCACCCCTACTCGTGGTCAACCATCGGCACGATGGAGGACCTGAACGCCGCCGCGCTCGAAGACGTGAAGGAGTGGTACAAGACCTTCTACGGACCCAACAACGCCGTCGTCGCGCTCGCGGGCGACATCACGCCGCAGCGCGCGCTTGAGCTGGTCACGAAGTACTTCGGCGGCATCCCGCCGGGGCCGCCGCTCACCCGCACCGAGACGTGGATACCGCGCCTCGAACGCAACATCCGCGACGAGATGCAGGACCGCGTCCCGCAGACGCGCATCTACCGCGCCTACCACGCGCCCGCGTGGAAGGACGACGAGCTTGAACACCTCAACCTCTTCGCCGAAGTCCTTTCCGGGTCGAAGAGCGCGCGGCTCGACCGCCGCCTCGTCTACGAGAAGGGGCTCGCCACGGCCGTCGCCGTCGGCGTCAACGGCCGCGAACTCGGCAGCCTCATGTCCGTCATCGTCACCCTCAAGCCGGACGCCGACCCGGCCGAGGCCGAGCGCGAGACGGACGCCGTCATCAACGAGCTTATTGAGAAAGGCCCGACGCCCGAGGAGCTACAGCGCGCCCGCACGCGCACGCTGGCCGAGTTCCTGCGCGGCGCCGAACGGCTCGGCGGCTTCGGCGGGCGCTCCGACGTGCTCGCCGAGAGCATGACCTACGGCGGGCGGGCGGACGCCTACCTCGACAAGCTGGAGGTGATGGCGAAGGCGCAGCCGGCCGACGTGAGGGCCGCCGGGCAGAAGTGGCTGCGCGCGAACCACTACACGATGGTCGTCCGCCCCTTCCCGAAGATTCAGGCCGCGAAGACGAGCCTTGACCGCAAGGTCCTGCCCGCGCTCGGCGCGGCGCCGGAGGTGAAGTTCCCCGAAATCCAGCGCGCGACCTTGAAGAACGGGCTCGGCGTCATCCTCCTCGAACGCCACTCGGCGCCCATCGTCAACGTCGCGCTCGCCGTCGACGCGGGCTTCGCCTCCGACACGGCCGAGAAGGCCGGCGCCGCCTCGCTCGCGCTCGACCTGATGGACGAGGGCACGAAGACGCGCGACGCCTTCCAGATAGTCAACGAGCTGGACGCGCTCGGCGCGCGCCTCAACACGGACAGCTCGCTCGACCTCTCTTTCGTCAGGGTCGAAGCCCTCTCCGAGAAGCTGCGGCCCACGCTCGCCGTCATGGCCGACGTGGTGCTCAACCCCTCGTTCCCGCAAGACCTCTTCGAGATTCAGAAGCAGCGGCGCCTCGCGCAGATAGGGCAGGAGAAGGCGGCGGCCAACGCCGTCGCGCTGCGCGTCCTGCCCGGCCTGCTCTACGGCGCGTCTCACGCCTACGGCCGCCCGCTCTCGGGCTCCGGCATGGAGAAGACGGTCGAGGGCATCACGCGCGAAGACCTCGTGCGCTGGCACTCTCAGTGGTTCAAGCCCGGCAGCGCGCACGTCATTGTCACCGGCGACACGACGATGCAGAAGGTGCTGCCCGCGCTCGAAGAGACGTTCGGCGCGTGGTCGCCGGGCAAGGCGCCCGCCAAGAGCCTCGGCTCGGTGGCGCGCACGGCGGGCGGGCGCGTGTACCTGATTGACAAGCCCGACGCGCCGCAGTCAACCATCGTCGCCGCGCACGTCTCCGAGCAGAGCGGGCAGCCCGAGGACCAGGCCGTCGAGACCGTCATGCGCAACTTCGGCGGGATGGCGACCTCGCGCCTGAACCGCAACCTCCGCCTCGACAAGCACTGGAGCTACGGCACGCAAGGCTTCATCGCCGAGGCGCGCGGCCAGCGCCCCTTCATCGTCCTCGCGCCCGTGCAGACGGACAAGACGAAGGAGGCGATGGCCGAGGTGTTGAAAGAGATTCGCGGCGTGGCGGGCGAGCGCCCGCTCGGCGGCGAGGAGTTCCAGAGCATCATGCGCAACATGACGCTCAGGCTGCCGGCCCGCTTCGAGACGCTGGACGCGCTCGAAGACGCGGCCGTCCGCATGATTAACTACGGCCTGCCGCCCGACTACTGGTCGCGCTACGCCGGGAACGTGCGCGCGCTCACCGAGCCGCAGGTCAACACGGCCGCCAGGAAGTTCGTCCGCCCCGACGAGGTCATCTGGATTGTCGTCGGCGACCTCCGCAAGATCGAGAAGGGCGTGCGCGAACTCGGCTTCGGCGAAGTCATCCGCCTCAGCCCGGACGGCGAGCCGTTGGGACGCTAGATTCCGTCGGACCCCTGCGGGGTCACTTTACGTTCAGCAGCTCGACCTCGAAGACGAGCGTCGAGTTGCCGGGGATTTTGGGTGGGCTCCCGACGGGGCCGTAGCCGAGCGCGGGCGGGATGATGAGCTTCCGCTTGCCGCCGACCTTCATCGTCGCCACGCCCTCGTCCCAGCCCTTGATGACGCGCCCGCGTCCGAGCGGGAACTCGTAGGGCTGCCCGGCGTCGAGCGAGCTGTCGAACTTCGTCCCGTCCGTCAGCGTCCCCGTGTAGTGCACGACCGCCGTCTGCCCCGGCCGCGGGCTCGGGCCGGTGCCCTCGACTAAGTCCACGTACTTGAGCCCCGACGCGGTCGTCACCTCCGGCCCCGACCCCGCCCGCCTCAACCCCGGCGCGAACAAGTACGCGATGCCCGCGCCGACCAGCGCGAGCACCAGCACGCCCGCTATCAACCTCGACCTATTACGGCCCGACATTGCGCGCGGCTCCGCCCTCTGCAACGGGCCGGTGCCGCCCGTGTGCTTCCGCCTGCCCGTCCGGCGCTTACGACTCTGAGGCAATGTTCGTCTCCTTCTCTCAGCTTTGACGGGGCCGCCGCCGGCCCCTGACGTTGATAATCATCTGCGGGTAGATTCTCGCCGGCCCGAAGCGCGCGTCGGGCCCGACCCGGAACTCCGCGCCGTACAGGACCACCATGCAGCGCAGGAAGACGGGCGCCACCCCGCCCGGCGTCGTGACCCTCGAAGCCCTTATCAGGTCCGCCATCTCGCGCCCGCCGCGCAAAGACCTCTCCCAGCCGTTCGCGCGGTAGACCTTCGAGAACTCTTCGACCAGCGCAGCGTCGTCCCATTCGAGCGAGGCGCGCGCGAAGTTAATCATCTCCGCCTGACCGTCCGCCGTGCCCGCCCGCCGCCGCGCCGCCTCCAGCCCGTTCGTCAGGTCGATGAGCTTGTCGAATCCCGCGCGCCGCATCTCGCCCGCGAAGATTCGGTGCTCGATGAGGCTGACGAGGTCGTTGACGTTCGACTGCTCGACTTCGAGCGCCGGCCCGCGCTCCGTCTTCACCGACGGCGAGAAGAGGAAGAGCGGGTAGCCGCGCGCGCGCAATCGCAGGTGCAGAAGCTCGTGGCCGATGACGGCCCGCGTCTGACGCTCGCCGCGCCCGCGGAAGCTCTCGTCCACGCGGACGACGCCGACCCCGGCCCCCGTGATGTAACTCGCCCCCAGCGCGTAGTCGCCGTCGGCCCCGGCCTCGTCCAACTCCGCGAACTCCGCGTAGACGGGACGGCCGAGCTTGCCTTCGACCTCGTCCAGCCAGCCCGAGACTTCTTCGCCGAGCTGGACCCCGAGCAGCGTGCGCCCGCGCGCCTCGACCGCGGCGGCGAGGCACAGGAGCGCCGACACGCAGAGGGCCGCCCGGCTCAGTTTCATGCGCGCCATCTTATTTGAAATCCGTAATTCTTCAAACCAATCGGCGGCGCAAGAAGCCGCGCGGGCGCGCGTTCACCTTCAAGGGTGACGAACATGAAAATAATCTGCCTCCTGCTGCCCCTGCTCCTCGCCAATCTTCCGCAGCAGACGACGAAGCCCGACACGCAATGGTCGCTGGCCGCCCGCCTCATCCTCAACACCGTGCACGCCATTGACTACGAACTCAAAGAGCTGACCGACGAGTTCCCCGTGCTGCGCGGCGACGAACACGATTGGGAGGCGACCGACTGCGCTCAGGCCAAAGAGGTCGAGCTGACCTTCGAGCTTCCGGGCGGCGAGCGCCCCCCGAAGCGCCCCGGCCTCTTGCAAGAGTTCCGCGTCATCGAATAGGATTTGCGCCCGCCGGGAGGAACAACGCCTTGATGAAGACGACGACGAACCCTTTAAGCCGCGCCCGTCGCGCGCTCGCGGCCGCCGCCCTCTGCCTCTTCCTCGGCCCCGCGGCCGACGCCCGGCAGCCCGCCTGCCAGCCGCGCGTGCGCATGAAGACGCTGCTCGACAACGTCGGGGTCGGCCCGCGCGGCGTCCTCTCCATCGGCAGCCTCTACGCGCACTGTCTGCCCGAGCCCGCGCGCCGGGGCGCGACCGCCTTCGCCTACAACCCTTACGACGGCGGCAAGCTCTCGGCCGTCCTCAAGGCTTCCAACGGCCAGCCGCTCAACACCTTCGTCTTCTACGCCGAGAAGATCGCCGGCCTCTGGGAGCTGAGCCGCTACGAGGTGGTCGGCGGCCCGCAGGCGCTCAAGCCGCTCGCGGTCGGCAGCTACGTGCTCGACTTCGCGCTTGAGGACAAGGTCTTCCAGCGTTTCCCGTTCTCCGTCTCGACCGTCGAGAGCAAGGACGTGTACCGCCCCGGCACCGTCTACCTGCTCGACGGACCCTGGGCCGACTACGCCGAGCTTTACTACCCGAAGCCCGACCGCTACACCCAACTCTGGGTCTGGCTCCGCGACGCCGAGAACACCGGCCCGCGCCCGCGCGAGGTTCAATACACGCTCAGACTAGTGCGCGAGCGCGACGGCAAGCTCATCGCCGAGGGCGGCGGCGCGACCTCCGCGATGGTTCTCCGGCCGCACTGGTCCGGCTACAAGCTGAGCTTCCGCCCGCTCGCGGTCCCCGCGGGCGGCCCCGCGGAATTTCACGCGAGCGAGCTGCTCGCCTCCGAAGGCGACCACCGCATCGAGCTCTCGCTCGACGGCAAGCCCTACGCCTCCTACCGCGTCACCGTCAAAGGCGGCCAACTCCAGCGCGACCCCGCCCACGCCCGCGACGCCGCCG
>DASZEK010000165.1:0-10723 GCA_035941045.1 Pyrinomonadaceae bacterium | reverse complement strand
ATTCCCTTTCCCGACGCCTGACACCCGACACCCCATCCGGAGGATGAAATGAGACATCACAGATTCGACCCGGTGCGCGACCTCTTCTCGTTGCAGGACCGGATGAACCGACTGTTCGAGGAGGCGGCCGACCGCCGCGCGCGCGCCGACGAGCCGGAAGGCGAGATTGAGCGCGCCGACTGGATACCGGCCGCGGACGTGTACGAGGACGAGGGCGAGTACGCGCTGGCACTCGACCTGCCCGGCATCGAGCGCGACAAGCTGGAAGTCAACCTCGACGACGGGCGGCTCGTCATCCGCGGCGACCGCGCGGCGGCCGAGGGCGTCCACGCGCGCCGCACCGAGCGCCCGCACGGCCGCTTCGTCCGCTCCTTTAGTCTGCCCGACGCGGTTGACCGCCAGCGCATCACGGCGGATTATAAGGACGGCGTCCTCCTGCTCCACCTGCCCAAGCGCCGGGAGCCGCAGGAGCGCCGGATGAAGATCGAAATCAAATAATGTTTTTCCGCAAAGGAAAGAAGAAGCAGGACATGGCAGAGGGTAAAGCGGCCGACAGCGAGTGGCCGGAAGAATTGGAGCAGGGCGAGAGGATACGCGTCAACGACCGTCGGCGCGTGGGGCGCGAGGACGCGGGCGCCGAGGGCGAGCCTTCGGCGGAGCCGAGCCTGAAGCCGAGCTACGTCGAGGAGCTTGAGGCCCGCGCGCGGGCGGCCGAGCAGAAGGCGTCGGACGTGCAGGCGCGCTTCGAGCAGGTCCGCGCCGAGTTGAAGCGCGAGACGGACGAGGTCCGCCAGCGCCTCGCGCGCACGGCCGACGAGCGCGTCGCGCGCGAGAAGGCCAACTTCATCGCGGCGCTGCTGCCCGTCGTTGACAACCTCCAGCGCGCCCTCGAAGCGGCCGAGGCCGGCGGCGACATCGAGTCGCTCACGGGCGGCCTGCGCGGCACCATCAGCGGCTTCGAGAACGCGCTCGCGCAGTCCGGCGCCGAAGTGGTTGACGCCGCCGGCCAGCAGTTCGACCCCGAGTTGCACGAGGCCGTGGACACCGCCGAGGTCGAGCCCGACCGGGACGGGATGGTGACGGAGCAGTACAGCCGCGGCTACCGGCTCGGCAACCAACTGCTCCGCCCCGCGCGCGTCCGCGTCGGCCGCGCCCGCGGCGAGGCACAGGCGGCCGGCGAGTAACGAACACGACCGAAAACTTTTCAGAGGAGACTCCAAGTGGCAGCGAAGGATTTGAAGTTCAGGGAAGAGGCGCGGCGCGCGATGTTGCAGGGCGTTGATAAGCTGGCGAATGCCGTGCGCGTGACGCTCGGGCCGAAGGGCCGCAACGTGGTCCTCGCCAAGAAGTTCGGCTCGCCCGTCATCACCAAGGACGGCGTGACGGTCGCCAAAGAGATCGAGCTGAAGGACAAGTACGAGAACATGGGCGCCCAGATGGTCAAGGAGGTCGCCACCAAGACCAACGACATCGCGGGCGACGGCACCACCACGGCCACCGTGCTCGCGCAGGCCATCTACCGCGAGGGCGTCAAGAACGTCACGGCCGGCGCCAACCCGATGCGCCTGCTCGCCGGCATCCAGCAGGGCGTCGAGGCGGCCGTCAAAGAGCTTGAGCGAATGTCGAAGAAGGTCAAGGGCAAGGAGGAGTTGGCGAACGTCGCCTCCGTCTCCGCCAACAACGACCGCGAGATAGGCGAGCTGATCGCCGAGGCGATGGAGCGCGTCGGGCGCGACGGCGTCGTCACCGTCGAAGAGTCGAAGTCGTTGCAGACGGAGCTGGACCTCGTCGAAGGCATGCGCTTCGACCGCGGGTATCTTTCGCCCTACTTCGCCACCAACCCCGACCGCATGGAGGCCGTCCTCGACGAGCCGCTGATTCTCCTGCACGAGAAGAAGATTTCCGCCATGCGCGACCTCCTGCCGCTCTTGGAACAGGTGGCGCAGCAGGGCCGCCAACTGCTCATCATCGCCGAGGACGTTGAAGGCGACGCGCTCGCCACGCTCGTCGTCAACCGCCTGCGCGGCACCGTCAAGGTCTGCGCCGTCAAGGCCCCGGCCTTCGGCGACCGCCGCAAGGCCATCCTCGAAGACCTGGCCGTCTTGACCGGCGCGCAGGTCATCACCGAAGACCTCGGCATCAAGCTGGAGAGCGTGACGCTCGGAGACCTCGGCCGCGCCAAGCGCGTCATCGTGGACAAGGAGAACACGACGGTCGTCGAGGGCGGCGGACAGGGTAAGGCCATCGAGGGGCGCGTCGCGACCATCCGCCGTCAGATTGAGGAGACCACGTCGGACTACGACCGCGAGAAGTTGCAGGAGCGGCTGGCGAAGCTGGCGGGCGGCGTCGCCGTCATCCGCGTCGGCGCGGCCACCGAGACCGAGATGAAGGAGAAGAAGATGCGCGTCGAGGACGCCGTCAACGCCACGCGCGCCGCCTCTCAGGAAGGGATAGTGCCCGGCGGCGGCGTCGCGCTGCTCAGGGCCTCGCGCGCCCTCGACAAGCTGGAGAGCGAGGACGGCGACACGCGCACCGGCATCAAGCTGCTGCGGCGCGCGATGGAGGAGCCGCTGCGGCGCATCGCCGAGAACGCGGGCACCGACGGCGCCGTCGTCATCGGCCGCGTCGAGGACTCGAAAGGTTCGGCAGGGTACAACGCGGCGACGGGCAAGTTCGAAGACCTCGTCGCGGCCGGCATCATCGACCCGACGAAGGTGGTCCGCACGGCGTTGCAAAACGCTGCATCCGTCGCCGGCCTACTGCTCACAACTGATGCAGCCGTCACGGACGCGCCCGAGCCGAAGAAGGCCGCCGGGCCGCCGATGCCGGGGGGCGAAGACTACGACTTCTAACAAATTCGTAAACAGTGAATCTCAAATCGTGAGCCCCCGACGCGGAGCCGGACTTTTCCGCGTCGGGGGTTTTACGGTCTGCGTTCCGCGGCTTTTAAATTGCTGCGCGGTCGGCTGTCTCCGAGGCTGTGCTATAGTCAGGTAGCACGGCCCCCCTCGTCGAGCACAACTGACAAAGAGCGCGCGGCATCTAAACTGAGGCCGAACGCGGGGAAGTTTGGCGAAACTGTTACGAGTTTAAGACGGCGCCGCCGCCCGCAGTTCGTTACCGGCTGACGTTTTTTATACCCGGCCCCGGCCGGGTGATGCTAAGGAAAAATTCAATGATTGATTTAGGAACCTACAAGGACCGTTTCGCCGAGAGCGGGCAGCGCGTGCTCGAACACGCGGTGCAGGAGTCGCGCCGCCGTGACCAGAACTACATCGCCGTCGAGCACGTCCTGAACGCGCTGGCGGCCGAGGAGGGCGACCTCTTCAACTCGACCATGAGGGACCTCGCGCTCGACCCTCGCTCGGTTAAAGTTCTAATCGAGAAGCGGCTGGAGAACGCGCGCTACCAGAACGTCAACAAGGGCATCCGCATCGCGCCCGAGACCATCGAGCTGTTCAAGAAGGCGATGGAGCGCGCCCGCGCGCAGGGGCGCAAGACCATCGAGAGCACTGACCTCTTCATGGCCTTCTCGCAGGACGAGACGAGCGCGCTGATGGGCATCCTCCGCAACCTCGGCGCCAACCCCGAGACGGTCGTAGAGCAGGTGAGAGCCCGCGTCCGCACGCGCGAGCAGCAGGAGGAGGAGTACAAGAAGAAGTTCGAGCTGCCTCCGTACCTGAAGCACTTCGGCGTCAGCCTGAACCGCCTCGCCCGCGCCGACAAGCTGCCGCCGACCATCGGCCGCGAGCAGGAAATCCAGCAGATGATCGAAATCCTCTGCCACCGCGAGCGCGCCAACTCGCCGATGCTCGTCGGCGAGCCCGGCGTCGGCAAGACGGCGGTCGTGGAAGGTCTCGCGCGCCTGATTGAACTTGAGCCCGAGAAGGTGCCGGCCCGCCTGCGCGGCACGCACCTCGTGCAGTTGCAGATGGGCGGACTCGTCGCCGGCACGATGCTGCGCGGCATGTTCGAGGAGCGCATCAAGGGCATCATCGACGAGGTCAAAGAGCGCGACAACCTCATCCTCTTCATCGACGAAGCCCACACCATCATCGGCGCGGGCGCCGCGCTCGGCACTTCGAGCGACGCCGCCAACATGTTCAAGACGGCGCTGGCCCGCGGCGAGCTGCGCATCGTCGGCGCCACGACCATCACCGAGTACAAGGAGTACATCGGCGAGGACGAGGCGCTCGCGCGCCGCTTCCGTCTGGTCAAGGTCGCCGAGCCTTCGATTGCCGAGACGCGCGAAATCCTGTTCGGCCTCCGGCCGCGGCTTGAGCGCAACTACTCCGTCACCATCTCCGACGACGCCATCAACACGGCGCTGGAGATGGCGCCCAAGTACATCCGCAACCTCCACCTGCCCGACAAGGCCATCGGCTGGCTCGACACCG
This sequence comes from Pyrinomonadaceae bacterium, assembly GCA_035941045.1. Taxonomy (GTDB): domain Bacteria; phylum Acidobacteriota; class Blastocatellia; order Pyrinomonadales; family Pyrinomonadaceae; genus QHXN01. Next base: position 6,326 of record DASZEK010000165.1, on the reverse strand, counting down.
CGGCGGTGAAGGTCGAAATCAACGAGCCGGACACTCTGGTCGTCCGACCCGAGCACATCATCGACGTTATCTCGCAGGAGTCGCGCATCCCGCGCGACATGATTTACCGCGACACCAACGACCGCTTCTTCTCGATGGAGGAGGAGCTGGGCCGCCGCGTCATCGGGCAGAAGGACGCCATCCGCGCCGTCTCGCAGAGGCTCCGGCTCAACAAGGGGCCGCTCAAGGAGAACCACTACAAGTCGGACGGCGTGCTCCTCTTCCTCGGGCCGACGGGCGTCGGCAAGACGGAGCTTGCGAAGGCCGTCGCCGAGTTCATGTTCGGCGACGAGGACAAGATGGTCCGCATCGACATGTCCGAGTATCAGGACGGCTCCATCGGCATCGAGAAGCTGATCGGCATGCCGCGCGGCATCGTCGGCTCGGAGCGCGGCGGCATCCTGACCGAGCAGCTTCGGGAGAACCCTTACACGGTGCTCCTCTTGGACGAGGTCGAGAAGGCCAGCCCGATGCTGATGAACCTGTTCCTGCAAGCCTTCGACGAGGGCTGGCTCACCGACGGGCGCGGCAAGAAGGTCTACCTCTCCGACGCCATCGTCATCATGACCTCGAACCTCGGCTCGGACAACTTCAAGAAGTACGAGAAGCCGTTCGGGTTCGGCACCAAGACGCTCGGCGACATGAAGGCCATCAAGGGCGACGTGCTGAAGGCGGCCGAGACGCGCTTCAGCCCCGAGTTCCGCAACCGCATCGACGAGATCGTCGTCTTCTCGCCGCTGACGATGGACGAGGTCCGCGAGATCGCCAAGCTCTACACGGGCAAGCTCTGCCGCCAGATGGAGTCGCAGGGCAAGGTCTGCCGGGTGACGCCGGCCGCGCTCGACACGCTGACCGAGAAGGGCTACAGCGCGGGCTACGGCGCGCGCTTCCTGAAGCGCCACATCGACGAGAAGGTCAAGCTCCCCATCACCGCGATGTGGAAGACGGCCCAGCGGTTCGTCGCCGACGTGGAGGGCGGCGAGGTCGTCATCCGCGCCGAGGGCTGAAGCAACGTTTCACTCACCCGCAGCAAAGGGGCCCGGTCGTCCGCACGACCGGGCCCCTTTTACGAGCGGGGCCGTTTGCCTTCCCCGCCCCGCGCCGTTTATAAAATTCACATGAGAAAGACGCTGTACACCGTTCTCACCGCTCTTCTGCTCCTGTCAACGGCTTCGACTTTCGCGGCGCAGGACTCGAAGCCCGCGCCGAAGTCGGACGCCAAGGCCGAGGAGATAATCCGCAAGGCCGTCGAGGCCGTGGGCGGCGCGGCCTACTTGGACGTGCGCACCATCGTCTCGCGCGGCTACTTCTCGCAGTACCACGAGGGCCGGCAACTTCCCCCGCTCACCTTCACCGACTACCTCGCCTTCCCCGACCGCGAGCGGACGGAGTTCAAGGGCGGCGGCACGCGCATGGTCCAGACCAACACGGGCGAGACGGGCTGGGTCTACGAGGGGCAGTCGAAGAAGATTACGGACGTGACGCCCGCGCAGGCCGAGGACTTCAGGACGGCGATGCGCACGAGCCTCGACAACATCCTGCGCGGCTGGTGGCGCAAGGAGGGCGCGTCGCTCGCCTACGTCGGGCGGCGCGAGGCCGGGCTCGCCATGCGCAACGAGGCCGTGAGGCTCACCTACCCGGACGGGTTCGAGGTGGAGTTCGAGTTCGGCGCGCGCGAGTTCCTGCCGGCCAAGGCGCTCTACAAGAAGAAGAACGCGGAGGGCGAGACGGTCGAGGAGGAGGACCGCTACGCGCAGTTCCTCTACATCGGCTCGGTGCGCGTCCCCTTCGTCGTGGACCACTACCGCGCCGGCACGCAGTCGAGCCGCGTCAACTTCGACAAGGTCGAGTTCAACGTCGCCATACCCGACGCCCTCTTCGCCAAGCCCATCGACCCCAAGGCGCTCCTCAAGTCTCTGAAATAGCGGGCGAGCGTTTTCGACGCCGGAGGGCACGGAGAAAAACTATTCTTCTTCTCCGTGCCCTCCGTGTCTAAGCTCCCGGCCCGCTATTTAAAACTCTTCACACCCGACTCTTCGTGCGCCTCCGCCTGTGAGGCGGCGTGCTCGGGCGTGTGGCTGCCGGCCATGCGCGCGAAGAGTTCTTCGTAGCGGTCCACGACGTACTCCCAGTCGTAGAAGTCGCGGACGCGCTCCTGCGCGCGGCGGCGGTACTGGCCGACGACGGCGCCGTCGCGCAAGACCCTCTGGAGCTTGCCGGCGAGGTCGCGCGAGTCGGAGTAGTGGATGGCGGCGTCGCCGACGGCCTCGACGTTCTCGGGCGTGGCGAGCGTCAGCACGCAGTTGCCGTAGCCCATCGCTTCGAGCAGCGCCGGGTGGGTGCCGCCGACCTCGGTGGCGTGGACGTAGCAGTAGGCGTTCTGCTGGAGGGCGCGGTAGGCGTCGCCGAAGACGAAGCCGGTGAAGATGATGCGGTGGTCGCGGCGGGCGAGCGCGCGCAACTCCTTGATGTACTCGCGCGCGTAGGGGGCGTCGCCGACGACGAGCAGGCGGTGCGGCGTCCTCACCCTCTTGAACGCCTCGATGACCATCGCCGCGTTGTTCTCCGGCTCAAGGCGCGAGACGTAGAGGACGTAGCGGTTCGGCTCCACGCCCCACTGGCGGACGGCCGCGCGGTCGGGCCGGCGCTCGACCTCGGCGCCGTAGGCGATCATCGTCGAGCGCGCGCCGTACTTCGAGAGGTAATAGTCCTGGATGACGCGCGCGTCCGTGACCGTCTCGTTCGGCAGCCACACCGACAGGCGCTCGGCCAGCCGGTAGTAGTTCTTGCCCAGCCAGTTCCACTTCTTGCGCTTGTGTTCGAGCCCGTCCACGTTGATGGCGACGGGGACGCCCGCGGCGCGCAGCAGCGGGGCGCAGGGGGCGTTGGCGGCGTTGCAGATGAGGGCGGCGTCGAAGCGGCGCGAGGCGGCGGCGTGGACCGAGGAGAGGAAGGCGTGGACGACCGTGTCCAGATACTTGTGGCGGACGGTGGGCAGCACCTTGAGGCGCACGCCGCGGAACTCGATCTGGCGGGGCGAGACGTAGTGGGCGCGGCAGAAGACCGTCACGTCGTGGCCGCGCGCGACCAGCCGCGTCGAGAGTTGTTCGGCGAACGTCTCGAACCCGCCGTAGCTGGCCGGCACTCCGCGCGTTCCGAGTATGGCGATGTGCATCTTTTCCCGGCGTCGGGTGACGGGTATCAGGTGACGGGTGGAAGTCATCTATGTTTCACCCGGCGCCTGATACCCGTCACCCGACACCCTCCTGTAGACCTGCAAGGTCAGCCGCGCGGTCTCCCGCCAGTCGAAGAGGCGCGCGCGGCCGAGGCCGCGTTCGCGGAGGTCGGCGCGGAGGTCGGGGTCGTCGAGCAGTCGCTCGACGGCGTGCGCCAAGGCTCCCGTGTCAAATGGGTCAATGAGCAGGCCGGCGTCGCCGACCACCTCCGGCAGACTCGTGCGGTCGCCCGCGACGACCGGCGTGCCGCAGCTCATGGCTTCGAGCGGCGGCAGGCCGAACCCCTCGAAGTAGGAGGGGTAGACGAAACACAGCGCCCCGGAATACAGTGCGGGCAGGTCGCTTTCACGTACATAGCCGGTGAGGACGGTGGAGTCCGCGACGCCTTCGGCCTCGATGGCCCTCAGCGTCTCGCCGTAGAGCCAAGCCTGTTTACCTGCAAGGACCAGTTGCGGCAGATTACTCCTCCCCCGCACGCGGCGCAAGTCCGAATACGCCCGCACGAGGCGCGCCAGATTCTTCCGCGGCTGGATGGAGCCGACCGCCAGCACGTAATCCCCCGCGATGCCGTAGCGCCTCCTGACGGCTTCCAATTGCGCCCCGTCCGTCACGGGCCGGAAGTGCGGCCCGGCCGCCAAGGGGACGACGCTGACGCGCTCGGGGTCGAGCCCGTAAGTCGCGACGAGGTCGCGCCGCGTGTGCTCGGAGGGCGCGATGACGTGCGCGGCCTGCCGCGCCGTGCGCCTGACGGTGAGGCGGAGCTGCATCCGGCTCCTTCGCTTGAAGGTCGCCGGCAGGTGCTCGAAGGAGAGGTCGTGGACGGTGGCGACCACGGGGCACGGCGCGAGCGGCGGCGCCGTGTACTGAACGTGGAGGAGGTCCACGGGGCGGCGGCGCAGCTCGGCCGAGAGCGTGAACGGGATGCGCACAATCGGCATGTGCGGCAGCGTCCGCCGGACGCGGACGTGGGGCCAGCGCCCTTTGAATCGCTCCTCGGCCTCGCGCCGCGTGACGTAGACGGTGTAGAGGTTTTCGGCGCCGACCTCGGCCAGCGCCTCGACGAGGTTGGCGGCGTAGGTCTCGTTGCCGGCGAGGCCGGTCCCGACCGAATGCGCGTCAATGGCGATGTGCAAGCGTGCCCCTTCGCAGGGTGAATTTACCTCCGGCCGCCGTCCGGGCGCCCCGACGTGACGGCCTCCCAGAAGCCCGCGATGGAGTGGGCCTCGGGCGCGGCCTTCTGCATCAAGTAACCCGCCGCGGTGAAGAACAGAAGCGTCAGCGCGACCGGCACGACGGTGCGCCGCACGGCCGCGCGGAGCCAGTGTCGGCCCTCCAAATCTTTCACCTTCCTGTAGAGCCCCGTCACGAGCAGGCCGTCCACCAGCACCTCCGCCAGCAGCGCCGGGGCGACCCACACGAGGTAGAACGCCGACAGCATCCCGGCCACGACCGCCGCCGCCAGCGCGACGACCGCGAACACCACGAGGCAGCCCTCGTCGCCGCCGTCCACGTCGAAGGCGAGGTCTACGTCCACGGCGTCGAGGATGCCGGGCCCGCCGCCGTGACGGCCGCTTCCCTCCATGCCGCCTGCGAAGCCGGACCGGCCGGCCGTCCCCCCTCCCCGGCCGCCTTCGACCGGGCTGAAAACTTCTGCCACGTCGAGGTCCACGTCAGGCCCGCCCCCGCCCTTGCGCTGCACGCCGAGCCACGCCCAGAGCAGCAGGAGCAGGACGCCGTACGAGAGGAGGATGACCAGCGGGTAGCGCAGCCACATCGCCGCGAGCCCGGCGCGGAGCAGCGCGGACGAGAGCAGGAAGCCGGCGCAGCCCGTCAGCACGAGCAGCAGCGCCAACTGCACGCGCGGGCGCCCGCGGCGGTTAAGAAGACGGCGGGCTCGCCCGACGGCGTACTCCCTGTCCCACTTCTTGCGGCGCCCTTTACGCCTCATCGCCCGGCTCCGCGACGACGCCGCGAAAAGTCTTGCGGTGAATCGAGCAGCAGCCGTGCGCGCGCAGCGCCTCCCAGTGCTCGCGCGTGCCGTAGCCGACGTGGCGCGCGAAGCCGTAGTGGGGGAACTCGGCGTCGTAGTCGCGCATGAGCCGGTCGCGGTGGACTTTGGCGAGGACGGAGGCGGCGGCGATGGAGGCCGAGACGGAGTCGCCGCGGATGATGGCGCGCTGCGGCAGTTTGGACTCCTTCAGTTGCAGCGCGTCGATCAAAAGAAAATCGGCGCACGGGCTCAACGCTTCCAAAGCCTTGAGCATCGCGCGCCGCGTGGCGACGAGGATGTTGGTCGAGTCAATCTCTCCGGGGCCGACCAGCCCGAAGGCGTAACAGCGGGCCGTCCGTCGAAGCTCCCCGGCGATTCGCTCGCGCTGCAAGGCGGTGAGCTTCTTCGAGTCGTCGAGCCCCTCGGGCAGCGGCGCCTCGGGGTCGAGGATGACGGCCGCCGCCACGACGGGTCCGGCCAGCGCCCCGCGCCCGACCTCGTCGAGCCCGGCCACGCTCCGGAAGCCGCCGGCCCTCGCCTCCTCCTCGAACAGCGTGCCGACGCCTGACTGGCGCTTCTGCCGAGCCATAAGCCCCGACTTATTTGTTGCTCTTGCTGGAGGCCGAGGCGCCCTGTGCCTGGCCGCTGCTGCCCTTGGTGGAGGTGCGCGTGTCGAGCTCCTTGATGCGTGCGGCCTTGCCGCGCAGCTTGCGCAGGTAGAAGAGCTTTGCGCGGCGGACACGCCCGCGGCGGATGACCTCGACGCGCCCGATGACGGGGCCGTGCATCGGGAAGATGCGCTCGACGCCGACGCCGAAGCTCGTCTTCCGCACCGTGAAGGTCTCGCGCACTCCGCCGCCCTTGATGGCGATGACCACGCCCTCGAACGCCTGAAGGCGCTCCTTCGTCTCCGACTCCTTGATGCGCACGTGGACGCGCACCGTGTCGCCCGGCTGAAACTCCGGGATGCCCTCGCGCATCTGCGCCTTCTCAATACTGTCCAAGCGATTCATAGTTCACCTCACGATAGCTGTCAGCCGTCGGCCTTCAGCACTCAGCTT
>DASZEK010000164.1:0-31122 GCA_035941045.1 Pyrinomonadaceae bacterium | reverse complement strand
TTTTATCTGGCCGTCGCCGCGGCCGATGAACTCTATCTCGCCTCCGGGGAGGTAACGGGCAAGGTCGCCGGTCCTGTAGAGCCGCGCGCCCGCTTCCGTGCCGAAGGGGTCGGGGATGAATCGCTCGGCCGTCAGCGCCGGACGGTCGAGGTAGCCGTGGGCCAGCCCGTCGCCGCCGATGAAGAGTTCGCCGGGCGCGCCGACGGGCGCGGGCGAGAGTTGTTTGTCGAGCAGGTAAGTCGTGGTGTTGGCGATGGGGCGGCCGATGGGGACCGTGGCGGCGCCGTCGGCGACTTCTTCGACTTCGTGCCAGGTCGCGTAGGTCGTGCTCTCGGTCGGGCCGTAGACGTGCAGCAGCCTCGCGGGCTTGCCGCCCGACAGCAGCACCTCACGCACGCGCTTCGGCTCGACCGCCTCGCCGCCGAACAGCAGGTGCCGCAGCGGGCCGAAGGCCGAAGGGTCTTCGAGGGCCATCTGGTTGAAGAGCGCGGTCGTAATGAACATCGTCGTGACGCCGCGCTCTCTGACCTCGCGCGCGAAGTCACGCGGCGACAGCACGACCTCCGTTCCGATGCCGACGAGGCACGCCCCGCACAGCAGAGCGCCCCACAGCTCGAACGTCACCGCGTCGAAAGAGAAGTTCGAGACCTGCGCGACGCGGTCCGACGGCCCGAGCCTCACGTAATCGGTGCCCAGCACCAGCCGGTTTATCGCCCTCTGCGGAATCATCACGCCCTTGGGCGTGCCCGTCGAGCCGGACGTGTAGATGACGTAGGCCGTCTGTTCGGCCGCGTCGGGGCCGCCCGCGGGGTTCTCGTCGCTCTCGCGCGCGACCGTCTCCCAGTCGGCGTCCAGACAGACGGCGCGCGCGTCGTGTTCGGGGAGTTCGTCGAGCAGACTCCGCAGCGTGAGCAGCAGCGAGATGCGCGCGTCCCTGAGCATGAAGGACAGGCGGTGCTTCGGGTAGCTCGGGTCGAGCGGGACGTACGCGCCGCCGGCCTTCAGGACGGCGAGCACGCCGACCACCATCTCGACCCCGCGCCCGACGCAAACGCCGACGAACGCCCCGTCCCTCACGCCGAGCCGGCGCAGGTAGTGCGCCAACTGGTTTGCGCGCCTGTTCAACTCGGCGTAGCTGAGCGATTCCCGCCCGTAGACGACCGCCGTCGCCTCGCCGCGCCGCGCGGCCTGCTGCTCGAACAGCGCGGGGATGCTCTCGCGGCTGTACTCCGCTTTCGTCTCGTTCCACCCCGAGAGGAGTTGACGCCGCTCCTGCCCCGTCATCATCTCCAACTCGGAGACGCGCGCCGAGTCTCCCGCGCGGGCCAGCGACTCCAGCAGCCGCGCGTAATGCGACAGGAGTTGGCGGGCGCCGCTCGCGTCCATGCGCGCGCTGTCGTAACTCAGTTCGATAGTCAGGCGGGGGCCGGGCACGACGATGACCGTCAGCGGGTAGTTGACCTGCTCGTAGCTGCGCACCCGCTCCTCCCGCTCCTCCTCCACGACCGCCTCCGGCTGAGACTTGCGCCCCGAGTAGTTCTCGAAGACGAAGAGTGTCTCGAACAGGTCCACGCCCCTCGGCACCTCCCCCCACCCTTGGGCCTGCACCAGCGGCGTGTACTCGTAGCGCCGCGCCTCCGCCTGCTCGCCCTGCAACGTCTTCAGCCACGCCCAGACTCCGGCGCCTTCTTCCACCCGCACCCGCACCGGCAGGGTGTTGATGAAGAGGCCGACCATCGCCTCCACGCCGGGCAGCTCGGCCGGGCGGCCCGAGACCACCGCCCCGAAGAGCACGTCGGCCTCGCCGCTGTGGCGACCGAGTAAGATGGCCCACGCCCCTTGCGCCAGCGTGTTCAAGGTCAGGCGCCTCCTGACGGCCGCAGCTTGCAAAGCCGCGCTCGACTCGGCCGACAGTCTCAGGTGGGCTTGCCCGTAACGCTTCCCCGCCTCCTCCGACTTGCCGCGCTGGGTCATCAGGCCGACGCGCGTCGGGGAGGTGAAGCCTTTGAGCGTGCGCCTCCAGTAGCTCTCGGCCGCGGCCGGGTCCTGCCGCTTGAGCCACGCCACGTAGTGCTGGAAGGGGCGGCTCTGAACCGGCTCCGGCTCGACGCCCTTGCGGAAGGATTCGTAGAAGCCTTGCGCCTCCTTGGCGACGAGCGAGGAGGACCAGCCGTCCATCAGCAGGTGGTGCCAACTCCACACGAACTTGTAAGCGTCTTCCCCTTCGCGTATCAGCGTCAGCCGCATCAGCGGCGGGGCCGACAGGTCGAAGCCTCGCGCTCGGTCCTCGCTCAAGAACTCCTGCAAGCGCCGCTCCCGCTCGTCGGGCGAAGAATCGCGCCAGTCGAGCTGGGAGAGGTTGACCTTCACCTTCCGCTCGACGACCTGCACCGGCTTCTTCAGGTCCTCCCACACGAAGCTCGTCCGCAGCGCCGCGTGCCTGTTGACGACGGCCTGCCACGCGCGCCCGAAGGCCGAGGCGTCGAGGCGCCCGCGCATCGGGTAGACGGTCTGCACCAGGTAGACGCCCGACTCCGGCGCGTAGAGGGTGTGGAAGAGCATGCCCTCCTGCATCGGCGATAAGGGGTAGACGCTCTCTACTTCGGGCCGCATCTCACTCCCCCCTCGACCTTCTGATGGCCGAAGCTATCTCTTCCATCTCGCCCTCGCCCCAGTCGAAATCGCCCGCGCCCGCCGTCGCGTAGACCTCCTCGTCGGAAGACAGGCAGCGCGAGATGAGCGACCTCAACTCCTCCGCGTAGGCTTCCGCGAGGCTCTCGACGGTCGAGCGCCGGTGCAGGTTCTCGCTGTAGGTCCACTCAAGCCGGAGCTGCCCGCTGACGACGATGCCGTTGATGTCGAGCAGGCGCGGGCGCAGGCCGCGGCGGCTGCCGGTCGGGCCGGCCGACTCGCGGGCCGGGCCGAACATGGACGACTCCGAGATGACCTGGTCGAACTGCCCGAGGTAGTTGAAGCCGACCTCGGCGCGCGGCACGGCGCGCAGGACGCGCGCGACTTCCGGGTCGCGGCTCAGGTAACGTAGCAGCCCGTAGCCGATGCCGCGCGCGGGGACGGCCCGCCACTGGTCGCGGACCGACATCAGTGCTTCGAGCGCGTCGGCGTCCACGTCGAGCGTCAGGCCGACGGGGAAGAGGGTCGTGAACCAGCCGACGGTGCGCGACAGGTCAACCTCTTTGAAGAGGTCTTCGCGCCCGTGCCCCTCGACTTCGACGAGCAGCGAGTCGGAGTTCGTCCAGCGCGCGAAGGTCCGCGCCAGCGCCGCCAGCAGCGTCTCCTGAATCTGCACCTGCCGGGCCTGCGGCACTTCTTGCAGGAGCGCCTGCGTCTCGTCGGCGTCGAGCGCCGTGCGGAAGACGCGCGCCGACGCCCGCGTGTTCTCGCCGCCGGGGAAGTCAACGGGCAGGGGCAGGCCCCGCGCCTCGGCGGTCGCCGCCCAGTAGTCGGCCTCGCGCCGCAGCTCGGCCCCCTGCGCGTAGTCGTTCAGGCGCTCCGACCACTCTTTGAAGGAGGTCGTCTTCGGCGCCGGCTCGGCCGCCCGCGCGCCGCTCAACTGCCGGTAGATGGTCTGCAAGTCGTCGAGCAGGATGCGCCACGAGACGCCGTCCATCACGAGGTGGTGGACGGCGATGAGCAGGCGGGCCGGGTTCCCCGCGCCGAGGTCGAAGAGGGCCACGCGGATGACGGGGCCGTCGGAGAGGTTGAGGCTGGCCTGCTGTTCGGCCGCCGCCGTCTCGACGGCCTGCCGCTGTTCGGACTCGGGGAGGTGCGCGAACGAGAGGCGTGTGAAAGGAACTTCGCCGCCGAGGCCCGCGTTGACCTGCCGCCAGCCGTCGCCCTCGCGCGTGTAACGCATGCGGAGCGCGTCGTGGTGTTCGAGCAGCTTGCCGAGCGACCGCTCAAGCACGGCCGGGTCAACGGCCTGACGCACCTCAAGCAGCACGGCCTGATTCCAGTGGTGGCGGTCGGGCACCTCCTGCTCGAAGAACCAGTGCTGAATCGGCGTCAGCGGGACCGGGCCGGTAATCAACCCTTGCTCGGCCTCGACCGCCGGGGCCGTGCCGACGACGGCGGCCAACTCGGAGACGGTCTGGTGCTCGAACATCTGCATCGGCTGGACGCGCAGGCCCGCGCGGTTGGCCTTGGCCGCAATCTGGATGGTGAGGATGGAGTCGCCGCCGAGGTCGAAGAAGTTGTCGTGGACGCCGACCTGTTCGCGGTTGAGCACCTGCGCCCAGATTTCCGCCAGCAGCCTCTCGGTCTGCGTGCGCGCCTCGACGTACGAGCCTTCCAGCTCGGGCCGCGCCGTGTCGGGCGCGGGCAGGGCCTTGCGGTCAACCTTCCCGTTCGGCGTCAGCGGCAACTCGCCCAGCGTGACGAACGCCGACGGCACCATGTACTCCGGCAGCCTCTCCTTGAGAGCCGCGCGCATCTCGCCGACCGAAGGCGCCCGCCCGCCTTCAGCGACGACGTAGGCGACCAGACGCTTCTCGCCGCCGCCGTCGCCCCTGGCGTCTACCACGCAGGCGCGCACGCCCTCGACGCCCGACAGCGCCGCCTCTATCTCTCCCAGCTCGATGCGGAAGCCGCGGACCTTCACCTGATGGTCGAGGCGGCCGAGGTATTCGAGGTTGCCGTCGGGCAGGTAGCGGCCGAGGTCGCCGGTCCGGTACATGCGCGCGCCCGGCTCCCCCGAGAACGGGTCGGGGACGAAGACCTCGGCCGTCCGCGCGGGCTCGTAGAGGTAGCCGCGCCCGACGCCTATGCCGCCGACGCAAAGCTCGCCCGCCATCCCGTCGGGCAAGGGCTCAAGGCCCCTGTCCGTCACGTAGATGCGGATGTTGCCGACGGGCTTGCCGACGGGGACGTTGACGGCGTCGGCCGAAGGCTCTCGGTCGATGACGTGATGCGTCACGTCGTCGGAGCACTCGGTCGGGCCGTAGGCGTTGACGACTGGGACGGACGGGTAGCGCGCCAGCCAGCGGCGGCAAAGCACGGGCGGCAGGGCTTCACCCGTCGCGAGCATCCAGCGCAGCGTGTCGGGGCGCGGCCCCCCCTGCCCTGCGGCCTCCGCCTCTTCGAGCATGGTGCGCAACATCGAGGGCACCGTCTCTACGACCGTGACGCTTTCGGATTCAATCTCGCGCCAAAGCCTCTCGGGGCTGTGGGCGATTTCGTCGCCCGCGACGTGGACGCGCGCGCCGACGAGCAGCGCGGCGAGGAACTGCCAGACGGAGATGTCGAAGCATTGCGAGGCCGTCTGCGCCACCACGTCGTCGGCCGTCAGTTGCAGGTCTCTGACCTTGACGTGGAGATGATTGAGCATCCCCGCCTGCTCGACCATCGCGCCCTTCGGGACGCCGGTCGAGCCCGACGTGTAGATGACGTAAGCGAGGCTCGACGGCGAGTGCTCGTTAGGCAGAACTCCTTCAGCCTCGTCGCCGCGCGCCTGCTCGTCCAAGCGCATCGCGTGCGGCCGGGCGGCTGTCCCCATCTTCCCGAACGCCTGCGAAAGAGCCTCTTCAAATTCTCCCTCAAGCAGCACGAGGGGAGATTTGCTTTTGCCCAACACCTGCCCGAGACGTTCGGCGGGGTGCTGCGCGTCGAGCGGCAGGTAGGCGCCGCCGGCCTTGAAGACGGCGAGGATGGCCGTCAGGTAGTTGACGCCGCGGCGGGCGAGGATGGCGACCAGCGTCTCGGGGCCGACGCCCTTCGCGCGCAGCCGGCGGGCGAGTCGGTCGGCGGCTTCGTTCAATTCGGCGTAGCTCAGGCGACGGCCCGCGCAGGAGACGGCGACGCGCTCGGGCGTCTTGGCGACCTGCTCCTCGAAGAGCCGGGCGAAGGAGCGGTCGGTGGGGAACTCCACCCGCGTCGAGCCCGGTTCGGCGAGGCGCCGCCGCTCCTCTTCCGACAGCAGGGAGACGGAGCGGACGGGGCGCGAGGCGTCTTCGAGGAAGGCGTCCACGACGGCGAGGAAGTGGCGGACGGCCGACGCGCGCCGGGCCTCGTCGAACACGTCCCGGTGGAAGTCGAACTCGCAGGTGAAAGTTTCCGGGGCGTTCTGATGTATCTGGATGGCGAGGCTCTCGTTGGCGCTGCCGGGGTGCAGCCAGCGGTCCTTGACGGGGGCGCCCTCGAAGGAGGTCGGGTTGGTCGCGGTGATGTAGTTGTATTCCACGTCGTAGGCTTGCCGCTGGACGGGGTTGCCGACGGGGTAGGTGCTGTACTGGAGTGACTTGAAGTGCTCGCGCGCCGCCTTCGAGATGAGCGACGTGAAGGTGTCGCCGTCCTCGATTGTCACCCTCACGGGGAGAATCTGCATGAGCAGGCCGATGGTCTCGTCCTTGCCGCGGCGGTTGTGGAAGGGGTCGCCGAGGGAGATGCGGCGGCTGCCGCTGATGCGGTGGAGGAAGGCGTAAATGAGCGCGGCGAAGACGTTGTGCAGCGCCACGTCGGGCGAGATGGCGGAGGCGTCGGCGCCCGCGGCGTAAGCCTTGATGGCGCGCGTGCGCTCGGCGCCGAGGTCGCAGGAGACTCGCTCGACGCGCGTCGAGCGTTTCGAGACGGGCGCCCCGTAGAAGTTCAGCGGCTCAATCTCCTCCGACAACTTCTGGCGCCAGTAGCCGGCCGCCCGCGCGGCCCGCGGCGACTTGAGATAAGCGCGCTCGGCGGCGACGTAGTCCTGGAACTGCGGCAGGGGCGCGGCGCGGTCCAGCTCGCCGCGCAGCGAGCGCCCGTAGTACTCGGCGATGAGGCGGATGATGTAGGCCACCGACTGGGCGTCGGTGACGATGTGGTGGACGTTCAGGTATTCGCCGTATTCGTCGTCCGCGAGCTTTATCAGCGCGACCTCGAAGACGCGCCCGTGCAGGTCGAGCGGGACGCGGCAGCGCGCCTGCGCCCAGTCGTGGAGCGCGGCGTGCGGGTCCGGCTCGCGCGAGAAGTCGAGGTATTCGACCTCGTAAGGCTGGGAGGCGAGCACGCGCTGCTGCGGGACGCCGTCCCTCTCCTCGAAGACGGTGCGCAGCGCGTCGCTTTTTTCGACGAGCGCGTCAATCGCCTTCTGATAGTGCGCGCGGTCGATGTGGACGGGGATGATGCTGTAGCCCGCGTTGATGTACATCGCGGTGTCGGGGTGCAACATCTGCCCGGCCCAGATGAGCATCTGGTAGCGCGTCAGGTTCGAGCCCTTGTAGATGCTGAGCGAGTCGTCCTCTTCCGTATCGGGCGCGGGCTTCGCCGCGGGCAGGGCGGGGCGCGGGAGGGCGGAGAGGGCGAGGGCGGGGTCGGCGCAGAGGGCCGTCAACAACTCCTCGAAGTGGCGCATCCAGCCGCGCACGGTGTCGGCCTCGAACAGCTCGCAGTTGTAGTCCCAGTCGAGCAGCAGGCGGTCGCGCTTCTCGACGACGTTCAGGTAAATGTCGAGCGTCGAGTGGCCGTTGTGGTTCGAGACGGCCTTGGCTTCGAGGTCGTGGAACTTGAGGTCGCCGGCGCCGCTGTGGTCGAGGTTGAAGGCGGCCGAGACGAGCAGCATGCGGCCCGACTCGCGGCGGGCCTTGAGGCCCTTGTTGAGCTTGTTGACGGAGACGTTCTGGTGCTCGTAGGCGTTGAGCACGGTCGCCTTCAGCGCGCCGAAGTAGTCGGAGGCCGTCTGCTCGGCCGACGCCTTGCTGCGGATGGAGAGCGGGTTGATGCGGAAGCCGACGAAGTCGCGCGTGCCGGTCGAGAGCTGCTGCGCGACGTTGATGCCGACGACGATGTCGTCCTGCCCCGACAACTGATGAAGCATGAGGGAGAAGCCGCCGAGCAGCGTCGTGAACATCGTGCAGCCCTGCCGGCCGCTCAGGCGCTTGAGGTCGCCGGTCAGCGCCTCGCCGATGGTGGCGCGCAGGCGGGCGCCCTTGTTCGAGCGTTGCTGCGTGCGCGGGTGGTCGGTGGGCAGCTCAAGGATGGGGAAGCCGTCGGCGAACTGCTGGCGCCAGTATTCTTCGTCGGCGGCCGTGTCGGCGCCCTCCTGCCAGCGCGCCTGAAGCTCGGCGTACTCGCTGAACTGCATCGCCCGCGGCAGCTCGCACGCGACGCCCCGGCACTCGGCGGCGTAGAGCGCGCTCAGCTCTTTGAGCAGCACGCCGTATGAGCGGCCGTCCGTGATGAGGTGGTGCGTGGTGATGACGAGGTAGTGGTAGTCGTCTGCGAGCCTGACGGCGCGGACGCGCATCAGCGGGCCTTCGACGAGGTCGAAAGGCTTCTGCACTTCCTCCGCGACCCACTCTTCGACTTCGGCCTCGCGCCTGTCGGCGCCGAGGTGCGAGAAATCGACGAAGGGGACTTCGACGCGCACGAACGGGCGGATGCGCTGGTAGTCGCCCTCGGGGCTGAAGGTCGTGCGGAGCACTTCGTGGCGCTCGACCAGCTTGTTGACGGCCGCTTCAATCGCCTTCACGTCGAAGGCGCCGCGCAGTTGCAGCGTCACGGACTCGTGGTAGGCGCCGCCGACGCCCTCGCCCATCTGCGACAGGAACCAGAGCTGCTTCTGGACCTCGGTGAGCGGCAGCGTGGCGTCGGCGGCCTTCGCCGTCGCGGGCGCGGCGGCCGGCGTGTAGCTGACGACGGGCGAAGGGGCGTGGGCGTGGTTGCCGTTGGAAGGCGTGTGGGCTTCGGACCTGCGCGGCCCGTCGCCGTTCGGCGGGTCCGTCGAGGGGCCGGGGAGGAAGCCGCCGTCGCGAAGCTCCGAGACGCTCTGCTTGACGGCGCGGAGGATGTGCTCGATGTCTTCGTCGGTGTGCGCCGTCGAGAGGTAGCAGGTGTGCCCCTCCCAGTTGTAGACGCCCTTCTCGTTGAGGTGATAGTAGAAGAGGTCGAGCGTCTCCATCCTCTGCGCCGGGATGAAGTAGAGCAGCGAGCCGAAGTGGCCGACGCGCAGCGCCAACTGCTCGCGCGAGAAGAAGTCGTTGAGGTCGTCGGCCAGCCGCGTCGTCCGCTCGGTCAGACCGCGCTGGAGCGAGGGGCCCTGCTCCCTCAGGTGCGTGAGCACGGCGCGGGCGGCGGCCATCGCCAGCGGGTGTTTGCAGAACGTGCCGGCGAAGAACATCTGCTCGGCGCGCGGGTACGAGTTGTCGCCGTAGCGCCACATGCCGCCGTCGATGGCGTCCATGTAGGCGGCGCTCCCCGTGACGGCGCCGATGGGCATCCCGCCGCCGAGCACCTTGCCGTAGGTGGCGATGTCGGCGCGCACGTCGAAGAGCGCCTGCGCGCCGCCGGGGTGCGAGCGCAGGCCCGTCACCACCTCGTCGAAGATGAGGGCCGTGCCCGACGCCTCGGTGACGCGCCGCAACTCCTGTAGGAACTCTTTGGGCTGCACGTCGGGCCGGCGGCTCTGCACGGGCTCGACGAGGACGGCCGCCAGCTCTTGCCCGCGCTCGCGCAGGACGCGGAGCGAGTCGGGGTCGTTGTAGCTCAAGACCAGCACGTCTTCGACCATCGAGTTGGTCGTGCCGGGCGAGAGCGGGAGCGTGACGCGCCGGCCGTCGGTCGTCCGCGCCTTGGCGAGCGTGCCGTCGAAGGTGCCGTGGTAGGAGCCGGCGAAGAGGGCGACCTTGTCGCGGCGGGTGACGGTGCGGGCGACGCGCAGCGCCGTCATCACGGCCTCCGTGCCGGAGTTGGTGAAGGCGGCGCGCTCCATCCCCGTCAGGTCGCACAGGAGCGTCGCCACCTCGCCCGCGATGTCGGACTGCGGCCCGATGTGGATGCCGCGCGCGAGCTGCCGTTCGAGCGCCTCCATGATGAAGGCGGGCTTGTGGCCGAAGAGGTTGACGCCGAAGCCCATCGCCACGTCCACGTACTCGTTGCCGTCCACGTCCCAGATGCGCGAGCCTTCGGAGCGCTCGGCGACGATGGGGTAGATGATCTCCTTCCAGAGCAGGCGGAAGCCGAGCGAGGCGCGCGGCTCGGAGTGGCGCTGGCGGTAATCCTGCGTGAGCTGCTTCGACTTCTTCGTGCGCTCGTTGTAACGCGCCGTGAAGTCTCTTAAATACTCCTGCTGGCGGGCCGTCAAACTCTCCGACGGGCGAATCTCGCGCGGGCGGTAGGGCACGAAGGGCTCCGGCCCCGCCTTGGCCTGCCCGTTCCCGTTCTCGGCCGGGGGCGGGGGCGCTGTCGCCTCAAGTGAAGTGGCGGGCGGAGGCGCCGACGGCAGCGCGGGCTGTTGAGGCTGCGGCTGCGGCGCCGCGAACTCGGCCGCGGGCCGGCCGCGCAGCGCCTCCAACTGCTGCGACATGAGTTGAAGCTGCTGCGACACGATGGCCGCCATACTGCCCGCGGGCGCGGGAGCGACGTTGGCCGCGACGGGCGCCGGAGTGATGACGACGGCCGGGCCGTGTCCGCCGTTCGACGCGACGGGCGCGGGCGCGACTGTCATGACCGGCGCGGGCACGGTCGGCGCGGGCGCGGGAGGCGGCGGGGGCGCCGCGGCGGGGACTTCCGGCTCGAAGGCGCCGGGCGGCAGCTCGCGGTCGAGGTAGTCGGCGAGGCGTTCGAGCGTGGACAGCTCGTCGAACAACATGCGGAAGGAGATTTTGAGGCCGAACTTCTCCTGTATCGTGTGGGCCACCTGAATCAGCAGGAGCGAGTCGGCGCCCAACTCGTAGAAGGTGGCGCCCGTGTCAACGGCCGCCGGGTCGAGGCCCGTCAAATCCTTCACCGCGACCTTCAAGATGGACATCACGTTATCGCGCCGCGCCGGCAGGGGGCTGGCGGCGACTCGGGCTTGAGACATAAAGACCTCCGCGTCCTTCACGCTGCTCTCGTGTTCAGTTCCGTTTCCGTTTCCGTTTCCGACGGCCGCTTTCGCACTCTCCGGCCGTGTGAGGTTGGCGGTTTCTATCCAGCACCGCTTTCGCTCGAAGGGGTAAGTCGGCAGGGGCACGCGCCGCCGACGCGCCTGATGGAAGGCAGGCCAGTCCAAACGCTTGCCCGCGAGCCAGAGTTTGCCGGCCGTGCCGAGCAAGAATTCTTCGTCCGAAACTTGGCCGCGCGCGCCGCCGAGCGTCGAGACGACGACGGTCGAGTCCGCCTTGCCCGCCTGCTGCGCGACCAGCATGCTCAGCGTTTGCCCCGGCCCCACCTCAAGCAGAATCCGCTCCCGCTCCTTCAGCAGTTCGGCCACGCCGTCGGCGAAGCGCACGGCCCGGCGCAGGTGAGCCGTCCAGTAGCCGACCTCCCTCACCTGCTCGGCCGTCACCCACCCGCCCGTCAGGTTCGACAGGTAAGGGATGCGCGGCTCGCGGCGCTCCACGCGCCCGACTATCTCGGCGAACTCCGCGAGCAGCGGCTCCATCATCTCCGAGTGGAAGGCGTGCGAGGTTTGGAGGCGGCGGCAGGCGACGCCGCGCGCCGTCAGTTGTTCTTCTAACTCGTGTATGGCGGCGTCGGGGCCGGAGACGACGCAGCTTGAGGGGCCGTTGACCGCTGCCAGCGAGCGGCCCGCGCCGAGGTGCGGCTGCAACTCCGACTCGGAAAGCCTGACGGCCAGCATCGAGCCCGGCTGCATCTTCTGAATCAGGCGGCCGCGCGCGGCGACGAGCGCGAGGGCGTCTTCGAGCGAGAAGACTCCTGACAGACAGGCCGCCACGTATTCGCCGATGCTGTGGCCGACCATCGCCTCGGGGCGCACGCCGCGCTTCATCCACAGGGAGGCGAGCGCGTACTCGACGACGAAGAGCGCGGGCTGCGTCACGCAGGTCTGGTTGAGCTTGAGCGCGGCCTCGGCGGCTTCTTCGTCGGTCGGGTAGAGCAGGCCGCGCAGGTCGAAGCCGAGGTGCGGCGCGAGCAGTTCGGCGCAGCGGTCAACCTCCTCGCGGAAGGCGGGCTCGCTCCTGTAGAGCCCGAGGCCCATCCGGACGTACTGCGTCCCCTGACCGGGGAACATGAAGACGACGGGGCGGTGCGCGGCCCTCACGGTCGAGGTCAGCACGCGCCTGTCGTCGCCAGCTTCGAGCGCGCGGACGGCGTCTTCCGCGTCGCGGCAGACCAGCATCCGGCGGTGCTCGAAACTCCTGCGGCCGACCTGAAGCGTGTAGGCCACGTCGGCGAGGTTCGCTTCGGGGTGCTCTTTGAGGTGGCGCGACAAATTCGCGGTCGCGCGCTCAAGCGCCGCCTCGGTCTTCGCCGAGAGCAGAAGCAGTTGGTGCGGCGCCGACTCTTCGGAACTCTCACGCGGCGGCGCTTCTTCCAAGACGAGGTGCGCGTTCGTCCCGCCGATGCCGAAGGAGCTGACGGCCGCGCGCCGCGGGATGCCGCCGGGCGCCTCCCAGTCAGAGAGCTTGGAGCTGACGTAGAAGGGGCTGCTCTCGAAATCAATCCTCGGGTTCGGCCGCTCGAAGTGGAGGCTCGGCGGTATCTGCCGGTGGCGGAGCGCGAGGACCGTCTTGATGAGCCCGGCGACTCCGGCCGCCGCGTCGAGGTGCCCGATGTTGGTCTTGACGGAGCCGACGGCGCAGAAACCCTTCTTCTCGGTCGAAGCGCGGAAGACTTTGGTCAGCGCCTCGATTTCGATGGGGTCGCCGAGGGCCGTGCCGGTGCCGTGGGCCTCGACGTAAGTGATGGTTTCGGGCGGGGTGCGCGCGAGCGCCTGCGCCTCGGCGATGACGGCGGCCTGACCGTCCACGCTCGGCGCCGTGAAGCCTATCTTGAGCGAGCCGTCGTTGTTGATGGCCGAGCCCTTGATGATGGCGTGGATGAAGTCGCCGTCGGCCTGAGCGTCCGCGGCGCGTTTGAGGACGACGACGCCGACGCCGCTGCCGCGGACGGTCCCTTGCGCCCGCGCGTCGAAGGCGCGGCAATGGCCGTCGGGCGAGTTGATGCCGCCCTCCTGGTAGAAGTAGCCCGCCTTCTGCGGCACGAAGGCCGACGCGCCGCCCGCGAGGGCCGCGTCGCACTCGCCGTTGAGCAGGCTCTGGCAAGCCTGATGGACGGCGACGAGCGAGGTGGAGCAGGCGGTCTGCACGGCCATGCTCGGCCCCTTGAGGTTGAGCTTGTAGGAGGTCCAGGTGGGCAAATAGTCCTTGTCGTTGCCCATCAGGATGCGGTAGCTGCCGATGGTCCTTATTAGCTCGCGGTCCTCGTAGAGCTTCATCAGGTAGGTGCTCATGCGCGCGCCCGCGTAGACGCCGATGCGGCCCGCGAAGGTCTCGGCGTCGTAGCCCGCCTGCTCCAGCGCCTCCCACGCGCATTCGAGGAAGAGCCGGTGCTGCGGGTCGGTGATTTGCGCTTCGCGCAGGGTGAAGCCGAAGAAGGAGTGGTCGAAGGATTCGATGTCGTCGAGGACGCCGCCGGCCTTGACGTAGTTGGGGTCGCGCAGGACTTCGGGGCCGATGCCGGAGGCCCGCAACTCCTCGTCGCCGAGCCTGACGACGGACTCGACGCCGTCGCGCAGGTTGCGCCAGAACTCGTGCGTGTCGCGGGCGCCGGGGAAGCGGCCCGCCATGCCGATGACGGCTATGTCTGAGTCGTCGAAGATTTCTGACGTGTTCATTGCTGGGCGCCTTCCAGGTGTTGCCTTCTCGCCATGCGCTGACGGCGGGCCGACTCCCTGCGCGTCTCGGCGCGGTCCTCGCTCTGCTCGAAGGAGGTCTGCTCGGGCTCGGCGCTGCTGAGGTATTCGGCGAGGGTGCTGATGGTCGGGTACTGGAACATGTGGATGACGGCTATCTCGCGCCCGAGCGCCTGCTGGAGCTTGCCGTGCGTCTGCACCATGAGCAGCGAGTGTCCGCCGAGGTCGAAGAAGTTGTCGTGGACGCCGACCTTCTCCAAGTGCAGCATCTCGCGCCAGATGGCCGCGACGGTGCGCTCAAGCTCGTTGCGCGGGGCGGCGTAAACCTCTTTCAGCTCGGGGCGGACGGACTCGGGGTCGGGCAGCGCGCGGCGGTCAACCTTGCCGTTCGGCGTGAGCGGCAGGGCGGTCATCGGCACGAAGGCCGCGGGCAGCATGTACTCGGGCAACTTCTGCTTCAGGTACTCGCGCAGCTCTGGGGCGCCCGCCTCCTCGCCGCGCTGCGCGACGACGTAGGCGACGAGGCGATTCTCGCCCGAGGCGCCTTCGCGCGCGACGACGACGGCCTCGCGGACGCTCTCGTGCGCCGCGAGCGCGGCCTCTATCTCACCAAGCTCGATGCGGAAGCCGCGAATCTTGACCTGCGCGTCGTAGCGGCCGACGAACTCCAGCTCGCCGTCGAGGCGGAGGCGTACGGCGTCGCCGCTGCGGTAGAGGCGCGCGCCGGGCTCCGGGCCGAAGGGGTCGGGGACGAAGCTCTCGGCCGTGAGGCCGGGGCGGTTCAGGTAGCCGCGCGCCACGCCCGCGCCGCCGATGTACAACTCGCCCTCGGTGCCGGCGCCGACGGGCCGCATACGCGAATCCAGAATGTAGAGCCGCGTGTTGGCGATGGGGCGTCCGATGGGGACCGTGCCGGCGGGCCGGTCGTCGGGGCGGACCTCGTAGACGCAGCAGCCGACGACCGTCTCGGTCGGGCCGTATTCGTTGACGACGCGCGTCTGCGGCGAGTGCGTGCGCCAGAAGGCGAGGGCTTCGCCCGGCAACGCCTCGCCGCCGACGACGAGCGCGCGGGCGCGCTTGGCCGCCTCCGCGTTCGACAGCAGGCGGGCGAGCAGTTCGAGGTGCGAAGGCGTGATTTTGATGAGGCTGAAGTCGCCGCCCGACTCAAGCGCGCCGCTGAGTCCTTCGACGCCTTTGTCCTCAGGAATTAGGACGACGCTGCCGCCTTTGAGCAGCGGGCAGAAGAGGCTGGTGACGGTCAGGTCGAAGCCGAGCGGGGAGTGGACGGGCGCGGGCAAGCCCGCCTCGGCTCCGTAGAACTCGGCGGCCCAGCTCAGGTAGTTGACGAGGCCGCGGTGCGGAATCATCACGCCTTTGGGATTGCCCGTCGAGCCGGAGGTGTAGAGGACGTAGGTGAGGTCTTCGGGCCGCGCGAGGTTGGCCGGGTTCTCGGCGCCCTGACGCTCGATTGTTTCCCACTCGGAGTCGAGCAGGACGACGCGCGCCGCCGTCGTCTCGCGGCGCAGCTTCTCGACGGTCAATAAAACCTTCGCGCCCGTCTCCTCGACGATGAAGGCGAGCCTTTGCTCGGGGTGCGAGGGGTCGAGCGGGACGTAGGCCGCGCCCGCCTTCAAGACGCCGAGCAGCGCCACCACCATCTCCGTCGAGCGCCGCAGGCAGATCCCGACCACCTCGCCGGGCCGCACGCCCAGCGAGCGCAGGTGACGGGCGAGGCGGTTGGCGCGCGCGTTCAGCTCGGCGTAGGTCAGGCGAAGGCCGTCGGCGTCGAGCGCGACGTGGTCGGGCGTTTGCTCGGCCTGCCGCTCGAAGAGTTGGTGCAGGCATTGGTCGGCGGGGAACGCGGTTTCCGTTCGGTTGAAGTCTTCGAGCAGCCGACGGCTCTGGGCTTCGGTCAGGACGCGCAGGTTCGAGACGGCGGCGCCGGGCTCCGCGACCGCGTGTTCGACTAAAGCCTCGAACTGCTCGGCGAGATATTCAACTTCTTCCTGACGGAACAGGCCCGAGTCGTAGCGGAAGTCGGCGTGCAGCCGACCGTCGCCCGCGGCGCAGGCGAGTTCGAGCTTGTAACGGTCGTGGCGGGCGAAGGTCGCGGCCACCGAGAACGCGAGGCCGCGGACGTTGCGCGCCGCCGGGCGCTCGTTGAAATCGAAGCCGACGGGGAGCGCCGCGCCGCCGCCGTGCGCCGCCTCGCCCTGCTCGGGCGTCAGGACCTCGTCCGCGCCCTCTGCCTCTTCGACGGCCTTGCGGGTCTGCTCAAGAATCTCCGGCAGGCCGAGGCCGCCCGCGAAGCGAGACGACACGGGGGCTCGTTTGGAGCACAGGCCGAAGACGCCGCGCAGCTCCTCGAACCTTCTCCCGTCGAAGACGCGGCCGACGGTGACGTTCGCGCGCCCGGTGAGCCGCCAGAGCAAGGTCTGCCAGCAGGCGAGCAGGAAGTCGGGCGCGTCGGCGGACTGCGCGAGCGCGGCGGCCGTCTCGGGGCCGAAGCTCTTCGTGACGACGCACACCTCAGAGGCCGCTTCGCCGCCGGGCCTGCGCTCGAAGGGCAGCGTCGGCGACTCGGCGGGGGCGGCCTTGCCGCTCACGCGCGCGGGCGCGGCGCCTTCGTCCGTCTCGCCCTGCTCAAGCAGCTCGTTCTGCCACTCGGAGAATTCGATGTACTGCAAAGGCGCGTCGGGCAGCTCGGCGGAAGTCGCGCGCGCCTCGTAGCAAAGGCACAAGTCCTCGAAGAGCAGGCTGAGCGTCGGCGCGTCGGCGCAGAGTGCGGAGGCGGTGACGACCAGCAGCCGACGGGCGGGCGCGAAGGTGACAAGCACGGCGCGCACGAGCGGCCCGCGCTCGAAGTCGAAGGGCCGCCGCCGCTCGCGCGCGCAAATCTCTTCGGCCTGCCCGGCGCCAGCGTCGAGCGACTCCCACGAGAACGCGTCCGGCTCGCCGACGACTTGAAGCGGAAACTTCATGCCGGGCACGCTGTGAAAAGTCGTCCGCAGGCTTTCGTGCCTGCCGAGCACGTCGCCGTAGGCCGCCTTCAGCGTCGCCGCGTCCGCCTCGCCTTCGAGTGAGACGGCGAGCTGCGAGACGTAAGACGCGCCCCCGCACGCCGACGGCCAAAGCTCCTTCTGCCGCGGCGAGAGTCGGTAGCCGGTGATGGCGGCCTGCTCTTCAACTTCCGAATCAAACGTCTCCATAACTCGTCATCTCCCCCATCGCCACCAGAATCTTCCGCTCGCCCGAGAACGGGTTGCGCCCGTGCGCGGTGAGCAGGTTGTCGAGCATCAAAACGTCCTTCGGTTGCCACGGGAAGCTGACTTCCAACTCCCTGTAGACTTCCAGAATCCTCTCCATCACTGAGTCCTCAATCTGCGAGCCGTCGCCGTAGTAGCAATGGCGCGGCAGGTCTTCCGGCTCGAAGGACGAGAGGAGTGATTCGCGGACTTCGTCGTCGAGACAGGCGATGTGCCAGTGCTGCGCCTGGTTGAACCATGAGGGCTCGCCCGTCTCGGGGTGCTTGACCGCGGCCGGGCGGACGCTGCGCGTGCGGAGGCGGTCGCCCGACTTCCACTCGAACTCCATGCGGGCCTCGCGGCAGCGGCGCTCCACCTCTTCCTTGCTCGACGTGCGGAAGACCGTCTGCCAGTCGAGCCCGAGCCCGTCGCCGTAGTTGCGGACGTACATGATGCCCTTCTCGACGAACGGCTCGCGGAGCTTCGGGTCGAGTCGGGCGAAGACCTTGCGGCTATCGACGACGGGCGTCTCGCCGCCCTCGCGCGCAGGCAGCAGGCAGCCGAACCAGATTTTCCTCGGCCACTGGTTGTTGAATGAGTTCTCGTTGTGCCAGAGCAGTTGCTTCTCGGGCGGGTAGAAGACGGGCGTGTAGACGCTGCCGCTGACGGCGGTCCGGTTGTGCTCGCCGTTCTCGCCGAAGAGGTCGGGGCACAGGGCGCCGGCGAACCGCTCGAACTCGGCGGCCGAATCGACGGCGAAGCCGCGGAAGAGGATGGCGCCGTGGCTGAGCAGCTTGGACTCGACGAGCTGCCTGTTCTCGCGCGCCCACGTCGGGAGGTCCACGTCGTCGGTCCGCGGCTCGACGACGAGCGGCAGCGGCTCGTCGGGGCCGAGCGAGCCGAACCTGACCAGCTCGGCCTTCGGCACGCTGACGGCCTTGCGCTTGATGTTCCTGAAGCTCTTGAGCTTCGACTCTTCCAGTTTTTGACGTTCGCGCATCTGCTCCGCCCTCTCGCTTTCGGTGTGCATCGTCAGGCTCCCCAAGCGCGCGTCGGGCTGCGCCGCGCAACTCGCCAGCAGCGTCTCGAAGTGGCCCATCATGCGGGCGATGGTCCGGGGCTCGAAGAGGTCCGTGTTGTAGTGCATCGACCCGAAGAGCCCTTGCTCGGTGTCGTTCATAAACAGCGTTAGGTCGAACCGCGCGATGCCGCTGCGGAACTCCTGCGGCGCCAGCGTCAGGCCCGGCAATTCGAGCTTGGCCGTCGGGACGTTCAAGAGCACCAGCTTCACCTGCACGAGCGGCGTCCGGCTCATGTCGCGCGCCGGGTTGAGCGCCTCGACCAGCTTCTCGAAGGGCAGGTCCTGATGCGCGTAAGCGCCGAGCGTCACCTCGCGGACGCGGGAGACAAGCTCCCTGAAGGTCGGGTTGCCGGAGAGGTCCGTGCGCAGCACGAGCTGGTTGATGAAGAAGCCGATGAGGTCTTCCGTCTCGGCCTTGTCGCGGTTGGCGAAGTCGGTGCCGACGACGATGTCCTCCTGCCCGGTGTACCGGTGGAGAAGGAGTTGGAAGGCCGCCAGGAGCGTCATGAAGAGCGTCGCGTCCTGCGCCGTGCTGAGTTCCTTGAGCGCGTCGCTCAACTGCTTGGGCAGGGCGAAGTTGTGGCTGGCGCCGAGGTAGGTCTGCACGGGCGGGCGCTGGTGGTCGGCGGGGATTTGCAGCGGCGTGAGGCCCGCCAACCTCTGCTTCCAGTAGCCGAGCAGGCGTTCGAGCACTTCGCCTTGAAGCCACCGGCGCTGCCACGCGGCGTAGTCGGCGTATTGAATCGGCAGCTCGGCGAGCGGCGACGGACGGCCTTCGCGGAAGGCTTCGTAGAGCACCGACACTTCGCGGATGAGGACGGCGATGGACCACGCGTCCGAGACGATGTGGTGCAGCACGAGCTGCAAGACGTAATCCTCGTCGCCGAGCCGGATGAGGGCCGCGCGCATCGGCGGCACGCCGAGCAGGTCGAAGGGCTGGCGCGAGATGTCCGTCACCATCTGCTGCATCTCGGCCTCGCGCTCCGACTCGGGCAGGTCGCGCAGGTCGAAGACCGGCAGGCTCAGCGTCACGTCCTGCTCGACGACCTGCGTCGGCTCGCCTTCGACGGTGTCGAACCTCGTCCGTAAGACCTCGTGGCGGCGGACGATTTCGTTGAGGGCGCGCCCGAGCGCGTCGATGTCAACGCGGCCCTTCAGGCGGACCGCCTTCGGGTTGTTGTAGACGGGGCTTCCGGGCTCCATGCGGTCGAGAATCCAGAGCCGCTGCTGGGAGAAGGAGAGCGGCAGGAGCCCTTCGCGCGAGACGCGCTTGAGCGATTCGGGCGCCGGGGCGCCGGGCGAGTCGCGGCGCTCTGCCTCGATGGCGGAGGCCAGGTCCGAGACGGTCGGCTTCTCGAACAGGAGGCGGAGCGAGAACTCCATCTGGAAGGCCGCGCGCAGCCGCGAAATCAACTGGATGGCGAGAAGTGAGTGGCCGCCCAGCTCGAAGAAGTTGTCGTAGACGCCGACGCGCTCGACGCCTAACAGCTCCGCCCAGTGGCGCGCGACGAGCTGTTCGACCTCGGTCGAAGGGGCGACGTAATCGGTCTGCAACGCGGGCCGCTCGTGGAGCGAGGCGGCCGTCTCCGCCTGCTCCTGCGCGGCCGGGGCGCGCAGCGACTCCAGCTTGACCCAGCGGTCGATGCGCGCCTGTAGGCTGCCCGTCGAGACGGCGACCTGCGGCTCGACGCCCGCCGAGAGGATGCGCCGCACCGTCTCCAGGCCCTCGGCCGGCGTCATGGCGAGCCGCGCCATCGAGGAGCCGAGCCCCGTCGCCTTCTCGCCCTCTCCCTTCAACTGCCAGCCGTCGAAGTTGACGCTGACCCACGGGAACCGCGAGCGCCCGCGCCGTGACTGCGCGAAGGCGTCCATGAAGAGGTTGCTGGCCGCGTAGGCGTAGAAGCCGAGGCCGCCGAGCACCGCCGCCAGCGACGAGAGCAGCATGCAGAAGTCCGGCTCCTCGTCGCGCAGCACGCTCTCAAGCACGAACAGGCCGTGGGCCTTCGGCCGGAAGTGGCGCCCAATCTCGCCGACCGTCAACTCCTGCACCGAGCACTTCGACGTTTCCCCGACGATGCCCGCCGCGTGGAAGACGCCGTTGACGCGGCCGAAGCGCGACCGCGCGACTTCGACCACCCGCCGCATCGCCGCCTCGTCCGACACGTCGGCACTCAAGACGACGACCTCCGCGCCCATCTCCTCGACTCGCAGCAGCCGCCTCAGCTTGCGGCTCACCTCGTCCTGCTCGTCGTGCGTCTCGACCCAACGCTCCCACCCCGCCCGCTCGGGCAGCGGAGTGCGGCCGGTCAGTATCAGCTTCGCGCGGACGGCTTCGGCGAGGTGCTCCGCGAGCAGCAGCCCGACGCCGCCCAGGCCGCCCGTGATGAGGTAGACGCCGCCCTCGCGCAGCGGCGCGGGCGTCGGGCCGGACGACTCCAGACGCACGGGCTCGAAAGTTTGCTCCCACCTGTGCGCCCCGCGGAGCGCGACGACGGGGGCCGAAGTCTTCGCCGTCAGCTCCGCGTAGAGCCGCCCGACCGGGCCCGCTTCCGCGCCGTCGAAGTCAACGTCGATGCTGCGGCACCCGACGTTCGGGTACTCCTGCTGGATGACCTTGCAGGCCGCCAGCGCCGTCGCCTTCTCGGCCCTTGTCTCCTCCTCGCCGCTCACCTCCTGCACGCCGTTCGTCACGACCTGAAGCTGCACGTCGTCAACCACGTTCACGCGCGCGAGGCCCTGCACGAGAAAGAGCAGGCTGTAGTAACCGAAGTGCTGCGCGCGCTCGAACGATTCAACGTCTTCGGCCCGGCGGCCGCGCGGCGTGACGCCCCACAGGTGGATGACCTTGCCCGGCCAACGACCCGCGCCGCGGACCTCTTCGAGCAAGCGCAGGTAATCGTCCTTCTCCCGCGGGTTGATTATGTAAGTGCGCTCGCCGAGTCTGTTGAACTCTTCGCCCGCCTTGACGACGACGACTTCGACGCCGTCATGCCCAAGCCGCCGGGCGACCTCCGCGCCGACGCCGCACGCGTCCTCGAACAGAAGGCAGGCGGGCTTCCTCTCATCCTCTTCCGCCGCGGCCGGGGCCTTCGGCAGCGCCGTCCGCTTCCACGAAGGCACGTAGAACCATTCGGCGACCTCCGTCTTCTTGCGAAGCTGCGAGGAAGAATCGACACCGCCGGGCAATAGTTTCTGGCGCTCTATCCAGTACCGCTGGCGCTCGAACGGGTAGGTCGGCAGCGGCACGCGGCGGCGCCTCTCGTCGCCGTGGAACGCGGCCCAGTCCACGCCCGCGCCCGCGAGCCAGAGCTTGCCGAGAGTGTTGAGCAGGAAAGGCACGTCCGCTTGCGTCTCCTGCGGGTGGCGCAGCGTCGAGAGTGAGACGAGCGCGGCGGGGTTGTCGGAGTTGAGCCTCGCCAGCGTGCTCAACGTCTGCCCCGGCCCGACCTCCAGCACGATGCGCCCCGGCTCCTTGAACAGCTCGCCCAGCCCGTCGGCGAAGCGCACGGTCTGACGCAGGTGCCGCGCCCAGTACTCGGGGTCGGTCGCCTCCTCGGCCGTTATCCAAGTCCCCGTCACGTTCGACAGGAAGGGCATCCGCGGCGCCTCAAGCCGAATCGTTGCGACGAAGTCTTTGAACGTGCCCAGAATCGGCTCGACCAGCTCCGAATGCGCCGCCGTGTCGAGTTGCAGGCGCCGGAACTCCTGACCCTTCTCCGTGAGCAGCGCCGCCAGCTCGTCCACGGCCTCGGCCGTGCCCGACACGAGAGACATCGCGGGGCCGTTGACGGCCGCCAGCGAGAGCTTGTCGCCGAGCCACGGGCGCACCTGCGATTCGGGCAGCGCGATGCTGAGCATGGCGCCCTTCGGCAGACGCTCGAACAACTGACCGCGCAGCGTGATGAGCCGGAGCGCGTCTTCCAGAGACATCACGCCCGCCAGGCACGCGGCCGTGTACTCGCCCATGCTGTGCCCGATCATCGCCTCGGGACGGACGCCCCAAGACATCAGGAGCCGCGCCGTCGCGTACTCCGTGACGAAGAGCGCGGGCAGGGCGACGGAGATGCGACGCAGGCGCTTCGAGTTCTCTTCTGTGGCGCCCTCGGCCGGGTAGAGGTAATCGCGCAGGTCGTAGCCGAGAATGGGCTTGAGCAGCTCGCAGCAGCTCTCGACCTGTTCGCGGTAGACCGGCTCGCCGCGGTAGAGGTCGAGCCCCATGTCAACGTACTGGGCGCCGCCGCCGGGGAACATGAAGACGACTTGGCGATTCTTGGCGTCTTCGGCGCGCGTGAGGAGCCTTCGCGGGTCGCGCGAGTTGAGCGCGGCGACGGCGTCCTCGCGGTCGCGGCAGACGAGCGCGCGGCGGTGGCCGAAGGTCTTGCGGCCGACCTGAAGCGTGTAGGCCACGTCGGCGAGGTTCGCGTCCGCGTTCTCTTCGAGGTGGCGCGCGAGGTTGGCCGTCGCCGTTTCGAGCGCCGTGCCCGTCCGCGCCGAGAGCACGAGCAGTTGCCACGGCCGCGCGTCGCCCGAGGGCTCAGGCGTCGGCGCCTCTTCGACGACGACGTGCGCGTTCGTCCCGCCGATGCCGAAAGAGCTGACGCCTGCGCGGCGCGGCTCTCCCCCGCGCCCCCACTCGCGGAGTTGGGTGTTGACGTAGAAGGGGCCGCCCTCGAAATCGATGTTGGGGTTGGGCCGCTCGTAGTGGAGGCTGGCGGGCAGTTGGCCGTGCTTGAGCGCGAGCGCCGTCTTGATGAGGCCGGCGACTCCGGCCGCCGCGCCCGTGTGGCCGATGTTGGATTTGACGGAGCCGATGCCGCAGAACGCGCGGGCGTCCGTCGAGCGGCGGAAGACCTGCGTCAAGGCGTCCAGCTCGATGGGGTCGCCCAGCGAGGTGCCCGTCCCGTGCGCCTCGACGTAGCTGATGGAGCCGGCGTCCACGCCCGCCATCGCCAGCGCCTCGGCGATGACCTCGGCCTGACCTTCGACGCTCGGCGCCGTGTAGCCGATTTTCACCGAGCCGTCGTTGTTGAGCGCCGAGCCCTTGATGACGGCGTAGACGTGGTCGCCGTCCTCGACGGCGTCGGCGAGCCGCTTGAGTGTGACGATGCCGAGGCCGTTGCTCGGCGCAGTCCCTCGGGCCGCGGCGTCGAAGACGCGGCTGTGGCCGTCGGGCGAGTAGATGCTCTCTTCCTGATAGTGGTGGCCGGCCTTCTGCGGCACGCGCAGGCTGACGCCTCCGGCCAAGGCCATGTCGCATTGGTAAGTGAGCAAGCTCTGGCAGGCGAGCGCGACGGCGACGAGCGAGGTCGAGCAGGCGGTCTGCACCGTGACGCTCGGGCCGCGGAGGTTGAGCTTGTAGGACGTGCGGGTGGTGAGGTAGTCCTTGTCGTTGCCGTGCAGAATCATGAACTGGAAGCCGGGGTCGGCTTCGAGCACCTCGCGGTTCGAGAGGAGGTTGAAGTAGTAGCTGCTCTGGCTGGCCCCGGCGTAGAGGCCGATGCGCCCCTCGTAGCGGTCGGGGTCGTAACCGGCCTGCTCCAGCGCCTCCCACGCGCACTCCATGAAGAGCCGGTGCTGGGGGTCGAGCACGGCGCCCTCGCGCGGGTTGAAGCCGAAGAAGGAGGCGTCGAACAGCTCCACGTCTTCGACGACGAAGCCGCCGCGGACGTAGTTGGCGGCGCGGAAGACGGTCGGGTCGATGCCGGAGGCTTCAAGCTCCTCGTCGGTGAAATGGGTCATGGACTCGACGCCGTCTCTCAGGTTGCGCCAGAACTCCGCGACGTTGCGCGCGCCGGGGAAGCGTCCCGCCATGCCGATAATCGCCACGCCTTCCAAAGCGTCATCCGGTTCCGGGTTACTCATTGCCCCTCCTCCCCGCGGCCGTCCGCCGCCGCTGGCTCATCGCCGCCTTCGCCTTCTTCGCCCGCTCGTCAACGCGCGCGAAGGCGGGCGTCGCCTCCTCCTGCTTCCGCGAGAGGAAGGCCGCCAGCGCCGAGACGGACGGGTAACGGAACATCTCGACGAGCGAGATGTCGCGGTCGAGTTCTTTGCGCAGACGGCTGTTGACCTGCACGACGAGCAGGCTGTGGCCGCCGAGGTCGAAGAAGTTGTCGTGGACGCCGACGCGCTCCACCTTCAGCACGTCCTGCCAGACGGCCGCGATGGTCCGCTCCAGGCCCGACTGCGGCGCGACGTAGTCCTCCGCCAGTTGCGGGCGAAGGTTCTCGGGCGCGGGCAGCGCGCGGTAGTCAACCTTGCCGTTCGGAGTCAGCGGCAGCCGGTCGAGCACCACCAGCGCGGACGGCAGCATGTATTCCGGCAGCGTCTCCTTGAGGCGCGCGCGCAACCGGCTGATGGTCGGCGCCTCGTCCGCCTTCGCCACGAGGTAGGCCGCGAGGCGCCTGTCGCCCGGCGCGTCTTCGCGGAGCATGACGGCCGCCGCGCCGACGCCGGGGAGTGCGGACAGCGCCGCCTCTATCTCTCGAAGCTCGATGCGGAAGCCGCGGAGCTTAACTTGAGAGTCGCGGCGGCCGAGGTAGGCCACCCGACCGTCGGGCAGGTAGCGGCCGAGGTCGCCCGTCTTGTAGACGAGGTCGCCGTCGTCCCGCGTGAAGGGGTTTGCGAGGAAGCGTTCGCGGGTCAGCCCGCCGTCGCCGAGGTAGCCTTTCGAGAGGTAAGGCGTGCGGACGTAAATCTCGCCCAGCTCGCCGACGCCCGCCAACCGGCGCGCGTCGTTTAAGACGAGAAGCTGCACGCCGTCAATGCCGCCGCCGAGAGGTAATTCGGCCGCGCCCTCGACGCCGTCGGGGACGACGTAGAAGCCCATCGCCTGCGGCGTCTCGGTGGTGCCGTAAAAGTTGACGCACGTCGCCGAAGGGGCCAGCCGCTTCAAGCCTTCCACGTCGCGCGCCGTGAGCACGTCGCCGCCGAAGAAGGCGTAGCGCAGCGACGGGAGCGAGCGCGCGTGCCCGTTTGAATGTTCGTCCGTGCCGTCTCGGCCCGCGAGCAGTCGGCCCATCGCCGGGGTCAGGTGGGCGACGCTGACGCGCTCGCGCGCCATCCAGTCGGCCATCGCTTCGGGCCGCCCCGTGTCCTCCGCGTCGGGGACGCAAAGTGTCGCGCCGAGCCAGAGCGGGGTGAACACGTCACGGAGCAGCGGGTCGTGCGCGAGGCCGGAGAGCATGCTGAAGCGGTCGGCCTCGCCGAGCCCGAACGTCTCCGAGTGCCAGCGCAGGAAGTGGCCGAGCGGCCTGTGCGAGCCGACGATGCCCTTCGGCCCGCCGGTCGAGCCGGAGGTGAAGGCGACGTAGGCCGCGTCGTCGGGCCCGACGCTCACGTCGCCGCCGAAGGCCGGGCAGTCGGCGAGCGACGCGCGCGCGGCAGACGCCCCGTGCGGAAGCTCGACGCGGCACTTAAGCGGCGAGGCCGAAAGAGACTCCGCGAGCGTCGTGGGCGGCGCGGGGCCGCCCGTAATCTCTATCCAAGCCGACGGCCGCGCCGCCGCGAGGCAGTCGAGCAGACGCCGCGTCGGGTTGGCCGGGTCGAGGATGACGAAGGCGGCGCCCGCCTTGAGGACGCCGAGCATGGCGAGGACGAGCGAGCCGCCGCGCTGGGCGTAAATCGCCACCGGGTCGCCGCGCTCGACGCCGCCTGCGCGCAGGCGCGCGGCGAGACGGTCGCTGTAAACGTCAAGCTCAAGGTAAGTCCAAGCCCCATGCTTGTCCGCGACGGCCGTCCGGTCGGGGACGCGACGCGCCTGCTGCCTGAACCTCTCGTGGACGCTGCCCTCCCACGCGGGCGGGAGCGGCGATGACGGGTTCGGCAGCAGGGCTTCGGAAGAAGCGCCGAGCAGCGTGTGGCGCGTGACGCGCTCTTCCGGCCGTTCGACGAGTTGGGCCAGCAGGCGCTCGAACGCCTCCAGCATCAGCCCCATCCTCTCGTCCGTGAAGAGGTGCGCGTTGTAGACCAGCTCAAGGCCGACGGCCTCGCCCCGCTCGCGCGCGTACAGCGTGAGGTCGAACTTCGACGCGGCGCCCTCGCCCGCAAGCATCTGCATCTTCAGGCCGGGCAGCTCGACACGCTCGTCTTGCAGGTTGAGCATATTGAACATGACCTGAAAGAGCGGCGTGTGTGAGAGAGCGCGCTCGGGACGCAGCGCCTCGACCAGCTTCTCGAAGGGGAGGTCCTGATGCGCGTAAGCCTCAAGCGCCG
This sequence comes from Pyrinomonadaceae bacterium, assembly GCA_035941045.1. GTDB lineage: Bacteria > Acidobacteriota > Blastocatellia > Pyrinomonadales > Pyrinomonadaceae > QHXN01. The sequence continues at coordinate 5,018 of DASZEK010000164.1, read as the reverse complement.
TCTGCCTCGTCCTCCTCAACAGCTCAAGGAAGGTCGGGTCGTCGGAGAGGTCGGCGCGCAGCACGAGCGTGTTGACGAAGAAGCCGATGAGCCCTTCCAGCTCCGGGCGGGTGCGGTTGGCGACCGGCGTGCCGACGAGGATGTCCGCCTGCGAGGTGTAACGGTGGAGCAGCGCGCTGAAGGCCGAGAGGAGAGTGATGAAGAGCGTCGCGCTCTCCTGCCGGGCCAGCGCGTTGAGCGACTTGCTCAGCGCGGGCGAAAGCTCAAGCGTGCGGCGGGCGCCGGAGAAGGTCTGGACCGCCGGGCGCGGGTAGTCCGTCGGCAGCTCAAGCACGGGCGGGATTCCCGCCAGTTGCTTCTTCCAGTATTCGAGCTGCGTCTCAAGCACCCCGCCCGCCATCCAACGGCGCTGCCACTCGGCGAAGTCCGGGTATTGAATCGGAAGCTCCGCCAGCCGCGCCGCCTCGCCTTCGGCGAACGCGCGATAGAGCGCCGCGACCTCGCGCGTGAAGACTCCGACCGACCAGCCGTCCGAGATGATGTGGTGCATCGTGATGAGCAGGACGTGGTCCTCGTCGCCGAGTCGGACCAGCGTCGCACGCATCAGGGGCGCCCGCTCCAAATCGAAGGGCCTGCGCGCCTCCTCTTCGGTCAGGCGCCGGACCTCGGCGGAGCGCGCGTCGCCCGCCGCCACGTCGCTCAGGTCCACCACGTCGAGCCGCAGCGTCGCCGACGGCGAGATGACTTGCAGCGGGCGCCCGTCCTCTTCGGCGAAGCTCGCCCGCAGCACTTCATGGCGCCGGACGATTTCGTCGAGCGCGCGCGCGAGGGCTTCCTCGTCGAGCCGGCCGCTCAGCCCGAGGGCGATGGGGATGTTGTAGGCGCTGTTGTTCGGCTCTAAGCGGTTGAGGAACCACAACCGCTGTTGGGCGAAGGAGAGCCCGCCCTCGGACGTGCGCCGCGTGATGGGCGAAGCCGCCACGCCCTCGCCCGCGCGGAGCGCCTTCTCGACGGCCTCGGCCAGCCCCTCGACAGTCGGGGACTCGAAGAGCGTGCGCAGCGGCAGGTCGATTTGAAAGGCCGTCTGTATCTTCGCGACGATGCGCGTGGCGAGTAAGCTATGGCCGCCCAGCTCGAAGAAGTTCTGACGGACGCCGACCTTCTCGACGCGAAGCACCTCGGCCCAGATGCCGGCCAGAATCTCCTCCGCGGCCGTGCGCGGCGCGACGTATTCGTCTTCGGCCGCGGCCGTGTCCGGCTCGGGCAGCGCGCGGCGGTCAACCTTGCCGTTCGGCGTCAGCGGCAGAGAGTCGAGCACGACGAAGGCCGACGGCACCATGTACTCGGGCAGACGCTCTTTCAGGTAGCAGCGCAGCTCGCCGGCCGGCAACTCGGCGCCCTCTCTCGCGACCACGTAGGCCACGAGCCGCGCGTCGCCGCGTACGTCCTCGCGCGTCAGCACGACGGCCTCGGCGACCGAAGGGTGTTGGAGCAGTATCGTCTCTATCTCGCCCAGCTCGATGCGGAAGCCGCGCACCTTCACCTGCTGGTCGAGGCGGCCGAGGAACTCGATGTTGCCGTCGGCGAGGAAGCGCGCCGCGTCGCCCGTCTTGTAGAGCCGCGCCCCGGCTTCACGCGCGAACGGGTTGGGGATGAACTTCTCGGCCGTCAGCGCGGGCCGGTTGAGGTAGCAGCGCGCCAGTTGGCCGCCGCCGATGTGCAGCTCGCCCGCGACGCCTGCGGGCACGGGACGGAGTTGGGAGTCGAGCAGGTAGACTTCGACGTTGTCCACGGGGCGGCCGATGTGCGGCGCGGCGTCGGGCGTCGCGGCCGAAGGGGCGACGCGCCCGGAGGTCGTGATGACCGTGTTCTCCGTCGGCCCGTAAAGGTTGACGAAGGTGAAGGGCGCGCTCGGCGGCGCCGCTTTGTGCAGGCGGTCGCCGCCGGTGAAGAGAAAGCGGAGCGCCATGCCCTCCGGCCACGCTTCGTCCAGCACCGTCTCGGCCAGCGGCGTCGGCAGGAAGCACATGGTGATTTCCTTCTCGGCCAGCCACGCCACGAGCTTCGGCGGCGCGGCGTAAATCTCCTGCGAAGGGATGAAGACGGACGCGCCCGCCGTCAGGTAAGACCACAACTCCCACACCGAAGCGTCGAAGGCGGGCCCCGCCAACTGCGTCGCCCGGTCGTCCTCCGTCACCTGATAGGCGTCCCTGTGCCACCTCACCAGGTTGAAGAGACTGTCGTGCTGAATCGCCACGCCCTTCGGCTTGCCCGTCGAGCCCGAGGTGTAGATGACGTAGGCCAAATCCTCGCCGCTCACCTTCGCCTCGTCTTCAACGCCCGCCGCCTCGTCGCTCAACACTTCGCCGCCGACGTGCAGCACCTTCGCGCCCGCGCCGGCCACCAGTTCCGCGGTCGCTTCGTCACAGACGACGGCCTTCACGCCCGCGTCCCTCAGTAACTCTTCGACCCTCCGGCGCGGGGTCGCGGCGTCCACCGGCACGTACGCCGCCCCGGCCTTGAGCACGCCCAGCAGCGCCGCCACCATCGCCGCGCCGCGCTCCATGCAGACGCCGACCAAATCCCCACGGCCCACGCCCGCCGCGCGCAGACGACGGCTCACGCCCCGCGCCCTGTGGTCCAACTCGGCGTAGCTCAGGCGCTCCACCCCGCACTCGACGGCCAGCGCGCGGGGCTGCCTCCTCACCTGCTCCGCGAACAACTCGTGCACGGGCCGCGGCTCGCCCGGCGGACACGAAGCCCCGCGGCCCCACTCTTCGAGCAGGAGGCGGCGCTCGCCGTCATCCATCAACGCCAACTCGGAGACGGGCAGCGACAGGTCGGCCACGGCCGCTTCCAACAGGTTGCGGTAGTGGCCGGTCATGCGCCCGACGGTGTCCGCGTCGAAAAGGTCGGCGTTATACTCGACCTTGACTTCAAAGCTTCCGTCACCCGACTCGACCACGGCCCACGTCTGCTCGAACTTGGCCGTCCCCGTCTTGACTTCAAGCGTTTCAATCTCCAACCCCGGAAGCTTCAGCCCCGCGGTCGCCTCCTGGTGGACGAACATGACCTGGAAGAGCGGCGTGTGCGAGAGCGCCCGCTCCGGCCGCAGCGCCTCGACCAGCTTCTCGAAGGGCAGGTCTTGGTGCGCGTAGGCGTCGAGCGCCGTCTGCCTCACCCTCGTCAGGAGTTCGAGGAAGGTGGGGTCGTCCGAGAGGTCGGCGCGCAGCACCAGCGTGTTGACGAAGAAGCCGATGAGCGGCTCTATCTCGGGGCGGGTGCGGTTGGCGACCGGCGTGCCGACGAGGATGTCCGATTGGGAGGTGTAGCGGCCGAGCAGCGCGTAGAAGGCCGATAGGAGGAGCATGAAGGGAGTGGCCGAGTGCTCGCGGCTCAGGCGCTTGATGGCCGAGCTTAAGGACGGCGGCAGGGTGAAAGCGTGGGTCGCGCCGCGGAAGCTCTGCACGGCGGGGCGCGGCCGGTCGGTCGGCAGCTCAAGCCGCGTCGGCGCCCCCGCGAGCTGCCGTTCCCAGTATTCCAACTGCGGCCCCAGCGCGTGCTCGTTCAACCAGCCGCGCTGCCAGCACGCGTAGTCCACGTACTGCACGGGCAACTCCGCGAGCGGCGACGGCTCGCCCTTCGTGAACGCCTCGTACAGCGCCACCAGTTCTCGCACCAGCACGCCCAGCGACCACCCGTCCGAGATGATGTGATGCATCACCAGCACCACGACGTGCTCTTCGGGCCGCAGGCGGAGCAGCGCGGCGCGCAGCAGGGGGCCGCGCGACACGTCGAAGTGAAGCCGGGCCTCCGCCGTCATCAGCCTCAGGGCTTCGGCCTCGCGCTCTCCCTCGGGCAGCGCGGCGAGGTCGCGCACTTCGAGGACGACGCCCGACTCGGGCTCGATCACCTGCGACGGCTCGCCCGCGACGTTGACGAACCTCGTCCTCAAGCTCTCGTGCCGCCGGAGGATTTCGTCGAGGCTCCGCCCGAGCGCGCCCGCGTCGAGCGCCCCCACGAAGCGGACGGCGACGGGGATGTTGTAAGTGGACTTGTCGGCCTCAAGCTGTTCGAGCAGCCACAGGCGTTGCTGCGCGAACGAGAGCGGCAAGTCGCCTTCGCGCGGGGCGCGCGCGACGGGCTCAAGCGCCGGTCCCGTGCCCTCGGCCCGCGCCTCCTCGATTCGGCGCGAGAGTTCGGCCACGGTCGGCGACTCGAAGAGCGCGTGCAGGCTCAGCTCCACGCCGAAGGCTTCACGCGCGCGCGCGACGACCCGCGTCGCCAGCAGCGAGTGGCCGCCCAACTCGAAGAAGTTGTCGCGCGAGCCCACCTGCTCGACGCCGAGGACGTGGGACCAGATTCCGGCCAGCAGCCTCTCGACCTCCGTCGAGGGCGCGGCGAAAGCCTCAACCGACTCCCGGCGCGAGTTATCCGGGGCGGGCAGCGCGCGGCGGTTGACCTTGCCGTTCGGCGTCAGCGGCACCTCCCCCAGCGTCACGAACGACGAAGGCACCATGTACTCCGGCAGACTCTCCTTGACGTGCCGCCGCAGCTCGTCCGCCGAAGGCGCCTGCCCGTCGGCGGCCACCACGTAAGCGACGAGGCGCTTGTCGCCCCCGGCTTCTTCCCGCGCCACGACCACCGCCTGCTCCACCCCGCGGTGGCGCACCAGCGCGGCCTCTATCTCGCCCAGCTCGATGCGGAACCCGCGGACCTTGACCTGCTCGTCGCCCCTCCCGAGGTACTCCACCTCCCCGCCCTTGACGAACCTCCCCACGTCCCCCGTCCGGTACATCCTCCCGCCGGGCTCGTGGGAGAACGGGTCCGGCCTGAACCTCTCCGCCGTCTGCCCCGCCCGCCCCCAGTAACCCCTCGCCAGCCCCTCGCCCGCCACCCACACCTCCCCCGCCACGCCCTCGGGTATCGGCTCCCCCCTGCCGTCGAGGATGTAGAGCCGCGTGTTCCACAGCCCCCGCCCGATGGTCACCGGCGCCTCGGGCTCGTCCGGGACTCTG
>DASZEK010000163.1:0-3687 GCA_035941045.1 Pyrinomonadaceae bacterium | reverse complement strand
TTTTATCTGGCCGTCGCCGCGGCCGATGAACTCTATCTCGCCTCCGGGGAGGTAACGGGCAAGGTCGCCGGTCCTGTAGAGCCGCGCGCCCGCTTCCGTGCCGAAGGGGTCGGGGATGAATCGCTCGGCCGTCAGCGCCGGGCGGTTGAGATAGCCCCTCGCCAGACCCACACCTCCGATGTGCAGCTCGCCGGTCGCACCCACCGGCGCCGGCCGCAGTTGCGAGTCCAGCACGTAGAGCCGCGTGTTCGAGACGGGCCTGCCAATCGGCACCCGCCCCTCTTCGTCGCCGCGGATGGGGTGGAGGCTGGCGCACACGGTCGCCTCCGTCGGCCCGTAGCCGTTGTAGAAGTCCCGGCCGTCTGCCCACCGGCGCGCAAGTTCCGGCCGGCACGCCTCGCCCGCCACGACCAGCACGCGCAGCCCGGCGGCGCGCTCCGGCTCCAACACCTCGGCTGCCGTCGGGGGCAGCGTGACGGACGTGATGCCACGCTCGGCCAGAAGCCTCTCCAGCCCCTCGCCCGGCAGCAGTCGCTCGCGCGGCGCGAGGTGCAGCGAGGCGCCCACGCACAGCGCCTTCGTGAACTCGAAGATGGAGGCGTCGAAGCTGAGCGAGGCGAATTGCAGCACGCGGTCCGCGGGGCCGAGGCCGAAGGTGCGGGCCTGCAAGCGGGCGAGGTTGCAGAGCCCGCGGTGTTGAATGAGAACCCCCTTCGGCCTGCCCGTCGAGCCCGAGGTGTAGATGACGTAGGCGAGGTTGTCAGGCAGCACTTCACGACGCGGGTTCTCGCCGCTCTCACCGGGAAGGACTTCGGACAGTTCGTCGAGGAGCAGGAGACGTGCCGGGCAGGGGGGCAGCGAGGAGACGGCGGCTGAGTGGGTGAGCAGCACGGGCACGCGCGAGTCTTCGAGCATGAAGGAGAGGCGGTCGCGCGGGTACGAGGGGTCGAGCGGCACGTAGGCGCCGCCGGCCTTCAGCGTGCCGAGGACGGCGACGACCATCTCCGCCGACCGCTCCATCAGGATGCCGACCCTGACTTCCGGCCCCACGCCCGAGCGGCGCAGGTAGTGTGCCAACCGGTTGCTGCGCCGGTTCAGCTCTTCGTAACTCAGCTCCTCGTCCTCGAATACCAGCGCCGTCGCCTCGGGCGTGCGCGCCGCCTGCTCCTCGAACAGTTCGTGCAAACAGGCGGTGTCGGGGTACTCCGCTTTCGTCTCATTCCACCCCGACAGGAGTTGACGCCGCTCCGGCTCGGCCATCATCTCCAACTCGGAGACCCGCGCCGAGTCTCCCGCGCGGGCCAGCGACTCCAGCAGCCGCGCGTAGTGCGACAGGAGTTGGCGGGCGCCGCTCGCGTCCAGGCGCGCGCAGTCATAGTTGACCTCGACGGTCAGTCGCGGGCCGGGCACGACGACGACCGTCAGCGGGTAGTTGACCTGCTCGTAGCTGCGCACCCGCTCGGCCTCTTCGCCCCCCCCGCCGCCCGCCGCCGCTGACTTCTTCGCCGAGTAGTTCTCGAAGACGAGGAGGGTCTCGAACAGGTCCACGCCCCTCGGCACCTCGCCCCACCCTTGCGCCTGCACCAGCGGCGTGTACTCGTAGCGCCGCGCCTCCGCCTGCTCGCCCTGCAATGCCTTCAGCCACGCCCAGACTCCGGCGCCTTCTTCCACGCGCACCCGTACCGGCAGGGTGTTGATGAAGAGGCCGACCATCGCCTCCACGCCGGGCAACTCGGCCGGGCGGCCCGAGACGACCGCCCCGAAGAGCACGTCCGCTGAGCCGCCGTGGCGGCCGAGCAAGATGGCCCATGCTCCCTGCGCCAGCGTGTTCAAGGTCAGCCGTCGCCTGACGGCCGCCGCTTGCAAAGCCGCGCTCGACTCGGCCGACAGCTTCAGGTGCTCCTGGCCGTAACGCTTCCCCACTTCCTCTGATTTACCGCGCGGCGACATCAGGCCGACGCGCGTCGGGGAGGTGAAGCCTTTGAGGGTGCGGCGCCAGTAGCTCTCGGCCGCGGCCGGGTCCTGCCGCTTGAGCCACGCCACGTAGTGCTGGAAGGGGCGGACTGGGCCGGGCGTCGGCTCATGGCCCTCGCACAGCGCCTCGTAGAATGAGCGCGCCTCCTTGGCGACGAGCGAGGAGGACCAGCCGTCCATCAGGAGGTGGTGCCAGCTCCACACGAACTTGTAAGCGTCCTCGCCCTCGCGAATGAGCGTCAGCCGCATCAAAGGCGGCGCCGACAGGTCGAAGCCTCGCGCTCGGTCTTCGATGAGGAATTCTTGCAGCCGCCGCTCCCGCTCGTCGGCCGGCAAGCCCCGCCAGTCGAGTTCGGTGAGGCAGACCTTGAGCCTCCGCTCGACCACCTGCACCGGCTTCTTCAAGTCCTCCCACACGAAGCTCGTCCGCAGCGCCGCGTGCCTGTCCACCACGCATTGCCACGCGCGGCCGAAGGCGGCGACGTTCAAACGCTGCCGCATCGGGTAGACAGTCTGGACGAAGTAGACGCCCGACTCGGGCGCGTACAGCGTGTGGAAGAGCATGCCCTCCTGCATCGGCGACAGGGGGTAGACGCTCTCTACGTTCGCCTGCATCTCAACGCTCCCCCTTCCACCTTCTGATGACCGACCTCATCACTTCCACCTCCCCCTCGCTCCTCACGAACTCATCGCGCCGGGCAGCTCTCGGCCTCCTCGATGCAGCGCCCGAGCCGCTCGGCTAACACCTGCACGTAGGGCTCCTGACACATCCTCTCGTGGTAGCCCGGCACCTCGTAGACTTCCACCGGCTCTGGCGTCAACTCGCCCCACCCGAAGGTCGGCTCGTTAATCTCGACGCCGAGCCGCTCGAAGACCTCAAGCTGTCTCGGGTCCATCTCGGTGCAGCGGAAGAGCGTCACCTTGCCGTCGTACGCCCCCGGCCGGTACTCGTGCACCGCACGCTGCCTCGCGCGGTGCCCCCGCACGAAGTTGCTGATGTAGAGGGCGCCCAGTTCGGGTGTCATCCCCTCGTCGAATATCCCGACCCGCTTCAATTGCTCGAAGACATAGAGCAACTGCTCGTCGGGCGGGAGTTGCCGCAGGTGCTCGTGAGACAGCGACACGTCCTTCTCCATCTCCCTGGCGCGCACGCGGGCCAGCATCGCCAGCGTGTAGGCTTCGTCGTCATCCTGCGGGAGCCGCTGGTAGACGTGCGGCGACCACGTGTCCATGATTGCTAGCAGGGCCACCTCTTCGCCTCGGCTCTTCAGTTGCCGCGCCATCTCGAAGGCCACGAAGCCGCCGAGCGAGTAGCCGCCGAGGAAGTACGGCCCTTCGGGCTGCGCCGACCGCACGGCCTCCGCGTATCGGGCGGCCATTTGCTCGATTGACTCGCTCTCGTCGCCTATCTCGGTCAGGAACGGAGCCTGCAACCCGTAGAAGGGCTGCTGCGGGCCGAGCCTGCGCGCCAAGTGGTAGTAGCCGAGGACCTGGCCGCCGATGGCGTGGACGCAGAAGAAGGGGCGGCGCTCGCCCCGCGGCTGGATGGCTACCAGCGGCGAGTAAGGCCCCTCGCCTTCTTCGGCCTCGGGCCGTAGGACTTTGGCGAGGTTGGCGATGGTGCCCTCTTCGAGCAGCACCGAGAGGCCGACGCTCCGGCCGAACTGCTTGTGAATCTGCGCGGCGAGTCGCACCGCGAGGAGCGAGTGGCCG
>DASZEK010000162.1:0-14333 GCA_035941045.1 Pyrinomonadaceae bacterium | reverse complement strand
ACTCGCTTCGGGTGACGGCCCGGCTGTCATCCTTTTTTTATGGAACCTCAAGGCATCTCCATCCTCGGCTCGACCGGGTCAATCGGGCGGAACACGCTGAACGTGGTCGAGTCGTTCGCCGACGGCCGCTTCCGCGTCGTCGCGCTGGCGGCGGGACGCAACGTCGCGCGGCTGGCCGAACAGATAGAGAGGCATCGGCCGGAGCTGGTGGCGGTCGAGGACGAGCGGCGGGCCGGGGAGTTGCGCGGCGAGTTGAAGCGGCGCGGCATCCCGGAGCCGCGCGTCTCGGTCGGCGAAGAGGGCATGGTCGAGGTGGCGACGCACGCGGGGGCGTGCTGCGTCGTGAGCGCGACGGTCGGGGCGGTGGGGTTCGTACCCACCTTGCGCGCGCTCGAAGCAGGCAAGCGCGTCGCGCTGGCGAACAAGGAGACGCTGGTCATCGCGGGCGAGCTGATGACGCGCGCCGCCGCCGTCTCGGGCGCCGAGCTGCTCCCAGTCGATTCCGAGCACAACGCCCTCCACCAGTGCCTCCGCGGCGAGCGCCCCGAGGAGGTGCGCCGCCTCGTCCTGACCGCCTCGGGCGGACCCTTCCGCACCAAGTCGCTCGGCGCGATGGCCGAGGCCACCGTCGAGGAGGCCATGCGCCACCCGACCTGGAGCATGGGCGCCAAGATTACGATCGACTGCGCGACGCTCATGAACAAGGGGTTGGAAGTCATCGAGGCCCACTGGCTCTTCGGCTTCGGCCCCGACCGCATAGACATCGTCGTCCACCCCGAGTCCGTCCTCCACTCGATGATCGAACTCGTTGACGGCTCCGTCATCGCGCAGATGGGCGTCACCGACATGCGCCACGCCATCCAATACGCGCTGACCTACCCCGAGCGCCACGCCTGCCAATCGCTTCCTTCGCTCGACCTGACGAAGCTCTCCGCGCTCCACTTCGAGGCCCCCGACCTCGAACGCTTCCCCTGCGTCGGCCTCGCCTACCGCGCGCTGCGCGCCGGGGGCACGCTCCCGGCCGCGATGAACGCCGCCAACGAAGTCGCCGTCCAGGCTTTCCTCGAACGCCGCCTGCGCCTGACCGACATCCCGCGCGTCATCGAGCGCGTCATGGACGCGCACGCCACGCGCCCGGCCGACAGCCTCGGCGCCGTGCTCGGCGCTGACCGCGAGGCGCGCGCCGCGGCCGACGAGGAAATCGCGCGGCTGGCGGGCGCCCCGAAGGCCGCCGCCTGAAGTTAAAGGCGTCGCCCGGAAAGCCTTTGTTTGACGCTCGCGCACGGCCAACGTAAACTAACGATACAACCGGAGGCGCGGAGGGCGCCTCTAACTTTTTTCGCGGCCGCAATTTAAGCTCGGAGCCTTCTTTTCTATGCTTTGGATTTTATCCTTCATCCTGATTCTCGGCGCGGCGGTCGTCCTCCACGAGTTCGGCCACTTCATCGTCGCCAAGCTGCTCGGCATCCGCGTCGAGACCTTCTCGGTCGGCTTCGGCAAGCGCATATGGGGGCGACGCTGGGGCACGACCGATTACCGCCTCTCGCTCATCCCCTTGGGCGGCTACGTCAAGCTCGGCGGCGACGACTCGAACGCCGGCCTCGAAGAAGGCACGGCCGAGGAGATTCCCGCGGGAGAGCGTTTCGACCTCCGGCCGCGCTGGCAGAAGTTCCTCGTCGGCGTCGCCGGGCCCGTCATGAACGTCCTGACGGCCATCGCCATCCCGCTCGTCGGCGCGATGACGAACGGCGTGCCGGTCGCGCCGCCGCCCGTCGTCCGCAGCGTCGAGGCCGGTGGAGCGGCCGAGACGGCCGGCATCCGCAAGGGCGACCGCATCGTCTCCTTCAACGGCAGCGACGACAGCTCGTGGGACAGGATTAGAAACGACGCGATGATTTCGCCCGGGCAGCCCATCCCGCTCGTCGTCGAGCGCGAAGGGAAGCGCGTCCCGCTGACCGTCACGCCGTCGAAGCTCGTCTTCGAGGGCGAGGCCGTCGGCAGCCTCGGCATCCAGCCCGACTACGGCGACGTACCCGTCGTCGTCGCCTCCGTGCTTCAGGACTCGCCCGCGGCCGAGTCGGGCTTGAAGCCCGGCGACCAGATAGCGGCGCTCGACGGCGAGCCGGTCAAGAGCAGCGAGCAGGTCGTCCGCTACATCGAGGAGCACAGGGAAGGCCCCATCAAGTTCACGCTCAGGCGCGACGGGCAGTCCGTCGAGGTCGCGGCCGGCGCGCGCCGCATGGCGAACGGCAAGCTCGGCTTCAGCCCGGCCGAAGACTACCCCGTCCAGCAGCTCGGGCTGGCTTCGGCCACCTCCTACGCCGTCGGCCACAACGTCGAGATGCTGCGCATCACGGGGCTCGCGCTCGGGCAGGTCTTCAGCGGGCAGCGTTCGGTGCGCGACACGGTTTCGGGGCCCATCGGCATCGCCGTCGCGTCGAAGCGTTTCGTCGAGGAGGAGGGCGTCGGCGGCGGCCTGCGGATGCTCGGCTTCCTGAGCCTGAACCTCGGCATCTTCAACCTGCTGCCCATCCCCGTGCTCGACGGCGGGATGATTTTCATGCTCTTCCTTGAGGGCGCGCTGGCGTGGGTCGGCGTCAAGCTCACGATGCGGATGCGCGAGCGCATCCAGCAGGTCGGCTTCGTCTTCCTCCTCCTCCTGATGGGCTTCGTCATCATCAACGACGTGACGAAGGTGGCCTCGCGCTTGGGTCGCGGCTCGACGGAGCAGCCCGCCGCGACGCAGCAGCAGAAGTAAACTTCCGTCGGCGAGTTGGCGTAGAGAGTGGCATGAAGGAAACGCGTGCAGTCAGGGTGAAGGGCGTGCAGATAGGCGGCGGGGCGCCGGTGTCTGTGCAGTCGATGACGAAGACGGACACGGCAGACGTTGAAGGCACCGTCGGCCAGATTCAGGAGTTGGTGCGGGCCGGCTGCGAGATAGTCCGCGTGGCCGTGCCGAACCGCGAGGCCGCAGAGGCCCTGCGCGAAATCCGCCGCCGCGTGCCCGACGTGCCGCTCGTCGCCGACATCCACTTCCACTACAAGCTGGCGCTCATGGCTCTGGAAGCCGGCGTGGACAAGCTCAGGCTGAACCCCGGCAACATCGGCTCGCACGAGCGCGTCCGCGAGGTCGTCCGGGCGACGAAGGAGCGCGGCATCCCCATCCGCATCGGCGTCAACGGCGGCTCGCTCGAAAAAGACCTGCTCAAAAAGTACGGCACCGCCACGCCCGAGGCGATGGTCGAGTCCGCGCTCCGCCACATACGCATCCTCGAAGATTTGGATTTCCACGACATCGTCGTCTCTCTTAAAGCTTCCGACGTTGACCGCACCGTGGCCGCCTACCGCCTGCTCTCCGAGCAGGTCGAGTACCCGCTCCACCTCGGCGTCACCGAGGCCGGCACGCCCTTCGGCGGCACCATCAAGTCGGCCATCGGCCTCGGCATCCTCCTGCACGACCACATCGGCGACACCATCCGCGTCTCGCTCGCGGCCGAGCCGTGGGAGGAGGTCCGCGTCGGCTGGGAGATTCTGAAGTCTTTGGGCCTTCGGAAGCGCGGCGTGACGGTCGTCGCGTGCCCGACCTGCGGGCGGCTGGACGTTGAGAACTTCGTCGAGATAGTGACGGAGATAGAGCGGCGCCTCGCCCACATCGAGGAGCCGTTGCACCTCTCCATCATGGGCTGCGAGGTCAACGGACCCGGCGAGGCCCACGACTCGCAACTCGGCGTCACCTTCGGCAAGGGCGTCGGCATGATTTTCAAGAACGGCCGCCCGATGCGCAAAGTCTCCGGCGCCGACATCGTCGAGGCTTTCGTCAAAGAGGCCGAACAACTCGTCGCGGAAGGCGCCGACGCGTCGGCTGAAGCCGTGCCGGAGTTGGTGACGATTCAGAGGTGAGTCGGGGAAAGATTGAGTTTGACGGAGGGCCGCCTGTGACCGGGCGGCCCTTCTGCTTTTAGTCGCCTTCCATCGAGAGGAGGAGGGCGTCGGAGGCGGCGCGGCGGTTGACGTTGACGGAGAGCTGCGAGCGCAGGTCTTCGACGCGCGAGAGCCAGCGGGCGGGGCGCGCGGGGCGCAAGCCTTCGGCGAGTCGCGCGAGGCGGTCCGAGATGTCGCGGTTGACGAGGGCGCTACCATCGGCGGCGCCGAGCGCGAGCAGCCAGAGGTCGTGCGCGACGAGGGCGAGGGCGTCGAGGCGCGGCTCGAACTCGTCCTTGCCCTTGGCGTCGCTCAGCTCCTCGGCGGCGCGCAGCAGGCGCGCGCGGTCGCGTCCCGTCGCCAAAGCCTCGACCACGCCGAGCGCCCAGTCGCGCCGCGCGCGGTACTCGTCGAGGTTGAGGGCGAAGGCGGGGCCGGGCCGCCCCGAGGCGAGCTGCGCGGCGAGCCGCGCCTCCTCGCCCGCGCGCTTGCGGGTCTTTACGAGGTGCTTCTCCAACTCCTCCGCCGAGAGCGGCGCGAAGCGGACGGTCTGGCAGCGCGAGCGGATGGTCGGCAGCAGCGCGGCCGGGCGCGAGCTGACGAGGACGAGGCGCGTCGTCGGCGGTGCCTCTTCGAGCGTCTTCAGCAGCGCGTTCGAGGAGGGAATCGAAAGGCTCTCGGCGTCGTCGATGATGAAGACGCGGGCGTTGCCCTCGGCCGGGCGGAAGTTGCACTCGCGTTCGAGGTCGCGGACGGCCTCGATGTAGATGTTGCGGTTGTAGGGCACCACCTGCCCCACGTCGCTGTGCTCGCTCCAGATGATTTTCTTGTGGGCGTCCTTGTCATCCGAGGACGGGTACTGAAACTTACCCGTCCGCACGCACGCCGGGCAGACGCCGCACGCCTCGACGCCGCGCGGCTGACGGCAGTTCAAGGCCCGCGCCAGCTCCACCGCGAAGAGCTTCTTGCCGAGCCCTTCGTCGCCCGCGAGCAGCAGCGCGCCGGGCACGCGCCCCTGCCGCAGCATCCGCCGCAGCGTCTCCTTCGCCCGCTCGTTGCCTAGAAGACTGTCGAACATTCGGTCTAGCTTTTGGACTCAAGGAAGGGCGTGACGAGCCGGAGCACATGCGTGTGCGTCTCTTCGACCGAGCCGGCGGCGTCAATAACCACGACGCGGTCCGGCTCGGCGGCGGCCAGCCGCAGGTAGCCGTTGCGGACGCGCGTGTGGAAGGCGGCGTCCTCCACGTCGAGCCGGTCGGCCGCGTCGCCGCCGTGCGAGCGGCGCGCGGCCCGTCGCCGGCACTCCTCGACCGTCACGTCGAAGACGAGCGTCAGGTCGGGCATCAGGCCGCCGGTGGCGAGCGCAATCAATTCGGCGATGAGGTCTTCGGGAAAGCCGCGGCCAGCGCCCTGATAGGCGGTCGTCGCGTCGGCGTAGCGGTCCGAGAGGACGATGTGTCCCGACTCAAGGGCGGGGCGGATAAGGGTGCGGACGTGCTGCGCGCGGTCGGCGGCGTAGAGCAAAAGCTCGGTCAAAGGGTCCACGTGCTCTTCGGCGTCGAGCACGACGCTGCGGACGCGGGCGCCCAGGGGCGTGCCGCCCGGCTCGCGCGTGGCGACGACCTCGTGCCCTTGCAGGCGCAGGTGGCTGGCGAGCATGCGGAGCTGCGTGGACTTACCGCTGCCGTCGATGCCTTCGAAGGTGATGAAAGCTGAGGCCAAGGGGGTTGCTACGGCGTTAGCCGTCGGAGCGGCCCGAGTGGTCGGAGCCGGAGTCGCCGGAGTGGTCGGACTGGTGGCGCGGCCCGTGGTCGCCGGCCGGGCGGCGCGCGTGCAGGATGGTGGAGATGGCGTGCTTGAAGATTAACTGCTCCTGGGCGCCGGATTCCAGAAGCACCGAGAACTTGTCGAAGCTGCGGATACGCCCCGAGAGCTTCGCGCCGTTCATCAGGTAGATGGTTACCGTGTCCTTCTCGCGGCGGACGGTATTTAGGAACGCGTCCTGAATGTTTTGGGGAGTAGATTTCGTGTCCACGGCCAACCCTTGCATGTTCTCCAGACTTTGAGGTTGCGTCAGATTACACCTAACGCGCGCAAAGTTCAAAGTTTAGGGTCCTGATTTACAAAAAAAGCATGCCCGCTCCCGAAAGACGGCGTAAGACTTCCGTTTGCACGGCCCTCTCTTCGCCGAAGCCTTGGACCCATTCGACGCCGGGCTCGCGGCGGAACCACGTCAACTGCCGCTTGGCGTAGTGGCGCACGTCGAGCTTCGTCTGCTCGACGGCCGCTTCGAGCGTGCGTTCGCCGCGCAGGTATTCGACGACGCGACGGTAGCCGTGGGCGCCGAGCGCGGAGCCCTCGGCCGGCACGCCGCGCCGGAGAAGGTCGCGGACCTCTTCGACGAGGCCGGCGGCGAAGTGCGCCTCGGCGCGGCGGTTGATGCGCGCGTAAAGCTCTTCGCGCGGCGGCGCGAGGGCGAAGACGCGCAGGCGCGCGGCCTCGGGCGGGGGCTCGGGGCGCGCGTGCTGTTGGGCCGAGAGCGGGAGGCCGGTCTGGAGCCTGACTTCGAGGGCGCGCTGGACGCGCGGCCAGTCGCGCGGGCTGAGGCGGGCCGCCGCGTCGGCGTCGAGGCGGAGGAGCAGGCGGTGAAGGTGCTCGGCGCCCTTTCGCGCGCGCAGCTCGGCGAGGCGGCGGCGGAGCGAGTCGTCGGTCGGCGGCGCCTCGAAGAAGGGCTCGCGCAACGCGCGCAGGTAAAAGCCGGTCCCGCCGACGAGGATGGCGACGCGGCCCCGCGCCTCTATCTCTCGAATCGTGCGCAGGGCGTCGCGCGCCCAGTCGGCGGCCGTGTAACGCCGCTCGGGCGGGACGAAGTCAATCAGGTGATGGGGGACGCCGCGCCTCTCCTCGGGCGGGACTTTGGCCGTCGCTATCTCGATACCCTGATAGACCTGCACGGAGTCGCAGTTGACGACCTCGCCGCCGAGCCCGAGCGCCAGCTCAATCCCAAGCTCGCTCTTGCCCGACGCGGTCGGCCCGACGACGGCGACGACGGGCCGCTCTGTCTTTTCGGGGACTGTCACGGCGCGGCCCGGAAGAGTCTGAAAGCGATGACCAGCCAGAGGGCCAGCAGCAGCAGGAGGGCGCCGACGAGTTGTGCGCGCGAGAGCTTCAAGGCCGTTCAGTAAAGTTTCGAGACGCTGATTCCCGTGTAGAAGGACTTCAGGATTTTGTCGTAGGTCAGCCCGCCGCGCGCGAGGCCGTAGGCGCCGACCTGACACATGCCGACGCCGTGGCCCCAGCCGCGGCCTGCGAAGGTGAAGCGCACGACGCGGCCCGCCTCGTCGTACTCGCGGTCGATGACGAAGAGTTGTTCGCGCAGGCCGAGGGCGGAGCGGACGCGACCGCCGCGGACGTGAGCCGTCCCCGTACTGCCGACGACTTCGAGGTCGAGGACGCGGCCCGAGACGCCGCGCCGCCTGACCCGGAGGTCTTGAATCGTGCCGACGTTCGGGGCCGAGCGGCCGAGGCGCGAGAGGACGCCGCTCGGCGTCAACGTCTCGGCCCAACTCGCGTAGACGGAGAAGCGGTCGGCCGAGGCGCCCGCGGGGCCGGGCCAGACTTCGACGTAGTCGGCGCGGCCACTGGCGTCGGCGTGAAAGGTCAACTGCTCGCCGCCGACGACCGAAAGCTCGCGCTGCTGGTAAAGCTCCTCGCCGAAGGCGCGGAAGAGGAAGGCGTCGGGCGCGACGGCGAGCGTGCGGTCGGGGCCTTTGCCGTTTGAAGGGCGAAGGACGAGCGAGCCGTTGGCGGCGGGCCGCGCCGTCGCCTTCTGAAGCCGGAACAGCTCGCGGGCTTCGAGCGCGTGGGAGATGGAGCGTAGGGCGCGTGCGCGGGCGAGCGGCAAACGGGGCCGCAGCGTGGCGTCGGGGAAGAGCGAGAGGTGGCCCTCGCGGAGCATGGCGGCCACGTCGGCCCGGTTCTTCAGAGGTACTTCGTCGGCGTCTCGGAACGAAAGCAGGTATTCGATGTCGGGCGTGCTGAGGAGCGCGGCGCCGCGGCTCTCGCCGTCGAGCGCGGCGGCCAGCGCGGAGGCGAAGCCGCCGGGCCTCGACACGTCTTCACCCATGAAGGGGAGCGGCTGGTGGGCGAGCGCGGACGCGCTGCCTAAGAAGGAGCGCACTTCGTCGGCCGTCACGGGCGCTGCGAGCCATTCGTCCGTGAGCCGGCTCGGAATGGCGAAGCCGTGAGTTGTGAGGAGCGCGGCGTCGCGCGCGCTCGAAGCGTGCTCGGCCCTTTTAATGTCGGACGAAGGGCGCGAGGTGCGGAGTTGATAAGGGGCGAAGTGTGCTGAAGCTTCCAGCGCGCACTCGCGTCCGCGCAGGTAGGGGACCGATTCGCCGCCGAAGATGTTCTCGGCGTTCTCGGTGCGCCCGCCGCAGGTCGAAGTGTAGAGGGCGTTGATGGGGCGGCCGTTGTAGGTGGCGACGCGTCCGCGCGTCTCACCCACGGCGCGGTCGGTCAAAGGGTGCTCGGTCGAGCGCCCGCCGTAGACCTGCGAGCGCGTGTCGGGCGTCAGGTCGAAGCCTTCTGTCCGGTAGCGCCCGAGGTTGCTGACGGCGTAGGTGCGCGCGGCGACGGCCTGCGCCTTCAGGGCTTCAATCTCGGGCCAGCCGCCGGGCGAAAGCTCGTTCGGCACGACGCCGCGGACGTAGTCTTCGAGCCCGACGACGTTGACGACCGTCAGCGTGCCCCGCGTGTTGGCGAAGACCTCGATGCGCCCGCGGTAAGCCTTCTCGTTGAGGCGGACCGGGTGCTGCTCCTCCTCGTCGGAGGCGAAGAGGACGGGTGCGCGCGCGTCGAGCAAAGGCTTCGCGGAGCCCGGCGCGTAGAGCACCTCGCCGCGCGAGGGCGTCGTCACGCGCGCGGTGAGTTGAATGCCGGTCTTCGGGGTGGGCGGCTGCTGCGTCTTCGCCGCGGCGGCCTGCGAGTCAATGGCCTCCAAAGGGTCAGCTTCCGTCTGAGGGTTGACGGGAGGGAGCGTTCGCGGCTCGACGCGGACCCGCGCGATGTCAAGGGGCGTCGGCGCCGCGTCCGGCTCGGTCGTTGCAAGAAGCCTGCCCGTCGTCGAGACGTTGACCGAGCGCGCGTTGACCGCCAGCCCGATGCGCAAGACGGGCTCGCCCGGCAGACGCTCCAACTCGGCCCGAGGCTCGGGCGCGGGAGTCTCTTCCGCTGTGTGCGGGGTCGCGCGGCGCGGGCGCGTGTGCTGCGGCCCGTCCTGCGCGCGGAGCGGCGCGGACGAGATGAGGAGCGCGAGCGTCAGGAGTGCCGCGAAGATTTTTAGTCGCTCGGGGGAATGCATCGGCGTCTCGTCCGCGAAGGTCGAAGGGAGACCGCGGGCCATCTTACTACGAAACGCCTACGCGAAGAGCAGGAAGCGCGCGAGCCCGAGGAGGCCGCCGCCCGCGACGACCCAGAGCACGTCGAGCTTGAAGCGGTAGAGGGCGAGGAAGGCGGCGGCGCTCAGGGCGAGCGAGAAGAGGTCGGGCGGGGCGGCGAAGCCTCGGGGCCAGATGACGGCGGCGCCGAAGAGGAGGGCGAGGTTGAGGATGACGCCGACGACGGCCGCCGTCACGCCCGTCAGCGCGCCCGCCAGCCGACGGTCGCCGCGCACGACTTCGATGTAGGGCGCGCCGAGGAAGATGAAGAGGAAGGTCGGGAGGAAGGTGACGTAGGTGGTGACGAGCGCGCCGACGACGCCGCCCTGAAGCGGGCTCAGGCCCTCGGGCGCGTGGTTCCAGCCGGCCATGAAGCCGACGAACTGGAGGACCATGATGAGCGGCCCCGGCGTCGTCTCGGCCAGCGCGAGCCCGTCCACGGCCTGCGCGGGCGTGAGCCAGTTGAAGGGCTCGGTCGTGACGGCCTGCGTGACGTAGGCGAGCACGGCGTAGGCGCCGCCGAAGGTGACGAGCGCGGCCTTCGTGAAGAAGACGTACTCCTGCGCGTGCAGGCTGCCCGGCCCCTGCCACGCGAGCAGCGCCGCGAAGGGCAGGAGCCACAGCACGAGTCCGGCGGCGAGAATTTTTACGACGCGGACGCGCGACGGGAGCGTGTGCGCGGGCGGCGGCGCGTGGTCTTCGATGACGAGCGGCAGGGGCTCATTCTTATCAGCCTTCCTCCCGTCGGCTTTCTGTTTCGAGGGCGCGGGGCCGAAGGTGTCGGGCCGGAGGCGCGCGCCCGCGAAGCCGACGAGCGCGGCGGCGAGCACGATGAGGGGGAAGGGGATGTGCAGGAAGTAGATGGAGACGAAGGCCGCGGCAGCAATCAGAAGGTGCGCGCGGCGCCGGAGCGCGCGGCCCCCAATCTTTAAGACGGCCTCGACGACGATGGCGACGACGACGGGCTTGAAGCCGGAGAGCAGGCCGGAGACGACGGGCGTGTTGCCGTGCGCGGCGTAGATGTAAGAGAGCAGGAGCAGGACGAGTATCGAGGGGATGACGAAGAAGGCCCCGGCGACGATGCCGCCCGGCGTGCGGTGCATGAGCCAGCCGATGTAGACGGCGAGCTGTGTCGCCTCGGGGCCGGGCAGCATCATGCAGAAGTTGAGGGCGTGCAGGAATCGCTCTTCGCTCAGCCAGCGGCGCCGCTCCACCAGCTCCTTGTGCATGATGGCTATCTGGCCCGCGGGACCGCCGAAGGAAATCCAGCCGAGCTTGACCCAGAAGCGGAACGCCTCGGGGAAGGGGACGCGGCGCGGGGCGCGGCCGGTCGCGTTAGCGATGTCGGGCGAGGCGGCGGACACTTGTTAAGAGGCTTCCCCTTCGAGTGCTTCGACGGCGAGGGTGTGGAAGCGTCGGCGGACGCCGTTGATGTTGACGAAGGGAAGCCGGCGCGCGTGCGTGCGGTTGGTGAGGAGGATGAATACGCGTTCGCGCGTGGGGTCGAGCCAACAGCTCGTGCCCGTGAAGCCGAGGTGGCCGAAGGCTCGCGGCGGGAGCCTCGGCCCGGCCGTGGACTCGGGCGTCATAGCGAGCTGCCACGCGAGGGAGCGGGCTTCGTTCAGCCCTTCGGTCATGTTGATGTTGAAGAGGCGGCACGTCTCGGGCCGCAGCAGCTCGGTCGTGGGGGCAAGAAACTGGAGGGCGATGCGGTGTGTCTCGGCGGCCGTCGAGAAGAGCCCGGCGTGGCCGGCGGCGCCGCCGAGGAAGTAGGCGTTGCCGTCGTGGACTTCGCCCCAGATGGCGCCGGTGCGCCAGTTCGGGGCTTGCGCGAGGCCGTGCGCGTCCGAGCACATCTGCCGCTCGTAGGCGTTGCCCTCGGACTCGCTGGCGGCCGTGCCCGTGCGGAAAGCCTCCTCGGGGTTGAAGAAGGTGCGCGTGAGATTGAGGGGCACGAAGATTTCGCGGAGCGCGAGTTCGGGGAGCGGGCTGGCGGAGACGCGCTGTAGGAGAAGCCCGAGCGTGATGAAGCCGAGGTCGCTGTAGACGACGCGCGTGCCGGGCTCGTATTCGAGAGGCACGGCGGCGATGGTTTCAAGTACGCGCGCCGGGTCGCCCTCCGCGAGAAGATAGAGCGGGCGCCACGCCGGCAGGCCGGAGGCGTGCGTCACCAGCCTTCTTATCGTTAAGCTTCGCTTGTCGGGGCGGTCGAACTCGGGCAGATGCGCGGCCACGGCGTCGTCGAGGCCGAAGGCGCCGCGCTCGCCGAGCAGGGAAGTTAAGAGGCCGGTGACGAGCGGCTTGGTGAGCGAGGCGAGGTCGTAGATGGTGTCGGGCGTGGCCGCGTGTCTGACGGGCAGGCGGACGGCGTCGCCGAGCGCGTCGGCGAATTTGACGCGGCCGCCTTCCGCGACGAGGTAAACGGCGGAAGGGAAGTCGCCGGCCTCGATGCGCTCGGCGAGGAGCGCGGAGATTTTCGGCTCGGGTTGGCCCGTTCTCATCGCTTGAGATTAAAACCGGAGGTTCATCCCGGCGACCATCGGGTGCTCGTGGATGCGCGCGAGGACTCTTTCGGCGAGTTCGAGCGCGCGGCGCCCGTCGTGGCCGGTGATGGGCGGCGGGGAGCCCGAGCCCGCCGCTTCGAGGAACAGCTCAATCTCGGTGCGCAGCGGCTCCACGTCGATGATGTCGAGGTTCTTGACCTGGACGCCGGGCCAGGAGCCGGTGGCGGAGGGCGGCGCGAGGCTGCTGATGGAGGCGTAGCGCGTGGCGTAGTCAACGGCCACGTAGTCGTGCGGCTGGAAGAAGCGCATCTTGCGAATCTTCTCGGTGCCGACGCGCGAGGCCGTGATGTTGGCGACCGCGCCGCTGCCGAATTCGATGCGGGCGTTGGCGGCGTCCACGCGGTCGGTCAGGATGGGGATGCCGACGGCGCGCACGTCCGCGACTTCGGAGTTTTGGCCGGCGAGCCAGAGGACGATGTCGAGGTCGTGAATCATCAGGTCGAGCACCACGTCGATGTCGAGCGAGCGGGCGGTGAACTGGCCGACGCGGTGAATCTCGAAGTAGACGGGCTGGCGGACGTGGGGACGGAGGGCGACGAGCGCGGGGTTGAAGCGTTCGAGGTGCCCGACCATCAGCGTCGCGCCGCCGCGCTCGGCCGCCTCGATCATCCGGTCGGCCTCTTCGAGCGTGCGCGAGATGGGCTTCTCGACGAGGACGTGGACGCCCGCCTCCAGCAGCGCGCACGCTATCTCGGCGTGCGACTCGGTCGGCGTGGCGAGGCTCACGGCGTCCACCTCGCCGACGAGCGTGCGCCAGTCGTTCGTCCAACGCGTCTCGCGCTCTGCGGCGACCGTGCGCGCCGTCTCCTCGTTCGTGTCGCAGACGCCGACGAAGCGCGCGCGACCCTCGGCCGCCAGCGCCGAGTGGATGCGCGCGTGGTGGCGCCCGAGCGAGCCGACGCCGATGACAGCGGTGCGGAGAGTCACGATAAGCGGGAACCTCGATTCATGAGAAGTAGCCAGTAGACGGTGGTCGGCAGCCGGTAGGAAAACAGTTCTTAAGCGTGCAGGCCCGCTGGCCGTGCAGACGTGATTGCTGTTAGATTCAAACCTACCGGCTACCGACCACCGTCTACTGGCTACTGTTCAGGGGTGACTATACTTGCAACGTTTCATGCTTGCCAAGCGCGCGTGGCTGCTGCTGTTCGTGGCGGCTTGCGCGGCCATCTTCTACGGCCTCGGGGCGGCGCCTTTGCTCGGGGCCGACGAGCCGCGCTACGCGCAGGTGGCGCGCGAGATGTACGCGCGCGGCGACTGGGTGACGCCGACGCTCGGCGGCCACGACTGGTTCGAGAAGCCGGCGCTGCTCTACTGGATGATGGCGGCCGGCTACCGGCTCTTCGGCGAGACGGAGACGGGCGCGCGGCTGGGGGCGGCGCTGGCCGGGCTCGCGTCGGTGCTGTTGGTGTGGGCGCTGGCGCGGCGCGTCGAGTTCGAGTCGGGCGAGAGGCTGCGCGGGTTCGGGTTCGTGGGCGGCGCGGTCATGGCCTCGGCCGCGGGGCTGCTGGTCTTCTCGCGCGCCGCCAACTTCGACGTGCTCTTGACGGCGACCGCCACGGCCGCGCTCGCCTGCTTCTTCATGTCCGAGAACGAGCGCACCCCGATGGGCAGGCAGCGGTTCCTCGTCGGCTTCTACGCTGCGGTGGGGCTCTCGCTTCTGGCGAAGGGGCTGCCGGGGGCGGTGCTGCCGGGCGGCGTCGTGCTGCTCTACTTCTTCTTGAGAGGGAGGCTCCCGAACCTCTTGCGGCTCGGCGTGTGGTGGGGCGTGCCCTTGTGCCTGCTGGTGGCGGCCGTGTGGTACGGCCCGGTCATCTCGCGGCACGGGCGCGTCTTCGTTGACGAGTTCTTCGTCCAGCACCACTTCGCGCGGTACGTGTCGAACAAGTACCACCACCCGCAGCCGTTCTACTTCTACCTGCCCATCATGCTGATGCTGGCGCTGCCCTGGACGGCGTTTCTGCTGAGCGGGCTGCGCGGCGTCTTCGAGGCCAACTGGCGCGCGGAGGACGCCGAGAGCCGGCTGGCCGTCTTCGCCTTCGCGTGGCTGCTGATGCCGGTGGTGTTCTTCTCCTTGTCGGGGTCGAAGCTGCCGGGCTACGTGCTGCCGGCGCTGCCGGGCGCGGTGCTCTTGGCCGCACGGCGCGTCCACAAGTACCTGCGGGGCGAGGGCGAGCAGCTGACGATGCGCCTGACGGGCGCGCTGGCGCTCGTGCTCTGCGCGGCCGGGGCGTACTTCTTTTATAAAGGCGGCGGGGGCCGCGGCGTGCCCGAGTGGGCGGCGGCGTTGGTGCTGGCCCCGGCGCTCGTGAGCGGGCTGCTGGCGCTCGCGGCGCCGGGCCGCCGGTCGCAGTGCTTCATGGCGACGGCCTTCGGCTCGCTCCTGACGACGGTGCTGATAGCGGCGTTCGCG
>DASZEK010000161.1:0-92071 GCA_035941045.1 Pyrinomonadaceae bacterium | reverse complement strand
GAGGGGAGCTTCGAGTGAGCCTGATTCTAGCCATGTTCTTAGCGCAAGTGACGGTGCCGTTCGCCCCGGAGCAGGCGTCCACGTTCGCCCCAGAGGTGGACGCCCTCTACGCGTATCTGTGGGCGCTGACCATCTTCGTCTCGGCGGCCATCACGGCGCTCATCATCTTCTTCGCCATCAAGTACCGGCGCCGGCAGGCCAACGAACTGCCGCGGCCCCGCGCCGGCTCGATGGTGCTGGAGCTGACGTGGACCATCATCCCGCTGCTCATCTCGATGACGATCTTCGTCTGGGGCGTCAGCATCTACTTCCGCATCTACCGCGCGCCGCACGAGGCGATGGAGGTCTTCGTCGTCGGCAAGCAGTGGATGTGGAAGTTCCAGCACGCCACGGGGCAGCGCGAGATCAACGAGCTGCACGTCCCCGTCGGCGCGCGCGTGAAGCTGACGATGACGACCGAGGACGTCATCCACAGCTTCTACGTCCCGGCCTTCCGCGTGAAGCTCGACGTGGTGCCGGGGCGCTACACGCAGACCTGGTTCGAGGCGACCAAGGCCGGCCGCTATTACCTCTTCTGCGCCGAGTACTGCGGCACCAACCACTCCGGCATGGGCGGCTACGTCGAGGTCATGGAGCCCGCCGCCTATCAACAGTGGCTCGCGGGCGGCACGGGCTCGGAGTCCGCCTCCGCCCAAGGGCGCAAACTCTTTCAGGACCGCGGCTGCGCCTCCTGCCATCAGGTTGACCCCGGCGGGCAGCAGGGGCGGGGGCCGACCCTGTACGGCCTCTTCGGCAAGCAGCAGGCGATTCAGGGCGACGGCAACGTGACCGTGGACGAGACCTACATCCGCGAGTCCATCCTGAACCCGCAGGCGAAGCTGGCCGCCGGCTTCCAGCCCATCATGCCGACCTACCAGGGCCAGTTGAGCGAGGAGCAGGTGTTGCAGCTCATCGCCTACCTCCGGTCGCTCGCGCCGCAGCAGCAGAACGCCCCGGCGGGCGGCGGCGGCCAGCGCGGCGGCCCCGGCGAGGGCGGCGGCGCGGTGACGACGACGGGCCAGAGCCCCGACGTGCAGCGTTCGAACCCCATCGGCCCCACGCAGCCGCGCCCCTCGCAGGGCGGCGGGACGCCGGGCTCGGCGGGTCCGGGCGGCGCGCGGCCTCCCGCGGGGACCAACCCGCAGCCGCCGCGCAACCCCTGAAGCGCGGGGACTCGGATTCTTCGACGGTTCGTAGAGCAAGGCAGGTCTTAGGAAAGACGCGATTATGAGCCAGAACCAACCGATACCGGGGCAGGAGTGGCGCAGCCGCTTCCCGACGGTCAACTACCTGAACGCCGACTACGGCATCAAGTCGTGGCTGCTGACGAAGGACCACAAGAGGATCGCGCTCCTCTACCTCCTCTCCGTGACCTTCTTCTTCGCGCTCGGGGGCGCCTACGCCGCGGCCATCAGGATCGAGCTGCTGACGCCGCAGGGCGACCTCATGCAGTCGCACACCTACAACAAGGTCTTCACGCACCACGGGATTCTGATGGTCTTCTTCTTCCTGATCCCGGCCATCCCGGCGGTGCTCGGCAACTTCCTCGTCCCGCTCATGATCGGCGCCAAGGACCTGGCCTTCCCGCGCATCAACCTCCTGAGCTGGTACATCTACATGGTGGGCGGGGTGCTGACCTTCGCGGCGCTGCTCGCGGGCGGCGTGGACACGGGCTGGACCTTCTACGTCCCCTACTCGACGAGCTACTCGAACACCTTCGTCATCCTCGCGGGCCTGGGCATCTTCATCAACGGCTTCTCGTCCATCCTGACGGGCCTGAACTTCATCGTCACCGTCCACACCATGCGCGCGCCGGGCATGACGTGGTTCCGGCTGCCGCTCTTCATCTGGTCGAACTACGCGACGAGCCTCATCATGATTCTCGGCACGCCGGTCATCGCCATCACGGTGCTGCTCCTGGCGCTCGAAAGGCTCGCCCACATCGGCATCTTCGACCCCAGATTGGGCGGCGACCCCGTGCTCTTCCAGCACATGTTCTGGTTCTACTCGCACCCGGCCGTCTACATCATGATCCTGCCCTCGATGGGCGTCGTCTCGGAGCTGATAGCCACGCACACGCGCAAGCCCATCTTCGGCTACTCGTTCGTGGCGTTCTCCTCGCTGGCAATCGCGGTGTTCGGCTTCCTCGTCTGGGGCCACCACCTGTTCACGTCGAGCCAGTCGGTCTACGCCGGCATGATCTTCTCGATCATCTCCTACATCGTCGCAATACCCAGCGCCGTCAAGGTCTTCAACTGGACGGCGACGATGTACAAGGGCTCGCTCTCCTACGACACGCCGATGCTCTACGCCTACGCCTTCGTCGGCCTCTTCCTCATCGGCGGCATGACGGGCCTCTTCCTCGCGGCCCTGGGCCTCGACATCCACGTCCACGACACCTACTTCGTCGTCGCGCACTTCCACTACGTGATGGTGGGCGGGACCGTGATGGGCTACCTCGGCGGCCTGCACAACTGGTGGCCGAAGATGACGGGGCGCATGTACCCGGAGGGCTGGGCGCGCTTCGCGGCCCTCGTCATCTTCGTCGGCTTCAACCTGACGTTCTTCCCGCAGTTCCTCCTCGGCTACATGGGGATGCCGCGCCGCTACCACGTCTACCCCGTGGACGAGCCGCTGTGGCAGGTCCTGCACGTGGCGTCCACGGGCGGCGCCACCATCCTCGGCTTCGGGCTCCTGATACCGGGCATCTACTTCCTCTGGTCGATGCGCTACGGGCGCTTCGCGCCGGCCAACCCGTGGCCGGCGACGGGCCTGGAGTGGAGGACGGCGAGCCCGCCGCCGACCGAGAACTTCGTCACCACGCCCGTCGTCACCTGGGAGGCTTACGAGTTCCGGCCCATCGAGGAGATGAAGGTCGTGGGGCCGGGCGAGCCTGACCAGCCCGTCGGCGGCCAACACCCCATCAACCGCGGCGCGGAGCCGGAGACGAGGGGGTAGAAGAGTCTTCAGTCGTCGGTTATCAGTTGTCAGTTCTCGTCTTTATTGATAACTGATAACTTAATCGGGAAGGTTTTCGAGGAGGTTTCTGAGTTGGCAACACACGCGGATGCAGTCGAGGCGCACGGGCACGAGTCGGCGCACTCTGCCCTGGCGCACCACTTCGACAACCTGGAGCAGCAGCGAGAGGCCGGGGCGCTCGGGATGTGGGTCTTCATCGCGCAGGAGGTGATGTTCTTCGGCGGGCTCTTCCTCGCCTACCTCATCTACCGGATGAAGTACCCGACCGCCTTCATGGCCGCGAGCAACCACCTCGACTGGGCCGTCGGCACCTTCAACACGGCCGTGCTCATCACGTCCTCGTTGACGATGGCGCTCGCCGTCTGGGCGACGCAGGTCGGCCGCTCGCGCAAGGTGCAGGTCGGCTTCATGGCGGCCACCGTCCTGCTCGGCCTCGTCTTCCTCGGCGTCAAGGCTTACGAGTACAACGACAAGTACCACCACGGCCTCATCCCCGTCGCCGGCCTCTTCAACCCGTCGCCCGAGCTGGTGCACGAGTGGACCGCGGCCGGCGTCACGGTCCAGAACGTGCAGATGTTCTACTGGCTCTACTTCGCCATGACGGGCCTGCACGCGCTGCACATGATCATCGGCGTCGGCATCATCGCCCCCATCATGTGGTGGGCGTGGCGCGGGCGCTACTCGCCCGAGTACCACGCCCCCGTCGAGAACTTCGGCCTCTACTGGCACTTCGTCGACATCATCTGGATTTTCCTATTCCCGCTCCTCTACCTCCTGGGCGCGCACTTCGGGAAGGGGCACTGACCATGTCGGAACACATCGTCCCACGCTCGACTTACTTCACCATCTTCGCGGCGCTGCTGGTGGGGACGGCGCTGACGGTCTTCGCCGCCACCATCGACTTCGGGCGGATGAACGACATCATCGCCATGACCATCGCGGTCACGAAGATGTCGCTCGTGCTGCTCTACTTCATGCACGTCCGCTACAGCTCGCGCCTCATCTGGGTCATCGTCGCCGCCATGTTCTTCTGGCTCGTCATCCTGCTCCTGCTGACGCTGGCCGACTACGGCAGCCGCGACTGGTTCGGCCCGCAGAGCCCCTCGAACTACACGCTCTGACGCCGCCCGGCCGTGTTGTAAAATAAAGCCCGGCGCCCCGCGCCGCCTCGGGACCGACCCCGGCGGACGCGCGTCGCCGGGCCTTCTCGTATGCACCTCCTGCTCAGGCGCTTCATCACGGCCGTCATCCGCTTCGCGCTCCGCGTCTTCTTCAGCCGCGCCGAGGTCGTCGGCCGCAGTCGCGTGCCGCGCGAGGGCGCCGTCATGTTCGTCCTCAACCACCCGAACGGCCTCATCGACCCCAGCTTCCTGCTCTGCTTCGCGCCGCGCCGCGTCTCCTTCCTCGCCAAGTCGCCGCTCTTCCGGATGCCGGTCATCGGCCTCTTCGTCCGCGCGCTCGACTCCATCCCCGTCTACCGCAAGCAGGACGAGGGCGCCGACGCCGCGTCGCGCAACCGCGAGACCTTCGACCGCTCGGCCGCGCTCCTGCGCCGCGGCGGCACCATCGCCATCTGCCCCGAAGGCGCCTCGCACAGCGAGCCCTCGCTCCTCCCCCTGAAGTCGGGCGCCGCCCGCATCGCCCTCGGCGCCGTCTCCGTCAGCGGCCCCGACGCGAAGCCGCTCGGCCTGAGCATCGTGCCCGCCGGGCTCTACTACACGGCGAAGGGCACGTTCCGCAGCGGCGCGCTCCTGTATTTCGGGGAGCCGATACGGGTCGGGCCCGTCGAGCTCGACGATGACGGCGAGCCGCCGCGCGAGCGCGTGCGCGAGCTGTCGGACCGCATCGCGGAGGCGCTCCGGTCGCTGACCTTGAACGCCGACCGCCACGAGGCGCTGGCCGTCGTCGCCCGCGCCGAGCGCATCTTCTCTTCGGGAGAGGAGGACGACGAGTGGAGCCTTGAGCGCGAGCTCCGACGACGACGCCGCTTCGTCGAGGGCTACGCCTTCCACCGCCTCCACTCGCCCGAGCGGCTGGAGGCCCTTGAGCGGCGCATCCGTCAATACGAGGAGGAGTTAAAACAGTCGGGCATCGAGGACCCGCGGCAGCTCTCGACGGCCGCCGTCTCGGAGTACGCGCGGCCGTGGCGGCTCGTCTCGCGCGCGGCCCTCTTCGCGCTGGCGGCGCCGGCCGCGCTCGCCGGGGCGGTCCTGCACTACCCGGCCTACAGGCTCGCCGGCTTCCTCGCCACCAAGTTCTCGCAGAGCTACGAGGACGTGCTCTCGACCTTCAAGATAGCCGCCGCGCTCCTGCTCTTCCCCCTGACGTGGGCGCTCTCGGCCGCCGCGCTCTACTACTTCGGCGGGTGGCGTTGGGCGCTCGCCGGGCTCCTCTGCGCGCCGCTCGCCGGTTACGCCGCCCTGCGCACGCGCGAGGAGTTCGACCGCTTCGTCGCGGGCGCCCGCGCCGTTCTCTTCTTCGTCACCGAGCGCCGCTTCTTCCGCCAACTCCTCGAAGAGCGCCGCCGCATCCGCCGCGAAATCCTCGACCTCGCCGACGAAGCCGACCGCGCCCTCGGGCAAAACTGAAAGAGGGTGCCGGGTGCCGGGTGACGGGTAGAAGCAACTTGTCTTCACCCGAAACCCGACACCTGACACCCGACACCCTTCTTAATAAATCGTCCTTCTCGGCAGCTCCCTCGGGAAGCCGCGCACGCCCATGCGCTCAAGCTCGGCCTCGGCGGCGATGTAGCCGAAGCTGGTGCGCTGCGGGCGGACCATGAGGTCGAGGAAGAGGTGGAGCGCCTTCTGGGGGCGGCCGTTGTAGATGTGCCAGTTGCCGACGCCGTAGACGATGGTCGCGTAGCCGACGGCCGTCTTGTCCTTCGACGCGTACTTGAGCAGTTGGTCGGCCTCGCGCTCGCCCTTGTACATCAGGAGCAGGCGGTGGTAGTCGCCGTTCTCAATCACGTCCATCCCCGACCCGATGGGTTCGAGCACGCGCCGCGCCTCCTCGTCACGCTTGAGGCGGCGCAGGGTCATGTAGAGCCAGTGCGAGGTGGCGACCGTCATGTCAGGGTTCTTCGAGAACTTCTCGCACTCGCGCAACGCCCGCCGCGCCCGCTCGAAGTCGCCCGACAGGTAGTAGGCCAGCCCGAGGTGGTAGAAGACGTTCGACTTGAGCGTGCTGACGGGGACGCCGCGCGCGTTCGGCAGCCCGTCGGGCTCGACCTCGTCGGCGCGCCCGCGCACGAGCGAGGCCGCCCGCTCCAAATCCTTGACGGCGTCGGCGAAGCGCCGCGTCGTGATAAGGCGGTGGCCGCGGTGGCGGTAGAGCCGCGGGTCGCGCGGGTGACGCCGTATCCCTTCGGTGTAGATGCCGATGGCCTCGTCGAAGCGGCCGAGGTAGGCCGTCCGCCGCCCGAGCCAGATAACGGCGTCGGCGTCCTTCGGGTTCTTCTCGTAGCGCGCTCGGGCCTCCGAGAGCTTCTGCTCGGCGTCGCGCCGCGCCTCGGGCGAGAGCGGCGGCGCCTTGTAGACTTCCGGCGTCACGGGCGTCGGCGGCAACGTCAACTCCAACTGGGAAGTGACGGTGCTCTTGTCTCTGCCGCCCTTCTGCGCCGACGACGGCGCGTGCGCCGCCGGCAGCAGCGCCGCGACGAGCACGACGACCGTCGTCAATCTCATGGGCCGTACCGCTCCGCTCATCTCAGCACGAAGTTGTAAGTGAGGAGGCCGCTGACGCGCACGGGCTCGCCGCTCAGTCTGGTCGGCGAGAGGCGCGCGAGGCGTGCCGCCGCCTCGGCCGCCGGCCGCAGAAGCTCCGGCCCCGAGACGGCCTCGGCCGTGACGACCTTGCCCTCCTCGTCAACTAAAATCTTCACCGTCACGGTGCCCTCGACGCCCGCCGCCCTCGCCTCCTCCGGGTATTCGGGGGCGGGCTTGCTGACGGCCTTCCCGTTCAGGATGCCGCCCGAGACCATCTTGGGCTTCGACCCCGGCGCGGGCTGCGGCGCGTCGGGCGAATCCGGAGAACGCTGCGCGGCGCCCCCGCCCTCGGCCTTCTCGCCCGGCGCCCCCCTCATCGCGTTGACCGCCTGTTGCGCCGCCGCGTGCTGCCGCATGTACTCGGCGGCCCCGGCCGCATCGCCCTCCATCTCGGCGAGCTTCGCGGCCTCGCGCAGCAGGTTCATCCTGTAAGACTGGGCGGGCGTGCTGTTAGCGTCGAGCCCGACGGCCAGCTCCGCCAGCCGCAGCCCCTCGTTGGCGCACTCCCGCGCCCTGTAAAAGTCGGACGAGTCCGGCGGCATCTTGTATTTGACGACGACCTTCTCGGCCTCCTGGGCCGTCTCCTTGTTCTCCTTCCGCTCGGTGATGTCGTAGGAGCATTGCCACTGTTTGCCGGCGAGGACGGTGTAAGCCTCGGCGCGTCGCTCGGGCGGGAGCGCGTCCGTCTCGGCCCGACGCAAGAGCACCTCGCGGACCTTCTCCTCGTTCTTCATCTGCCCGTAGAGGCCGAGGACGGCCTTGAAGGCGTCTTCGTTCAAAGGCTCCTGCCCCAAGATGTCTTCGTAGGCGGCGACGGCCCGCTCGCCCGCGGCGACGTTCTCGGGCGTCTGCACGCCGGGCCTGTACTGCCGCTGGACGGAGCGCGCGATGTAGAGGCGCACGTCCTTGACCGTGGGGTCGAGTTCGAGCACCTTGCGGAAGTGGCGTTCGGCCGCGGCGTAGTCGCCCGCGCCGTAAGCCCGCGTGCCCGCGCGCAACTCCGCCCGCGCGGCTTCGGCGTTCGTCTGAGTCCCGGCCTGCTGCGCCCACACCGCGCCCGAGGCGGCCAACGACAACACGACTGCGGCCAGCGTTCTTCTCATCTCTCTCCCTCCCTACTTCCTGCCGAGTGCGACGGCGCGCTGGTAGGCGGCGTAGACGGCTTTGGAGAGGACGGTGCGAAGGCCGCCCTTCTCCATCTGGTAAATCGCCTCGGCCGAGGTGCCGCCCGGCGACGTGACCATGTTGCGAAGCTCGGCCGGGTGCTTGTGCGACTCCATCGCGAAGAGCACGGAGCCGAGCATCGTCTCGGCGACCAACTCCTGCGAGACGTGGCGCGAGAAGCCCATGTGGACGCCCGCGTCCACAAGCGCCTCCATCATCATGAAGATGTAGGTCGGCCCCGTCGCCGACAGCGCCGTCGCCATGTCAATCATGTTCTCGTTCTCGACCTGCATCTCGCGCCCCAGCGCCCCGAGCAGCGCGCGCACGGCCGCCGACTGCGCTTCCGTCACCCGCGCCGTCGGCGTCCACGCCGTGATGCCGCGGCCTATCTGCGCGGGCGTGTTCGGCATCGCGCGCACGACCGCCGCGTGGCCCAACTCTTCGACTATCGTCGCCGCGCGCAGGCCGGCGACGATTGAGAGGATGAGCTGGCCCTCGCCGCAAGCGCCCTTCAATTCTTCGAGGACGCGCGCGGCCCGCTGCGGCTTGACGGCGAGGACGACGAGGTCTGCGCCCTCGGCCGCCTCGCGGTTCGACTCAAGGAGTCGGACGCCGTAGCGCGCGTTCAGCTCCTCGCGCCGATTGGCTCGCGGGTGACTGCCCGTCACCTGCGCGGGCGCGACGAGGCCGCGGCGCAGCAGGCCGGCCAGCATCGCCTCGGCCATCGTCCCGGCGCCGACGAAGGAGAGGCGCGCGCCCGCGAGGGCGCCGTCTCCGGCGTGCGTCGTCGTCTGCTGTTGGTCCGTCATGCGTGCTCCTCCGGGCGAGGCCCTGATGATACCGGCGCGGCGGCGCGCGCGTCCATACTCGCGCCCGGCGGGCGAGAATTTTACAACTCGCAACAACTTTCCCGCCGGGTTTCTGATACCATCTCGGCCCGCAAAAGGACCTTATCTTAACCAGTCAGAAGTGAGGTGTAGCGAGATGATTTACCCGAGACTATTCGCGCGGCTCGCGGCCTCGGCCGTGCTGGCGCTGGGCGCCGCCGCCGTCGCCGTGCGGGCGCAGGTGCGCACGCCGCGCCCGAGCCCGAAGGCGAGCGTCATGCAGACGCTCGGCGTCACCGACGTGACGATCACCTACAGCCGGCCCGGCGTGAAGGGGCGCAAAATCTGGGGCGACGCGCCGGCCGGCTCGGCCGCCGGCACCGCCACGCTCGACGACGCCCGCGCCCGCGCCAAGGACGCCGTCATCGTCCCCTACGGCCACGTCTGGCGCACCGGCGCCAACGAGGCCACCACCTTTCAGATGACGGACGACGTGCTCGTCAACGGCCAGCCCCTCAAGGCCGGCACCTACAGCCTGCACACCATCCCCGGCCCGGCCGAGTGGACCATCATCTTCAACAGCGACCCCGGCCAGTGGGGCAGCTTCACCTACGACGAGAAGAAGGACGTGCTCCGCGTCAAGGCCAAGCCCGAGGCGGCGGCCGACACGCGGGAGTGGCTCGCCTTCGAGATCGAGCCGACGGGCGAGGCTTCCGCGCAGGTCAGTATCCGCTGGGAACGCTTGCGCGTGCCCTTCACCGTCGAGGTCAGGGACGTGAAGTCGCTGACGGTGGCGAAGCTGCGCGACGCGGTCGCGGGCGCCAAGGCCGACGACTGGCGCACGCCCTTGCAGGCCGCCAACTACATCTTCGTCAACAACCTGACGCCCAACTACGAGGAGGGCATGCAGTGGCTCGATAAGTCGCTCAAGACGAAGGAGACCTTCGGCAACCTCTACACCAAGGCGCGCGTCATGGCCGGCATGGGCAAGAACGCCGACGCCGTCGCCGCCGCCGAGAAGGCGCTCCAAATCGGCAAGGCGCCCAACTCCGGCGTTGACGCCGCCACCCTCGCCGACCTTGAGAAGCGCATCGCCGACTGGAAGTCGAAGCCGTAAGCGAGCGCCTATTTGCGGAGCCCCGAAGGGGCGTCATGCAAAAGCCAGGGGCAGAGCGAGCGACAGCGAGCGCCGCCCCTGGACCTCGCAGGAAATACATGGAGCCCTGAAGGGGCGGCATAGCCTATGCCGCCCCTTCAGGGCTCTTAAAATTATGTGGCGCTAACCTGGGGCGATGCCCCAGGCTATTGCATCGCGCCCCTTCGGGGCTTCCCGAATCAAACTGACTCCGTGCCCGCCTTCATCCTGACCGCCGCGGTCAAAACGCCCGAACAACCCCGCCGCCGCTGCTTCAAAAATCCCGCTTAACGCCTTAGTTTTCCGTCTTTTTCGGCCCCGAAGGGTCTTCGGTACGCCGGCTGCATTGTTCGGCCGCGGCGCCCCGGCGCCCAAGGAGCCCCGAAACGATGAAGACGAAGTCCAGAATCCTCTCCCTCATGACCTGCGCCGCCATGCTGCTCTCACTCTGCGGCGCGGGCGCGGTCCGCGAGGCGCGCGCTCACTCGGGCAACAGCGGCCCCGGCTCGGACGACGACCGGGAGGCGCGGCCCGACCGCAGCAAAGTCTCGGCCGCCCTCCGCGAGCGGCGCGGCCGCGGCGAGCGCGTGCAAGTCGTCATCCAGCTCGACGGCAGGATGAGCGGCGGCCTCAGCTCGCTGCTCAACAAGAACGGCGCGCACGTCAGGAAGGAGCTGAAGACGCTCGGCATGGCCGTCGTCGAGCTGCCCGCCTCGGCCGTCGAAGAGCTGGCCGCCTACGACGAAGTCACCTTCATCTCTCCCGACCAGCAGACCGAAGTGCTCGGCCACATCTCCCGCGCCACCGGCACCGACGCCGCCGCCACCGCGCAGACCTACAGCTCCATCACCCAGCTCAACGGCACGGGCGTCGGCATCGCCGTCATCGACTCGGGCATCTACGACCAGCATGCCGCCTTCCTCGACGCCGCGGGCACCGCCTCCCGCGTCGTCTTCAACAAGAACTTCGTCACCACCGAGGCGCGCACCGACGACCCCTTCGGCCACGGCACCCACGTCGCCGGACTGGCCGCCGGCTTCGACCGCGTCAAGGGCGGCGCCTACAGCGGAGTCGCCACCGACTCAAAGCTCATCGACCTGCGCGTGCTCGACTCGAAGGGCAAGGGCCAGACCTCCTGGGTGCTGGCCGCGCTCGACTGGGTCGCCGCCAACCACGCCGCCTACAACATCAAAGTCGTCAACGTCTCTCTCGGCGCCCCCGCCATCGAGTCCTACACGAACGACCCCGTCTGCAACGCCGTCCGCCGCCTCTACCACCTCGGCATCGTCGTCGTCGCCGCCGCGGGCAACAACGGCAAGAACGCCGCCGGCCAGAAGTCCTACGGCCAAATCCACTCGCCCGGCATCAGCCCCCACGCCATCACCGTCGGCGCCACGAACACTTACGGCACCGACTCGCGCGCCGACGACACTGTCGCCACCTACTCCTCGCGCGGCCCCACGCGCGGCTACTGGACCGACGCGGCCGGCGCCAAGCACTACGACAACATCGTCAAGCCCGACCTCGTCGCCCCCGGCAACAAGATTATCTCGGCCGAGGCGTACCCCAACACCCTGAAGTCAACCTACGGGCAGGTCAACGCCTACGACGACGCGGCGCAGGAGCGCGACTTCATGTACCTCTCGGGCACCTCGATGGCGGCGCCGCAGGTGGCGGGCGCCGCGGCGCTGATGTTCGAGGTCAACCCGAAGCTCACGGCCGGCATGGTCCGCGCGCTCTTGCAGTACACGGCCACGCCGCTCAGGAACTTCAACGCGCTGGAGCAGGGCGCGGGCCAGCTCAACGTCGCGGGCGCCGCGCGCCTCGCCGACCTCGTGCGCCGCGACCTCGACCCGGCGACCGCGCCCGTCGGCGCCGCGATGCTGACGGCCGCGCTCCCCGCCGCGCAGACCTACATCGTCGACCGCAACAACGTCTGGTCGCAGGGCATCACCTTCGACTTCATCCACGGCACGGGCGCCGAGCTGGTCACGAAGTTCCAGGAAGGCTACCGCCTCGCCAACCACATCAACAACGACCTCGTCGTCCAGTCGAACGGCGTGGTCGTCAAAGACTCGACGAAGCTGACGGCCGGCGTCGTGCTCGGCAAGAACATCATGACGAGCGCGGGCGGCGCGCTCGGCACGGGCACCGCCATCCCTTACGCGCTGCGCGGCAGCGGCGTGCTCCTGAGCGACGGGGTGCTTTTGAGCGACGGCGTGCTTTTAAGCGACGGCGTGCTCCTGAGCGACGGCGTGCTTTTGAGCGACAGCGTGCTGCTCGCCGACGGCGTCTTCCTGGGCGACACCTTCACGGGCACCAACGTCCTCGTCAACGGCGACAACACGGCCTACATGGCGGCCGTGCCGTAGCCGCGCCCCGGCCGCCGCACGCGAACTTTCGACGGACCCATCCGCCCCCTCGCAGCTCAGGTGAATTGATGCTCCAGTCCACCCCCGAAAAGAACACGGACGCGCACGGCCTCCACGCCGCCTTCGCGCCGCTCCGCGTCCGCGCCACGTGGGCCGAGCCGCTCGCGGCCGGAGACGA
Organism: Pyrinomonadaceae bacterium; assembly: GCA_035941045.1. GTDB lineage: Bacteria > Acidobacteriota > Blastocatellia > Pyrinomonadales > Pyrinomonadaceae > QHXN01. The sequence goes on along the minus strand of DASZEK010000161.1, from coordinate 79,610 downwards.
GGCCGAGGCCGCCCGCTTCCTCTCGGAGCGCCCGCTGCACGCCGTCAACCTCCTGAGCCTGATGCGCGACAACGGCCTTGAGAGCCCGCTCAACCGCGGCACCTTCTACGGCTACCGCGACGAGCGGGGGCGCCTCGAAGGCGTCGCGCTCGTCGGCCACGCCACGCTCTTCGACGCGCGCACGCCGCGGGCCTTGCGCGCGCTGGCACGCGCCGCGCAAGGTCGCGCCGGCCTCCACATGGTGCTCGGCGAGTCGGGCCCGGTCGCGGACTTCTGGGCGCACTACAGCGAGCGCGGCCCGCAGCCGATGCGCCTCGCCTGCCGCGAGCTGCTCTTCCAACTCGAACGGCCGTCGGAAGGCCCGCGCGGCGGGGGCGAGGGGTTGCGCCGCGCGACGCGCGAAGACGTTGAGTTGATAATGCCCGTGCAGGCGCGGATGGCCGAGGAGGAGAGCGGCGTCAACCCGCTGGCTCGCGACCCCGAGGGCTTCCGCCGCCGCTGCGAGCGGCGCGTCGAGCGCGGCCGTTCGTGGGTGGTGACGGAAGGCGGCGAGCTGGTCTTCAAGGCCGAGGTCGAGGGCGAGACCGAGCAGGTCGTCTATCTGGAAGGCATCCACGTCGGCGAGGGCGAGCGCGGGCGGGGCCGGGGGCTCGCGTGCCTCGCGCGACTGACGGACGAGTTGCTGCGGCGCGTTGACTCCGTCTGCCTCCTCGTCAACGAGCGCAACGAGGCGGCGCAGAGCTTCTACCGCCGCGCCGGCTTCCGCTACGTCTGCCACTACGACACCATCTTCCTGCGCCGCGACTGAGCGCAGACCGGAGCGGAGCGACGCGCGAGAGACCGCCCGTCAGGCCGAGGAGCCTGCGGGCGTTTCTTCTTTATGCGGTTTGGCGGTGAAGGGGTTGACGGCGAGGGCGACGATGATGACCGTGAGGGCGCCGACGACGTTGTACCAGAGGAAGGCGAGCGGCGTGCGGTAGAAGCAGAAGAGGACGACCAGCTCGCCCGCGAGCGCGCCGACGAAGGCGGCCGTGCCGCCGACGCGCTTGAAGTAGAAGGCGAGCAGGAAGATGCCGAGGATGGTGCCGTAGAAGAGCGAGCCGAGGCGGTTGACGGCCTCGATGAGCGAGCCGAGCTGCCCGGCGTACTGCGCGAAGGCGACGGCGAAGAGGCCCCAGAAGACCGTCGCCAGCTTCGACGACAGGAAGTAGTAACGCTCGCCCTCGCGCGGGCGCGTCAGCCGCCGCTGCACGTCAACGACCGTGGAGGAGGCGAGCGCGTTCAAGGCCGAGGCGTTCGACGACATCGAGGCGAAGAAGACGGCCGCGAGCACGAGTCCCACCACCCCGGCCGGCATGTAGTGCGTGACGAAGTTGAGGAAGACGTAGTTCGTGTCCTCCGGCTTCGGGTTCTGCTCCTTCAGCACGGAGACGGCTCGCCCGCGCACCTCCTTCGTCTTCTCGTCGGCCGCGCGCAGGCGGTCGGAAGCCTCGGCCTCGGCCCGCGCGTCGCCCGCCCTCAGGGCGCCGACGAGCGAGCGCGCCTCGGCGAGCTTGGCGTCGAAGGCGGCGGCGTACTCGCCTTCGATGGCGCGCAGCTCGGCGCCGCGGGCGCCCGCGCGTGCGCGCTCAAGCTCGACGGGGTTGAAGAAGACGGGCGGCTGCGTGAACTGGTAGAAGGCGAAGACGAGGGCGCCGATGAAGAGGATGAAGAACTGCATCGGCACCTTGACCAGCCCGTTGAAGAGCAGGCCGAGGCGGCTCTGCGTGACCGACTCGCCGGTCAGGAGGCGCTGGACCTGCGACTGGTCCGTGCCGAAGTAGGAGAGCGCGAGGAAGCAGCCGCCGACGAGGCCCGACCAGAAGTTGTATTGGTTCGTCGCGTCGAAGGAGAAGTCGATGGCGTTCAGGCGCCCGAGGCGGCCGGCGACGTGCGTCGCTTCGAGGAATGAAACGTCGGCGGGCAAGAGCGAGACGAGCGTGAAGAAGGCGATGAACATGCCGCCCATGATGATGAGGAATTGCAGGAAGTTCGTGTTGTCGACGGCCCGCGCGCCGCCCATCGCCGTGTAGAGCGTGATGGTGCCGCCGATGATGAAGATGACGAGGCGGATGTCCCAGCCCATGATGACCGAGAGGATGACGGAGGGCGCGTAGATGGAGACGCCGGTCGAGAGGCCGCGCTGGATGAGGAAGAGGCCGGCGGCGAGCGTGCGCGTCTTCAAATCGAAGCGGCCTTCGAGGTATTCGTACGCCGTATAAACTTTCAGGCGGCGGAAGGCGGGGACGGCCGTCACCGAGAGGACGACCATGGCGACGGGCAGGCCGAGGTAGAACTGGACGAAGCGCATCCCGTCGGTGAACGCCTGTCCGGGCGTGGAGAGGAAGGTGATGGCGCTGGCCTGCGTCGCCATGATGGAGAGCGCGACGTGGTGCCAGCGCATCCGGCGGTCGGCGACGAGGAAGTCGTCGAGGTCGCGCGTGCGCCGCCCTTTCCAGAGGCCGTAGAGCGTGATGCCGGCCATCGCGGCGACCAGCACCGCCCAGTCGAGCGCCCTCACCGGAAGGCCCTCGTGAAGAGGTAAAAGAGGACAACCAGCGCCGCGAGCGTGACGAGGACGACGGCGTAGAGGAAGCGCCAGCTCCCGCCGAACGGGGGCGGCTCTTCAATCGGCGCCTCTTGGCGTGCGGTTTCTCGCTTCACTTTTTACCGGCCGAGAGCAGGTTGACGAAGAGGCGGTAGGCGCCGGGGACGCCCGCCGGGAGTTGGCGGAAGAAGGCGAGGCCCGTGTAGACGTAGGTGCCGCGCCCGTGCCGGGCGACGAGCGTCGAGCCCTTCAAATCCTTCTCGCCGGGGTCGCGCGAGGAGAAGAGCGGCGCGTAGCGCGCGTCCCACTCGCCCGCGAAGTAGAGGCCGCGCTCCTGCACCCAGCCCGAGAAGTCGGCGGGGCCAATCTTGTTCGGCGCGTTCAGCAGCGCGTCCGAGGGCGCGAGCAGTTCGACGGCCGCCGCCTCGTCGGTGACGCGGTCCTGCGAGACACGGAAGGGGAAGGGGCCGAGCGCCGCGCCTTCGAGCGTGCGGTCGGGCGTGTTGTACTGGACGACGAGCGTGCCGCCGCGCTCGACGTACTCGACGAGGCGCGGTTGCTGGCGCCTGAGTGCCGCGCGCGTGTTGTAGGCGCGGACGCCCGTCACGACGGCGTCGAACTTCGAGAGGTCGGCGTTCTCCAAATCCTCGTCGGACAGAAGCACGACCTCGTAGCCCACCTGCCTCAGTGCCTCCGGCATCTCGTCGCCCGAGCCCATCACGTAGCCGACGCGCGCGCCGCGCCGCTCGATGTCGGCGCGCACGAGCGCGGCCTCGGCCTGCGGGAAGAGCGTCTGGCGGGGGATGTGCGGGTAGTCGATTTCGACGACGCTACGCCGGTAGACGCGACCGCCCGCGGCCTCGAACTCGGCGGCGAGCGTGCCGGAAATTTGCGAGGCGGGCGGCGTGACGGTGAACGTCGCCTTGAACTCTTCGCCGCGGGCCTTGAGCGCGGCGGGGACTTCCGCGGGCGAGGCGGCCCAGCCGGCGGGGAGTTTGAGCCGGAGCTTGCCGGCGACTTCGCCGCCGTTGTTTCGGAGCGTAACGCGGACGGGCTTGGGCTTGCTGTCAGGAAAGACTAAGACCTTCTCTTCGACGCCGAGGGCGACGGCCGGGACGACGACCGCCGGCCTGTACAGCTCGCCGCGCACGCGGTCCGTCCAGCGGTAGAGGACGGGCACCTCGAAGACGAGCCTTTCGCCCTCCGGCCCGGCGGCGACGGTGAACAGGATGGGGGGCACCGAATACGTCTCGGGCTGCCCCATGACCGACTGCTCTTGGGGGGCCCAGTTGCCGTGGCCGGTGCGCAGCCAGTAAGGCTGGCTCGGCGCGGCCGTGTCGGGGACGCCCACCGCGAACTCAACCTGAAGGGGCTGGTTGTTCTTCAGCTCGGGCTCCTTCATGCGGAGCGGGGGGGCGGCGGGCTTCTGCTGCACGGTCTCAAGCCGGAGCGGGAAGTCGGAGCGGTTGAGGGCCGTGGCCGTCATCTTCAGCATGGCGCCGGGCACGACGTAGGGCTCGGCGGCCAGCGCCTCCAGCCAGAGGCCCGCGCAGGCGCGGACGGCTTCGAGCAGTTGCGCGCGCTTGGCTTCTATCAGCGGCTCGCCTTCCGTCTTCAACGCGCGCATCTCTTTGTGAGCCGAGACGAGCAGCGGGAGCACGCCCTGCGGGTTCGCCGGGTCGAACTTGCGCGCGGCCTCTTCGACGAGACGGCCTACGCGGTCGCCGCCCTCGAAGCGGCGCCACGTCAAGTCAACGCCGTCGAAGATGTCTTTCGTGGCGCGCTCGCCCGCGACGTGCGAGAGGTAGTTGACGGCCGGGCCGCGGCGCTCGGCCGCGCCCATGCCCTGACTCTTGTGCTGGCTGCGGCTCTGCGCGGCGAGTTCGGTGTAGGAGCGGCCGAGCAGAGGGTTGTAGGCGCCGAGGTCGGCGGCGAGCATTTGGTCGGCGCCCGCCGGGGGCTCGCTCGAACGGAAGTTGAAGACATTCCAGAGCAGCCGCTTCGCCTTCCATGGCTTGACGAGGTTAAGTTGTTCGGGGAAGCGCGCGGGGTCGGCCGCCGCGTCGAAGGCTTCGCGGGCGAGGATGGCGGAGGCGGTGTGCTGGCCGTGGCCGCCCTCGCCGGTCGTGGGGAAGCGCGCGATGATGACATCGGGCCGGAAGCGGCGGACGACCCAGACGACATCGGCCAGAACTTCGTCGTGGCCCCAGACGCGCAGCGCCTCGTCGGGCGACTTGGTGAAGCCGAAGTCAACGGCGCGCGTGAAGAACTGCTCGGAGCCGTCGATGCGGCGCGCGGCCAGAAGCTCCTGCGTGCGGATGAGTCCGAGCAGTTCGCCCTTCTCGCTGCCGATGAGGTTCTGCCCGCCCTCGCCGCGGGTGACGGAGAGGTAGGCGGTGCGCGCGCCGCGCTCGTTCGCCAGGTAAGCGAGCATCGCCGTGTTCTCGTCGTCCGGGTGCGCGCCGACGTAGAGGACGCTCCCCGTCACGCCCAGCTTCCTGAGCGTCAACCCCGTCTCGGCCGCGTCGCGCACGACGGGCGCCTGCGCGCGGGCGAGGGTAAAAAGGAGGAGCAGGAGCAGGACGGCGGACGGCGTGCGGGGCAGGGAAGTTCTCATAGATGTTCGGCCGCGGAGACGTGTGACTGCGGAGCGCGGCTATTGTTCCGAAAGAGTCCGTGGGCGGTCAATCACGGCGCTGTAAAAAGTTGTATCGTCTCACGCCGAAGGGGTCGGGGCCGGGCGCGAGTTGGCGTTGGTGGAGCCGTTTGAGTTCGAGTTCGAGTTGGCGTTCCTTGTGCCCTTCTGCTGCTTCTTGAGAAGCTCCTCCTGCCGCTTGCGGAACGCCTCGACGCGTTCGAGGCCGGGCTTGGCCTTCTCCATGAGGTCGGCGGCCTGGAAGTAGTCGGGGTTGATTTCGAGCGCCTTCTTGCAGGCTTCGATGGACTCCTTGTACTGCGCAATCTTGTAGTGGGCGAAGGCCAGCTCGTAATACTTGTCGTCGTCCTCCTCGGGCGCGTGCTTGACCGCCTCCTTGAAAGCCTTGACGGCCTCGTCGTACTTGCCGAGGCGGCTGAGCGAGAGCCCGAGGTAGAACTGCGCGTCGGAGTTCTTCGGGTCCTTCTTCGTCGTCTTCTCGAAAGCCTTGGCGGCGTCCTCGAAAGCCTTGTCGGCCTCGTCGTTGTGGCCCGTCGCGCGGTAGGCGCGGCCCAGCTCGAAGTGCGCCTGCGCGAAGTCGGGTTCGAGGCGGACGGCCTCCTTCAAAGACTCGACGGCCTCCTCGTCGCGGTCGTTCTTGTAGGCTTCGACGCCGCGCTCAAACAGTGCGCGGGCGTCGCCGGAGAACTCGCGCTCGGGCTCGGGCGTCGCGGCGGCCTCGGGCGTCGGGGTCGTCGCCGCCGCCGCGGCGTTGGCGTCCGTGCTCGCCTGCTGGCCGCGCGAGCAGGCGGCGTGCAGCAGGAGGAGGGCGGCGAGTGCGAAGGTGGTGGGCGCAAGAGTTCTCATGTCTGTTCGGAATCCCGCGGCGGCAATTTTTTGGCTTGGCGGAAGTATCCACGCTGCGCGGGCGGCGCGTCAAACAGGGGCCGGCCGGGGCGGTTGGACTGTTGTTTGCAACGTCTTCGTGGGGGCGGGGGAGGAGTGTATCGGTTGAATTCAACGGGGGGTTGATAGATGGAACAAAGAGGGCGTGAGACGCGCGTAAGTCCAGCGGAAGCGACGGTTCCCGGCGGGGGCGGCCGGACGATGGCGGCGCCGCGCTTCGACGAGAAATCCGTACAGCGCGCGCAGCCGGCCGTGCCGCTCGGGCGCCGACCGCGCCTGAACTCGTGGATGCTGACGGTCGGCGCGCTGTGCGTGCTGGCGGGGCTCGGGGGCGGGGTGGTCGGCGCCTACGTGCTCTCGCTCTACCAGCGGGGGACGGCGCGCTACGAGGCGGCCGAGGCGACGCGCGCGCCCGCGCCCGTGCCCGCGCCTTCGGCCGCGAACGAGACGGCCGCGCCCGCGCAGACCACCGCCGCTACGCAGGCGCCACCCGCCGCGGCGCCGACCGCCGAGGCCGCGCCCAGACCGGCAGCCGAGCAGGTCGCCGCGGTCATAGACAAGACGCCGCCCGCCGAGACGACGGCGCCTAAGGGCGTGAGCGAGACGGCGGTCGCGGAAGGCGGCGAGCCCGCCTACGGGAAGACGAAGGAAGAGTTGCGCGGCGCGCTAGACGGCTGGGTGGCGGCGACGAACGCGCGCGACGTGGGTCGGCAGATGCAGTTCTACGGGCAGACGCTCGGCGCCTTCTACCTGTCGAGGAACGCTTCGCGCGAGGCGGTGCGGGCGGAGAAGGCGCGGCTCTTCGCGGCGGCCCCGGCCGTGGACATCCGCGCGGGCGAGCCCGAGATACGCATCGACCGCGACGGCAAGACGGCCGTCATGCGCTTCCGCAAGCGGTACCAGATAGGCGGCGCGCCCGGCTCGGCCGCGCGCAGCGGCGAGGTGCTGCAAGAGCTTCGCTGGCGCCGCACGCCCGGCGGCTGGAAGATAGTCGCCGAGCGCGACGTGCGCGTCCTCCAGTGAGGGCCGCGCCGCTCAGGACTCCGACTCGACCATCTCGCGGAAGCTGGCCGCGTCGTCGAGCATGTGGACGTTGTTGAAGAAGACGTAGGAGCGGGCGGCGCGCGGGAGCATCGAGGCCAGCTCTTCCAGCTCGCCCTCCTCGTACTTGTAGCGCCAGCCCTTCCGCCCGTGCAGGCGGAAGTAACATCGCCGCGGCGTGACGGTCCTTTCAACGAAGGGGTCCACGACGTGCCACAGGTTCAGCTCCTCACACAACTCCTCGATTAGCGAGCGCGGCCAACCGCCGCGCGGCTCCCAGCAGAAGTTCAGGCGCCCGCGCGAGACGCCGCCGAAGAAGCCGCGCAGGTTCTCTATGTTCTCGGGCAGCGGGCGGAAGCTCGCCGGGCATTGGAAGAGGACGGCGGGCGCTCGGAGTGCGGCGGCGCACTCGCGCGTCACTTGCCAAGCGCCCGCGACCACTTCGGTCGGGAGGAACGAGCCGGCGCCTTCGGCCTCATCTTCCGTCAGCTTGCGTTTGACGCGCCGGTAAGTCGGGCTCGAAGCGCGGTGCGTGATGACCTGCCACGCCTTGACCGTGAAGACGAAGCCGTCGGGCGCCTCGTCGCGCCAGCGGCTCAGCGTCTCGACCTTCGGCGGCTGGTAGAAGGTGTGCTGGACCTCGACCGCCGCGAGCCGCCCGTAGTAAGCCTCGCGCGACGAGCGGAACCCGGAGCAGCCGACGTGGACGCGCCTCTTCTTCTCGGCCATCGTGCTTACCACGTCTTCCTTATCGGGTGGGCCTCGGTGTTGAAGACGACCCGGTCGAGGTTCAAGGTCGAGGGCGGGGCAAACAGCAGGTAAAAATATTTGAAGGTCTCGGCGAAGAGGAAGCTTTGCATCTCGTCGGCCTGCTCCTTGGTCGTCACGTCCTTGAGCGAGGCGTAAGCCGCGTCGGTCCGGCAATGTCTGACGAAGTCGTCGAACATCGTCTCGCCCATGCGCAGGTAGGCGGGGTCGCGCGTGTAGTGATGAAGGTAGTAGGCCGACTCGATTATCTCGGGCCGGAGCGGGTAGCCGGGGATGGTGACTTTCATCGTCCGGTAATCCATGCGCTCGGGCTCGATGCCGTGCAGGCGCCACATCTTGAAGGAAGAGTCCTGAAGGCGGCGGGCGCGGGCCACGTCGCCGGAGAGGGCGAGGACGGCGGGAAAGAAGGCATCGAGCGCGCCCCAGACGGTCGCCGTGCGGCGGCCCGTCTTCATGTCGGCGCGGCCGTACCATAGCTCGCCGTTGACTTCGTCCGCCAAGTGTTTGTTGACGGCGGCGATGGATTCGAGCCACATCCGGCGGCAGTCGCGGTCGCCGAAGAGCAGCCAGCACTTGAGGAGGTATTCGTAGTAGGAGTCGATGCCGCCGCCGAGGTGGCTGTCGGTCGCGGCCCACTCGCCCGTCTCGACGTTGACCCGGCTGCCGACGAGGCCGAGCGGCGAGCGGCGCTTGTAGACTTCGACCAGCGCGCGCTTCGCCCTGTCGTAGAAGACGGCCCGGCGCGTGAGCTTCGAGAGGGCTCCGAACTCGACGAGGAGCGTGCCGGCCTCGGCCGGGTTCGTGACCTCGCCGCGCACCTTGCCGGTGCGGAGGTTGACGAAGCGGTAGGGGATGCCGGTCGGCGAGTCGAAGGCCGGCAGCAGGCGCGTCCCCAAGTCTTCGGCGAGCGCGAGCAGGCGGCGGTCGCCCGTCAACTGGTAGGCCGAGATGAGCCCGCCGAGGTGGCGGATGGTGATCTCGAAATTCTGGACGTAGATGTCCTTGTCGAACGACAGGTGCTCGACGACGTGGCGGCGGGTGCGCGCCGCCTCGGCCTTGAGGCCCATCAGTATCATCGTGCCGAGCGCGTCAACCGGCGTCGTCAGCAGCGGCTCGCCGTACCAGTCGTGCGGAGTCTTCGAGAGCGGGCGCAGGTCGTCGTGGCCCCACGCGTGACGCTCGTAGCCGCGCCACGCGTGCAGGAACTCGGCGCGCACCCTCGCCGCCAACTCGCGCCGGCCCGCGCCCGCGGCCGTGGCGCAGGGCGTGAACAAGATGACGACAGCGATGAAGTGAGTCGGAAGGCGGCGCGGCATGTGCCCTCTTATACACGATTGCCCGCGGGCCGCGAGAAAAAAGTATGGGGCGTCTACTATTGTGGACGGGGTGTCTAATATTTGAGCCTCGTTGACAGCGCCCGCCCGCGGTTGTGGCTTTTATGGATGGGAGTGTACCCCGTCTTGTCGGCATGTGGATTGCGGCAAAGGGGGCGCACGCCAATCCTTACGACGAGGTGAAAGTATGGCTACAAAGAAAGGCCCGGCCAAGAAATCCGGCAAGAAGGCCGCTTCCAAGGCCGTCAAAGCCCCCGAGAACCCCGCCTTAGTCGTGGAGGCGGCGCCCGAGGCCCCCGCCGCGACTGCCCAGATTCCCGAGCTGGTACTGTCATTCCTCCGCGAGAACCCCATCCCGGAGGGCTTCGTCAAGGCCAAGCAGGTCTCGCTGGCCGACCTCCGCCAGCGCGTCACCGATGTCAGCCTGAAGCTCACCATGCCGCTCGAACGGTTGTTGGAGAGCATCAACCGCATCAAGGCCACGACCGCGCCCGTCGATAAGATGCCCGACGACATCAAGGCTTCGCTCCCGGCCCTGAAGCCGAGCTTCCGCCGCTTCCACGGCATCAAGATTCCCCTCTACTGGTTCCCGCTCCCGTGGCTCTCTTCGGCCTGCGCCGACCGCTTCGGCTACATGTCCTCGCCGGCCGTCCGCGCCGCCACGAAGCTGCCCTTCGACGCCGCGACGCAGAACCTGCTCGACAAGCTCGGCTCGCTGATGGGCGACGCCGGCCGCGACCCCAACATCTCCTCGCACAACCCGGCCGACCCCGGCGTCTCCACCATCCCCGCCGGCTTCACCTACTTCGGCCAGTTCGTTGACCACGACATCACCCTCGACGTGTCCTCGACGCTCGACGCCCCGACCGACGCCAACACCATCAACAACATGCGGAGCCCGGCCCTCGACCTCGACTCCGTCTACGGGCGCGGCCCCGGCCTCGACCCCTTCCTCTACCAGTTTCCGTCCGGCGGCATGCCCTCGACCGCCATCAAGTTGATGGTCGGCTCGAACGCGCCCGTCGGGCCGGGCGGCCCGAGCAACAACGGCAACGACTCGGGCATGGTCCAGCAGACGAACTGGGACGTGCCCCGCATCCCCGGCACGCTGACGGCCGTCATCGGCGACCCGCGCAACGACGAGAACCTCATCGTCGTCCAGTTCCACCACGCCATGCTGCGCTTCCACAACGCCGTCGTGGACATGCTCGTGGCCGCCAACTTCATGGGCGACATCTTCGCCGAGGCCAAGCGCATCGTCGTGCACCACTACCAGTGGGCCGTCGTCCACGACTTCCTCCGCCGCGTCTGCGGCATGGCGGCCGTCAACAACGCGCTGGCGACGGTCGTCGCTCCGGTCGGGAGCGCGTTCCGCATGCCGGTCGAGTTCGCCGTCGCCGCCTACCGCTTCGGCCACAGCATGATTCGCGACCGCTACTGGGTGAACTTCAACTTCAAGGACGCCACGCTCGGGCAGGTCTTCGAGTTCAACCGCGTGCCGCGCCTGCCCGTCTTCTCCAACTGGGTCGTTGACTTCAACGCCTTCTTCGACACGGGCATCCCCGTCCCCGTCAACAACAAGGCGCGCAAGATTGACAGCGTGATGGCGAACGGGCTGGAGTCGCTGCCCGGCCTGTCGGGCCTGATGGAGATACTGGCGGCGCGCAACCTCCGTCGCGGGCTGGCGCTCGGGCTGCCGAGCGGGCAGGGCATGGCGAAGTCCTTCGGCTTCCCGGCGCTGACCCCGGCGCAGTTGACCGCCGGGCTCCCGGCGAACGAGGTGGCGCTGCTCAACTCGGGCGGCGGCATCCTGCTCAAGCAGACGCCGCTGTGGTACTACGTGCTCCGCGAGGCGTCGGTCCTCGGCGGCGGCAACCAGCTCGGGCCGGTCGGCGCGCGAATCGTGGCCGAGACCTTCGTCCGCATCCTGAAGCGCGACGCCTCCTCGTACCTGAACGCCTCGGGCGGCTTCACGCCCATGCTCCCGTCGTCCACGCCCGGCGACTTCACCGTGGCCGACCTCGTCAACTTCGCGGGCGTCACCAAGCCCTGAAGTAAAGCTTCACTCCCGGCCCCGACGGCGAACGGCCCGCGCTTTGTCGAAACAAAGCGCGGGCCGTTCGCTCTTTTCCTTTCCCCCATGCTCGCTTGCCGGCCGTGCGGCGCCCACTCTCCCCGTTTGGCGGGCGCCGCCCGAGCCGGCGGCCGACGCCTTCGACCCACACTTTTGAAAGGCCCGGCCGTAAGGCGTCTGCACGCGTACAGTGCGGAGGGCCGGCGCGGAAATACACCCCCGCGAGAATTATCTGGGCCGCGCTTACTGGCGGAAACGCTGCCGGTACTCGGTGGACTCAAGGAACGCCTTGACGAGTTCGGCGTGGACGAAGTTGCCGCCGAACTTTTCGAGGTTCCCGAGCCAGTGGTTGAAGCCTGCGAAGTCGCGGTTAGCTTCGGGCGCGTCGTCCGGGTTCCTTCTGAGGTAGCCGAAGTATTGCATGAGGACGAAGGCGCGGTTGCGCTCCTGGTTGATGACGGACGCGTGGTCGGCGACCTTCTTGAGCACGGAGGCGCGCAGTTGCGGCGAGTCGGGGTCGGGCGACAGCTCGTCTATGAGCGCCTGCCGCTCTTCGGCCGTGGGCTGGGCGGCGGCGTTGGCGAACAGCTTTTCCACGAAGGCCGCGGCCGGGGTCCCCGAGGGGAAGGCCGTCTTGAACTGCGGGCGCGCGACGAAGTCGAGGAGGAAGGCTTCGCGGTTGGCTTCGAGCTTCTTCTCCCAGCCGGGCGCGTGGACGATGACGCCTTCGCCTACGGCCTGCGTGTCCGGCATGAAGACCTCGTAGCGGACGGGGACGGGCTTGCCCGGCAGGTCGCCGAAGCTCGCCTTGTGCAGACGGTAGACGAAGTAGCCCGTGGCGCGGAACTCGTCGGAGAGGAAGAAGGCGCCGGACGTGTTGATGCGCGTGACCTGCACGCACTGGGCGTCCGAGTTGCAACGCTCGATGCCGCCGCGCCAGAAGTCGAAGCCGGAGGCGTCGGGCGCGCGGTTGAGGAAGTCGAGGTAGTGCTGGCGGACGAAGTCGGGCGTGCGGTCAATCGGGTTCGTCGTGTCGGTCGCGAAGGGGACGATGGAGGCGGCGGCGTCCACGCGGCGCGAGATGGGCTCGTCGGTCCTGACGCTCGTCTCGCGGATGCGGTCGGTGACGAGCGAGGGGCTCAAGTCGGGGAAGGCCGCGCGCAGGAGTGCCGCCTGTCCGGCGACGAGCGGCGCGGCCATCGAGGTGCCGGCCCAAGCGCCGGTCCCGCCCTCGGGCACGCTGCTGACGATGCCTTCGCCCGGCGCCATGACCCTCACCCAGTCGCGCTGCGAGAAGGAGGAGAGCGTGTCGGCCTTCGTGCTCGACCCGACCGAGAGGGCGCCCGCGACGTTCTCGGCCGCGGGGTACATCTTCTGGTTGGTGCCGCGGTTGCCGGCCGCGACGACGACGACGGCGCCCACGTTCGGCCCCGAAGGCGTGGGCGAAGGCGAGGGGACGGCCGCGTCGTCGTCGCAAGCCTCGCCGACGAGGTCGTGCAGGAGCCTTGAGTCGTGGACGGTGGCGAGGCTCATGTTGATAACGTCGGCGCCGTCGTCCGTCTCGGGGTCGCCGTCCGGGTCGGTGGCGTACTTGATGGCCTCGGCCAGCACCCAGATGTTGCCGACGCCGTGCGCGTCGAGCACGCGGAGCGGCATAATCTTGGCCTCGGGCGCGGCCAGCGCGACGATGCCGGCGACGTGCGTGCCGTGCCCGAAGGGGCCGAGCCGTCGCGCGTCCTCGACGTTGTTGGCGCCTTCGGGGTAGACCTCGCTGGGGTCGTCGTCGTCGTCCACGAAGTCGCGCCCGCGCAGGAGCCGGCCGGCGAGCGCCGGGTGGCGGCGGTCAACGCCCGTGTCGAGCACGGCGACTATCATCCCGGCGCCGCGCGTGACCCTGTGCGCCTCCTTCAGCCGCAGCGTCGTCGGCGCCCACTGGTCCGTGTACTGACCCGCCCCGCCGCCGACCCACGAGAAGCCGCCCACCCAAGAGAAGCCGCCGACCCACGAAAAGCCGCTGCCCTCGGGCGAGCCGGCCGTGTAGTTGGCCTCGGCGAACTCGACGCGCGCCGTGTCGAGGGCGAGCGCGGCGGCCTTGGCGCGGGAGTCGGTCCCGTCGGTGACGCGCACGCGGTAGATGGGGCGGTTGCCGAACTGCTCGATGAGCTGGAGCTTGAACTGCTGCGAGACGGCCGGAAGGTCCGAGGCGTTGAAGAGTTTGACGTTGACCTCGTCGCGGATGTAGCCCTCCTCGCCGTCGCCGGAGGAGGCGCGGGCGGCGGGCGGCGCGGGCAGGAGGAGCAGGCCCGCCAGGAGGGCGAGCGACAGGACGAGCGTCAACGGGCGTAAGAGCTTACGGCGCATCGGGAGGAGAACTCCTTAAAAATTCGAGCGGGGCTGCTGTCGGGGGGCCGGGCGGGGCTTAAAAACTCTAAAAAGTGGATTCTCCGGCCTCGGCTTAGATGCTTTTACCCCTTAATTACAGTGCCTCGGCGGTCGGTAAAAAATACACGCCGGGCGGCCTTTTTTTTGGGGATTCACCAGCGGCCGACGAGGGTGAAGGGCGACCAGAAGAAGGGGTGGGGCCGGCTGCCGAGTTGGCGCAGTTGGGCGGCGCGGAGGGCGGCGGCCGGGCGCGAGCCGGCGCGGAGCGAGGCGTAAAAATCCTTCATCAGTTCGGCCGTCGCCTCGTCGTCCACGGTCCAAAGGCTGAGGATGAGCGTCTGCGCGCCGGTCGAGAAGAAGCCGCGGGCGAGGCCGATAAGCTCGTCGCCGGGCGCGACCGCCGAGATGCCCGTCTCGCAGGCCGAGAGCGTGACGAGCCCGCCGCGGAAGTCGAGCCCGTAGGCGTCGCGGACGGTGAGCCAGCCGTCGCCGAGCTTGAGGGACGAGAAGAGCGGGTTGTCGGGGCGGAACTGGCCGTGGCAGGCGAGGTGGAGCACGTCGGCCGCGGGCGCGTGCTCGCGCAGGGCGGCGAGCGTGGCCTCGGAATCGAGGAGCGTCGTCGCCTCGGGGAAGAGCGGCGCGACCGCCGCCAGCTCCTCGCGCACGAGCGGCGTCTGCTCGTCGGCCGTGCCCACCAAAAGCGCGCGCTCGAACGAGCCCGTCCCCTTGGCGAGACACTGGCGCAGCACCCCGGCCGACGGCGCGTAGGCGACCTCGCGCCGCTCGACGAGGTAAGAGTCGCCGTCCGAGAGCGCGTGGAAGGGCACGTAGTGGAGCGCGCGGTGGGGGACGACGACGGCTCGCCTGTCGCCCAAGCGTTGCTCGACGGGGCGGAGCAAAAGGTCGTAGAGCTTTTCGAGGTAATGGCGGGCGCGGGCCGTCAGCACGGGGAGGTGGGCGCGCATCCTGCGCGAGCCGTAGCGCAGGCTCCCGATTTGAAAACGGAACTGGCCGAGTGCTTCGTTGACCTCGTCCTCGCGCCCGAGCCCGCCGACGACTTCCAGCCCGTCTCCCGTCACGACGAAGGCGACGAACTCGCCGCCGAGAGTCGTGTACTCGACGAGCGCGGTGTCACTACCCAAATCACTTTGCAGGCCGTTGATGTCGAGGTGTTCGGCCGCGCGCGCAAGCTCGCCGCCGCCGCGCTGCTGCAACTGCCGCATGATTTCGAGCGTGCGCGTCTCGCGCTCGCGCACGGCGTCGTGGAGGGCCTGCATGGCGGCGGGGCCGCGCGCACTGTCGCCTTCTTCGGGCGGCCGGTTGATGCGGCTGTAGAACCAGTTCAACTCTTCGCGCAGCCGTTCGAGTTGCGACAACAACTCGGCCTCGAACCCGTCGCGCGGGCGCGAGACGACGGACAGCGTGCCCGTCATCATCTCGACGAGCGCGCGCGAGCGGGCGCGCTCCGTGTAGGCGAAAGCCTCGCGCACGCGGCCGGCCGCCGGGGCGGCGAGGCAGAGGCGGACCAACTCGTCGTAAGGCGCCAGCTTGTCGGCGACGAAGGCCGTGCGGAACTCTTCGGCCGGGAGCGGCGCGCGCAGGTCTTCGATGAGCGCGACGGCGCGCTTGAAGGACTCTTCGGCGCTCCGCGCGTCGCCGCGCGAGGCGGCGAGCAGGCCGAGACTCGTGTGGCAGCGTTCGGCTATCTGCGGCAGCGCCTCCGACTCGGCCTCGCGGAGCGTCGATTCGAGGAGAATCTGCGCGAGCCTTTCGTGCCCCTCGGCGCGGGCGGCCTCGCCGCGCAGCCAGCGGGCGAGGAGCATCCGCCGCCAGTTGCCTGCGCGCTGGAGCTGCGCCTCGGCCTGCGCGGCGAGGACGGCCGTGTGCGCGTGGTCGCCCTCGGCGTGATGGAGCTGCGCCTCGGCGAGCGTGACGTAAGCCTCGCCGACTAGATTCCCTTCGGCGGCGTAGAGGGCGCGGGCCTCTGCGAGCAGGCGGTGCGCCTCCTCGGTGCGGCCCGTAATCAGGGCGGCGCGGCCGGCCTGCGCGAGCGTGCGGGCCTGCTCGGCGCGCATCCCGAGTTCGGCGAAGGTCGGGGCGGCGCGCTCGTAGACGGCGATGGCTTCGGCGGCGAGATTCAGTTCGAGGTAGGCGTCGGCCAGCTCAAGCTCGGCGACGGCCGACTGGTGGGGCATGCCCATCGTGGCGAAGCGGCGGCGCGAGCGTTCGAGCAAATCCAGCGCCTCGTGGTAGCGACCGCGGGAGAGGGCGAGCGTGCCCATGCTGGCTTCTATCTCGGCCTGCGTGAGCGTGAGGCCGGCGGCCTCGGCGTGGGCGTAAGCTTGGCGGTAGAGCTGTTCGGCGGAGCGGAAGTCGTGGCGGAGGGTGTAGTTGGTGGCGAGCGAGTTCTCGACGAGCGTGACGAGCTTGGGGTCGCCCGCCGCGACGTAGCGTTCGCGCGCCGACTTCAAAAACTGCTCGGCCTCGTCGTAGCGGTCGCGGCGCCCGCAGATGTTGCCGATGTTGTGCTCGATTTTGCCGGCGGCCAAGAGGTCGCCGTGTTCGAGGAAGCGGTCGCGGGCGCGCAGGCCCGTCGCGACGGCCTCGTCGTAGCGGCCGAGCATGGCGAGGGCGATGAGCTTGATGACCTGCGTCGAGGCGGCCGTGTGCGGGCGGCAGAGGGAGTTGAAGCGTTCGGCCGCGTCGTCCAGACTGCGCACGGCCTCTTCCATGCGGCCCTCGACGAGCGCGGCGATGCCCGCGCCCCAAGCCCTGACGGCCGCGACCTCTTCGGAGTCGTTGACCTCGGAGAGTGCTTCGACGGCGGCGGCGGCGGCGACGGCGCGCGGAGGGTCGCCGCCGTTCCAGGCTTCGAGGCACACGTCCTTGAGCGCGTAGGCGAGCGCCACGTCGGCGAGCGCGGGGTGGCGGGCGAGCAGCGCGCGCCGCCCGCCGTCGCCCTCGGCCGACGCGAGGAGCGAGGCCAGTTCGGCTCGTGTCATCGTTCTACGATTGTCGGGCGATTGAAGGCGCGAAGGCAAATCACGACGGACTGCCCTTAGCGCCTTTGCGTGAGTTTCTTAAAAGCATCACGCAAAGGCGCTAAGGGTTGGATTCGGTAGTGCTTTTAAGCCTGCAAGCTCAACTCCGGCACTTCGACTTCGGCGTCGCCGACGCGCAGGCGCAGGGCGTAGGAGCCGGCGGGCACCGGCCGGAGGGTGAACTCGCAGAGGTCGTTGAGCCCGGCCTCGACGCTGGCGGCGGCGCCGCTCAGTTCGACGTGGCCGCCGCCTTCGCAGGGGCCGAGAATCTGGCCGGAGACGGTCCAGCCGTCTTCGCCTTCGGCGAGTCGGAGGTCAACGTCGAAGTCGCCCGCGCCGAACAGGAGTTGGCGCGCGGGCGCGGCCTGACCGGAGCGGACGCCGAAGGCCGGCGTCAGGCCGCTGCTGTCGAAGGTGAGCGAGGCGACAATGCGCCGGAGCAGTCCGGGCGCGGGCTCGGCGGCGGCCCGCCTCGCGCGGAACATGGCGAGCACGCCCGAGAGCACGTCGCGCGGCGCGTCAACGGACGTGTCGGCGCGCATCAACTGCGTGACGCGGCGGAGTTCGTCCGCCTGACCCGCGCAGCGCGCGCACGTCGCGAGGTGCCCCTCGGCCTCCGCCCGCTCGTCGGCCCCGAGGCGCCCCTCGGCCATGTCGGCGAGCCGCGCGAACGGGATGTGTTGTGGCGTCAATCTCATCTTTCTCGCTCCGGCGGAAGCCTTTAAAACGCCCGCTCGGTTCTACAGTGCCGCGCGGGGGGCCGGAAATACATCCCGAAAAGCCGCGTTTTACGAGTAGCCCTTTTTGCGCAGCAGGTCGAGGAGCTTTTTGAGGCAGCGGGCGCGGGTCGGGCCGATGCTGCCTTCGCTGGTGCCGAGGGCGGCGGCGATTTCGGAGTAGGGCGGAGGCTCCGCGCTGTAGAAGAGCAGGCGGAGGAGCGTGCGGCAACGCTCCTCCATCTCGCCGAGCGCGGCGCGGACGAGGTGCTGTTGTTCGAGCTGTTGGAGCGCCTCGTCGGGCAGGAGCGACTCGTCGGCCAGCCGGTACATCTCGCCCTCGCCCTGCTCCTCCGACTCCTCGAAGGGCCGCGACGAGCGCGAGCGGCTGACGGCCCGCCACGTCTTGCGCTTGGCCGTCGTCACCAGCCACGCTTGCAGGCGCGAGGGCTGCTCGATGGAGTCGGCGCTCTCAAGCAGCGTCGTGAAGACTTCCTGAAAGACCTCCGAGGCGGCGTCCTCGTCGAGCCCGGCGCGGCGCGGGATGGAGTAGATGAGCCGCTGGTAGCGGCCGACCAACTCCTCCCACGCGGACTCTTCGCCGCGCCGGCAGGCCAGCAACAACTGCTCGTCGCTCCGTTCGCTCACCTTCTGTGCGGGCACGCGGTAAGCATAGCACGCATAGAGTTTCGCGGCTCAATCCTCGGCGGCGGCCGGCTCGGCCTCGGCGGCCGGAGCGAACTGGCGCCCCTGCCGTCTGAGGACGACGAGCGCGATGCCCGACATGATGAGCAGGCCGCCGGCCACGGTCCGCCACGTCACCTCCTCGCCAATCGTCACCACGCCGAGCGTCACGGCGATGAGCGGCGTCACCAGCGAAATCAGCATCGTCTTCGTCACGTCCATGTTCCGCACCAGCCAGTAGTAGAGCAGGAAGGCCACGACCGACCCGACCAGCGTCAGGTAGAGCAGGCACACCACCGCCAGCCCCGTCCAGCGGAACTTAAACGGACTGCCCTCGAACGCCAGCCCGTAAGCCGACAGCGGCACCAGCCCGCACAACATCTGCCCCGCCGCCAGCGCGGCCGGCGTCAAGTGCCCGCCCCGCGCCTTCACCAAAACGTTCGACCACGCCACGCACACCGCCCCCAACAGCACCGCCGCGCTCCCCCACAGCGCCAACCGGCCGCCCGCTTCGAGTTGGTTAGAGAAGATGACGCCGACGCCCGCGACGCCCAAGAGCGCGCCCGCCATCTTCATCACAGTCATCCGCTCGCCCGGCAGATGCGCGTGCGCGAACAGCATCCCGAAGACCGGAATCGTCGCCTGCAACAGCGCCGCCAGCCCCGAAGAGATGTGCTGCTCGCCCCAGAAGAGCAGGCCGTAGTTTAAGGCGAAGGAGAGGACGCCCGTCTGGACGACGAGCAGGATTTCGCGCCGCCCGCGCGGCACCCTCGCGCCGCTGGCGCGCGCGACGACGACGAGGATGGCCGAGGCGAGGGCGAAGCGGACGGCCGCGAAGCTGACCGGCGGCAGGTCCCTCAAGCCCAGCTTGATGAACAGCCAGGTCGAGCCCCACACCACGCAGAGCACCAGCCAGACGACGCGTGCCTTCATTGCAGGTTCTATACGTCAACCCGCGCCGAAAGGCAAAACCGGCCCGC
Source organism: Pyrinomonadaceae bacterium (assembly GCA_035941045.1). GTDB lineage: Bacteria > Acidobacteriota > Blastocatellia > Pyrinomonadales > Pyrinomonadaceae > QHXN01. The sequence continues at coordinate 60,462 of DASZEK010000161.1, read as the reverse complement.
CCCGCTCACTCGCCGAGCGCCAGCAGCTCGCCCAGGCAATGGCCCTCGACGGCCCGCGTGTTGCGCGCGCTGAGCGCGGCGTCGTGGCCGTCGTTCGGCAAAAGCCACCCGCCGCGCCGGGCCATGATGAGGTGCCCCAGCTCGTGCAGCAGTATCAGAACCCTTCCGGGCCGCGAGCGCGCGCGAAAACGCCCGATGGTGCGGTCGTCGTATCGCCCGTAGGTCTCGGCGTGGCGCGAGAACGGCCCCGAGGTGTTGAGCGACGCCTCTTCGAAGAGCCGGTAGGAGCCGCCCGTCTGGAGGTTGTGGTAGTTCGTGTAGTCGCCGGTCTGGCGTATGGCGAACTCGTCGCCGAGGTGCTTGCGGCGGAGTTTGAGCGCGAGGCCGTTTAAGACTTCGACGGCGTTGGCGGGGCCGCCGAAGAAGCGGCTGCAACCGTTCTCCTTGCTCAGCACGTGGTAGGCGTCCTGGTAAGAATCGGCGTCGGCCAGCCGGACGGCGCCCGTGTCGAAAGGCGTCGGGACGGGGGCGGGCAGCGCGGGCAGGACCGCTTCGGGCGCGGGGGCGGCCGGCGCGGCGAACGGGATGAGGGGCGCGAGCGGGACGGCCCTCGGCGCCGCGGCGGCTTCGGGCGTGGCCGCCTGCGCGGCCGGCTCGCCCGAAGCCTCGACGGCGGGGGAGGAGACTGCGGCCTCGGTCTTCTCTTCCATCACGCTACGGCAGTCGGCCGGCAGCCGGTCGCAGGGGCGCGTCTGCGCGGGGGCGGGTTGGGAGAGGAGCAGTTGAACGAGCACCCCCGCGGCGCAGGCGGGCGCGAGCATGCGGAGTCTCATCGCGGTACCTCCGTTCTTCGTCTAGCACGGACGGACTCCCTCCTGAACTCTCATGCCGAATGGTTGACTGCCGGCGGCGCGCGCAACGAGCGCCCGGCCTGCGGGAAGTGGGCGGGGCGGATTTTATGGAGCCGGCGGCGCGTCGGGAAGAGGTTTGTGACGGAAGGGACGCCGGTCGGGGCGAAGCGGCGCGTTCAGAGCGTGTTGCCGAGCGCGGCCTGCAAGCGGTCGCGGTAGCTTCTGGAGAGCGTGAGCTGCGTGCCGTCGTGGAGGATGACGCGGTACTCGCCGTGCGACCACGGCTGAAGCTCGCGGACGCAGTCGAGGCGGACGATGGTCGAGCGGTGGATGCGGACGAAGGCGCGCGGGTCGAGCCGCGACTCCATCGAGCCTATCGCCTCGCGCAAGAGGTAAGACTTCTTGCCCGAGTGGAGGCGGACGTAGTTGCCCTCGGCCCCGACCCAGTCCACCTCGGCCGTCGCCAGCAAAAGCACACGGCCGCCCGTCTTGACGGCCAGCCGCCCGGCGTAGCGCGGCACGGCGCGCGCCTCTTCGAGCAGCGCCAGCAGCCTGACGCCGAGCAGCAGAAGGTCCGGCCTCCAGGCCGCGTGTGCCGACAACTCGTCCTCCGCGGCCGGGCGCTTCAAAACTTGGCCTTCTCCCATCATCCGATATAGTTAGTGACAAAAGGGCGTGTGCCGTTTCAGAGTTTTTTATCGGGCGGCACCACGACTGTTCAGACGTATACGCGCCCGACGCCGTTAACGTTCGCTTATGTTTATAAGAAAAGACGGGGGCCGAGCGGACCGATACGGACCGGCGCTCGGCGCTCATTCCTTATTCGTTCGGGGCGCCTCGGTTGTTCCACTTAATTGTGCGGCGAGCCCTTCGGCGCCCCAGCGCATGACCACGTCGTGGTTCCACCTGAAGACGGGGCGGGCGAGGGGCGCGAGCAGATTCATCCACGGCTTCGTCGTCGAGACTTGCCAGTCGTAGCGGACGGTGGTGAGCCCGCCGGCCTCGGAAAAGGTCCAGCGCCCCGCCCCCTGAAGCTCGCCGACGGCCTCGCCCTCGATGAGCGCGTGCGGCTCGACGCGGACGAGGCGCATGTCGAAGGCGAGCCTGTAAGGCAGCTTGCTCTTCCACGTGTAGCGGCGGACGGCGCCGATGCCGCGCTCGTCGCCTTCCGCGACGCGCTCGACGCGCTCGACGCCGCGCCACCACGCGGGCCAGTCGTCCGAGCGGTAGACCAAATCCCAGACGGGCGGGAGCGGGGAGGGGAATTGCCAGACGGTGACGAAGTTGTAGTCTGCCACGGGCGTGACCTCTGTCGGGCGAAGGAGAGCGGCCGGGCGAGGAGGCGTGCGCGATTCTACAACCGCCGGGGCGCGCGTAACGAACCTTTTTCGGTTAAGCTCTCGGGCGTGAGTCCTGACAGGCGGCGGCACAGGGGCGCGCACCCTTCGGACGCGGAGCTGTTCGCGCCCGGCCAGCTCGCGCGCCTGCGGGCGGCGACCGGCGACCTGTCGTGGCTGCTCGCGCGCGGCTACCAGACGAAGTCCGCGCTCAAGCTCGTAGGCGACCGCCACGCGCTGCGCGAGCGACAACGCCTCGCCGTCGCGCGCGCCGCCTGCGCGGAGGACGTGTGCGCGCGAAGGAAGGCTCGCCGCCTTGAGGCGGGAGCCGCGGCGGGCGCGGGCCTCGCGGTGGACGGCTTCAACCTCGTCATCACGGTCGAGGCGGCCTTGGGCGGCGGCGTCCTCGTGCTCTGCCGCGACGGCTGCCTGCGCGACCTGTCGAGCGTGCACGGCTCCTACCGCGCGGTCAGCGAGACGCAGAGGGCGGTGCTGCTCGTCGGCGAAGCGATGGAGGCAATCGGGCCGGCCTCGGTGCTGTGGCTGCTCGACAGCCCGGTGTCGAACAGCGGGCGGCTGGCCGAGAGAATCAGACATCTGGCCGCGGCGCGCGGCTGGCCGTGGGAGGTCGAAGCCGTCTTCAACCCGGACCGCCGCATCGTCGAGTCGGGCCGCGTCGCCGTCACCTCCGACTCGAACGTCATAGACGGCGCCGACCGCTGGATTAACTTCAGCCGCCACCTCGTCGAGCGCCACGTCCCCGGCGCGTGGGCCGTGGACCTCTCGTAAGTAAATGACGCAAACACTCGAATCAATCCAGTCCGACTTCGACCGGATAGCGTTGCTTTGCGACGAAGGCTGGAATCACAACGCGCACTATCAGGACTACCTGTTGGGACAGATTCCCGCGCGGTGCCGGCGGGCGCTCGAAATCGGCTGCGGCACGGGCGAGTTCTCGCGGCTGCTCGCGCGTCGTGCCGAGAGCGTCCTCGCCTTGGACCTGTCGCCGCAGATGATTCGCCTCGCGCGCGAGCGGTCGGAGCTTCAACCGAACGTAGACTACGTGGAGGCCGACGTGATGACGTTCGACTTCCCCGACGAACAGTTCGACTGCGTCGCGACGCTGACGACGCTCCACCACCTTCCGACGGAGGCCGTGCTGAGAAAAATAAGGAAGGCGTTGAAGCCCGGCGGCGTGTTCGTCTGCCTCGATTTGTACCGGCGCTCCGACCTGACTGACCTGCTCTTCGACGGCGTCGCGTATCCGGCGGGGCTGCTTCTCAGGCTGTTGAAGACCGGAAGGTTGAGGCCGCCCCGTGAGGTGCGCGAGGCGTACGCCGAGCACGGGAAGACGGACCGCTACCTCACGCTGCCGCAGGCCGAGCGGGTTTGCGCCGAGGTCATGCCCGGCGCGGTCGTGAGGAGACACCTGTTCTGGCGTTACTCGGTCGTTTGGAGAAAAGAAGCTTGAGATGAATGCTGTCTGGAAAGACGTTCTCTGGCGGCAGTTCGGGGCGGGCATCGACATGCTCGAAAACGCTCTGCTCGCCTGCCCCGAAGAGCTTTGGCGCGACCGCTCGCGCCAGACGGAATTCTGGTACGTCGTCTACCACACGCTCTTCTGGCTCGACCTCTACCTGTCCGGCTCGGCCGAAGGCTTCGCGCCTCCCGCGCCCTTCACGCTCGACGAGATGGACCCGGCCGGGCTGATGCCGGAGCGCGTGTATGAGAAGGACGAGCTGCGCGCCTACCTCGCGTACTGCCGCCGGAAGTGCCGCGAGACGATTGAGTCTCTGACGGAGGCGCGGGCCGCAGAGCCGTGCGCGTTCGGCCGGCTTGAGCTGGGCTTCGCGGAGCTGCTCCTCTACAACATGCGCCACGTCCAGCACCACGCCGGGCAGCTCAACCTGATTCTCCGGCAGCAGGTCGGCTCCGCGCCCGGCTGGGTCGCGCAGGCGACTTAGCCGTCACGGGTGCGTCTGCTTGTAGAGCCGCTTGAGGCGCTCGACCGTGTCGGCCTCGCGCGTGCTCTTGTCCTCGCGCACGCGTTTGAAGCGCGGAATGCGCAGGACGTAACCGGCCGCGTAACGAGAAGTCTTCTGGATGTCCTGAAAGTCAACCTCGATGACGAGTTGCGGCTCTATCTCCGCGTCGCGCCCGCGCGCCGAGATGATTAAGGGCTCAAGCCGCGCGGTCAAATCCCGCAAAGTCTCCTCCGAAAAACCCGTCCCCACTTTGCCGACGGTCCTGAAGCGGTCGCGGTCGCGCACCGAGACGATGAGGCTCGACAGCAAGCCCTTCCTCCGCCCCGAGCCCCAGATGCCGCCCGTCACCACCACGTCGAGAGTCTCGAAGGCCGGCTTTATCTTCAGCCAGTTCTCCGCGCGCCGGCCCGGCGTGTAGGGCGCTTCGGGGTCCTTCGCCATCAAGCCCTCGTGCCCTTCGGCAATGGCGCGGCGGAAGAACTCCTCCTGAACTTCGCGCCGGTCGGTGACGACCGTCTCGGTCATCTTCACGCGGTCGGTCGGGCGGAAGAGCTTGGCGAGGCGCGCGCGGCGCTCGGCCTGCGGCACGCGCATCAAGTCCTCGCCGTCGTGGTAGACCAGCTCGAAGAGGTGGAGGACGAGCGGAATCTCGCGCGCCTTCTCCTCGATTGAGTGGACGCGGCCGAGGCGTTGGAGCACGGCCTGGAAGGGCTGCTTCTCTTTGAGCGCGGGGTCGAAGGCGACGGCCTCGCCTTCGACGACGGCGTCGCCGCCCTTCCAAGCTTTGCGCAGGGCTTCGACGATGTCGGGCATGGCGCGCGTGTCGTCGTTCAGCCGCCGCGAGTAGAGGCGGACCTCGTGCGGGCGACCCTTCTTCAAGTGAATCTGCAAGCGCGCGCCGTCGTACTTGACCTCGAAGATGATTTGCTTGCCCTTAAACTTGCGGAAAATCTCGCCGGGGTCGTCCTCCTTGTGCGCGTTCATGAACTGGTAGGGGCGGAAGAGGGTGAGGCCCGCGCGCTCAAGCGCCCGCCGACCTTTGCGCGCCTGCGCGGCGACGAGGCCAACGTCGTTCGTCATCGCGTACAGGTGCTCGACGCTCGACGCTTCGACCTCGAAGGCGGAGGCCAGGGCGCGCGCGAGCGTCCCCATGCCGACGCCGATGCGCATCTGGTTGAGCACCATGCGCGTGAAATACTTCGCGCCGCGCGCGTCCGTGTTTCGGAAGACGTACTCGACGAGGGCTTCCCGGTCCTCGTCGCGCTCGGCGGCGCGGTTCGCCCTCAGCCAGAGTTGGCCGACGGTGAGCGAGTCGCGCCCTCGGACGTGCGCGGCCACCACCTCGCTCATGTCGCCCGTGCGCCTCACCTCTTCGTCAATCTCGCCCGCGTCGAGAGAGAACATGCGCGAGAGCACGGAGCGGACGGCGCCGGGGCCGACGCCGAGCTTGTCGGAGAGGCGCGGGTCAACGACCTCGCCGAGCGTCAGGTGCGCGGCGGCGCCCAACTCCCGACCTTCGGCGCGGCGGAATATGTCGGCGAGCAGGCGGACGCGCGCCGGGTCGCCCGCGGCGGCGCCGATGCGCTCGTAGTCTCTGGCGAGTTCCGAGAATTTCATAGTTTATGTACGGGGCCGTACCCCGCACTTGCACGCAAATTGCAGACCGGCGTGAGTAGTACCAGTGTGCTCGGGGGCCGTGGACTTGGCGAAGACGAAAAAGGCGCAGAGGTTGGACGAACTGGCGGCGCAGATACGCGTCTGCACGCGCTGCCCCCTGCACGAGTCGCGTACACAGGCTGTACCGGGAGACGGCAAGTACACGGCCAAGGTCATGATCGTCGGCGAGGCGCCGGGCAAGGAAGAGGACGAGACCGGCAAGCCCTTCGTCGGCGCCGCCGGTCGCTATCTCGACAAGGTGATGGAGGGCACCGGGCTCGACCGCCGCGATTTTTTTATCACGAACACTTGCAAGTGCCGGCCGCCGAAGAACAGGACGCCGAAGAGCATCGAGGTGGGGACGTGCACGTCGAACTACCTGTTCGAGCAGATGTCGCTCATCAATCCGAAGCTGGTGATGCTTTTGGGCGGCACGGCGGCGAAGGCGGTGCTCGGCGTGAAGAGCATCGGCGAGGTGCGCGGGCAGGTGATTGAGCGCGACGGGCGGCGCTTCATCGTCGGCTATCACCCGGCGGTGAGGTTCTACCGCGAGGACCTGGGCGAGAAGGTGCGCGAGGACTTCGCATTGCTCAAGCGCGAGGCGAAGAAGCTTTCGGGGGCGTGAAGTAGAGATGGGCCTTGAGACTTACTGGAAGATGCGCGACTTCAGGCGGACGCCGGAGCCACGGGGGGAGGTGGCGAAGCGGGGCCTGCGCCGCTTCGTCGTGCAGGAGCACCACGCGTCGAAGCTCCACTTCGACTTCCGTCTGGAGATGGGCGGCGTGCTCAAGTCTTGGTCCGTCCCGCGCGGGCCTTCGCTCGACCCCGCGGAGAAGCGGCTGGCGGTCGAGACGGAGGACCACCCCGTCGAGTACCTGAAGTTCGAGGGGCTGATACCGGAGGGCGAGTACGGCGCGGGCGAGCACATGAAGTGGGACGGCGGGACGTACGAGCTTGTGGGCGAGGGCGACGCGCTGGAACAACTCGAAGCGGGCCGGCTGGATTTCGAGTTGAAGGGCGACAAGCTACGCGGCGCCTTCTCGATGGTGAAGATGAAGGCGCGCGCGGGCGAGTGGCTGCTCTTCAAGCGGACGGACGAGCACGCCGAGCCGGGCTGGGCGCTGAAGCTGCGCAAGCCCGTTGACGGCAAGGACACCATCGAAGGGAAGTCGAAGGGCAAGAGTCAGAAGGCGAAAGTTAAAGGCGAAGGCGTCAGGAGAGTCGGCGCGAAGGCCGGGAAGGCGGTGCCGGTCGCGCGGGCGTTGAAGGCGAAGAAGCTCGAAGGCGACGTGAACGTGAGAGTCGGCCGCGCGGTCGTGCCGCTCACGCACTTGGAGCGCGTCTACTGGCCGGAGGAGGGCTACACGAAGGGCGACCTGATTCGCTATTACTACGAGGTCGCGGACTTCATCCTGCCGTATTTGAAGGACCGGCCCCTCATCATGAAGCGTTACCCCGCAGGCATCCGCGGCCAGTCCTTCCACCAGCACGACGTGGACGAGGCGCCGGAGTTCGTCCGCACCGTCGCCCTCCAGGTCGAGGACGGCGGCGGGCACGAGGTTGACTACGTCGTCGGCGACGACAAGGCCACGCTCCTTTACATGGCGAACCTCGGCGCCATCGAGCGCCACCCCTTCCACTCGCGCGTCGCGGACCTCGAACACCCCGACTGGTTCGTCTTCGACCTCGACCCTTCGGAGGGCGTCACCTTCGAGACGATTTGCGAATTAGCCGTCGCCACCCGCGACGTGCTCGCGCGCGTCGGGTTGGATTCATACCCGAAGACCTCCGGCTCGCGCGGCATCCACGTCTACGTGCCCGTCAAGCCCGACTACACCTACGAGCAGATTGCCGAGCTCGCCGAGCAGCTTGCGACCGTCGTCGCGCGCGAGAATGAACAAGTCGCGACGGTCGAGCGGTCCAAGAGCAAGCGCGGCAAGGGGCGCATCTACGTTGACCACATGCAGAACGCGCGGGGCAAGTCGGTCGTCGCGCCCTACTCGGTGAGGCCGAGGCCGGGCGCGACCGTCTCCGCGCCGCTCGAATGGGGCGAGGTCGAGAGGAAGAAGATTACGGCGGGCGACTTCGACATTAAGAACATGCTGCGCCGACTCGCCCGCAAGGGCGATCTCTTCAAGCCGGTGCTCACGCGGGGCCAGCGGCTCGAAGCGGCTTTCGAGGGCGCCGGGGCGCTGCTGGCCGAGGCGAAGAAGGGGCGGCGCGCGAAGGCTTCCAGTTAAGCACGAGGAAAAGGGGGAACAAGGTGATGGCAGGCAAGAAAGGCGACCGCGAGTTGATAGACACGGGCACGGACAAGCGTTACGTGCGCCGCGACGAGAAGGGGCAGTTCAAAGAGTCGGACGACGTTGGCCGCTCGCTCTCGCAGGACGTGAAGAAGAGCGCCAAGACCAAGGTCAAGTCGGGGCAGGGCGACAAGGGCGACCAGAAACGAAAGTAAAAGGCGGCGGGCCTGACGCGGGTCGGGGCCGACGCCGAAGTTTTAAGGAGGTATCAGACGATGGCAGACCGTTACAGCGACCGCGACTTCGGGCGGTACGGCGGGGACGACGACGAGCGCCGCGAGGACGACTACGGGCGCGACCGCGGAGTCTTCGGGCGCGGGCCCGACTACGACCCCGCCCCGCGCGGCTACAGGGTCGGGCGCGACTACGACGACTACGAGCGCGACCGCGACTACTTCTCCGGCCCGCGCAACCGCAGCTACGGCAGCTACGGCAGCTACGGCGACTACACGAGCCGCGAGTACGGGCGCGACGCGGGGCGCGACTACGAGGGCACGGGCCGCGTCTACGAAGGCGGCGGGCGCGACTACGAGCGCCACGAGCGCACGGGACGCGACTACGGCCGCGACTACGGCCGCGACGCCGGGCGCGAGCACGAAGACGGCCGCGACACCGACTACGGCCGCACGACGAGCCGCTTCTTCACCCGCGACCGCGGCGAGACGCTGCCCGGCCAGGTGCCGCCCGACTACGGCGACGACCACGACAGGCGCCGCGGCCGCGACTACGACGACTACGGGCGCCGCGACCGCGAGGGCTTCCGCTTCGGGCGCGGCGAGAGGCGCGGCCACGAGATGGGCGGCCGTGACCGCGAGGCCGGCGACCGCGGGCGCGGCTGGGTGGACCGCGCCGCCGACGAGGTGCTCTCCTGGTTCGGCGACGAGGACGCCGAGCGCCGCCGCCACCTCGACGAGTCGCGCTCGGGCCGCACGCACCGCGGCCGGGGGCCGAAGAATTACCGCCGCTCCGACGAGCGCATCCGCGAGGACATCAACGACCGCCTGACCGAGCACGACTGGCTCGACGCCTCGGACATCGAAGTCTCGGTGCTGGCCGGCGAGGTCACGCTCTCGGGCGCCGTCGAGAGCCGCCACGCCAAGCGGCTCGCCGAAGACATCGCCGAGTCGGTCGTCGGCGTCACGAACGTCCAGAACAACCTGCGCGTCCGCAGGGAGCGCACGTCCGCGCCGTCGTCAACGGGCGACTACGCGGCGGGCTCGACCCTGACGCCGGGCCGCGCGTCCGCGACGACCGACCTGTCCGGCCTGACCGGCACCGCCGACACCACGGCCGACGCGGAGACGACCCACGTCACCGACAGTTCGTCCCGTGCCGCCGGCTCGAACAGCTAAGGAAGTGGACAGTAGTCAGTAGACGGTAGACGGTAGAAACGAAGCACCTGCCGGCTACTGACTACTGACTACCGGCTACTGCTTTTCCTCATGCTTTTCCGTGACCGGGCCGACGCGGGCCGGCGTCTGGCGGGGCGGCTGGCCGTTTACGCGGGGCGGGGCGACGTGACGGTGCTGGCGCTGCCGCGCGGCGGCGTGCCCGTCGGCTCCGAGGTGGCGCTCGCTCTCGGCGCGCCGCTCGACGTGTTCCTCGTCCGCAAGCTCGGCGTGCCCGGTCAGGAGGAGTTGGCGATGGGCGCCATCGCGACCGGCGGCGTGCGCGTCGTCAACGACCCCGTCGTCGAAGAGTTGGGCATCGCGCCCGACGTGATGGAGGCGGTGGCGGCGCGCGAGCAGGAGGAGCTTGAGCGGCGCGAGCGCGCCTACCGCGGCGAGCGCCCCGCGCCGCAAGTGAGCGGGCGCGTCGTCATCCTCGTGGACGACGGTCTAGCGACGGGTTCGACGATGCGGGCCGCCGCCCGCGCGCTTAAGAAGCTCGGGCCGACGCGGGTCGTCGTCGCCGTCCCGGTCGCGCCGCGCGAGGCGTGCGCGGCACTGCGCGCGGAGGCCGACGAGGTCGTCTGCGCCGAGACGCCCGAGCCCTTCAAGGGCGTCGGCCGCTGGTACGACGACTTCTCACAGACGACGGACGAAGAGGTACGCGGGCTGCTTCAGGCGTCCGCCACAAACTGAGAACTGACTGAGGGTTCTTTGCATGACGAAGGAGCCGCTGAAGGAACTGGCCGGGATGGTGCGAGAGGCCGCCGTGCCGCTCGAAGGGGTTGAGGGCGATTACGGCCCGCTGCTCGAAGCAATCGGCGGGGCGCGGTTCGTGCTGCTCGGCGAGGCTTCGCACGGGACTGAGGAGTTCTACAGGGCGCGGGCCGAGATTACGAAGCGGCTCATCGCGGAGAAGGGCTTCGCGGCCGTCGCCGTCGAGGCCGACTGGCCTGACGCCTACCGCGTCAACCGCTACGTGCGCGGGCAGTCCGACGACAAGGATTCGGACGCGGCGCTCGGCGGCTTCCGCCGCTTCCCCGTGTGGATGTGGCGCAACACGGCCGTGCTCGACTTCGTCGAGTGGCTGCGCGGGCACAACCTCGCGGGCGGCGAAGCGCGACGGCAGGCGGGCTTCTACGGCATCGACCTGTACAGCCTTCAGGCTTCGATAGAGGCCGTGCTCGCGTACCTCGACCGCGTGGACCCGGAGGCGGCGCGGCGGGCGCGCTCGCGTTACTCGTGCTTCGAGCACTTCGGCGAGAACACGCAGGCTTACGGCTACGCGGCGACGTTCGGGATGACGGAGTCGTGCGAGCAGGAGGTGCTGGGCCAACTCTCCGAGCTGCGGCGGCGCGCGGGCGAATACGCTTCGCGCGACGGGCACGTCGCGGAGGACGAGTTCTTCTTCGCGGAGCAGAACGCGCGGCTCGTGAAGAACGCGGAGGAGTATTACCGCTCGATGTTCCGCGGGCGGGCCGAGTCGTGGAACAGGAGAGACACGCACATGGCCGAGACGCTGGACGCGCTCGTCGCGCACCTCGGGCGCGGGGGCGGCGAGGCGAAGGTCGTCGTCTGGGCCCACAACTCTCACCTCGGCGACGCGCGCTCGACCGAGATGGGCGAGGGCGGCGAGCTGAACGTCGGCCAGCTCGTGCGCGAACGCTACGGCGACGCGGCCTTCCTCGTCGGCTTCACGACCTACGCCGGGACGGTGACGGCCGCCGAGGACTGGGCCGAGCCGGCCCGTCGGCGCCGAGTCCGGCCCGCGCTCGAAGGTAGCTACGAATTGCTGTTCCACGAAGCCGGGCCGTCAAACTTCATGATTGATTTAAGGGCCGAGGGGCGGGCGCGCGAGCTGCTGCGGCGGCCGAGGCTGGAGCGCGCCATCGGCGTCATCTACCGGCCCGAGTCGGAGCGGCTGAGCCACTACTTCCGCGCGCGCCTGGCCGAGCAGTTCGACGCCGTCATCCACTTCGACCAGACGCGCGCCGTCGAGCCGCTGGAGAGGGCCGCCGGGTGGGAGGCGGGCGAGGAGCCGCCGGAGACTTACCCGACCGGCTTCTGAAAGGGGTTTTAAGAACAAGGGGGGAGTAAGACCATGCCGGAGTTTGAAATCCGTCTCAGCAAGCGCACGGGCGAGACGAAGACCGCGCAGATTTTCAACCAGATTGCGGGCGCCATCCAGTCGGGCCTTCTCGGCGCTGGCGACGCCCTCACGAGCGAGCGGGCGCTGGCCGAACAGCTCGGCGTCAGCCGCAACATCGTCCGCAACGCCTACCGCCGGCTCGAACAGCACGGCCTCGTCGAGACCGTCAGCACTTCGGGGCGCCGCGTCTCACGCCGTAAGGCCCGGAGGAAGACCAGGAGGTAAGGACACGGAGACACTCACATGGAGAACCAGAAGAACGACAACGACAAGCGGGGCGCACGCCGCGACCGCACCAAGCCGGGGCCGGCGACCTCGACGCCCAACGAGCAGGGGCGCGGCCGCAAGCGCAACGCCAAGGGCGCCGCCTCGAAGAACCTCCCCAAGCTCGGCAAGCACGAGGCCGCCGAGGGCGGCTCGCGCGGCGAGGGACTACACTAAAAGGTGCCGGGTGTCGGGTGCCGGGTGACGGGTAAAGAGGATGTTCTTACCCGACACCCGACACCCGACACCCGGCACCTTTTTTTACAGCCCGCGCGCGTTGAAGGTGTCGCAGCGGCGCAGGTCGCCGGACTCGAAGCCGGCGCGGAACCAGCGCATCCGCTGCTCGCTGGAGCCGTGGGTGAAGGAGTCGGGGACGACGTAGCCTTGCGCCTGCTTCTGGAGGCGGTCGTCGCCGATGGCCGACGCGGCGCGCAGCGCCTCCTCGGGGTCGCCCTGTTCGAGGATGCCCTTGCGCCCCTCGTGGTGGCCCCAGACCCCGGCGTAGCAGTCGGCCTGTAGCTCAAGCATGACGGAGAGCCGGTTGGCCTGCGTCTCGCTGCCGCGCTGCTGGAGCGCCGTGACCTTGTCGGAAGTGCCCATCAGGTTCTGGACGTGGTGGCCGACCTCGTGCGCGATGACGTAGGCTTCGGCGAAGTCGCCGGAGGCGCGGAACTGCGTCTTCAACTCCTGGAAGAAGGAGAGGTCGATGTAGACCTTCTCGTCGCCGGGGCAGTAGAAGGGTCCGACGGCGGCCGTCGCGCGTCCGCAGGCCGAATCCACGCGGCCGTTGAAGAGGACGAGCTTCGGCTCGCGGTACTGCCGGCCGTTCTGGCGGAAGATGTCGTTCCACACGTCCTCCGTGTAGCCGAGTACGACCGAGACGAACTGCCTCCCCTCGTCGGGCGGCGCGCCGGGCCGCGTCGCCGCGCTGGGCTGCTCGGGCGGGGCCTGCTCAAGAAACTGGCGGGGGTCGCCGCCGAAAAGGAAAGCCAGCAGCGCGAGGGCCAGCGTGCCCAGCCCGCCGCCGATGGCGATGCCGCCGCCCCCGATGCCCCGCCTGTCTTCCACATTCGAGCTCTCACGCCCGCCTCTCCAACGCATTCTGTTGTCCCTCCTAAAGTTTAATCGCGTCACGCCGCGACCCGGCCGCGGCCCCTCCAAAGTCTTCTTTCAAATCCTCGACGCTCTCCTGACGGCCGTCGCCGCGCTCGAACAGGCGGCCCGAAGGCTCCGCGCCCGGCAGGTCTTCGAGCCGCGGCGGCACGCCCGACTTCGCCACCTTCCGCAGCTTGTAGGCGCGCAGCACGAGCGAGACGGCCGTCCAGACGCCGAAGAAGGCGAGCGGCATGGCGACGACCTTCGGCCACTTGACCGCGACCATCGAGAGCACGAACAGAACCGCCGCCGCGCCCGCCATGACCTGCGCCTCGGCCGGGCCGAGCACGCGGCGGTTCGTGATGGCCGCGCCGACGGCGCTGCCGATACCCAACGCGCCCGCGGCGGCGCGCGTCGCGCTGCCGCGGCGGCTCTGCCGGCCGTGGCGCTGCCGCTTCTTGTGGCCGTCGGGCACCACCGCCCGGACCTTTCGCTTCTCGCTCAGGACGACCTCGGTCGAGTGTTCGAGGTCCGCCAGATACATCCCCTCCATCTCGCGCGCGAAGCCCTCGTGCTCAATCGTCACGTCCAATTCCCAGTTGCCCATCCAGCTCGCGACGTTCAAATTCGTCGAGCCGACGCGCGCCCAACTGCCGTCAACGACCGCCGTCTTCGCGTGCACCATCGAGCCGTTCCACTCGAAGACGCGCACGCCGGCTTCCAAAAGCGAGCGGTAGTTGGCGCGCGACAGCGCCCCGACGATGGGGATGTCGCTTGAGCTTGGGACGAGCAGTCGCACGTCCACGCCGTCGCGCGCCGCCGCGCACAGCCCGCGCACGTACATGTTCGTGCCGATGAAGTAGGCGTCCGTCAGCCAGAGGCGCTTGCGCGCGCCCGCGGCGACGAGCTGTTCGAGCCGGTACATGCCGACCGAGTTCGGCTCGCTGGCGATGACGCGCAGGGGAACGTCGCCCTCTTCGGGTATCTCCTCGCCGCGGGGCAGGTCTTCGTCGGGGAGGACTTCGCCGCAGGCCGCGGCCCACGCGCGCGCGAAAGCCTGGTTGATGTCGGCGAGCGCGGGGCCGCGTATCTCGACGCCCGTGTCGCGCCACGGCTCAAGGTTCTTGTCCGGCCGACCCACCCAGTCTTGGCCGACGCAGAGGCCCATGACGTAACCGACGCGGCCGTCCACGGAAATCATCTTGCGGTGGTCGCGGTTGAGCCAGCCGAAGGGCTCGTCGTACTTCGGCGGGTTGAAGGCGCGCACCTCGACGCCGGCATCGCGCAGGCTCCGCCAGAAGCCCCACGAAGTCTTGCCGACGGCGCCGAGCCAGTCGTAGATGAGGCGAACCCTCACGCCCTCCTTCGCCTTGGCGATGAGCGCACGCGCGAACTCCTGCCCCACGTCGTCGTCGTGGATGATGAAGCTCTCGAAGTGGATGGTGCGGCGGGCCGAGGCGATGGCTTCGAGCCACGCGGGGTAGTTCTCGGCGGCGTCGCGCAGCAGCCGGACGCGGTTGCCGGGGATGAGCGGCGCACCCGTGGCGCGCGCGTACGCCTGCTCGATGAGTCGGCGCTTCGGCGAGGGCGCGGCGGGGCGTTCTTCCTGTCTGACTTCGGTCGCCATCGTCTCCCTGTAATGATAAGGGCGCCCCTTCGGACAAACTTCGTCCGAAAGTGAACGATTATGTTGCGGGAGAGGCGAGGCCGACCCCCATGATAGCGAGTTCCGTGCCGGGCCGCGAGCGCGCGGAGATTCGTCAGAAGCCGAGCGCGGGGTTCGACATGAAGACGGACGGGGGCAGTCGCTTGTTTGTGCCGGGGAGTTTGAGAAGGCGCTTGAGGACGAAGTCGAAGAGGAGCGGGTTGAAGCCGTAGATTTCGCGAAGGGGGGCGCGGTCCTCGTCTTCGATGTAGCCGGCGCGGGCGAGCGGGCCGGTTCGGATGAGCGCGTTGATGGCGGGCAGCGGGTAGTCGCTGCCGTTGACGAGGCGCGGGTGCAGGTCTTCGCGCTCGATGACTGCCGAGAGAGGTTCGCCGATGCGGTTGAACTGCGTCATGGCCGAGATGTCGCCGAAGACGAGGCCGTCGTAGCGCGGCTCGTCCATCAGCCGGAGGAAGAGGCGGAAGTTGTGCGTGCGCGGGCGGTCGCGATGGTCTAAGTCTTCGTTCTGCCCAAGCCCGGCACAATGGGCGACGATAACTTTGACGCCGTGGTCGAGCGGGCGCCGCAGCAGCAGAGGGTTGCCGAGCCTTTGGTCCTCCTCGGCCTCGACCGCCTTCTCCTCGCCGCCGTGGCTGAGGAGCACGAGGCCCAGCTCCTTCATCTTCGCGTAGAACGCGTCGCACTTCTCGTCCGAAGGGTCGATGCCCATCGCGTTCGGGAGCCACTTGACCATGCGGCCACCGCGGCGGGCCCAACGCTCAAGCTCTGCGACGGCGTCGGCGCGGTAAGGGTGGACGGAGATGACGGGCTCGAACAGGTCGGGGCGCTGCTCGGAGAGCGAGAAGACGTACTCGTTGGGGACGTAGAACTCGGTCTTCTCAAGATTGACGGCGCCGTCGCGCGTGTAGTGCTTGTCGAAGGCGAGGAGGCGGTACTTGCCGTGGTGCTCGATGTTCGAGACGAGGCGCGTGAGGCGTTCGGCGAACTGCTCGTCGGCGTGGGCTTCGTCCTCGACCCCGGCGGCGCTCAGGTAGACGGCGAACTTAAGGCGGTGGAGCGGGTGGCGCCACGAGCGCATCTTCGGGTTGACGAAGTTGTCCGTGTCGCCCGCGCCCAAGCCCGCGACGTGCGTGTGGTAATCGGCGAGGCGGGCCGGGTCAACGTCGTCGAAGGCGCGCTCGACGAGGTCGGCCGACTTCGGACCGAGGCGGTCCTTCAACTCTTCGGGGCGGTGCGTGAAGGCCCCGCCCGCGTGCTTGAGAAGGCACATGATTGGTCCCCGACCGAAGGGCGTTGCAAAAGCGACGGCGTCGCGCATAATAGCGCGAATGGACTCGGAATCGAACCCGAAACAAAGGGCCGGCTACAGGGCGGCCGAGCTTGTCGAAGACGGCATGGCGGTGGGGCTCGGCACGGGCTCGACGGCCTTCTACCTCGTCGAGCGGTTGGCCGCGCGCGTGCGCGAAGAGTCTTTGCGCGTGCGCTGCATCCCTACGTCGCGCCGGACGGAGGAGCAGGCGCGCTCGCTTGGCATCCCCCTCATCGACTTCGGCGAAGTCCGCGAACTCGACCTCGCCATCGACGGCGCCGACGAGATAGGTCCGGGCCTCTCGCTCGTCAAGGGCGGCGGCGGGGCGCTCCTGCGCGAGAAGCTGGTGGCGTCGGCCGCGCGCCGCTTCGTCGTCATCGCCGACGCGGCCAAGCGAGTCGAAGTCCTCGGCCAGTTCCCGCTGCCCGTCGAGGTGGTGCCCTTCGCGTGGCAGGTGACGGCCGGGCGCGTGGCGCGCGTGACGGGCGTCGAGCCCTCGCTCCGGCGCGGCGAAGGCGGCGGGGTCTTCATCACCGACAACGGCAACTACATCCTCGACTGCCGCTGCGGCCGGATACCCGACCCCGCGCGCACCGAGCGCGAGCTGAAACTCCTGACCGGCGTCGTCGAATGCGGACTCTTCGTCGGGCTCGCCCACTCGGCCGTCGTCGGCACGGACGACGGCGTCGAAACCATCTCGCCCGCCGACCTCTAACGCTCAGCGAGGAACAGCGAGACTCCCATCAACAATCCGATGAGGATGACGGCGAGGCGGACGAAGCGTCGGCCGAGCCGGTAGGCGAGGCGCGCGCCGCAGTAGCCCCCGGCGATGGCGGCGAAGGTCATCACCAGCACGTCGGGCCAGTTGACGGCGCCCGCGAAGACGAAGAGGGCGGCGGCGACGCCGTTGATGCCGAGCGCGAGGATGTTCTTCAGCGCGTTCATCCGGTGGATGTCGCTGAAGCCGAGCAGGCCGAGCGCCGCCAGCATCAGAATCCCTATCCCCGCGCCGAAGAAGCCGCCGTAGACGCCGACGAAGAACTGAAAGACGGCCGCGCCCGCCTGCCACCCGCGCGAAGGATTCTCTACATCACCACCTTCGCTCCTGAGTCGGCGCGCAATCGGGTCTTGCAGCGCGATGAGCAGCGTGGCGAAGAGTATGAGGTAAGGGACGAGCCGCGCGAACAGGCCGGGCGGCGTGCGAAGTAAGAGCAGGGCGCCGAGCACCCCGCCCAAAAGCGACGGCCCGCCGAAGAGCAGGAGCCAGCGGCGCCCGCCTTCCATCTCGCGGCGGAAGCCGTAGGCGCCCGCGACCGAGGCGGGCCAGAGCGCGACGGTGCTGGTCGCGTTGGCGAGCACGGCGTCGCGCCCCGTCCAGATGAGCGCCGGAAACGAGACGAGCGTGCCGCCGCCCGCTATCGAGTTGATGAGCCCGGCCGCGAACGCCGCCGCGGCGATGACCGCCTCCTGCCAGATGTTCATGGGTCCGGCCAGACTAGCACACCGCGCGCCGCCGTCACCAAACGCCCCGCCGATGATTTATCATCGGCGCGTGCCGAAGGGTCTCAAGCTTCAAAACCGAATCGCCGTCGGGCTCGCCTTCATCCTCCTCTGTTGCGGGCAGGCGGCGGCGCAAACTTTGTCGGGCGTCGTGACGGACGAGCGCGGCTCGCCCGTGGCGGGCGCCTTCGTCACGGCGCGGGAGGAGGGGACGAGTTCGACGGCGAGGGGCACGACGAACGGCGAGGGGCGTTTCGCTTTGAGCCCCGTGCCCTCGCGAAGTTTTACGCTCGTGGTCGAGGCCGAAGGCTTCGCGCGCTTCGAGCGCGTGTTGAAGTCGGGCGAGTTCGTGCGCGTCGTGCTCGCGCCCGCGGGACTGGCGGAGCGCGTGACGGTGACGGCCTCGCGGACGGAGGCGCGGCTGGGAGAGACGGCCGCGAGCGTCGTCGTGCTCGGGAGCGAAGAGCTTGAGAGCACGGCTGCTTTGACTTCGGACGACGCGCTGAGGCAGGTGCCGGGCTTCCAACTCTTCCGGCGCACGGGCAGCCGCGCGGCCAACCCGACCGCGCAGGGCGTCAGCCTTCGCGGCGTCGGCGCGAGCGGCGCCGGCCGGGCCGTCGTCCTCGCCGACGGCGTGCCGCTCGCCGACCCCTTCGGCGGCTGGGTCTACTGGGGCCGCGTCGCGCGCGCCTCGCTCGAACGCGCCGAAGTCCTGCGCGGCGGCGCCTCGTCGCTCTACGGCAGCGCGGCCCTCGGCGGCGCCGTGCAGTTCGTCACGCGCAAGGCCCGCGCGAACGCCCTCGCGCTCGAACTCTCATACGGCTCGCAGGCGACGGCCGACGGCTCGCTCTTCCTGAGCGGGGCGCGCGGCGGTTGGGGCGCGTCGCTCGCGGCGGAGATTTTCAGGACGGAGGGCTACGTGCTCGTCAGCGGGCGCGAGCGCGGGCGCGTTGACACGCCTGCCGCGTCGCGCCACGCGACGACCGAGTTGACCGTCGAGCGGCGCTTCGGCGAGGCGTCGAGCGTCTTCGCGCGCGGCTCCTTCTACGGCGAGTCGAGGCAGAACGGGACGCCCTTGCAGTTCAACCGCACGCACCTGCGCCAACTCGTCGCGGGCGGCGACCGGCGGAACGCGCGCGCGGGCGACTTCGGGCTCCGCGCCTACGCGAGCGCGCAGGTCTTCGACCAGAGTTTCACGGCCGTCTCCGCGGACCGAAGCGCGGAGACTTTGACGCGCCTTCAACGCACGCCCGCACAGGCCGCCGGATTAAATTTTCAGTGGGCTCGCCTCTTCGGCGCGCGTCACGCGCTCGTCGCGGGCGCGGAAGCGCGAGAGGTGAGGGGCGCGAGCGACGAGGTCGTCTACGTCGCGAATCGCCCGTCCTCGCTCGTCGGCGCGGGCGGGCGCGAGCGCAGCTTCGGAGTCTTCGCGCGCGACGCGGTGCGCTTAACGCCCCGGCTCGTCATCACGCCGGGCGCGCGCCTCGACCGCTGGCGCGAGTCCGAGGGGAGACAGACGACGAGGCCGCTCGCGGGTCCGAGCACGTCGGTCGTCATCTTCAAAGACCGCGCGGAGAAGGCCTTCAGCCCGCAGCTCTCCGCGCTCTTTCGCGCGGGCGAGAGACTTTCGCTCAACGCCTCGGCCTCGCGCGCCTTCCGCGCGCCGACCCTGAACGAGCTGTATCGCTCCTTCCGCGTCGGCAACGTTTTGACGCTCGCCAACGAAGCCCTCCGCGCCGAGCGGCTGACGGGGGCCGAGGCCGGCTTCCTGCTCGAAGCGCCGCGCCGCGTGTCCGTGCGGGGCACGGCCTTCTGGTCGGAGGTGACGCGGGCCGTCTCGAACGTGACGCTCTCGGCCACGCCCGCGCTCATCACGCGGCGGCGCGAGAACCTCGGGCGCACGCGCTCGCGCGGGTTCGAGGCGGAGGTCGAGGCGCGCGTGTCGGGGCGGCTGACGCTCTCGGGCGGGTATCTTCTTTCGGACGCGCGCGTCGTGCGGTTCCCGGCGAACGTCGCGCTCGAAGGCTTGCGCGTCCCGCAGGTCGCGCTCCAACAGGCGACCTTCCAAGCGCGCTACCGCGACGCATCGGGTCTGACGCTCGCCGCGCAGGGCCGGGCGGGCGGCGCGCAGTACGACGACGACCAGAACCTCCTCCGGCTCGGGCGCTACTTCACGCTCGACGCCTTCGCGTCCAAGCGACTGCGCAGGGGGCTGGAGTTGTTCGCAGCGGCCGAGAACCTGACGGGCGCGCGTTATGATGTCGGCCGCACGCCCGTCCTCACGGTCGGCCCGCCCGTCTCGGTTCGCTTCGGGTTGAGATTAAAGCTGGCAGGGAATTGAAAGTCAGGTTTATCGCGCCGCGCGCCGCGCTTCGTAGGCGGCTATCTCCGCTTCGTGGCGGAGGGTGAGGCCGATGTCGTCGAGCCCTTCCATGAGGCAGTAGCGGCGGAACTCGTCGAACTCGAAGGGCGCGCGGAAGCCGGACTCGTCGCGCACCTCGCGCCGCTCAAGGTCAACCGTCAATTGATAGCCTTCCTCCTCCCGCGCGCGCCTCATCAGTTCGGCCACCTGTTCGTCCGAGAGCACGACGGGCACGATGCCGTTCTTCGTGCAGTTGTTGCGGAAGATGTCGGCGAACGAGGGCGCGACGACGGCGCGGAAGCCGTAGTCGGCGAGCGCCCAAGGGGCGTGCTCGCGCGAGGAGCCGCAGCCGAAGTTGCGGCCCGCGAGGAGCACGCTCGCCCCCTTGTAGCGCGGCTCGTTGAGCACGAAGGAGGGGTCGGACTCGCCCTCCGTCGTGTAGCGCCAGTCGTAAAAGAGGAACTCGCCGAAGCCCGTCCGCTCGATGCGTTTGAGGAACTGCTTCGGGATAATCTGGTCGGTGTCGACGTTCGGCCTGTCGAGCGGCGCGGCAAGACCCGTGTGGACGCGGAAGGGATTCATAAGAAGTCTACTGGTTGAACTTCCACTCGCGGACATCCGTGAAGTGGCCGGCGACCGCCGCGGCGGCGGCCATCGCGGGGCTGACGAGGTGGGTGCGCCCGCCTCTGCCTTGACGGCCTTCGAAGTTGCGGTTGCTCGTCGAGGCGCAGCGTTCGCCGGGGCGGAGCGTGTCGGGGTTCATGCCGAGGCACATCGAGCAGCCGGACTCGCGCCACTCGAAGCCCGCTTCCGTAAAGACGCGGTCCAAGCCTTCCTCTTCGGCGGCGCGCTTCACGCGCTGCGAACCGGGGACGACCATCGCGTGGACGCCTTCCGAGACGCGGTAGCCGCGCACGACGCGGGCCGCCGCGCGCAGGTCTTCGAGGCGGGCGTTCGTGCAGGAGCCGATGAAGACGCGGTCGATGCGCACGTCTTCGACGGGCGTGCCCGGCGCGAGGTCCATGTAGGAGAGGGCGCGCTCGGCGGCGCGGCGGCCCGTCTCGTCGGCCAGCACCGAGGGGTCGGGGACGCGGCCCTTGACGGGGACGACCTGTCCGGGGCTCGTGCCCCATGTGACGTGCGGCTCAAGTTGAGAGGCGTCTATCTCGACGACGGCGTCGAACGTCGCGCCCTCGTCCGTGCGGAGCGTGCGCCAGTAGGCGACCGCCTGCTCCCACCCGTCGCCCTCCGGCGCGAACGCGCGGCCCTTCAGGTATTCAAAAGTCACCTCGTCGGGCGCGACCATGCCGGCGCGGGCGCCCGCCTCGATGCTCATGTTGCAGAGCGTCATGCGCCCTTCCATCGAGAGCGAGCGGACGGCCTCGCCCGCGTACTCGATGACGTGGCCGGTCGCGCCGTCGGTGCCGACCCGGCCGATGAGGGCGAGCGCGAGGTCTTTGGCCGTGACGCCTTCGGGCAGGCGGCCTTCGCAGCGGACGAGCATCGTACGGGGCCGCGTCTGCGGGAGGGTCTGCGTGGCGAGGACGTGTTCGACTTCGCTGGTGCCGATGCCGAAGGCGAGCGCGCCGAAGGCGCCGTGCGTGCTGGTGTGGCTGTCGCCGCAGACGATGGTCTGACCGGGGCGCGTCAGGCCCAACTCGGGGCCGATGACGTGGACGATGCCCTGTTCTTCGGAGCCAACGTCGTAGAGCTTGACGCCGAACTCGCGGCAGTTGCGCCTGAGCGCCTCCATCTGCGCGGCGGCGACCGGGTCTGAGACGGGGAGGCTGCGGTCGGTCGTCGGGACGTTGTGGTCAACGGTGGCGACGGTCAGGTCCGGCCGTCGCACCTTTCGCCCGGCGTCGCGCAAGCCGTCGAAAGCCTGCGGCGAAGTGACCTCGTGGACGAGGTGCAAGTCGATGTAGATGAGCGCCGGCTCGCCCGCCGGCTCGACGACGACGTGGTCGTCCCAGATTTTGTCGAAGAGAGTGCTTGGCATAAAAAAAGGTGTCGGGTGTCAGGTGTCGGGTGCCGGTTTATTGCCTCGCCCGGCACCCGGCACCTGACACCCGATTCTATACTGCGTGATAGGCGTGGCGCATGTCGGCCGATTCGGCGATGGCGTCGCAGATGAGCGTGCCGAGTTCTTCTGTGCCGGCGCGGAAGTGGCTGACGCCGTCGCGCTGGAGGTCGGCCGTGCGGTAGCCGGCGTCGAGAACGCGGCGGACGGCCCACTCCACGTCGCGCGCCTCCTGTTCGAGCCCGGCCGTGTGGCGCAGCAGGAGCGCGGCCGAGGAGATGGCGCCGATGGGGTTGGCAAGGTCGCGGCCGGCGATGTCGGGCGCCGAGCCGTGGACGGGCTCGTAAAGGTCAACCGGGCCGCCGACGCTCGCAGACGCCAGCATGCCGAGCGAGCCGGCGAGGACGGCCGCCTCGTCCGAGAGGATGTCGCCGAAGAGGTTTTCCGTCAGAACTACGTCGAAGCCGCGCGGGTTCATCAGGAGGTGCATGGCGCAGGCGTCCACGTACATGTGTTCGAGCTGCACGTCGGGGAACTCGCGCGCGACGCGCACGACGGTTTCGCGCCAGAGCTGCGAAGTCTCAAGCACGTTGGCCTTGTCAACGGAAGTCACCTTGCGGCGCCGCGCGCGGGCGGCCGTGAAGGCGACGCGGGCGACGCGCTCGACCTCCGAGGCCGAGTATCGCATGGTGTTGAAGGCCGAGGGGCCTTCGCCGTCGTCGGAAACTCTGCCGCGCGGCTCGCCGAAGTAGAGCCCGCCGAGCAGCTCTCTCACGATGAGCACGTCGGCGCCCGCGATAAGCTCGGGCCTGAGCGGCGAGCAGGCGGCCGTCGCCTCGTGGCAGGTGACGGGGCGCAGGTTGGCGTAGGCGCCGAGCGCCTTGCGGAGCGTCAACAGCCCCGCCTCGGGGCGCTCGTGCGCGGGCAGGTGGTCGAACTCGGGCGAGCCGACGGCGCCGAGCAGCACGGCGTCGGAGGCGAGGCAGGCGTCGAGCGTGCGCGCCGGGAGCGGGCTGCCTGACTCGCGGATGGCGGCGCCGCCGACCGTGTGTTCTTCAAAACTAAACTCGTGCCCGCCCGCGTCCGCGACGGCGCGCAGCGCGCACAACGCCTGCTCCGTCACCTCGGGGCCGATGCCGTCGCCCGGCAGGACCGCTATCTTGAGTTTCATCCCTTCGTCCCTTTGAAAACATCAGCCATCGGCATTCAGCGCAGGGCGAGACGCTGAGGGCCAATGGCTGGAGAGTGATTGAGAATGTGGACGCCTACGCCCCGGCGAACTGCAACTGCGCCGCCGCCTGCTGGGGCGCGGGCAGGAGCGAGAGCAAGTCCTGGTCGTAGACGCGCTTCTTGCGGTCGGCCAGCTCCGTGAAGCGGCGGTAGACCGCCTCGGTCTCCTGCGGCGAGAGCCTGAAGCCTAGCTCCTCGTAACGCTGCTTGAGGGCGTGGCGGCCCGAGTGCTTGCCGAGCACGATGCTGTTCGAGGGGACGCCGACCGACTCGGGCGTCATGATCTCGTAGCACAGGGGGTTGCTCAAGACCCCGTGCTGGTGGATGCCGGCCTCGTGCGCGAAGGCGTTGCGGCCGACGACGGCCTTGTTGGGCTGGACGGGCGTCCCGATGATTTCGGTCAGGAGTTGGCTCGTCGGGTACAGCTCCCACGCGTTGATGTTGTTGACGAAGGGCAGGCGGTCGGAGCGCACCTGACAGGCCATGACGACCTCTTCGAGCGCGGCGTTGCCGGCCCGCTCGCCGATGCCGTTGACGGTGCATTCGACCTGCCGGGCGCCGGCCTCCAGCGCCGCGAGGCTGTTGGCGACGGCGAGGCCGAGGTCGTTGTGACAGTGGACGCTGATACAAACGTCGCGCGCGCCGACGACGCGCTCTTTGACGGCGCGGATGAGTTGCGAGAACTCGCCGGGCGTCGTGTAACCGACGGTGTCGGGGACGTTCAGCGTCGTCGCGCCTTCTTCGACCGCCGCGGCGAAGACTTCGCACAGGAATTCAACGTCGCTGCGCGTCGCGTCCTCGGCCGAGAACTCCACGTCCGGGGTGAGCGAGCGCGCGAGGCGGACGGCGTCGCGCGTCATTTGCAGGACTTCGCGGCGCGTCTTCTTGAGCTTGTGTTCGAGGTGGATGTCGGAGGTGGCGACGAAGGTGTGGATGCGCGGGCGGGCGGCGCCTTCCAGAGCTTCCCACGCGCGCAGGATGTCGGCCTCCGTGGTGCGCGCCAGTCCCGCGACCGAGGCCGTGCGGCACTCCGAGGCGACGGCGCGGACGGCGGCGAAGTCGCCCTGGGAGGCGATGGGGAAGCCGGCCTCAATCACGTCCACGCCGAGGCGTTCGAGCTGGCGGGCGAGGCGGACTTTCTCGGGTAGGTTCATCGAGCAGCCGGGCGACTGCTCGCCGTCGCGCAGGGTCGTGTCGAAAATCTTGATGCGTTCAGGGTTGTTCATTGAAGGACGGTCCTCTCAGCAGACACGCCATCCTAAAGACCCCGGCCGGCGAAGGCAAAGTTATAATTTTTATGTCGGGATAAAAACGCCTAATGCGCTTGGGTGTGCTCGCGGAGCAGCTTGAGGAAGGCTTCGGTCGCGTGAGAGTGGGTGGCGCCGCGGCGGTGGATGGCCCAGATGGTGCGGCGGTAGTCGAGGCCGCGGACGGGGACGGACGAGAGCGCGCCCGCTTCGAGCTCTTCGGCGACGCACATGTGGGGGACGAAGGCGATGCCGACCTGCTTGAGCACGAAACGCTTGATGGTCTCGATGGTCGCCAGCTCCAAGGCGATGTTGAGCGGCGTGTGGTGCTCGGCGAAGGCTTCGACGACGCGGTTGCGCGAGGCGGCCTTGACGTTGTGGGCGAGGAAGGATTCGCGGCCCAGCTCTTCGACGGTCACCGAGTCGCGCCCGGCGAGCGGGTGGGCGGGGTGCGTGACTAAGACCAGCTCGTCTTCGAGGACGGGGAAGGAGGCGAGGTCGCTGTCGGCGGGCTCGTAGGCCGTGAGGGCGAAGTCGAGGTTGCCGTCGAGGACTTCGCGCGGGAGGCGCGCGGAGGCGTGGCGGTAAATCTCGACCTTGACGCCGGGGTGGCGGTCGCGGAAGGCGAGAATCACGTCGGGCAGGAGGTAGAGCGACGTGCTCTCGTTGGCCCCGACGCGGACGCGGCCGCGCTGGAGCGCGCGAAGCTCGCCGACGGCGTCGCGCGCCTGGTCGCGCAGCGAGAGGATGCGGCGCGCGTAGTCGTAGACGATGCGGCCGGCGTCGGTGAGAGTGGGCGACTTCTGCGAGCGGTCGAGGAGGGGCGCGCCGACCTCCTCTTCGAGTCGGCGGATGGCGATGCTGACGGCGGGCTGCGTGCGGTAGACGCGCTCGGCCGCCTTCGAGAAGCCGCCCTCCTCGATGACGCTGACGAAGAATTCGAGCTGGGTAATCTCCATCCCTTTTTAGAGCTTGCCGGTGGCGATTAACAATTCGGCGTTGAGGATGGCGGCGCCGGCCGCGCCGCGCACGGTGTTGTGGCTGAGCGCGACGAAGCGGTAGTCCAAGACGTTGTCGCGGCGGATGCGGCCGACGGTCGTGGTCATGCCGCGCCCGGCGTCGCGGTCGAGCTTGGGCTGGGGGCGGTCCGGCTCGTCGCGGACGACGACGGGGCGCGGGGGCGCCGTGTGCAGGCGAAGCTCCTGCGGGAGCGAGGTGAATGAAGCGAAGGCTTCGCGGACTTCTCCCGGTTCGGCCGGGCGGGAGAGCTTGACGCGGACGGCGGCCATGTGGCCGTCGGTGACGTTGACGCGGTGGCACTGGGCGCTGACGGGGAACTCGGCGGGCTCGACGCGGTCGCCCGCGAGGCGGCCGAGAATCTTCAGCGTCTCGGTCTCAATCTTCTCCTCCTCGCCGCCGATGTAGGGGAGCACGTTGTCGTTGATGTCGAGCGAGGCGACGCCGGGGTAGCCGGCGCCGGAGATGGCCTGCAAGGTCGTCGCCACGACCGATTCGATGCCGAAGCGGGCGTGCAGGGGC
Organism: Pyrinomonadaceae bacterium; assembly: GCA_035941045.1. Taxonomy (GTDB): domain Bacteria; phylum Acidobacteriota; class Blastocatellia; order Pyrinomonadales; family Pyrinomonadaceae; genus QHXN01. The sequence continues at coordinate 34,561 of DASZEK010000161.1, read as the reverse complement.
GCGAGCGCCATGACGAGCATGATGGTCGAGCAGTTGGGGTTGGTGACGACGAAGCCGCGGTCGAAGCCTCTCGAAGAGGGCTGCGTCTGAAGCAGGCCGAGGTGTTCGTGGTTGACTTCGGGGACGAGCAGCGGCACGTCCTCGTCCATCCTGAGCGCCGACGAGTTGCTGATGACGGCGTAGCCGGCGCGGGCGAACTCCTCCTCGGTGCGGCGCGCTATCTCGCCGGGCAGGCTTGAGAAGACGATGTCGCAGTCGAGCGGCGGCTCGGGCGGGCGCACTTCCAGAGAGCGCACGGCCTCGGGCGCCTCGCCGGGGAGGCGCCACGCGCAAGCCTCGGCGTAAGCCTTGCCCTGCGAGCGGTCCGAAGCCGCCAGCGCCGTCACCTCGAACTGCGGGTGGCCTTCGAGCAGTTGGATGAAACGCTGCCCGACGGTGCCCGTCGCCCCCAGAATCCCGACGCGATACTTCTTGTTCATGGCCGTCAATCGTAAAGCGTAAATCGTGAATCGTAAATCGTGGAAAGCAATTTCTATTTACGACTCGCGGCTTTCGAGTGCTTCCTTCATGCGGCGGACGCCTTCGGTGATGAGGGGGAGGTCGGCGCAGAAGGAGATGCGGAGGTGGCCCTCGCCCTCGCGGCCGAAGGCGGAGCCGGGGACGGTGATGACGCGGTGCCGGAGGAGGCGTTCGGCGACGCTCATCGAGTCGCCGTGGGCCGACACGTCAACCATCGTGTAGAAGGCGCCGTCGGGCGCGACGGCGTTTAAGGAAAGCTCGGTCGAGAGGAGTCGGAGCAGGTGGTCGCGGCGCTCGCGGAAGGTTCGGCGGAATGAGGCGCGGGCTTGCTCGGCCTCGTCGGTCCAGGCGGCGAGCGCGGCCTTCTGCGAGACGGTCGAGGCGCAGGTCGCGACGTAGCCGTGCAGGACGAGGGCGCTCCTGACCGGCCCCCGCTCGCCGCAGAGCCAGCCCAAACGCCAGCCCGTCATGCTCATCGATTTCGAGAGGCCGCCGATGACGACGGTGCGCTCCGGGTAAAACTCGGAGACGGAGGCGGGGCGTTCTTCGCCGAAGTAAAGCTCGCGGTAAATCTCGTCGCTGATGACGCGGACGCCCGTGCCTTCGAGCGCGGCGGCCATCGCCGCCAGGTCTTCGCGCGAGAGGACGCGGCCCGCGGGGTTAGAGGGGCTGATGCAGACGACGGCGCGGGTGCGCGGCGTCAGCGCGCGGCGGAACTCTTCGGCGTCGAACCGGAACCCCCGCGCGGCCGGCAGGCGGTAAGGGACGGGCGTGCCGCCGGCCATGCGGACGACGGTCGGGTAGGCGACGAAGCCGGGGTCGGGGATTAAAACTTCGTCGCCGTCTTCGACCATGCTCAGGAGCGCGAGGTAGAGCGCCTCCTGCGAACCGGCGGTGATGACGACATCGTCGGGCGAGAGGCCGAGCACGGGGTAGTCGGCGGCGACGCGCTCGCGCAAGGAGAGGAGGCCGGCGTGGTTGGTGTAGCCGTTCTGCTCTTCGATGACGACGCGCGCCGCCTCGCGCCGCACGCAGTCGGGGGTCGGCAGGTCCGGCTCGCCGAGCGCGAGGTTGATGCTGCCCGGCGGCGCGAGGTCGAGCACGCGGCGGATGGCGCTCTTCTCGATGCCGCGCAGGCGTCGCGTGGGCTCGAAGTCGCTCAACGCAGGTAGTCCTCCAGTTGCACCGAGCGGTCGGTCTTCTCGTCGCGGTACTTGACGACGACGGGCGCGTAGAGCGAGAGGCCCCACTCGCGCCCGCGCTCTGTCGTGACGGCGCGAGAGCCGGGGACGACGACGGCGCCGGCCGGAATCTCAAGCGGCCCGTCTTCAGTCCGCCGGTAGACTTCGCCGCGCACGAGGTCGTAGACGGGCGTGGCGCCGGTCAGAATCGTGCCCGGCGCGAGGACGGCGCCCGCGCGCACGACGGTGCCTTCGTAGACGCCGCAGTTGCCGCCGACTAAAACGTCGTCTTCGATGACGACGGGCACGGCGCCGACCGGCTCCAGCACGCCGCCTATCTGCGCCGCGGCCGAGAGGTGAACGCGCTTGCCTATCTGCGCGCAGGAGCCGACGAGGGCGTGGCTGTCAATCATCGTGCCCTCGTCAACGTAGGCGCCGACGTTGACGTACATCGGCGGCATGCAGACGACTCCGGACGCGAGGTAGGCGCCGTCGCGGACGCTTGAGCCGCCGGGGACGACGCGCACGCCGTCCATGATGGTCGTCGGGCGCACGGGGTAAGTGTCCTTGTCGAAGAAGCGCAAGGTGGGGTGCGCCGACATGTCCGTGAGCGCGCCCATGCGGAAGCCGACGAGGATGCCCTGCTTGACCCAAGGGTTGACGCGCCAGTCGCCCGACGGGTCGCGCTCGGCGGCGCGCACCTCGCCGCGGTTGAGCGCGGCCTTGAAGGCTTCAAAGACCTCGCGGTCGGTGGGCGTGAAGTCGCCGCGCTTCGCCGCCAACTCCTCGACCTGCTCACGCAGCGACATGCGTCGTCTCCTTCAGAAGCCCGAGCTCGGAGAGCACGGCGCGCACGCGCTCGCGCGTCTTCTCTTCGGCCGCGACGAGCGGCAGGCGCAGGTTCTCTTCGAGCAACCCCATCATCGCCATCGCGGCCTTGACGGGGCCGGGGCTCGTCTCGACGAAGTTCACGTCCATCAGCGGCAGCAGCCTGTAATGCGCCTCGCGCGCCGCCTTTAAATCTCCCGCGAGCGCCGCGTCAACCATCTTCGACACAGGGCCGGGCGCCTCGTTCGAGGCGACGGAGATGAGTCCGTCGGCGCCGAGCGCAATCATGGCGAGCGTCATCGCGTCGTCGCCCGAGAGCACGAGGAAGCCTTCGGGGCGTCCGCGCAGGATTTCCATTATCTGCGCGAGGTTGCCGGAAGCCTCCTTGACGGCGGCGACGTTCTCGACTTCGCGCGCGAGCCGCAGGGTCGTCGCCGCCGAGATGTTTGAAGACGTGCGGCCCGGCACGTTGTAGGCGACGACGGGAAGCCCGCCGACGGCCTCGGCCACGGCGCGGAAGTGTTGAAATAAGCCTTCCTGCGTCGGCTTGTTGTAGTAGGGCGCGACGACGAGGACGGCGTCGGCGCCGAGGTCGCGCGCGGCCTTCGACTGTTCGGCGGCGACCGCCGTGCTGTTGCTGCCCGTGCCGGCGATGACGCGCGCCCGCCCTCGCGCCTCCTCAATCGTGACCTTGATGACTTCGAGCCTTTCGAGGCCCGTCAGCGTCGCGCTCTCGCCCGTCGTCCCGCACGGCACGAGGAGGCGGACGCCGCCCTCAATCTGCCGGCGCACCAGCGCCCTCATGCGGTCGTAGTCAACCGACCCGTCCGCCTTAAAAGGCGTCACCAGCGCCGTCGCGCAACCGCGCATCCATTCCACGTTGGTCGTCATCTTCAACCTCCAGCGGCTCTCAGTATTTCATCGAAGGTTTCGGAGAATTCGTAAACGCCGGCCTTGCCGCGAACCCAGCGGGCGGCGACGAGGGCGCCGGCCGCGAAGCCCTCGCGCGAGCGGGCCGCGTGCGTGAGCGTGACGGTGTCGGCCGCCGAGTCGAAGCCGACGCGGTGCGTGCCGGGGATGTGGCCGGCGCGCGTCGAGGCGACCGAGATGTCTTCGCCGAAGTGAACGGCGAGCCGGTCGCGCAGCGCCAGCGCCGTGCCCGAGGGCGCGTCGCGCTTGCGCGAGTGGTGCGCCTCTTCGATGAAGGGCGCGTAGCCGGCGGCGCGGAACAACTCGGCGGCGCGCTCGACGACGCGGTAGAAAATCTGCACGCCGACCGAGAAGTTCGCGCCGTAGACGAGGGCGCCGCCGTGCTTCTCGAAAGACGCGCGCACCTCCCCGAGATGCGCCGACCACCCCGTCGTGCCTTCCACGAGCGGCACGCCCGCGAGCGCGCACGCCTCGGCGTTGCGCCGCACGGCCTCGGCCACGGTGAAGTCAACGACAGCGTCGTGGCCGCGGAGGACTTCGGCCAACTCTTCGGCGCCGAGCGACGATTCGCGCGACGAGACGACGGCCCCGACCTCGTCGCCCCCGTCGGCCGCGAGCGCCGCCACCAGTCGCCCCATCGCCCCGTTGCCTATCAAAGCCAGCTTCATGAGTTCTTCAAAAGCGTCCGCGCGAGTCGCACGTAAAGCCCGACGGCTTCTTGAAGCTCGCGCTTCGTGACGCGCTCGTGCGCGGTGTGCGCGTCGAGGATGGAGCCGGGGCCGAGCAGCAAAGGCTTGCCCCAGCGCGTGAGATACGGAATGTCGGTCGTGAAGCGCACGACCTCGCTCTCGAAGCCTTCGACCGAATGCATGCGGACGGGCTCGGCCGCCGACATGTATTCGACGCGGGCGCGGCCCGCCACCGCCCGCTCCAAAATTTCTTTGACCGCGTCGGAAGGCGTGACGAGGCGGATTTGCAGCTCGGCGCGGGCCTCGGCCGGGATGACGTTGGGGCGCGTGCCGCCCGCGAGGGTGCCGACGTTGCAGGTCGTCGCGCCGAAGAACTCGTCGCGCGGCCAACGCGCGGCGCGCACGTCCGAGAGCACGTCCAAAAGCTTCTCTATCGCCGACTCGCCCTGCTCGGGGTAAGCCGAGTGGGCGGCGCGGCCCTCCGTCAAAAGCCGCAGGCGGAGCGAGCCTTTCGAGCCGACGGCGAGGCGGTTCTCGGTCGGCTCGCCGTTTATCAGGTACTCGCAAGCGTCGGCCAGCGGGTGCTCGTTCGCCGCCCTCGCGCCGAGGCTCGCTTGCTCCTCGTCAACCGTGAAGAGCAAGCCTACCTCTTCGACCCCTTCGGCGCGGAGGCGTTCGGCTGCTTCGATTTGCGCGGCGATGATGCCCTTCGCGTCGCACGCGCCCCGGCCGCGAATCTCTTCCGCGTCTTCCTCGGAAGGGATCGCCGGTGGCACCGTGTCCATGTGCGTCGAGAGCACGACGCGCGGCGCCGCAGCGGTCGTCGCAATCACGTTCGCGCGCCCGTCAATCACATCCTGCAACTCGACCCGATAGCCGAGCCCTTCAAGGTAAGAGGCGAGGAAGCGGCCGACCTCCTGCTCCTCGCCCGAGGGCGAAGGGATGTCAATCAGCCGCCTTGTCAGCTCGAAGAGTGTGCTCAAAGGGTTTCAGACGTTGCCGCCGCCGATGTGCGCGAGCAGTTCCGAGGTGGCGCACTCGAAGAAGGCTTCGTGGAGGAGTCGGACGGCGTCGCGCACGCGCCGCTCCTCGACGACGAAGGTCAGGTTGATGTTCGAGGCGCCCTGCGAGATGAGCAGGACGTTGATGTCGCGGATGGTCGAGAAGACGCGCCCGGCGATGCCCGGCGTGTTGCGCAGCCCCTCGCCGACGATGCAGACGATGGCGCGGTCGGACTCGACGCGGACGGCCCCGTGCGGCTTCAGGTCTTCGACAATCCGGTCGAGCGCGCCCGCGTCTTCGAGCGAGAGCGAGACGCTGACCTCGGACGTGGTGACGATGTCGACTTCCGTGCGGTGGCGCTCGAAGACCTCGAAGATGGCGCGCAGGAAGCCGTAGGCGCCGAGCATGCGGGCCGACGTGATGTGCAGGATGTGGACGCCCGTCTTGTGCGCGATGGCCTTGACGGTGCGCGGCGTCATCTCGGCGTCGAAGTAGACGACGGTGTCGCGCCCGCCGGGGTCGCGCGAGTTGCAGATGCGGACGGGGATGTTGCGGACGACGGCGGGCAGGATGGTCTTGGGGTGCAGGACCTTGGCGCCGAAGTATGCAAGCTCGGCGGCCTCGGCGTAGGAGAGGCGCGGGATGGTGCGTGCCTGCGGGACGACGCGCGGGTCGGCCGTGAGCACGCCCGACACGTCGGTCCAGATTTGAATCTCTCTCGCGCGCAGCGCCGCGCCGACGAGCGCCGCCGTGTAGTCGGAGCCGCCGCGCCCGAGCGTCGTCGTCTCGCCCGACGCGGCCGACGACGCGATGAAGCCGCCGAGCACGGGGACCACGCCTTCACTCAAAAGCGGCCCGACCTGCTCGCGCGTGTGCCGCTCGGTCTCTTCCTTCAGAGGCGTCGCGCGGCCGTGCTCGTCGTCCGTGATGACGCAGCGGCGCGAGTCCACCTGACGGGCCGCGAGGCCGCGCGCGCGCAGGACGACGGCGAGCAGGGCCGACGACAGAAGCTCGCCCTGCGAGACGACCGCGTCTTGCAGCAGCGCCGCGGGGCGCTCGCCCGCGGCGGCCTGCGCGAACGCCCCTTCTATCTGCCGGCGCGCGCTTAAAAGAAGCTCTTCAAACTCACCGGCGCCCGAGCCCTCGGCGGCAAGCTCGCGCAGGACTTCGAGGTGGCGCGCGAAATGTTCTTCGAGTCGGGCGAGCGCCGCGGCGCCCTCGCCCGAGGCGGCGGCGTCGAAGGCTTCGAGGAGCGCGTCCGTGAAGCGGCTCATGGCCGAGACGACGACGACGGGTCTTTGTTCGCGTTCGCGCTCGCGCCCGACGAGTTCGGCCACGCGCCGGAAGGCCCGCGCGTCCTCGACGGAGGTGCCGCCGAACTTCATCACAGTGGCTTGTGTGTTCATGGAGCAGCCGAAGAATACAAAGGCGGGTGGTAAAAGGCAAAGGGCGGCGGCGGGCTCGCGCCCGAGGCCGCGTTTCCCTTATCCTTGGGCAAAGATGTCGAGAAGGAAGAAGAAGGGGCCGGGGCCGCTGGTGGTCATCGGGGGGGCGGAGGACCGCGGGGCGAGGAGCAAAGTCCTCCGCGAGTTCGTCCGCCTCGCCGGGGGACGCCGCGCCAGCCTCGCCATCATCTCGGTCGCGTCGGAGGCGCCCGTCGAAGTCGCCTCCATCTACATCGAATCCTTCCTCCGGCTCGGCGCCGAGGACGTGCGCGCGCTCGACGTGGCCGACCGCGGGGCGGCCAACTCCGACGCGGCCGTCGAAGCCGTCGCCACCGCCACCGGCGTCTTCTTCACCGGCGGCAACCAGCTCCGCATCACGCAGCAGCTCGGCGGCACGCGGCTCGACACGGAGCTGCACCGACGCCACGAGGAGGGCCTGGTCATCGCCGGCACGAGCGCGGGCGCGGCCATGATGTCGAGCGTGATGATTGCCGGCAGCTCGCCGCAGTTGACGCTGCGGGCCGGGATGGTCGAGCTGGGCTCGGGGCTCGGGTTCCTGCCGGGCGTGCTCATCGACCAGCACTTCGAGCAGCGCGGGCGGCTGAGGAGACTGCTGGCGGCCATCGTCCAGCACCCGCACGAGTTGGGCTTAGGCATCGACGAGAACACGGCGGCCGTGGTGCGCGGCCACCGGCTCGAAGTCTTCGGCGAGGGCTCCGTCACCATCGTTGACGCCGGGGCGCTGACGCACACCAACCTCGGCGCGGTCGAGCGCCACGAGCTGCTCGCCATCTCCGCCGTCCGCCTCCACATCCTCCCGGCCGGCTACCGCTTCGACCTCCGTAATCGCACCCTCGACGCCTCCTAGTCTTTGTCCGGCATTGGACAGACGCGCAACAAATTTTCATCCGAATATAAACACAGAAAAGTAAAACCCCGCGGCTAGTATCCCACTCCCCTATCACCGGAATTTTTCTTCCCGGCAGGAGACGTTATGGAATTGAGCGAGGCGAAGGGTAGGCTGATGGCTATCGGCGGCGGCGACCTCACGAAGGACGGCGCGCCGCTCCTGAAAGAGTTCGTCAAACTGGCGCGCGGGCCCCGCGCCCGCGTCGTCGTCATGACTCCCGCCACGGACGACCCCGAGGCCGCCGCCAAAGAGTACGAGCAGGCTTTCAAGCAGCTCGGCGTGGACGACGTGCGCACGGTTGACGTGTCGGCGCGCTCGGACGCCGCGCGGCCCGAGGCGCTCGAAGCCATCGAGCGCGCCACCGGCCTCTTCTTCACCGGCGGCGACCAGCTCCACATCACCTCGCTCATAGGCGGCTCCGAGATGCAGAAGCTCATCTTCAAGCGGTACGAGAAGGGGCTCGTCGTCGGCGGCACGAGCGCGGGCGCGGCCATGATGTCGAACTCGATGATCCTCGGCGGCGGCGGCGAGGAGAGCCCCAAGGTCGGCGGCGTCCGCATCGGCCCCGGCATGGACCTCCTCGTCGGCGCCGTCATCGACACGCACTTCTTCCAGCGCGGGCGCTTCGGCCGCCTCCTCGCCGCCACCTCGCACTACCCGCAGGACCTCGGGCTCGGGCTCGACGAGGAGACGGCGATGGTCATCCGCGGCACCGAGTTCGAAGTCTTCGGCCGCGGCGGCGTCACCGTCATCGACGCCGGCTCGATGAGCTACACCAGCCTCCCTTACGTCGAGGAGGGCGAAGCCATCTCGGTCTTCGGCGTGCAGGTCCACGTCCTCTCCGCGGGCCACAAGTTCGACCTCGCCAACCGGCGCCCCGTCATTGAAGAGGGCGAGGCCGTCAAGCGCGGGCAGGTGTCCGAGTCCGAAGGGCCGAAAGAGTCGAAGAAGCCGAGGGCGGGGAAGAAGAGCAAGGGGAAGTGAATGAGAGTCGAATCCATCCGCACGCTCGCCGGGCCGAACGTCTACACCCACCAGCCCGCCCTCGTCATGAGGCTCGACCTCGAAGACCTGGCCGGGCGCGAGAGCCGCACCTTCGAGGGCTTTAACGCGCGCCTGCTCGCCCGGCTCCCCGGCCTCTCGACGCACGTCTGCTCGCGAGGCTACGAGGGCGGCTTCGTCGAGCGCCTCGGGGAAGGGACGCTGCTCGGCCACGTCGTCGAGCACGTCGCGCTTGAGCTGACCGACCTCGCCGGGATAGGCGCCACGCACGGCAAGACGCGCGAGTCCGAGACGCCGGGCGTCTTCAACGTCGTCGTCGAATTCAAAGCCGAGCAGGCCACGCGCTTCCTCCTCGGCGCGGCCGTCGCGCTCGTTGCCGCGGTCTTAGACGGCGAGGACTTCCCCGTCGAGGAGAGGGTCGCCGAGGCCCGCCGCATCGCCGCGCGCACCGAACTGGGGCCGAGCACGCGCGCCATCGTCGAGGCCGCCGCGCGGCGCCGAATCCCTTGGATGCGGCTCGGCACCGACAGCATCGTCCAGCTCGGGTGGGGCCGGCACCGCCGCTTCATACAGGCCGCGACGACCGACCTGACCAGCTCCGTCGCCGTCGAAATCGCCTCCGACAAAGACCTCACGAAGCAGATACTCGAACAGGCTTCCATCCCCGTCCCGCGCGGGCGCATCGTCCGCACCGAAGACGAGGCCGTCGCCGCGCTCGCCGACCTCGGCGGCGCCGTCGCCGTCAAGCCTCTCGACGGCCGTCAGGGGCTCGGCGTCTCGCTCGACCTCGCCGACCCCGAGGAGGTGCGCCGCGCCTTCCGCCTCGCCCGCGACTACTCGCCGAGCGTGCTCGTCGAAGAGCTTTTGCGCGGGCGCAACTACCGCGTCCTCGTCGTCGGCGGGCGCACCGTGGCCGCCAGCGAGCGCCTGCCCTGCCACGTCGTCGGCGACGGCGAACAAACCATCGCCGAGTTGATAGAGACGGCCAACCGCGACCCGCTGCGCGGCGAGGGGCACGAGAAGCCGCTGACTAAAATCACCGTTGACGAGATTGTGTTGGCGCACCTCGAAAAGCACGGCCGCGGGCTCGCGGACGTGCCCGCGCCCGGCGAGACGGTGACGCTGCGCGACGGCATCAACCTCTCGACGGGCGGCGTCGCGCGCGACGTGACCGACCGCGTCCACCCGGATGTCGCCTTCATGTGCGAGCGCGCGGCGCGCGCCGTCGGCCTCGACATCTGCGGCGTGGACCTCGTGCTCGAAGACATCTCGGCCGCGCCGGCTAAGGGCTCCGGGGGCGTCATCGAGCTGAACGCCTCGCCGGGGCTGCGGATGCACCAATTCCCGAGCGAGGGCGCGGCGCGCGACGTGGGCCGCGCCCTCGTCGAGATGCTTTACCCCGCGGGCGACGGGCGCGTGCCGCTCGTCGCGGTGACGGGGACGAACGGCAAGACGACCGTCACGCGCATGGTCGGGCACGTCCTCGGCGCGACGGGGTTGACGGTCGGGATGACGACGACCGACGGCATCTGGGTCGGCGGCCGGCGCGTGGCCGAAGGCGACACGACGGGTCCGCACTCGGCGCGCGCCGTGCTCTCGGACCCGACCGTCGAGGCGGCCGTGCTGGAGACGGCGCGCGGCGGCATCCTCAGAAGGGGGCTGGGCTACGACTGGTCGGACGTGGCCGTGATGACCAACATCCAGCCGGACCACTTCGGGCAGGACGGCATCGAGTCTTTGGAGGACTTGGTCTACGTCAAGTCGCTGGTGGCCGAGCGAGTGCGCGAGGGCGGCACGCTCGTGCTCAACGCCGACGACGAACACCTCGCGCGCCTCGCCGAGTCGCCGCGCGTGAGCAGGATAAATAAGCGAGTCGTCTATTTCTCGATGCGCGAGAACCACGTCCTCATCCGCAAGCACTTGGACGCGGGCGGCACGGCCTACTTCCTGCGCGACGGCCGGGTGATGGAGGCCGCCGGAGACGGCGCCGAGCTGTCGGTGTTGGAGGTGGCGGGCGTGCCCGCGACGTTGGGGGGCACGGCCGAGTTTCAGGTGGCGAACGTGCTGGCCGCCGTCGCCGCGTGCCGCGCGCTGGGGCTGGGGCCGGCGTTGATCGCGTCGGCGCTCGCCGAGTTCGTCGCCGCGGACGACAACCCCGGCCGGCTGAACTTCTACCGGCTGCCGTCGGGCGCCCACGTCCTGCTCGACTACGGGCACAACCCGGAAGCCTTCGCGGCCGTCTGCCGGATGGCGGCGCGCTGGGACGGGCGGCGCGTGACGGGCGTCGTCGGCCTGCCCGGCGACCGCTCGGACGAACTCATCGAAGAGGCGGCGCGCGTAGCGGCGCGCGGCTTCCACCGCGTCGTCGTCAAGGAAGACAAAGACCCGCGCGGGCGCCGCCCCGGCGAGGTTGCCGAAATCATCCGCCGCGCCGTCCGCGAAGAGTCGCCGACGGTCGAGTGCGTCGTCGCCGCCGACGAGGAGATCGCCCTCCGGCGTGAGCTGGCGGGCGCGGGCGCGGCCGACGTGGTCGTCGTCTTCTTCGACAAGCTCGCCCCGCTCGTGCGCGTGCTCGAAGAGGCGGGGGCCGTGCCGGTGACGGGCATCGAAGGACTCTCGACGCGCCCGCCGCTCGCCGCCGCGGCCCGCGCGGGGTCGCACGCGCCGTCGGGCAAGCGGTCAGACTACAGGCCGGTCGCGCTCGACTGGCAGGGGTACATATGGCGCTGAGGCTGGAGGCGGAAGGCGCGTCCGTGCTGGTCGAAGTCACCCGCGGGCGTGTAGTCGAATCAGTCCACCGCGGGCGCGCGGTCGCCGTGGACGGCGCAGGCGAGACGGTCGCCCGACTCGGCGACGACGCGTCGTTGACCTTCGTGCGCTCGGCCGCGAAGCCGCATCAGGCGCTCTCCATCATCACCGAAGGCGCCGCCGAACGCTTCTCCCTGACGGACCGCGAACTCGCCGTCGCCTGCGGCTCGCACAACGGCGAGGCCGTCCACACCGAGACGGTCCTCTCCATTCTCACGAAGGCCGGGCTCGACGCCTCCGCCCTGAAGTGCGGCGCGCACGAGCCTTACGGCAAGGGGGCCGCGCGGGCGCTCGAAGAGAAGGGCGAAAAGCCCTCCGCGATTCACAACAACTGTTCCGGCAAGCACGCCGGGATGCTCGCGCTCTCGGTCCACCTCGGCGCCCCGCCCGACTCGTACCTGCGCCCCGAACACCCCGTTCAAAAGCTCATCCTCGAACGCGTCGCGCAGTTCTCGGGCGTCCCCGCCGGGGAGATTCAGTTCGCGGTGGACGGCTGCGGCGTGCCGGCCTTCGTCCTGCCCCTGCGCGCGGCGGCGCTCATGTACGCGCGCCTCGTCGCGACCCCGCCCGAGTTCGGCGAAGAGACGGCCGCCGCCTGCCGCCGCCTCGTCTCCGCGATGCTCGCGCACCCGGAGATGGTCGAGGGCGACGGCGAGCTGGACACGGAGTTGATGCGCGCGGGCCGCGGCCGTTTCGTCTCGAAGGTCGGCGCCGAAGGCTTCTACGCGGCGGGCATCCTCCCCTGCGAACGCTGGCCCCGCGGCCTCGGCCTCGCCGCCAAGCTCGAAGACGGCGACCGCAACGACCGCGCCCGCCCACCCGCCGCCACCGAACTCCTCCGCCAACTCGGCGCCCTCAACGAAGAAGATTTGAAGGGACTTCAAAAGTTCGCCCGCGCCGTCGTCAAGAACAACCGCGGCGAGGATGTCGGAGAGGTGCGGCCGGGTTTCAGTCTCCTCTGAAACTTGCGGGACGAATGAAAAAAACCCGGCGCTTCGGTGCCGGGCTTTTTTCATTCGTCCCGCGGGACTTACTTACAGCCTCACGTACTCGAACTCGAAGGGCTTGCCTTTGATACCTTGGGCCGGGGGGGCAATCCAGTTGGCGATTTTGCCGGGTTCGGTGACGGGTTGCATGAGGGAGCCGACGTAGGCGCGGTCGTCGTCCGTGGGGAGCCGGTCGGCGCGGCGACGCTCGAACTCTTCCTCGGTAATCAGGTTGCCGTCGAGGTCGAAGAAGTGGCCGGCGTATTCGCCGACGTGGCGGTGGAAGCGGGTGGAGGGGAGGCGGAGCTTGTAGTCCACGCCCTCGTCGGCGATGAACTTGTTCCAGCGTTCCATCGCGCGCTCGCAGTCGCGGACGTACTCGCCGCGGAGCACTTCGTTCAGCGCGTTGCGCATCGGCACCTCGCGCTCGGCGAGGCGGCCGTCTTCGACGACGGGGAGGCGGAAGGTGTCCTCTTTGACGAGGTGGTCCGTATACTTCTTCTGCTCCTGATAGCGGCCCTTGAGGCCGGCGGCGAAGAAGTCGGCGGCGTTGGAGCTAATCTCGCCGCCGAAGAGGTCGAGCGAGTAGGAGAACCAGTAGTTGATGTAACGCTGGATGATCTCGAAGGGGATGCCGCCGACCTTGCGCACGTCCTCGCTCTCCCTCATCAACTGCGCCGTGCGCTTAACGACGCGCCCGACGCCCGTCTCGCCGACGAAGAGGTGATGGGCCTCCTCGGTCAGCATGAACTGGCAGGTGCGCGCCAGCGGCTCGAAGCCCGACTCGGCGAGGGCCGAGAGCTGGTACTTGCCGTCGCGGTCGGTGAACATCGTGAAGCAGAAGAAGTTGAGCCAGTCGTCGCAGGGCTGGTTGAAGGCTTCGAGGATGCGGGGCTTGTCGGGGTTGCCGGAGCGGCGTTCGAGGAGCGCGTCGGCCTCGTCGCGCCCGTCGCGGCCGAAGTAGCCGTGGAGCAGGTAGACCATCGCCCAGAGGTGGCGTCCCTCCTCGACGTTGACCTGAAAGAGATTGCGCAGGTCGTACAGCGACGGGCAGGTCTGGCCGAGGCGCCGCTGCTGCTCGACCGAGGCGGGCTCGGTGTCGGCCTGCGTGACGACGATGCGGCGCAGGGCGTTGCGGAACTCGCCGGGCACCTCCTGATAAGCGGGGAGCCCCATGTTGTCGCCGAAGCCTACGCGCGCGTCCGCCTCGGCGGGCTTCAGGAAGATGCCCCAGCGGTAGTCGGGCATGCGGACGTAGTCGAAGTGAGCCCAGCCCTCGGGCTCGACCGAGACGGCCGTCCGAAGCCACACGTCCTTCTCCTGAAAGCCCTCGGGGCCCATCTCGCGCCACCATTCGAGGTAGTTCGGCAGCCACTTCTCAAGCGCCCTTTGGAGCCGCTTGTCCTGCGACAGATTGACGTTGTTAGGAATCCGCTCGTGTAGCTCCATAAAAGTCTTTCAGTCCCCTTAGGTTCTCTTGTAGTCGAACTGCGGCTGCGTCGGCTTGCCGTAATTGGTGAGCGCGCCCTGCGGGCCGACGGCGTTGGGGCGCTGGAAAATCCAGTTCTGCCAAGCCGTCAGGCGGCCGTAGATTTTGGTGTCGAGCGTCTCGGGGCCGGCGAAGCGCAAGGACGCTTCCATGCCGGTCAGCGCGTCGGGCGAGAGTGAAGTGCGCTCTTCGATGGCGACGCGGACTTCGTCCTCCCAGTCGAGGTCGTCGGGGGCGAAGGTGACGAGGCCGACTTCCTCGGCCTCCTCGGCGTCGAAGGGGCCTTCGTGCGCGAGCACTTCCTCGGCGTGGCCGCGCGAGGCGAGGAAGCGCGAGGCGAGGCGCGACAGCCCGTTCGACATCGGCAGCGCGCCCGAGTTCAGCCCGCTCGTCGCAAGCCCGACGGGCCGGTCGGGGTCGTTGAGCATGTACGAGCGGTCGGAGGCGAGCAGGAGTTCGAGCAGGTTGCCGGCGAAGCAGGAGCCGGGCTCGGCGAGGGCGAAGAAGCTCTTGGCCGTCAGGTCGAGGCGGCGCAGCACGCGCCCCGTGTGGAGGATGATTTCGCGGACGAGCCAGTGGTCGCGGTTGGCGACGAGCGTTTCGTCAACTGCGAGCACGTTCGCGGCGTCGCCTTCGGTGCGCAGGCAGACTAAACCTATCTCGGGCTCGTTGACGCGGAGGTGGAGCAGGGCGTCGTCCAACTCGCGGTAGGCGCGCAGCGGCCAGTAGGAGTCGCCGAGCTTTTGAATCTCTTCGGGCGTCGTCGGCAAACCGGCTTCGGGGCCGCGCACGGTCAGGTCGGCGTAGCGGCCTTCGCGGTGGCAGCGCACGGTGACGTACTTGTACTCGCGGCCGGAGTCGCCGGCTTCGACTTCGAGGGGGCTGAGTTTGATGCCGGGGCCGCCGTCCGCGGTCTCTTGCGTCTCGGAGAGAATCTGCTCGACGCGCTCTCGCATGCCGTCCTGAAACTTGCTGGTGGGGAAGTGGCCGTCAATCAGCCCCCACTCCTGCGCGCGCTTGGACTTCAAGCCTTCGGCGAGGGTCGAGAACACGTCGGCGCGGTCGCGGCGCACCTTGCGCTTGTCCACGAGGCGGGTGAGTCCGCCCGTGCCGGGCAGCACGCCGAGCAGGGGGACTTCCGGCAGGGAGACGGCGGAGTTGCCGTCGTCAACGAGGTAAATCTCGTCGCAGGCGATGGCGAGTTCGTAGCCGCCGCCGGAGGCCGTGCCGTTGAGGGCCGCGACGTAACGCTGGCCGGAGTGGGCGGAGGCGTCCTCGATGGAGCAGCGCGTCTCGTTGGTGAACTTGCAGAAGTTGACCTTGAAGGCGTGCGAGGAGGAGCCGAGCATGTAGATGTTGGCGCCCGCGCAGAAGATGCGGGGCTTGAGGCTGGTGACGACGACGACGCGCACCTCCGGGTGCTCGAAGCGGAGGCGCTGGACGGCGTCCGCGAGCTCGATGTCAACGCCGAGGTCGTAGCTGTTGAGCTTGAGCTTGTAGCCGTCGAAGAGCGTGGCGTCCTCCTGCACATCCATCGAGAGCGTGGCGACAGGGCCTTCGACCGTGAGCCTCCAGTGCCGGTAGTGCTCCGGCGAAGTCTCGAAGTTAATCATCCGCGGCAATAGACTCCCACAGGCAAGAATGCGTGCTCGGCACGAAAGGGCGATTATACCTTGCGGGGCGCCGGAATGCATTTACGCGGGGAGGGGGAACAAATTATCATGCACGTCGGAGGTGGAGGCATGACAAAGCCGGGACAGGCGTCGGCGACGACGATGCGGCAGCAGAGGCTCCTCGACGCATTGGAGGGCGGGGCGCGGACGTGGGACGAGCTGCGCGCCGCCTTGAAGATTAACGACGACAACCTCGGCTTCACCATCAGCGAGCTTCTGGACCTGCGGAAGATTTGGACGGAGGAGCGCGAGGGCGTGCGCATCTACGCCGTCGAGCGGCGGGCGGGGCTGGTGCCGCGCTTCCAACACCCGTTCAGGAGGGCCGAAGACCGGCGGGGCTAAATTGGATGGCACGCGGGGTGCTTTCAGGAACAGCGGCAAGCACGGACGAAGTTAAACCGTGACCCCGCCGCCACCACACCCCTGAGCGTGGCCTGCCGCTACGCCAGCCCCCCGCCGAGCGTTCCTATCTACAATCAAATCTATTCGAGGCCCGCGCCACATGCGGGCCTCTCGCCTTTTCAGGGGAAAAGGGTTTTTGGGTGTGGGGTGCCGGGTGTCGGGTAAAGGCTACTTGTTTTAGCCCGGCACCCGACACCCTGCACCCAAAACCCTTTCGGGTGACGTAAACCGTCCCCCGGCGGGTGACAATTTTCCGCACTCTGTCAGGAAGTGAGGTCGGCGTCGGGGAGGAAGCGGGGCGGTCGGCGGTGCCGGGTCGCCTGCTCGTAGGCGTGGGCGATGCGGATGAGGTGGGGCTCGGTGTAGGCGCGGCCGAAGAAGGAGATGCCGACGGGGAGGCCGTAGACGTAGCCGGCGGGGACTTGGACGTTCGGGTAGCCGGCGACGGCCGCGGGCGTGGAACTGCCGCCGGTGAAGTGGTCGCCGTTGACGAGGTCGGTGGTCCACGCGGGGCCGCCGGTCGGGGCGATGAGGGCTTGCAGGTTGTGCTTGCGCATGACGGCGTCGATGCCTTGGGCCTGCGAGAGCAGCTTGCTGTCGCGGAGGGCCTTTTTGTAGGCCGGGTCGGTGAGCGGCCCCTTGGCTTCGGAGCGGATGAAAAGCTCCTGACCGAAGTAGGGCATCTCGCGGTCGCGGTGGCGCTCGTTAAATTCGATGAGGGCCTTGAGCGTGCGCGGGTGGTCGCCGGGGGGAAGCGAGGCGAGGTGCTTGTTGAGGTCGGCCTTGAACTCGTAGAGCAGCACCTCGAACTCGGCCGCGTCGAACTTGCCGTGCGTCGGCACGTCGGCCGGGTCAACAACCGTCGCGCCCAGACTCTTCAGGGCGGCGATGGCCTCCTCCATCAGCTTGTCCACGCGGTCGTTGAAGCCGAAAAACTTGCGGGCGACGCCGACGCGCGTGCCCTTGAGGCCGGAGGGGCTCAGGTAGTTGGTGAAGTCGAGCAGGGCGAGCGCGCGGTCGCCGAGCCGGCTTGTGTCCTTCGAGGCCGGGTCGCGCGGGTCGTGGCCGGCGATGGCGCCGAGGAGGACGGCGGCGTCGGCGACGGTGCGGGCCATCGGGCCGGCCGTGTCCTGACTGTGCGAGATGGGGATGATGCCGGAGCGGCTGACGAGGCCGAGCGTGGGCTTGATGCCGACGATGCCGCAGGCCGAGGAGGGGCAGACGATGGAGCCGTCCGTCTCGGTGCCGACGGCGGCGACGCAGAGGTTGGCGGCGACGGCCGCGCCCGAGCCGGAGCTTGAGCCGCAGGGGTTTCTGTCGAGCGCGTAAGGGTTGCGCGTCTGCCCGCCGCGCCCGCTCCAGCCGCTCGACGAGTGCGTCGAGCGGAAGTTGGCCCACTCGCTCAGGTTCGTCTTGCCGATGATGACACAGCCTGCCGCGCGCAGCCGCTCGACGATGTAGGCGTCGCGCGCGGGCTTGGCGCCGACTAAGGCGAGCGAGCCGGCCGTCGTCTCCATGCGGTCGGCCGTGTCGATGTTGTCTTTGATGAGGACGGGCACGCCGTGCAGCGGGCCCCGGACCCGGCCCGCGGCGCGCTCGCGGTCGAGCGCGTTGGCGATGGCGAAGGCGTCCGGGTTGGTCTCGATGACGGAGCGCAGGGCGGGGCCGCGGCGGTCGATGCGGTCGATGCGTTCGAGGTACATCTCGGCGAGCTTGCGCGCGGTGACGCGGCCCGACTTCATGGCGGCCTGCGCGTCGGCGATGGTCAGCTCCTCCCAGTCGAACTTGGTCCCCTGCTGCGCGGCGCCGCGCGCGGGGCGCAGGGCGAGCGAGAGGGCGCCGAGCGCGCCCGTCTGAATAAAGGTGCGGCGGTTGATTCGAGAGTCTTCGCGTCGCTTGCGTGGCGCCATCGTGGTCTCGCTCTCTCTTCGCGTGGTAAAAATCGGATGAGCTTTCGAGAAGCATCGCGCAAGGCGTTGGGAAAATCAACAGGAAACTAAGGCGGCGATGAAAGTTTACAACCTGTGCCTGCTCGGCTTCGGCAACGTCGGCCGCGCGCTCGTGCCGCTGCTGGTCGAGAAGACGGACGAGATGCGCGGGCGTTACGGCGTCGGCTGGCGCGTGACGGGCGTGGCGACGCGGCGCATGGGCTGGCTCGCGGCGCCCGAAGGCTTCCGGGTAGAAGAACTTTTGTCGGGCGAGATGGTGCAGCGTGTCGAGCCCGCGCCGTCGAACGTCCGCGAGTGGCTGGAGGCCGCCGGGTGCGACGTGCTCTTCGAGACGACCTCGCTCGACGTGCTGACGGGCGAGCCCGCCGTCGCGCACGCGCGCGCGGCGCTCGAACGCGGCGCCCACGTCGTCACGGCCAACAAGGGCATCGTCGTCCACGCCTACAAGGAACTGACTGCGCTCGCGCGGGAGCGTGGGCGGCGCCTCTTCTTTGAATCGACGGTCGCCGACTGCCTGCCCGTCTTCTCGCTCTTCCGCGAGGCGCTCCCCGCGGCGCGCGTGCTCGGCTTCACGGGCCTGCTCAACTCGACGACGAACGTCGTGCTCGAAGAGATGGCGGCCGGGCGCACGTTCGAGGAGGCGGTCGGGAGGGCGCAGGCGCTCGGCGTCGCCGAGACGGACCCGTCGAATGATTTGGAGGGCTGGGACGCGGCCGTCAAAGTCTGCGCGCTCGCCAACGTCCTGATGGGCGCCGAACTCCGGCCCTCGCAGATGACCGTCGAAGGCATCACCCGCATCGACCCCGGAGAGGTCGCCCGCGCGCACGCCGCGGGGACGCCCTACAGGCTCATCGCCTTCGCGCGCCGCGACGAAGCGGGCGCCATCACGGCAGGCGTCCGCCCCGAGCTTATCCCTCCCTCACACCCCTTCGCCGCGGCGCGCGGCACCTCGCTCATGGTCAACTTCGAGCTTGACGTGCTGCCCGGCCTCACGCTCGTCGCGCACCAGCCTTCCTTGCGCAGCACGGCCTACGGCCTGCTCGCCGACTTCATCAACGCGACAAAAGAATAGGTGCCGGGTGCCGGGCGTCGGGTAAAAGCGCGCTGTCTTTACCCGACACCCGACGCCTCATTGAATTTCCCTGACGCCTTCGATTAGTCGCTCTATTTCTTCTTCGCTCGTGTAGCAGGCCGAGCCGGCGCGCACCAGGCCCTCGGGGGCGAGGGCGAGGCGTTCGACGACGGTGGCGGCGTAGAAGTCGCCGTGCGAGAGGAAGAGGCCGCGGGCGGCGAGGCGGCGGGCGACTTCCGTCGAGGTGACACCGCGGACGGTGAAGGCGACGGTCGGCGTGCGCGGCCTGCCCGGCGCCGGGCCGTAGAGCTTCACGCCCTCAATTTGCGAGAGGCCGTCCCAAAGCTTTTTCGTCAGCGCGGCGCCGCGCGCGTGCAGGGCGGCGAAGGAGGCTTTAAGGCGCTCGCGCCGCGCCGAGATGCCGAGCGGGGCGGTGGGAGTCCCGACCGCGAGCGAGGCGAGGAAGTCAACGGCCGCCGCCGCGCCCGCCATGCCCTCGTGGTTCTGCGTGCCCGTCTCGGCCACCTCGGGCGCGTAGTCGGGCGCGGGCAGGAGCTTGGGGAACGGGAGCGAGTCGAGCAGCTCGCGCCGGCAGAACATCGCGCCGACGTGCGGGCCGTAGAACTTGTAGGCCGAGCAGACGAGGAAGTCGCAGCGCAGCGCGCGCACGTCGGCGAGTTGGTGCGGCGCGTAGTGGACGGCGTCCACGAACAGGTAGGCCCCGACGCCCTCGGCGAGCCTGCGCGCGCGCGCGATGTCGTTGACGGTGCCGAGCGCGTTCGAGGCCGCGCCGACGGCGACGAGCCTCGTGCGCCCGCCCACCTTCGACTCGAAGTCGTCCCAGTCAATCTCGCCCGTCTCAAGGTTCATCCGCACGGGCCTGACGACGACGCCGCGCTCGCGCTCAAGCGCCTGCCACGGCGCGACGTTGGCGTGGTGGTCGAGTTCGGTGACGACGACCTCGTCGCCCTCGGCCCACGTCCGCCCGAGCGTGCGCGAGAGGTGGAAGGCGAGCGTCGTGGCGTTGGCGCCGAAGACGATCTCCGAGGGCGCGGCGCCGAGGAAGTCGGCGAGCGCGGCGCGCGAGGCTTCGATTATCCGGTCGGTCTCGGCGCTCGAAGGGTAGGCCCAGTGGGTGTTGGCGTTGTGCCGGTAGAGGTAATCGCTCATCGCCTCGACGACGCGGCGCGGGACCTGCGTGCCGCCGGGGCCGTCGAAGTAGGCGACGGGGAAACCGTTGTGCCTGCGTTCGAGGGCGGGGAAGTGCGACCTGATGACCTCGACCGAGAGGACGCGGTCGGCCGCCTGCTTTGCCGTTTCGCTCATGCGACCATGAAAGCACAAAGATTTGAGATTTCAAATTTGGGAGTTGGGATTTACTATCTTCGGCACATGGGCGAAGGCGAAGAGGCGGGGGCGGAGGTCGCGGCGCGGAGGCTCGCGCGGCGGCTCGGATTGTTCGACGCGACGATGATCGTGATGGGCGGCATCGTCGGCGCCGGCATCTTCATCAACCCCGGCTCGGTCGCGCGGCAGGTCCACACGCCCGCGCTGATTCTGGGCGCGTGGCTGGCGGGCGGCGTCATCGCGCTGGCGGGCGCGTTCGTCTACGCGGAGCTGGCGGCGCGGCGGCCCGAGGTGGGCGGGCAGTACGCTTACCTGCGCGACGCCTATCACCCTTCGGTCGCGTTCCTCTACGGGTGGGCGCTCCTTCTGGTGACGCAGACGGGCGGGATGGCGGCCGTCGCCGTCACCTTCGCGCGCTACTTCGGGGAGATGACGGGGGCGCGGCTGAACGAGCCCGCGGTCGCGGCCGTCGCGCTCGCCGCGCTGACGGTCGTCAACTGCCTCGGCGTGCGCGCGGGGAGCGGCGTGCAGAACGCCTTGATGGTCTTGAAGATTCTGGCCGTGGCGGCGCTCGTCGCGTGCGGGCTGTTCCTCGTGCCGGAGCCGCGCGGGCTGGCGGGCGCGGCGCTCGACGAGACGGGGCCGTCAAACCTCTTAACTTCCTTCGGCGCGGCGCTGACGCCCGTGATGTTCGCCTACGGGGGCTGGCAGACGGCGAGCTTCGTGGCGGGCGAGCTGCGCGACCCGCGGCGCGACCTCGCGCGCGGACTCCTGCTCGGCGTCGTCGGCGTGATAGTCATCTACACGGCCGCCAACTTCGTCTACCTCTACGTGCTCGGCGCGGCGGGCCTGGCCGCGACGCAGGCGCCCGCGTCGGCCGTGATGCGCGAGGCTTTGGGCGCGCGCGGCGCGTCGTTGATGGCGGCCGGCATCGCCGTCTCGACGCTCGGCTTCTTGAGTCAGGGGATGCTGACGGCGCCGCGCGTCTACTTCGCGATGGCGGCCGACGGGCTCTTCTTCAAGTCGGTCGGGCGCGTCAGCGAGCGGACGCGCGTGCCCGTCGTGGCGATAGCCTTGCAGGGGTTGATGGCGATTGTCATCGCGCTCTCGGGCACGTACGAGCAGATACTCAACTACGTCGTCTCGGTTGACTTCATCTGGTTCGGGCTGACGGCCGCCGCCGTCTTCGTCTTCCGGCGCGAGGGGCGGGGCGGGGGCGGCTTCCGCGTGCCGGGGCACCCCGCGACGACGGCCTTCTTCGTCGCGGCCTGCGCGGTCGTCGTCGCGGCCACGGTCTACAAGTTCCCGGCCAACAGCGCCGTCGGGTTCCTGATTCTCGCGGCGGGCGTGCCCGTCTACTTCTTCTGGCGCTCGCGGAGGCGTGATGGTGACTGAGCCGGCGCGGCCGGGCCGCACGAAGAGTTCCGAGTACATGCTGTGGGCGAAGACGCGCTCGCAGTCGCCCTTCAACCTCGCTTCGAGCGGCGTCGCCAACTACGCGCTCGGCGACCTGCAAGCCCGACTCGAAGACCTGGACCTGAGCGGGCCGAGCGCGTACGGCTACGCGCCGTTGCAGGACGCTTTGGCGAGGCACACGGGAGGGCCGCCCGAGTGCGTCGTCGCCGCGACGGGGACTTCGATGGCGAACCACCTCGTCATGGCCGCGCTGCTTGAGCCGGGCGACGAAGTTTTGATTGAGCATCCCGCGTACGAGCCTTTGGTCGCCGTCGCCGAATACCTCGGCGCCGACGTGAAGAGGTTCGCGCGAAGGTTCGAGGACAACTTTTCCGTTGACCCGGACGAGATAGAGTGCGCCGCCTCGCCGCGCACGCGACTGATAGTTTTGACGAACCTGCACAACCCTTCGAGCGCGCTCGTCATGGAGGACACGCTTCTTCGCGTCGGCGAGCTGGCTTTAAAGTCGGGCGCGCGCGTCCTTGTCGATGAAGTTTACTTGGACGTGCTGTTCGAGCGGGCGCCGCGGACGGCCTTCGAGTTGGGCGGGCAGTTCGTCGTCACGAACAGCTTGACGAAGGTCTACGGCTTGAGCGGGCTGCGCTGCGGGTGGGTGCTGGCGGAGCCGGAGTTGGCCGCGCGGCTCTGGCGCCTGAACGACCTGTTCGGCGTCATCCCGGCGCACGCGGCCGAGCGTTTGAGCGTCGTCGCGCTGGAAAACCTGCCGCACATCGCGGAGCGTTCGCGCGCCCTGCTCGAAGAGAACCGGCGCCTGCTCAACTCCTTCCTCTTCTCGCGCGACGACCTCGAACACTACGAGCAGGGTTTCGGCACCGTCTCCTTCCCACGCTTGCGTCACGGCACGGCCCGCGAGTTGTGCGCGCTGCTGGCGGAGAAGTATGAAACCTCGGTCGTGCCCGGCGACTTCTTCGGGATGCCGGAGCACATCCGCGTCGGCGTCGGCGGCGAGACGGACGCGCTCCGCGGCGGCCTCGAACGACTCGGCGCCGCGCTCGACGAGCTGCGCGCCGGGCGTTGATGAGAAGGAGGGTGGCGTGAGTTTCAGGCAGAGCCCGCCGGGGTTGAAGAATCAGTACGCGGACGACCGCGCGCTGCGTTCTTATTTGAAGCGTGCGATGCCGCCGGACGTGCTGCGTGAAGTGGAGCCGGAGTTGGAAGAGCTTGGCGAATTGGCGGGCGGCGAGCTTTACCGAATGCAGTTGGCCGACCGTTTGAACGAGCCGCGGCTCATTCAGTGGGATGCGTGGGGCGAGAGGGTTGACCGCATCGAGGTCTCGCCGCTCTGGCGCGCGGCCGAGCGCATGGCGGCCGAGCGCGGCCTCGTCGCCGTCGCCTACGAGCGCAGGCACGGGCGCCACTCTCGTCTTCACCAGGCCGCGCTCGCCTACCTCTTCACGCCCGCCACCGACATTTACAGTTGCCCGCTGGCGATGACCGACGGCGCCGCGCGCACGCTCCTCGCCTCGGGCAACCGCGAGCTTGCCGCGCGCGTCGTGCCGCGTTTGACCTCGCGCGACCCCGAAAAGTTCTGGACGAGCGGTCAGTGGATGACGGAGCTGGCGGGCGGCTCGGACGTGAGTCGGACGGAGACGCGGGCGCGATTGGGCGAGGACGGGGTCTGGCGTTTGTACGGGCGCAAGTGGTTCACGTCGGCGACGAACGCGCAGGTGGCCCTGACGCTGGCGCGGCCCGAGGGGAACGCGGAGGGGAGCCGCGGCCTCGCGCTCTTTCTGGTCGAGACGCGGGACGAGGCCGGGCGTTTGCGCGGCATCCGCGTCGAGCGTTTGAAAGACAAGCTGGGGACGCGGAAGGTGCCGACGGCCGAGCTGACTCTGGAGGGGGCGCCGGCCGAGCTTGTGTGCGGGCGTGAGGGCGGCGTGCGCGCCATCGCGCCGATGCTGAACACGACGCGGCTGTGGAACGGAATCAGCGCGGCGTCGTTGATGCGGAGGGGCGTCGCGCTCGCGCGAGACTACGCGCGTCGGCGTGTGGCCTTCGGTACGCGGCTCGCCGAGAAGCCTTTGCACGCGGACACGCTGGCGGGCTTGCAGGCCGAAGCCGAGGCGGCGATGCACCTCGCCTTCCGGGTCGCGGAGCTGACGGGTCGCGAGGAGGCGGGCGAGTTGGACGAGGCCGGCGCGCGGCTGTCACGCCTGTTGACGCCTTTGATGAAGCTGACGACGGGGCGGGCGGCCGTCGCGGCGGCGAGCGAGACGCTGGAGGCTTTCGGCGGGGCGGGCTACGTCGAGGACACGGGGCTGCCCGTCCTCCTGCGCGACGCGCAGGTGCTTTCGATTTGGGAGGGCACGACCAACGTCCTGTCGCTCGACGCGCTGCGCGCGATTGGCGCGGGCGGCGAGCCGCTTTCGGAGCTGATGTCGGAGGCGGGGCGCTGCGCGGCCGGAGTGCGAGACGCGCGACTCGTCGAGGCCGCGCGCCTGTCTTTGCGTTCGATTGAGCACGCCGCCGCGTGGCTCAGGGAGGCGAGCGGCAGAGGGCAGGTCTTCGTCGAGGCGGGCGCGCGCCGCTTCGCGCTGACGCTCGGCCGCGCCTTCGCGCTCGCCCTGCTCGCGGGCCACGCGCAATGGTCGCTCGACGCGGAGGGCGACGCACGCGCCTCGGCCGCGGCCCGGCGCTTCGCGCGGGCGGGCGTTGACCTCATCGTGGACGCAGACCCGGAGGACGCGTCCGCGTTGATGGAAGAGGGATAGAAGTGAAGGGCGAGGGACGAGGATGAAAGACACGCTGCCTTTCATCCTCGTCCCTCGCCCTTAGTTTTTTCAGTAGGTTTAGCCTTCGGCGCCGGAGCCGCCAGCGTTGCCGCCGGTCTTGCTGCTGTCGGTGCTGCCCCCTTGGGCGGAGACGTTGGTGCCGCCGGCCGTGCCCTCCTGGCTCGGGGTGTCGCCGCCGCCGGGCTCGTCCTCTCCGGCGTAGGCGCGGTCGGCGTAGGGCGGCGCGCCGCGCTCCTTGCGGAGGTTGCCTTCGCCGATGGCCTTGTCGTTGCGCTCCTCGTCAGACACTTCTTTGGTCCCTCCGTGTTCAGTGGTGCCGCTCGCCGCCCGGCGTGCCGCTCTTCTTGCCCGAGCCCTCGCTCTTGTTGCCGGTGCCCTTGCCTTCGCTCTTGGCGCCGGACTCGCCGCGCGAGCCTTCGCCGCCCTTCTGGCGCGTGCCGCTCACGTTGCCGCTGTCGCCCTGATTCCTGCCGCCGCTGTCTGCGCTGCCCATCCCTGTCCCTTTCCTTTCTCGCCCCTTCAGCGCGACTCAAGCCGCCGGCCGCACGAGGGGCAGTTGAACTCCGACATGTGCGAGGGGAAGTTGAAGGCCGCCCCACAGTGCGGGCACGCGCCGGCCGCGCCCTTCTTCCCGCCCCGCAGGAGGGCGAGCAGGAGGACGACCACGGACAGCCCGACGACGACCAGCACGAGCAGCCCGACCCCCGTCGTCACGCCGAGGATGATGGCCGCGAGAAAAGATATCGCGGCGATGACGATGCCGACGAGCTGGCCCATGCCCGGCCTCCACCCGCCCTCGCCGGCCGTCCCCTCGGCCCGCTTCGCCTTCGTAAATCTGTCCTCTTCCATGACTCTCACCGAGGGCCTTTCAACCCTTGCCGCTGTTTAGTAAGCGGACATGCGCGGCGCACAAACAGTACGTGCCCCGTCGAGGAACCGACGCCGTCGCAAGGTTTTTTCGCTTACGCCCTTTGTCAGAGCAAGGAAGGTGCCAGAGGAAGTAGACGGTAGACAGTAGAAAAAGCGGAGCGCCTACTGTCTACTGTCTACTGAATTTATCTTTCGCTCGAAGCGCCCGCGCCGGCCTGGTGCTGGCGGAAGTGTTCGTTGAGCATCCGCGCGTAGCACGCCAGACACATGCCGCGCGACTCCTTGACGCTGCTGTGGCGGATGAGGCCGCCGCACCACACGCACACGACCTTGAAGGCCGCCCTCTCTCTCTGACCGCGGTTCAATACTGATGACATAACAACCCACCTTGTACGAAGTCTCGAAGACCGGCCGGGGAGACTTGACTCGGAAAATACAGCGGCGCCGCCAAGGGGTCTGTCCGAGAACGTACTGACTCCCTACGCCCCGCTGTTGTAGCCTCTCCTTTCCCTTAGCGGAGGAATGATGCAGACGGGCGCGGGCCGAGCGGCCACGCGTCGCACGGCGCCGCTCGCCGGGCGGCGAATTTTTTGACGCACACAAAGTAGGAGGAGTTTCGATGCGACGGATACTGACGCTTTTGGTTCTACTCGGCCTTGCCGGCTTCTCGTTCGGCTGCGGCGGCGGCGACAACACCAACCACGGCAACGCCAACAGCACGAACGCCAACATGGGCACCGGCGCCGGCAACCTCAACACGGGCACGGCGAACTACAACGCCGGCACGACCGGCACCGGCAACACCGGCACGACCGGCAACACCAACATGGGCACCGGGACGGGCGCCGGCTCCAACATGAACGGCTCCATGAACATGAACGGCAACACCGGCACCGGCAACGCCAACCGCGGCACGGGCGGCAACACCGGCACCGGCACCACGGGCGGCAACACCAACCGCGGCGGCAACACCGGCACCAACAGGAACTCCTAAAGCCGTCAACAAGAATTCTTCCTTCGCGCCTCCAGCGCCTTCGCGTGCTCTCTTAATCTCACGCGAAGGCGCTGGAGGCGCGAAGACTTTAAAAGCACCGCGGCCGTTCCCGTCACCAAAAAACGACACGCCCTTTTCACAATCCGCACATCTCTGCCGCACACTCTGCGGCCTCCCGAGACATTTTCCCGCACGGAGGTTAACCAGCCGCCGATGGGCGTCACGCAAGAGTTGCCGAAGCTGCGCCGCACGATGCGCGAGGTCTTCGGGCACCGTAAACTGCGCCCCGGCCAGGAGGAGGTGATTCGCTCCGTCCTCTCGGGCCAGGACACGCTCGCCGTCATGCCGACCGGCGCCGGCAAGTCGCTCTGCTACCAACTGCCCGCGCTCCACCTCGAAGGCACGACCATCGTCGTCTCGCCCCTCATCTCGCTGATGAAGGATCAGGTGGACAAGCTCTCCGAGGCGGGCGTCGAGGCCGCGCAGGTCAACAGCGCCTTGACCGAGGGCGAGCGCCGCGAGCACATCGAGCGCATCGAAGACGGCGAGAGCGACATCGTCTTCACCACGCCCGAGCGCCTGACCGACCCGGCCTTCCTCGAAAAGCTCGGCGGCCAGAAGATTGACTTCGTCGTCGTGGACGAGGCCCACTGTGTCTCCCAGTGGGGCCACGACTTCCGGCCCGCCTACCTCTCTCTGGGCGGCGCGCTCAAGACGCTCGGCTCGCCCCCCGTTCTCGCCCTGACCGCCACGGCCACCGCGGAAGTCGTCGCCGACATCCGCAGGCACCTCAACCTGCGCTCCTTGAGCGTCATCAACACGGGCATCTACCGCCCCAACCTCGCCTACGAAGTCCTGCGCGTGACGAACGAGCTTGAGAAGCGCGAACAGCTCGCCCGCCTGCTGCGCGAGACAGAAGGCACGGGCGTCGTCTACTGCGCCACCGTCAAGGCGGTCGAGGCGCTGTCGGACTTCTTCAAAGGCTCGGACTTCCCCGTCCGCGTCTACCACGGCAAGCTCCCGGCCTCCGAGCGCAAGGAGAACCAGGACCTCTTCATGGCCGGCGGGTTGAAGGCGATGATAGCGACCAACGCCTTCGGCCTCGGCATCGACAAGCCCGACATCCGCTTCGTCGTCCACTACCAGATGCCCGGCACGCTCGAAGCCTACTACCAGGAGTCGGGCCGCGCCGGGCGCGACGGGCTCGCCGCCCGCTGCGCGCTCTTCTACCAGCTCGGCGACCGCCGCACGCAGCTCTTCTTCATGGGCGGCCGCCACCCGAAGCCGCTCGACATCCTCGCCGTCTACGAATCCCTGCGCGCGGCCGGCGCCGAACGTCAGCCCGTCGCGCTCGCCGACGTGCAGGAGGGCGCGCCCTCGGTCGCGAAGACGAAGACGCGCGTCGTGCTCTCGATGCTGAAGGAGGCGCGGGCCGTCTCGGAGTTGCGCGGCATGAAGTTTCGGCTGTTGCGCGAAGGGCTCGGGCCGGAAGAGTTCGAGGCGATGGCCCGCGAGTTCGAGGAGCGCGGGGGGCGCGACCGCGAGAAGCTTGAGCGCGTCATGCTCTACGGCCAGAGCGCCGAGTGTCGGTGGAAGCTCCTTCACGAGTACTTCGGTGAGGAGTTCGAGGAGGGGCGCTGCGGGCGCTGCGACAACTGCCTCCAGCCGCTCGCGGAAAGACTCGGCCTCAAGACCGAGCCCGCCGGAGAAAGGCCCGCCCCGGAGCCTCCCGCGCCGCGCCGGAAGAAGGAGGTCGTGTTCTCGGACGGCGACGCGGTCCGCGTCCCGAAGTACGGCCGCGGCCGAGTCACCTCCGTCGCCGACGACAAGGTCACTGTCAAATTCCCCGACGGCGAGGAGCGCACCTTCAAGCGCGAGTTCGTGAAGAGGGCTTGAGGGCGGGTATAATCCGCCGCCGTGATGAAGACACAGCGAGGGTTTGCGAGCGACAACAACGCGGGCGTCCACCCGCGCGTGATGGAGGCGCTGCTGGCCGCCAACCGGGGCCACGTCGTCGCGTACGGCGCCGATCCCTTCACCGCCGCGGCCGAGGCCCGCTTCCGCGAGCACTTCGGCGAGGGCGCCCGCGCCTTCTTCGTCTTCGGCGGGACGGGCGCCAACGTCCTCGGCCTTCAGGCGGTCACGCGGCCTTACCACGCCGTCGTCTGCGCGGCGACCTCCCACATCAACGTGGACGAGTGCGGCGCCCCCGAGAAGTCTTGCAAGCTCCTGCCCCTCGCCAACCCGGACGGGAAATTAACGCCCGCCTTAATCGAGCCGCTGCTCTCCGCGTCGGGCGACCAGCACCGCGCCCAGCCGCGCGTCGTCTCCGTCTCGCAGCCGACGGAAGTGGGGACGGTCTACACGCTCGAAGAGTTGGGGGAGCTTTCCGAGTTCGCGCACGCGCGCGGGATGCTTTTGCACGTTGACGGCGCGCGGCTGTCGAACGCGGCGGCGCACCTGGGCGCGTCGCTGGCGGAGGTGACGGCGGGCGTGGACGTGCTCTCCTTCGGCGGGACGAAGAACGGGATGATGTACGGCGAGGCCGTCGTCTTCTTCGACGAAGGGCTGGCGCGCGGCTTCGAGTACGTGCGCAAGCAGGGCGCGCAACTGCCGTCGAAGATGCGCTTCATCGCCGCGCAGTTCGACGCCATGCTCTCGGACGGCGTCTGGCTCGAAAACGCCCGCCACGCCAACCGCATGGCCCGCCTCCTCGCGGGCGAGCTGGAAGGCGTGCCGAGAGTCCGCATCACGCAGCCCGTCGAGTCGAACGCCGTCTTCGCCTGCCTCCCGCCCCGTTGCGTCAAGCGCGTTCGGGAAGAGTTCTTCTTCTACGTGTGGGACGAGGCCGCCTCCGAGGTGCGCCTCATGTGCTCCTTCGACACGACCGAGGAGGACGTGCGCCGTCTCACGCGCGCCGTCCGCGAAGCCCTCGACGGGTAATCCGAAAGACAATCCCTGTAGACGCGCCGCGCTCTCACGTTGTATTTTCCCCGGAGCTTTTCGGAGGGGCGCGCGCCGTGGACCCTGAAATCAGATACGAGACGAGCCTCGAAGGCGTTGACTGGGGGCAGATGAAGGCGTCGCTCGCGGCGGACCACTTCGACAACGGGCGCACGGCCGAGCAGTTGCGCGAGTCGTTCGCCAACAGTCACACGGCCGTCGTCGCCTACGACGGCGACCGCATCGTCGGCACGGCGCGCGTGCTCTCGGACGGCGTCTGCAACGCCTACGTCGTTGACGTGTGGACGCTCTCGGCCTACCGCGGGCGCGGCGTCGCGCGGCGCATGATGTGGCGGCTCGAAGGGGGCCTGCGCGGGCAGCACGTCTACCTCTTCTCGGACGACGCGGTCGAGTTTTACAAAAAGCTCGGCTACCGGGAGCAGCCGACGGGGCTCTCGAAGGTCATCGGCGAGTGGCTTGAGAAGACTTCTTAAACTTACCGCGGGAGGCGGGACGGATGAATCTTCCGACAGTGAACAGGGTGTCGGCCGGGCTGCTGGCGTCGCTCGCGCTCGGCCTTTCGGTCGCGGCGCAGGAGGTGAAACTCGAACCGGCGCAGCAGAAGATTACGGTCGCCTCGAACGTGCGCGCGCGCGGCGGCCCGGAAACGTCGGCCGCCGAGGTCACGCGGCTCAAGCTCGGGACCGTGTTGACGGCGACGGCGCGCTCGGCGGACGAGGTCGAGATAGGAGGCCGTCGCGGCCGCTGGTATCTGGTGAGTCTGCCCGCGGGCGGCACGGGCTGGGTCTTCGGCGGGCTGCTGGCCGACTACGACGCGGCCCGGCGCGGCGACATCACGCGGGGCATCATCGCCGACCGCCTGAAGGCCGAGACGATGAGCTTCGAGGAGGGCGTGGACCTCTACAACCTCGCCTCCGCCGCGGCGGCCGAGGCCAAGTCCGCGGCGGAGCGCGCCGGGCTGGAACTCTCGGTGCTGCGCGCGCTCGACCGCTCCGTGCTCGCCGTCCCCTATGACAAGCGCGAGCAGGCGCCTTACCGCGACTGGCTCAAGGCTCACGACAAGGAGGTCGTCTACCACGAGTTCTCGGGCAACTATCAGGTGGCGTCGGAGGCGATGTGGGCGCTTGAGAAGAAGTATAGCGGCACGCCGGCCGGCGAGGAGATAGCGTGGGCGGCGGCGCAGAACCCCATCCCGAGCGACTGCGAGAGCGACGAGGTCTGCGCCTTCCTCTACCTCTCCGAGACGGACGGCCGCTACCTCTCGCTCTACCCGGCGGGCGCGCACGCCGCAGAGGCCGCCGAGGGCTTGCAGAGGGCGCTCGAATCCCCCCAACTGAAAGAGACGCTCGACACGAAGAACCCCGACCAGTACGTGGCGCAGGACCAGAAGTCGCTGCGCAAGGCGCTGACGGATTTGCGCGCCGCCGTCTCCAAAAGCTCGCTCCCCGCCAAGACGGCCATCCTCAACAGGATCAATCAACTCATGCCGGCCGGCCGCTAGCGGGAGGCAGGATTTAACACGGAGGGCACAGAGAAAGACACAAATTCCTCTCTGTGCCCTCTCGTGTTGACATCGCGCGGGCCGACGCCTCAGGCCGGCACGAGGTCGTAGCCGAGCGAGATGTCTTCGTAGAAGTGGGTCAATATCTGGTGGATGTCGTAAGGGTGCGTGCGCCCGCCCGTGAAGACGTGGCTGAGGACTTCGAAGGCGTGCTTGATGCCCTTGGCCTCGTCCACGTCGGCGTCCACGACCCTCTTCCCCTTGTCGTTCTCGGCGAAGGTCAGTTGCATGTTGCCGACCCGCTCGGGCGTCTTGAAGCTGGAGTCCTTCTTCAACATCGTGTAGTCGCCGCTGGGTAGGTGGAACTCGTGCAGGTTGCCGGGGGCCGCTTCCAGCACCTTCTTCTTCACCGACTTCAGCACGTCGGCGTGGAGGTCGTCCGACACCATGGCGTAGATGCGGTCCTGGAGGATGAGGTCCACGCTGTTGAAGTACGAGAAGACGGTCTTGCCGGATGGCAGCGTGACGGCCTGCGAGCGCGCGTGGAGGTTGAGCAGCCCCCCGGCTAGCAGGTGGTTGCTCTTCTTCCTGACGAGGTCTGAGAAAAGCTCCTGCCCGCTCAGGTTCCCGACCGTGGTCTTCTTCAGGAGGGCGGCCAGGTCCGCCCACTTCGCCTCGGAGAAGACGGCGTCGGCCGAGGGGAAGACGGGCCGCGCCTGGGCCGAGTGGAGGAAGAAGAACTCCTCGCAGACCTTCGTCCCGCCCGAGGCGAGGTTGATGAAGAAGGTCTTAGGGCGGTAACGCTCGGGCTGGACGAAGACGGTCCAGTTCCCGTCCGGGAAGGCGGGGACATCGTTGAGCACGAGGGGGAACTTGTCCCGCTCAATGCGGAAACTCAGGCTCTTGCGCTTGAGGTTGTCGAACGTGAGCCTGACGTTGTCTTTAATCGGCCTCCGGGCGGCGTCCCTGAAATCCAGCGTCACGGTGCCTGTGTTGAAGTCGGCCATCTGCTTCTCCTTAAGTGTGCGGCGGTGGGGTAGAGCTTTCGGCGGCCTCGTGCCGGCGCGGCGTGAATATCCCCGCCCGAGATAAATGGCGAGGGCCGTAAAGTATTTCCGGCCGGGGCAAATGTCAACGAATTTCGCCCGCGCCGGATTTCCCGATTTTGGGATTTCGGTTTTCGGAAACGGACACCGGCGGGGAGGGGGGCGTGGGGCGTGGGGCGTGAAAAGCCTTGAAAAACGCGAACCGGGCGCGTGGTACGGGGCTTGTTCTGGGGCGTCAGGTCACGAAGGCTCTTTTTCCGCACTATGGATGTCAAACGCCCCCAACGCAAGAACCGTAAGCGACTCCGGCTCGCAATCTACGCCGTGGCCTGCGCCGTCGCCGCCGTCCTTATCACCTTCGGCCTGTCGCGGCTGCCGAAAGCCGCGCCGTCCGTGGCCCGCGGCACCGTCTGGCCCGACACCGTCAAGCGCGGCCAGATGATTCGACAGGTGCGCGGCCTCGGCACGCTCGTCCCCGAGGAGATTCGCCAGGTGGCCGCCCCCGTCGAGGGGCGCGTCGAGCGCATCTACGCCAAGGCGGGCGAGACGGTCGGCGCCGGCACGGTCCTCGTCGAGCTGTCGAACCCGACGCTCCAGCAGTCGACGGTGGACGTGGAGTACCAGATCAGGTCGGCCGAGGCCGAGCTGAACAACATCCGCTCGCGCCTTGAGAGCGAGCGCATGACGGCGCAGGCCGCGACCGCGCAGGTTCAGTCCGAGTACAAGCAGGCCCGGATTCAGCTCGACACCGACGAGCAGTTGGCGAAGGAGGGCCTCGTCCCCGCCATCACGCTGCGCATCTCGCGCGTGAGAGTCGAACAGCTCCAGAACCGCCTCGACATCGAGCAGAAGCGCGTGGCCTCCACCAGCCAGTCGGCCGCGGCGCAGATGGCCGCGCAGCAGGCGCGCATCGCGCAGCTCCGCGCGCAGCTCCGGCTCAATCAGGAGCAGGTCGCCTCCTTGCAGGTCCGCGCCGGCACCAACGGCGTCTTGCAGCAGGTGACGGTCGAGGTCGGCCAGCAGATCACGCCGGGCACGAACATCGCCCGCGTCGCCGACCCTTCGAGCCTCAAGGCCGTCCTGCAAATCCCCGAGACCCAGATTAAAGACATCCGGCTGGGGCTGCCGGCGACGATTGACACGCGCGGCGCGGGCGTCGTGCAGGGCACCGTCCAGCGCATCGACCCGGCCGTGCAGAACGCGACGGTCCTCGTTGACGTACGCCTCGACGGCGGGCTGCCGCAGGGCGCGCGCCCCGACCTGAGCGTGGACGGAACCATCGAACTTGAGCGGCTCGACAACGTACTCTACGTCGGGCGGCCCGCGTCGGGCGCGGCCAACTCCACCATCACGCTCTTCCGCATCGAGCCTGATGGGAAAGAGGCGGTGAGAGTCCCCGTCAAGCTGGGCCGCACCTCGGTCAACACCGTCGAAGTCCTCGAAGGCTTGAAGGAAGGCGACACGGTCATCCTGTCCGAAACCTCGCAGTGGGACAGCGTAGACCGCCTCCGTTTGGAATAACTACCCTACCCCCGTCAACGAAAGGAAAAGCGATGAGCGCAACGAGTGAGCCGCTGGTCAGGCTGGACGGCGTCAAGAAGGTCTTCTACACGGACGAGGTCGAGACGCACGCGCTCTCCGGCATCCACCTCGACATCAAGAAGGGCGAGTACGTCGCCATCGGCGGCCCGTCGGGCTGCGGCAAGTCCACGCTGCTCTCCATCCTCGGGCTCCTGGACTCGCCGACCGACGGCGAGTACGTGCTCAACGGCACTTCGGTCGCCAACCTCTCGCTCTCGGAGCGCGCGCGCATCCGCAACCGCGAGATCGGCTTCATCTTCCAGGCGTTTAACCTCATCGGCGACCTCTCGGTCTACGAGAACGTCGAGCTGCCTCTGACCTACCGCGACATCGGCGCCAAGGAGCGGCGCGAGCGGGTCGAAGAGGCCCTGCTCAAAGTCGGCATGTCGCACCGCATGAAGCACTACCCGTCGCAGCTCTCGGGCGGTCAGCAGCAGCGCGTCGCCGTCGCCCGCGCCGTCGCCGGCAACCCCTCCATCCTCCTCGCCGACGAGCCCACCGGCAACCTCGACTCGACCAACGGCGAGGCCGTCATGAACCTCCTCAGGGAACTTCACGACGGCGGCGCCACCATCTGCATGGTCACCCACGACCCGCGCTACGCCAAGTGGGCCGACCGCACCTTCCACCTCTTCGACGGGCAGGTCGTCGAAGAGACCCACGAGCCCAAGGCCGAGGAAGAGCTGGAAGAGAGCGGCTTCAAGCTCTGAGGGCGGCGAAAGGACCGGGCGCCATGAGAAAGACGTTGCTCGCAGTCTGCGCGCTGGCCGCGCTGGGCCTCGCGGTGTCGGCCGCCGAGGTCATCAGCCGGGTGAACCACAAGTCCTCGTTCGCGGCCAAGACCGAGACGCGGCGGATGGAGTTGCAGGTCCGGGAAGAGGACCGCCTCGTGCGCCTCAGCGTGAAGTACACGCTGACGGCCGGCGAAATGCACTTCAAGCTGCGCGACGCGCGCGGCAAGGTGCGCCAGGACGCGGTGCTCACCGGCTCCGGCAATTACAAGCTCGGCACCGGCGAATTGGAAGCCATCCCCGGCGTCTGGACGGTGGAAGTCAGCCTCCGCGACGCGACCGGCAATTACGAGATGGCCCTGACGGCGGAAAGGCCGTAAGCCGCGAACGGCGGTGTCAGGTGTCGGGTGTCGGGTGCCGGGGAAGACAACTCC
>DASZEK010000160.1:0-41389 GCA_035941045.1 Pyrinomonadaceae bacterium | reverse complement strand
TCCTCCAAGTGGGCCAAGGCAAAGGGGCCGTCCCTCCGTAATTTTCGATGGCAGACCGGCTACGGCGCCTTTTCCATCGGGCAGTCGAACGTCCCGGCCCTCTTGCGTTACATCGCGAAGCAGGAGGAGCACCACCGCCGGAGGACGTTTGAAGATGAATACAGGAGTCTCCTCAAGAGGTATCGCGTGTCGTTTGACGAAAGGCACGTCTGGGATTAGGTTCGTTATTCCGCCCCGTTGGGGCTCATGAATGTCTTGCCGGTGTCCAGGGGCGGCGCTCACATTCGTTCGCTCTGCCCCTGGCTATTACATTCCGCCCCTTCGGGGCTTAACGAACAAGCTCGGATTGTTTAGCTCTTCTTAGTTATGGAACTGTTTCGCGCACTGGCCGTGCTGGTCGAGCCGCCTGACCGCGAGGGGGCGGGGCGCGTGGCCGAGGCTTTGGGGCTGGGCGGGTTGCCGGCGCCGAGCGAGTACACGGAGTTGTTCGCGTTCCAGCTCTACCCTTACGCGTCCGTGTACGCGGGCGCGGAGGGGATGCTGGGGGGCGAGGCGCGGTCGCGCGTGGCGGATTTCATGGGGCTGCTGGGGATGACGCCGCCGGCCGAGCCGGACCATCTGGCCGTGATGCTGGCGACCTACGCGGGGCTGTGCGAGTCGGGCGGGGGCGGGGCCGCGCGCGGGGCGTTCCTGTGGGAGCATTTGGTGAGTTGGCTCCCGGCGTATCTGGAGAAGCTGTCGGAGTTGGCGCCGCCGTTCTACCGGCGCTGGGGCGAGTTGTTGACGAAGGCGCTGCTGGAGGAAGTCGAACGCACGGGGCCGCCCGGCGTGCTCCCCCTGCATCTGCGCGAGGCGCCGCCGCTCGCCGACCCGCGCGGCGGGACGGGTGCCGAAGAGTTCTCACAATCTTTACTCGCGCCCGCGCGCACGGGCGTGATACTGACGCGGGCCGACTTGGCGCGTGCCGGCCGCGCGCTCGGCACGGGCTTGCGCGCGGGCGGGCGGGCGTTCGCGCTGCGCTCGCTGCTCGGGCAGGACACGGCGGCGGCGCTCGGCTGGCTCGCAGCCGAAGCCGAAGCCTGGGCGGGCCGGCACCTCAAACACCGCGCGTCGTTGGGCGTCGTCTCTGAGTGGTGGGCCGGGCGGGCGGGCGACGCGGCGAGGCTTTTGAGGGAGTTAGAAGAGACGGCCGCACGCCAGCTTTCAGAAGAGCCTTAGCCCGCGGCGGCGCTCGCGCGCGAGCAGCGAGAGGAACTCTGCGCGGGGCACGAGGCGGGCGCCGAGCGCCTCGACGTGCGGCGTCATGACCTGCGCGTCGAGCCATCCCAGACCGCGCGCGCGGAGGTGTTCGACGAGGAAGAGCAGCGCCAGCTTCGACGCGTTCGGGCGCAGGCGGAACATGCTCTCGCCGCAGAAGGCGCCGCCCGCGTCCACGCCGTAGAGCCCGCCGACCAGCTCCCCATCTTCCCAAGCCTCGACGCTGTGAGCGCGCCCCCGACGGTGAAACTCCGTAAAGCCGCGGACCATGTCGCGCGTAATCCACGTCCCCTGCCCGTCGGGGCGCGGGACCGACGCGCAGGCGCGGATGACGCGGCCGAAGGCGCGGTCGATGGTGAAGGTCAGGGTCGTCCGCCTGCGCTCTCGGGCGAGGCTGCGCGGGACGTGCAGCTCGTCGAAGAAGAGCAGGGCGCGCTCGGGCGGGCTGAACCAGAGCAGCGGGTAGCCCTCGACGGGCCACGGGAAGATGCCCGAGGCGTAAGCCTCCGCGAGCAGCTCCGGGTCGGGCCGCCCGCCGACGGCGACTATTCCGTCGGGCGTCGCCCGGCTCGGGTCTGGGAAGCGCGTCTCGGCCACGCCTTCGATGATAAAGCAAAAGCCGGCGCCCGACACCTCCCTTGCCCCTTTGCCCGCCGCCTTCTAAACTTGTGCCATGCCGGAGCGCGAGTACGGGTTCGAGGAGGAGGTCGCGACCGAGAGCCGGGAGAAGCTGAAGAAGCCCCCGCTCTACCGGGTCCTCCTGCACAACGACGACTTCACGACGATGGAGTTCGTCGTCCACGTCCTGAAGACCGTCTTCGGGCGGGAGGAGCCGGACGCCTTCCGCGTCATGTGGGCCGTCCACACGCAGGGCGTCGGCGTCGCGGGCGTCTACACCTTCGAGGTCGCCGAGATGAAGGTCGAGCGCGTCACGCACCTCGCGCGCGCCGAAGAGTTCCCGCTGCTCTGCACGATGGAAGAAGAACCAGGGGAGTAATGATTACCAAGGAACTACAAGACACGCTCAACTTCGCGGCGATGGAGGCCGTCAAGCGGCGGCACGAGTACGTGACGCTCGAACACCTGCTCTACGCGCTGCTGCACGAGCGGACGGGCGCCAAGGTCATCCGCCAGTGCGGCGGCCGGGTCGAGGCGCTGGCCGAGGAGCTTGACCAGTTCCTCAAGGAGAAGCTGGAGAAGGTGCCGGCCAAGAGCGAAGTGCTGCCCGAGTACACGGCCGCCTTCCAGCGCGTCGTCGAGTACGCGCTCTTGCAGGCCGAGGGCTCGGGGCAGAAGGAGGTGGACGGCGGCAACGTCCTCGCCGCCCTCTACCAGCAGCCCAACTCGCACGCCGTCTACCTCCTCAAGAAGCAGGGCATCACGCGCCTCGACATCCTCAACTACCTCGCCCACGGCATCTCCAAGGTCGAGACGGGCGGGCGCGGCGACGGCTTCGTCCCCGAGGGCGGCGAAGACGAGGACGAGGCCGCGCAGGCTGCCGCCGCCCGCGACCCGCTCGCCGCGTTTACGACGAACCTCGTCGAGCGCGCCGCCGAGGGCAAAATAGACCCGCTCATCGGCCGCGAAGCCGAAGTCGCGCGCACGATTCAAGTCCTCTGCCGCCGCCGCAAGAACAACCCCATCTACGTCGGCGACCCCGGCGTCGGCAAGACCGCGATTGCCGAGGGCCTCGCCCTCAAGATTCAGAAGGGCGAGGTGCCCGACGCCCTCAAAGGCGCCGAGGTATACTCGCTCGACATGGGCTCGCTGCTGGCCGGGACGAAGTACCGCGGCGAGTTCGAGCAACGCCTGAAGGCCGTCATCGCGGCCCTGAAGAAGAAGCCGAACGTCGTCCTCTTCATCGACGAGATTCACACCATCGTCGGCGCGGGCGCCGTCTCGGGCGGCTCGATGGACGCCTCGAACATCATCAAGCCCGTGCTCGCCTCCGGCGAGATGCGCTGCATCGGCTCGACCACCTACCCCGAATACAAGGCCGCCTTCGAGCGCGACCGGGCGCTGGCCCGCCGCTTTCAAAAAATCGAAGTCGGCGAGCCCTCGCTCGAAGACACCATCAAGATTCTCGAAGGCTTGAAGAAGCTCTACGAGGAGGCGCACGGCGTCGTCTACCACCCCGAGGCGTTGCGCGCGGCGGCCGAGCTTGCCGCCAAGCACATCCACGACCGCTTCCTCCCCGACAAGGCCATCGACGTGATTGACGAGGTCGGCGCGATGGTCAAGCTGATGCCCGAAGCGGAGCGCCCGAAGGAGGTCGGCGTCCACGAGATTGAACAGGTCGTCGCCCGCATGGCGAAGATACCGCCGCGCACCGTCGCCGGCTCCGAGCGCGACCGCCTGCAAAATCTGGACGCCGACCTGCGCTCGGTCATCTACGGGCAGGACCACGCCATCGCGCAGGTCGTCTCGGCCATCAAGCTCTCGCGCTCCGGCCTCGGCCAGCCCGACAAGCCCATCGGCTCCTTCCTCTTCTCCGGCCCGACGGGCGTCGGCAAGACGGAGCTTGCCAAGCAGCTCGCCGTCGCCTTAGGCGTCGAGTTCATCCGCTTCGACATGAGCGAGTACGCCGAGCCGCACACCGTCTCGCGCCTCATCGGCGCCCCGCCCGGCTACGTCGGCTTCGACCAGGGCGGCCTCCTGACCGACGCCGTCAACAAGACGCCCTTCGCCGTCGTCGTCTTAGACGAGATAGAGAAGGCGCACCCGAACCTCTTCAACATTCTCCTTCAGGTGATGGACCACGCGACCCTGACCGACAACAACGGCAAGCGCGCCGACTTCCACAACATCATCCTCATCATGACGACGAACGCCGGGGCCCGCGAGATGTCGGGCTCGCGCGTCGGCTTCCAGCAGGGGCAGGAAGGCGTCTCTTTAGGGCAAGGCCGCGGCGCCATCGAGCGCGCCTTCAGCCCCGAGTTCCGCAACCGCCTCGACGCCTGGATAGCCTTCGGCCCGCTCACCTTCGAGAACATCGAGCGCGTCGTGGACAAGTTCGTCGCGCAGGTCCGCGCCCAGCTCTCCGAAAAGAACGTCGAGCTTGAGCTGACCGAATCGGCCCGCCGCTGGCTCGCCGACCACGGCTACGATCGCCAGATGGGCGCCCGCCCGATGGCCCGTCTCATTCAGGAAAAAATCAAAGCCCCCCTCGCCGAAGAAATCCTCTTCGGCCGCCTCCAACACGGCGGCCGTGCCCTCGCCGACACGACCGAAGGCGACTTCAAACTTGAGTTCCGCCCACGCGCCGCGGCCGTTGAATGAACAGGTGACGCGGGCGGCGGGCGCCCGAATCCTACGTGCCGACGATGGCCGGGTATCGCTTTCTATATTTGGGCTTGGGGTCGGTGGTGGCGCTGGTCTCCGCGTTGGCGCTGGCCGGGGCGATTTATCAGGCCGCGGCTTCAAGGCTCGACCGTGAAAGATATCCGCCGCCGGGGAGGCTGGTCGCGGCGGGCGGGTATCGGCTGCATGTCCTTTGTTCGGGCCCCGAGGGCGGGGGCGGGCCGACGGTGGTGATGGACGCGGGTATCGGCGAGTGCTCGCTGGGGTGGGGCTTAGTGCAGCCGGAGGTCGCGGGGTTCGCACGCGCCTGCGCGTACGACCGGGCGGGGTTGGGATGGAGTGACGTGGCGCCGACCCCGCGGACGAGCGGGCAGATGGTCGCCGACTTGCACGCGCTGCTCGTCAACTCGGGTGTCAGGCCGCCTTACGTGTTGGTCGGCCACTCGTTCGGCGGCTTGAACGTCCGCCTGTACGCCGCACGGTTCCCCGAGGAGGTTGCGGGGATGGTGCTGGTGGATTCGGCCCATGAGGAGCGCGAGCCCCGGCTGCCGCTTTATATGAGACTGGGGCTGTTGACGGCGCCGCTCGGCATCCCGCGCGTGTTCGCGCAGGATGTCGTTACGGAGAACCCCATCTTCGACCGCCGCTCCAAATATCACCCGGCGTACCGGGCCGTCGCGGTGGGCACGGCATATCTGGAGACGGCGCGGCGCGAGTGGGCGGCCGTTGACGAGAGTTGGGCGCAGGCGCGCGGCTCTGAAAAGTCGCTCGGCGACATGCCGCTCGTAGTGCTCTTCGCGAAGTTCGATGACGAGGTCTTCCCCCGACTCTTGAAACTCCAAACGGAGTTGGCCGGGAGGTCGACGGCGGGCAGGCTGGTCGTTGTCGAGGGCAGCGGGCATCACATCCAGCACGACCGGCCGGAAGTCGTGATTGACGCGGTGCGCGAGGTCGTGGAAGCCGTCCGGCGCAAATCGCGCTTGCCCGCCGAAGTCCGAAAGCCATGAAGAAGAGAATCTTTCTGGTGCTCGCGCTGGCCGTCGTCGTGCTCGCCTCCGTGTTGGTCGTCAACACCTTCCGCTTCACTTCTAAACAAATTCAGGTCGAGACGGTCGAGCCCTTGGGCGTTGACGAGGGCGCGGCGGCGGGGCGTCTGGCGGGGGCTTTGCGGTTTCAGACCGTGTCGTTCGAGGAGCAGGGGCGGGTGAGGGGCGAGGAGTTCGCGGGGCTGCACAGGTATCTGGAAGAGAATTTTCCGAAGGCCCACGCGGCGATGGAGAGGGAGTCGGTCGGCGGCTACAGCCTGCTTTATACGTGGCGGGGTCGGGACGAGGGTCTGAAGCCGGTGCTGCTGGCGGCGCATCAGGACGTGGTGCCGGTCGGGCCGGAGACTCTGGCCGGGTGGGAGCAGCCGCCGTTCGAGGGGCGCGTCGCGGGCGGGTACGTGTGGGGCAGGGGCGCGCTTGACGACAAGTCGAGCCTGCTCGCCGTCATGGAGGCCGCCGAGGCGCTTGTCGGCGAAGGCTTCCGCCCGCGGCGCACCATCTACCTGGCGTTCGGCGCGGACGAGGAGGTCGGCGGCGCGGGCGGCGCGGCGAAGGTCGCGGAGCTGCTGCTGGCGAGGGGCGTCGCGCTCGAATACGTGCTGGATGAAGGGCTCGCCGTCACCGAGGGAATCATCCCGGACGTGAGTCGGCCGGTGGCGACCGTCGGCGTCGCGGAGAAGGGCTTCGTGAGCCTTGAGTTGATTGTCGACGGCGTGGGCGGCCACTCCTCGATGCC
Source organism: Pyrinomonadaceae bacterium (assembly GCA_035941045.1). Lineage (GTDB taxonomy): Bacteria > Acidobacteriota > Blastocatellia > Pyrinomonadales > Pyrinomonadaceae > QHXN01. Next base: position 35,050 of record DASZEK010000160.1, on the reverse strand, counting down.
GCCGCCGCAGACGGCCGTCGGCATCCTCGGCGCGGCCGTCGCGAGGCTCGAAGGGCGACAGATGCCGGCGAGCCTCGACGGCGTGACGCGTCAGCTTCTTGAGCACGTCGGGCCGGAGATGCCCTTCAGCAAGCGGCTCGTGATGGCGAACCTGTGGCTCTTCGGGCCGCTCGTCGAGCGCAAGCTGGCGGAGTCGCCAGGCACCAACGCGGGCGTCCGCACGACGACGGCCGCGACCCTCATCGGCGGCGGCGTCAAGGAGAACGTCCTCCCGTCGAGCGCCCGCGCCGTCGTCAACTTCCGCATCCTCCCCGGCGACAGCATCGACGGCGTCGTCGCGCACGCGCGCGAGGCGGTCGCCGACCCGCGCGTGAAAATCTCCCGGCTCGGCGCCTTCGCCGCGGAGCCCTCGCCCGTCTCGGGCACGGACACGGTCGGCTTTCAAACCGTCCGCCGGACCGTCCGGCAGGTGTTCCCCGACACGCTGGTCGCGCCCGCGCTGGTCCTCGGCGCGACCGACGCTCGGCACTACGCGCGCCTGACGACAGACATCTACCGCTTCTCGCCGATGCGCCTCCGGCGCGACGACCTGGAGAGACTCCACGGCACGAACGAGCGCATCTCCGTCAAAGACTACGCCGCGTGCGTGCGCTTCTATCACCGGTTGATAAGGAACTCGGCGCAGTAGCCGCGCCCGCGCCCGGCTCTTAAATTCATTGTCGCCGGGCGGTGGTTTCTGATAGGCTTCGGGCAAGGCGGTCGTGCCGCGAGGTCTCCCCTCCGCTGCGGCGCGTCCGCACCCGTTCACTCCGCCGACGCAGTACCCAGGCCATGAAACACCATCTCGCCCCGCCGCCGCGCCGCGCCGTGAGAGCGCGCAGGAGCACGCCCCTCATCATCTCCCTGCTGTGTGCCGCCCTGCTCTGCGGGGCGCTCGCGCCGGCCGCCGCCCTCGCCCAAGGCCGCGTCAGGGCTTCACGTCAAAAGGCCGCGCGCACGAAGAACCGTCGCCCGCCCTCGCCGCCCCCGCCCGCGCGCGCGCAGGCGGGCGGCGAGTCGGAGATGGAAGACGACGCCGAAGGCCGCTCGGAATGGTTCACGTACAAGCGCGCCTTCCCCTTCGACTCCATCCCGGCCGGCGCGAGGCGGGCGGCGTGGGAGGCCGCGCGGCGCGCGCCGCAGGCCAAAGACCGCTCCGTGCTCCGGCCCGACGGCGCGGCCGAGCGACAGGTCTGGGCCGCCCTCGGCCCGCGGCCGACCGTGCCGCCGCCGACGCCGAAGAACTGGGGCGGGACCAGCGGACGCATCAACTCAATCGCCGTCTCGCCCGCCGACGCGCGCGTCATCCTCGTCGGCGGCGCGACCGGCGGCATCTGGCGCTCGGCCGACGGCGGCTCCAACTTCGCGCCCGTCAGCGACAACCAACTGGACCTCCCCGTCAGTTGGATTGCCTTCGCCCCGAGCAACCCCTCGACCGTCTACGCCGCGATGGGCGACATCGACTCGGCTTACCTCGGCTCCGGCGTCTTGAAGTCAATCGACGCCGGGCAGACGTGGTCGCGCGTCAGCAACTCGACGCTGCCCGACGGCGTCGCCGCCCGCCTCGCCGTTGACCCCTCGAACCCGCAGCGCGTCTACCTCGCGCAGAACACGACCAAAGACCGCTCGACGAACGCGACGCTCGCCAGCGGCTTCTTCATCTCGACCGACGGCGGCTTCAACTGGGCGCGGACCTTCGCCGGCCAGATGCGCGACCTCGTCCTCCACCCTTCCAACCCGCAAACCATCTACGCCACGGTCGGCACGCGCGGCTTCGCCACCGCCGACCTCGGCAACCCGCCCGGCCTCTACCGCTCGGACGACGCCGGCCAGACGTGCTCCCCCGTCAAGACGCCCGTCATAGCCTTCCGCGCCCCCGTCTACGACTTCCGCATCGCCATCGCGCCCACCGACCCGCAGCGCGTCTACATCTACGTCGGCTCAATCTTCTCCGACGAGCGGCGGCTCTACTTCAGCCGCGACGGCGGCGCCTCCTGGCAGCCGTCCAACTTCCTCAACGTGGACACCGGCCAGTTCGGCTACAACACCTACCTCGAAGTTGACCCGACGAACGCCGACACCGTTTACCTCGGCTCGCGCGACGTTTGGAAGAGCACGAACGGCGGCGTCTCGTGGGCGAACCTCACGCAGAACTTCGTCCCCTCCGGCAACGGCGGGTGGACCTACCAGCCCAGCCTCTCCTCCATCCACCCGGACCAGCAGGCGTTCGCCTTCGAGCCCGGCAACCCCTCGGTCGTCTACCTCGGCAACGACGGCGGCCTCTGGAAGTCCCCGGACGGCGGCCACACCGTCCAGTCGCTTAACCGCACGCTCTCGCTCGTCCAGTTCAACACCCTCGCCATCCACCCCACCGACCCCGGCTTCACCATCGGCGGCACGCAGGACAACGGCACGCAGCGACGGCTGCGCGACACCTCCGGCCTCCCCTCGGTCGGCTGGGACGCCTTCGCAGGCAGCGACGGCGGCGCCTGCTTCTTCAACCCGGCCAACCCCGTCATCCTCTACGGTACCTACTTCTCCGCCTGGGTCAACCGCTTCCGCGTCAGCGGCTCGAACATCGTCTTCGACAGGCAGATCGGCACCTACGACACCTGGGGCGAGAGCAACCTCAACACCCGCATCGCCTTCTACCCGCCCTTCACCGGCAACGGCGTCAACCAGCGCATCTACTTCGGCTCGTGGCGCCTCTTCGTCAGCGACAACCTCGGCGACACGTGGTTCGCGCCCGCCGGCTTCACCGACCTGACGAAAGGCGGCTCCGACACGCTCAGCGCCATCGCCGTCTCGCCCTCCGACACGGGCACCATCTACACCGGCTCCGGCCAGGGCCGCGCGATGGTCAGCCGCAACGGCGGCGCGAGCTGGACCGACATCACCGCCGGCCTCCCCCAGCGATTCATCGAGAAGATTGTCGTTGACCCTTCCGACCCCTCGACCGCCTACCTCGCCGTCTCCGGCTTCGGCTCCGGCCACGTCTTCAAGACGACGAACGCGGGCGCCTCGTGGGCCGACGTGTCCGGCAACCTCCCCAACATCCCGACCAACGCCCTGCTGATTGACCCGCTCAACCGCAGCGTCCTCTACGCCGGCACCGACGTTGGCGTCTTCCGCTCCTCGACGGCCGGCGGCGCGTGGGAGTACTTCAGCGACGGCCTCCCGCCCGCCCCCGTCACCGCCTTCGCGGCGCAGGCTTCGGGGCGCATCCAGCTCGCCACCTACGGCCGCGGCGCCTACGAGTTGACGACCGTCGCCGTCGGCCCCTCCTCCGTCTCCTTCGCCGCGTCTTCCGTCCCGGCCTCCGAGGGCGCGGGCCTCGTGCGCCTGACCGTCACGCGCACGGGCGACCTCTCGCTGCCTGCGCGCGTTGACTACGCCACCTCCGACGGCGCGGCCGACGACCGCTCCGACTACACGGCCGCCTTCGGCACGCTCCGCTTCGCCCCCGAGGAGACGACAAGGACGCTCGACGTGTTCGTCACCGACGACCGCTTCGCCGAAGGCCCCGAATCGTTCTCCGTCACCCTGAGCAACGCCGCGGGCGTGACGCTCGGCGTCGCGCCGACCGCCGCCGTCCAACTCGCCGACAACGACGCCGCGACGGGCGCCAACCCCGTCCGCTGGGACACAGGGTTCGACACGCAGTTCTTCGTCCGCCAGCACTACGTAGACTTCTTCAACCGCGAGCCGGACGCGCCCGGACGCGCCCACTGGACCAACGTCATCGACTCCTGCGGCGCCGACAACCTCTGCCGCGAGGCCCGCCGCGTCAACGTCTCGGCGGCCTTCTTCCTCTCCATCGAGTTTCAGGAGACGGGCTTCGTCGTCTACCTCGCGCACCAGGCGGCCTTCGGGACGGCCGAGCGCCTGAGGCTCCGCGACTTCCTCGCCGACGTGCGCGAGATAGGCCGCGGCGTCGTCGTCAACCAGGGCGACTGGAAGGGGCAGATCGAGTCCAACAAGGTCGCCTTCTTCGACGAGTTCGTCACGCGCGCCGCCTTCACTTCCAAGTTCAACGCGCTCTCGAACGCGCAGTACGTTGACGCCCTCAACGCGAGCGCCGGGGGCGCGCTCACGCAGGCCGAGCGCGACGCCCTCGTCAACGGCCTGAACTCGGGGACGCTGACGCGCGCCCGCGCCCTGCGCTCCGTCGTCGAGAACCCCGCCTTCGGCCGCAGCCACTACAACCGCGCCTTCGTCCTCATGCAATACTTCGGCTACCTGCGCCGCAACCCGGACGACGCGCCCGAGCAGAACCGCGACTTCGCCGGCTTCAACCACTGGCTCGGCAACCTCGAAAGGTTCAACGGCAACTTCGAGCAGGCCGAGATGGTCAAGGCTTTCATCACCTCCGAAGAGTACCAGCGAAGGTTCGGGCCGTGAGCGCCGTCCGCGCCTACCGGGACCACGACGCCCCCGACCTTGAGGCGTGCTTCGTCGAGTTGCAGGAGTTCGAGCGCCGTCTCGACCCCCTCCTCGTCGAAGGCCGCTTCGTCGCCCGCCGCTACCTCGAATACCTGTTCGCGCGCTGCGCCGAGACGGGCGGCGCCGTCTTCGTCGCCGAGGAGGACGGCCGCGCCGTCGGCTTCGTCTCCGTCTGGGCGCGCGTCAGGGCGAGGCTGATAGAGGAGCGCGAGTACGAATACGCCTACGTCTCCGACCTCGTCGTGCTGCACGCCTACAGGGGCCGCGGCCTCGGGCGCGCGCTGCTGCGGAGGGCCGAGGAGCACGCCCGCGCGGCAGGCGCGAAGATTCTGCGAATCGGCGTGCTCGCCAAAAACGACCCGGCCCGTCGGCTCTACAGCGCCTCCGGCTTCGAGGACCGCGTCGTCGAGATGACCAAACCCCTCTGACGGCGCAACAGTCGGCATCCGGACGACGTACGAGTCTTCATGACTGACACTTCCCTGCCCTCTTTCCTCCGGCGGAGCGGCTACACGCGCATCCCGCTCACGCGCAGCGGCGTCGGCCACTTCCACACCGACGGCCGACTCGCCGACCGCGCCGTCTCCGTGCTCATCGACACCGGCGCCTCCAGCACCCTCGTCAGCCTGCGGATAGCGCGCGACCTCGGGCTGCCGCTCGTCAAGCTCCCGATGTTCGGCGGCGGGGCCGGCGCCGCGCGCCTCGACGTGTACGAGATTCAGGGCGCGACCTTCACGGTCGGCGCCGTCGAGCCGACGGTCGCCGCCCTGCTCGCCATGGACCTCTCGCACGTCAACGAGGCGGCGGCCCTGCGCGGCTCCGGCCCCGTTGACGCCGTCCTCGGCGCCGACGCCCTCGAAGCCCACGCCGCCGTCATTGACTACGGCAGCAGCTCGCTCTACCTGAAGCTATGACGGGAAGCGACGACAAGTACGTCCCGGCGCTGAACTTCGATTGGCTGACGCCGCTCTACGACCCGGTGGTCAGGTGGTTGATGCCGGAGTCGAAGTTTAAGGGCCATCTAATCCGGCGCGCGTCGATTGGGGAGAGGCACCGGGTGCTCGACGTGGGGTGCGGGACGGCGACGCTGACGTTGATGGTGAAGGCGGCGCGGCCGGGGGCGGCGGTCGAGGGGTTGGACGGCGACCCGAAGATTCTTGAGATAGCGCGGCGGAAGGCGGAGGCGGCCGGCGCCGGGATACGTTTCAGCGAGGGCATGGCCTACGCGATGCCTTACGCGGACGGGTCGTTCGACCGCGTGCTGTCGAGCATGATGCTGCACCACCTGACGGAGTCGAACAAGCGGCGGACGCTCTCGGAGGTCTTCCGCGTGCTCGCGCCGGACGGCGAGTTCCACGTCGCGGACTTCAGGCGGGCGAACGGGTCGCTGGCGGCGCTCATGTCGGAGGCGGGCTTCGGGGGCGTCGGCGAGCACGCCCGCTACCGGACGCTCTTCGGCACGCTCTCGCTGTGGGAGGCGCGGCGCACGAGATAGAGTCCGGGGCACGGTGGCGCTCCGAGGGCCGGGAGGAGTCTGAAAACTTAAAGGGCGCGGAGGTTCCGTAGAGAACCCTCCGCGCCCTTTAAGTTTAAAGCGCCGCGTTACTTCTTGCCGCCCTGCGACTTCTTCGCCTGCTCGGCTTGGAAGTCGGCGAAGTATTTCGTCATGTAGGGGCCGAGGTTCTGCTCTTCGATGTCGGTCCAGGGCATGCCCTTGGAGACGGCCCAGCGGACGAGCCACGAGTCGCCGGTGCGGCCGACGTAGGTGTCGGGAAGCCGATAGGCTTCGTCCTTCATGGCCTGCTCCATCGTGACGAACGAGTAGCCGCGCCGCTTGAGCATCGAGACGAGGTCGTCAATCGTGTCGGCGTTCAGGGCGCCGGCCGTCAGCATCAGGGTCTGCGGGAACTCGCGCCCCACCACCTCGCGCGAGTAGCCTTCGTAGAAGTCGAAAATCTTCTCCATGTAGGTCAGGTACTCGGCGCGGATGCGGGCGGCCGTCGGCTCGTCCTCGCGCCGCAGGGCCTCGATGTAGGCGCGGCTGAAGAGCCAGTCCATGTTGTCGATGGTGACGGCGTGCTTCTCGTAGCCGCGGCCCGCGAGGTACTTCTCGACGGCCGCGCGCGCCTCGGGCGTCGCGCCCGTGTTCAGGAACGGGTAGCTGAAGTAGCGCAGCTTCCCGCGCCCGCGCTCGGCCAGCAGGCCCGTCATCACCTTCTCGCCCTGCTCGATGCCGGCGATGTAATCGGCGACGGTCGAGTGGTAGAGGTTCTTGTGGCCGAAGGTCTCGTTGCCGAGCTCGTGCCCGGCGTCCAGCCAGTCGCGGAGCATCTGGACTCGCACCTCGTCGAGCGAGCCGTCCTCTTTATAGAGGCGCCCCTCGTTGACGAAGCCGACCGCCTTGATGTTGTTGGCGGCGAGGCCGCGTATCAGCTTGCGCGTCTTGTTGCGCAGCCGCTCGTCGCTGTAAATCTGATTGCCGGGGAAGGAGACGAAGGTGAAAGCCACCTCGCGGCGCTCGCCGGAGGAAGGCGCGCGGCGCGCGGTCTGAGCGGCGCCCTGGGTGACGAGCGCGGCGCGGGCGCAGGCGACGGCGCCGCAGGCGAGCACGGCCAGCAGCGTGAGGGCGACGAGCGGAGAGCGCGAGGGCGCGGGGCCGTTCGCCTTGACGAGTCGTTGGATGCGTTGCATGAGTGAACCTCCGTTGGCTGCTAGGGCCAGCGCCGCCGTCGCCTGCCGCCGGTGCCGCAACTGCTCAAGCTCGGCGAGCGAGCGCGCGTACAGGAGCACGTCGCCCACGCACTCGACGGCCGCGTCGTCGCAGGCGTGCTCGCGCTCGGCGCGCACGCGCTGCGAGACCCACCACGCGGCCGGGTGGTAGAAGAGCAGAGTCTCCACCGCGGTCTGGAGCAGGTTGACGAGGTAGTCGTGGCGGCGGATGTGCGCCAGCTCGTGAGCGATGACGGCTTCGAGCTGGCGGGGCGGAAGGCCGAGTAGGGCGCTGGCCGGGATGATGATTAAGGGGCGGAGGTGGCCGACGGCCGTCGGCACTTCGACCAGGGCAGACTGGCAGATGCGCACGGCCCGCCGGACGCCGAGGCGGCTCGACAGGCGCGCGAGCGAGTGCTGGTACTCCTGCGCGAGCGGCCTCGCGCCGCGCCTCAGACGCAGCACCAACAGCCACCCGCCGACGAACCGCAGCCCGGCGCCCAGCACGCCCAAGGCCCACGCCACCGCGAGCCACGGCGCCAGCGGCGCGAACCGCTCGCCCGCCCACTCGCGGAGCGAGACGGGCGAGTCGGCCGCGCGCTCTTCGGCCGCGCGGGGCGCGGGCGCGAGGGGGACCACGCCGTTCCCCTTCACGCGCCCGCGCTCGCGCGCGGCGTCCGACCGCTCGGGTTGCGACGCGCCGAAACCTCCGGCGGGCGCCGCCTCCGAGTGGCGGAGTGCGAGCAGGCCCGCGGTCGCGGCGGGCAGCGCCAGCATCAGCAGGAGCGCCGCGCACGCGCCCGCGTAGCGGATGCGGGCCGGGGCGTCTCTCTTCGACGCCGCGAAGCACCAGTACAGAAGCGCCACCAGCGCGCCCTGCCAGAGCGAGTGGACGAGCGCCCAGCCGACGGCCCCGAGCGCCGCACTCGCCGCAATGCCTTCGAGGGTGAATGTCACCTCCGCCCCCCTTCTTCAAGCTCGTCGAGCATCCGCCTGATTTCAGCCAGCTCGCCGGCCGAGGCCGCGTCCCGTGAGAGAGCCTGAAGGACGAGCTTCTTGGCCGAGCCGTCGAACGCCTTCTGTAGAAGGTCGCCGACGAGCTGGCGCTGCGTCTCCTCCTCGGGCGCCGCCGCCTCGTAGCGGTGCGCCCTCTCGCTCTCGTCCCTGCGGACGAGCCCCTTCTCGGCCATGATCTGCATCAGTTTGAGGGCGGTCGTGTAGCCCATCTGCTTCGTCTCGCCGAGCGTCTCGAAGACCTCCCTGACGGTGCTCGGCCCGCGTCGCCAGAGCACCTTCAGGATTTCCAGTTCCGCGTCCGTCGGGCGCGGCCCCCTACTTTCAGCCATTGCAATGACCTCGCAAGCGTGCGACTCAAGTCGAACGGGAGACTACTACGAAGAGATTCGTACTGTCAACGAAAATCTTCGTACTTGGTGGATTTTGCCGGCGGGGCCGGCGAAGTGGTAGTCACGTCAACGTTTAGGGCGATTCAATCGACGGGCGGGTCGTCGGCCGTGGCGGGCTGGCCCTTGTGGTCGGCGCCGTGGACTATGCCGTCGGAGTCGAGGAGGAAGGAGCGGCGGCCGGTCTTGCCGTAGTTCTTCGGCGTGGCGGAGACTTCGTACTTGTCGCCGACGGTCTTGACCTCGATGTTGTATTCGAGCGAGGCGGCGAAGCCCTTGTCGAGCACCTTGGCCTCTATCAACTCTTCGAGCGTGCCGTAGCGGTCGTGCTTCTTCGCGTTCTTGAACTCCTCCTGCGCGGTGCTCAGGCGCGTCAGGGCGAAGAGGGCCATCATCTCGCCGCCGAGGACGGGCGCCTCGCGCATCCCTATCTCAAGGCTGATGGCGTAGGTGCGGATGAGTCCGACGGGCAGGCGCAGCTCGTGGACGAGTTGCGCGCCCTCGTTGGTGGCGTTGTAGGAGGCGGGCTCGGGCGTGGCGTTCATCTGCGCGAGCAGCGATTGCACGACGGGGTCGGGGCTGCCGCCCGCGCGCTTCTTCGTGTCCTCGACGGCGTTGCGCATGAGGGCTTCGGACATGTAAGCCTGCAAGAGTCTTTGGCGGGCCTGCCAGGCGGTCGAGTCGCGGTAGGGGCCGGTCGCGGAGAGGGTGCGGCGCGCGGCGTAGGCGTCAACGGCGTGGCGGACGGCCTTGATGTCGGTGCCGACGACGAGGAACTTGTCGAGCACGGCGTAGGAGACGGCCGCCGCGCTGCGGACCTCGAAGCCCTCGCGCTTCTCGGTCTGAAACTGCGAGCTGGGCGCGGCCGCGCCGACGACCATGAGCAGGCGCGGCAGCAGGCTCTTCATCTTGTCGGGGTCGGTCAGGGTGAGGATGACGACGAGGCCGGGCTCGGTGTCCGTCTCCTCCTTCGGCTTAGGGCGCGGGCGGCTGAAGATGCTGGCGTCGGAGAAGGTCTTGAAGGGGAGGCTGACGGCGACTTCGTTGCCGAGCGACGCGATCACGTCCTCCCTGAACTTGAAGCCGAACAGCTTCTCGACGGCCGCGATGGTCTCCTGCGCCGAGGGCGGCTTCTCCTGCTTCTCGGCGCGCTCGCCGGAGTCGCCGCCGAGGGGGCTGTCAACGACGCCGACGTTCAAGGTCGCGGGCAGGTCGGCGGTGCCGAGCATGGCGGTGTACATCTTCGACCAGTCGAGCGAGCCGGAGACGAAGATGTCGGAGTCGGCGGGCGCGGCGTCGGCGGCCTCGGAGGTGACGGGCGGGCCGGAGATGACGTTCGGGAGGAAGGGGATGACGTTGACGATGCCCTCGGGCGGGTTCTCGACGGCGACGCGCAGCGCGACCGAGTCGCCTTCGAGCGTGGCCGCGACGGCGACCGTGCCGGGGATGCGCGGGATGCCGCTGAAGACGCCGTCGAACAGGCGCGACATGCCCCGCACGGCCCTCTGCTCCTCGGTCGGCGGCGGCTCGGGCGGCATCACCACGGGGGCGACCGCGCCCTCCCCGCCCGCGTCGCGCCGGGCGCGTTCTTCCATAGCGGTGCGGAGCAGTTCTTCGTCAGGGTCGGCGGGCGTCGGCTCGGGCGTCGGGACGGCGGTACCGACGGGTTCGCCGTGCGTCACCGGCTCGGGGGTCGTCGCGCTCGACGGCTGCGGGCCGGGGATGGCGACGGCGACCGCCCTCGCCGTCTGCCCGGCTTCCTCCTCCCTCATCGCGCGAGCGTCCGCATCCGCCGCCTTCTCGCGCAGCTCCGCCGCGCGCTGCGACTGCACGGCGGCGCCCTGCTGGACGAGGTCCGTGTCGAAGTAGAGGAAGAGGTATTCGGAGGCGAAGCGCGAGCGCGCGGACTGGAAGCGCGGACTGCCGGAGAGCGGGTTGTCGCCCGTGCCGGCGAGCTTCTTGAGCGTGAAGGGCTCGCTGCCGGCGAGCAGCCAGTTGCCGGCGCGCCGGAAGCTGGAGGCGCCGCCCGCGGCCGGAGTCGGGGTCGGCTGCGGCTTGCTGCGCGCGCGCGACGGCGGGGCGCCGGGGCCGAGGATGGTTCGGAAGCCGTTGGCGGCGAAGGCGTAGAACTTCTGCTCGAAGGCGGCGGCGTCCTGCGGCGTCGCCAGCTCGACGGCGACGAGCAATGACGGGAGCCCTTCGCGCGTGGGCAGCGCCGTGAAGACGACGCGCGACTCGGCCAGCGGCTCGGCGTTCGACTCGGCGAAGTCCATAAGGCCCTTCAGCTCGTCGGGCGTCTCGCGCATCTGTCGCAACGAGGCCACGGCCGACTTGAGGTGCGCGGACGAGACGAGCGTCCCGACCCGCCGCAGCTCGCCGTAGACGCCGTAGCCGTCGGCCGAGAGGATGTCTTCGATGGCGCGCGCGGCCTCGGGGCGCGGCGGCTGCGGCTCGGCCTGTGGACGGGCCTGCGGCCTAGCTTGCGCGGGCGCCGGGCGCGCGGGCGGAGGGGCCTGCGACCGACCCCGGCGCTGCGCCGCCGCGGGCGTCGAGAGCAGCAGCGCGCAGAGCGCAAGGGGCGTGAGGCGCGTCTTGATTGTTCCTGATGTCATGATTTCGGGACTTCCGCGGACGGGGAGCGCGCCGGAGATTCTAACGCAGGCGGGCGGAGTTGTAACGTTCTTATCGGCTCGGGCGCGCGCGCCGGTTTGACTTCCGCGGGGCCGGGCGGCGAAACTCTCCGGCGCAATCCCCTTCAACCCTTCTCCCGAGACGAGGCCGAAATCTGATGACGAAGAAACGCTTCGCGGCACTCCTGCTGACTGCCGCCGTGCTCACGCTCGCCGCCGCCTGCGCCGCGCCCGCGCCCAACAACCAGACGGCGCAGACGCCCACGCCGCCTGCCGCCCCGACGCCCAACTACCCCGCGGAGCTACGGCCCGCGCTCGACTCCGTCACCGCCGACGACATCCTGCGCCACACCAAGGTGCTCGCCTCCGACGAGTTCGAGGGGCGCGGCCCCGGCACGCGCGGCGAGGAGCTGACCGTCAAATACCTGACCGAGCAGTTCCAGAAGCTCGGCCTCAAGCCCGGCAACCCCGACGGCACCTACACGCAGAAGGTGCCGCTCGCGGGCTTCCGCGCCCAGCCGCAGATGAGCGTCACGGCGGGCGACCGCCAACTCTCTTACAACTTCCCCGACGACTACGTCGCCGTCTCGCGCCGCCTCGTGCCCGAGACGAAGATTGATAACAGCGAGGTCGTCTTCGTCGGCTACGGCGTGACCGCGCCCGAGTTCGGCTGGGACGACTACAAGGGCGTTGACGTGAAAGGCAAGACGGTCGTCATGTTCGTCAACGACCCGCCCGTCCCCGACCCCTCGGACCCGTCGAAGCTCGACCCCAAAATCTTCGGCGGCAAGGCCATGACCTACTACGGCCGCTGGACCTACAAGTACGAGGAGGCTTCGCGCCACGGCGCCGCCGCCGCGCTCATCGTCCACGAGGAGGGCCCGGCCGGCTACCCCTACGAGGTCGTCAAGACCAGCCGCTCGCAGGAGAACTTCGACATCCAGACGCCCGACAAGAACATGAACTTCGTCGGCGTCGAGGGCTGGCTCACGCTCGACAAGGCCAAGGAACTCTTCTCGGCCTCGGGCCAGGACTTCGACGCCCTGAAGAAGTCTGCCTTGAGCCGCGACTTCAAGCCCGTCACCTTGGGCGCCCGCGCCAACATCAACCTGAAGAACGCGCTTCGGAACATAGACTCGCAGAACGTCGTCGCCAAGGTCGAAGGCTCGGACCCGAAGCTCAAGGACGAGTACGTCGTCTACTCGGCGCACTGGGACCACCTCGGCCGCAACGAGTCGGCCGAAGGGGACCAGATTTACAACGGCGCCGTGGACAACGCCTCCGGCGTCGCGCAGTTGCTTGAGCTGGCCGAGGCGTTCGCCAAACTCCAGCCCGCGCCCAAACGCTCCGTCCTCTTCCTCGCCGTCACGGCCGAGGAGAAGAACCTGCTCGGCGCCAAGTTCTACGCCACCAACCCGCTCTACCCGCTTGAGCGCACGCTCGCCAACATCAACATCGACGGCGCCAACCAGTGGGGCCGCACGCGCGACGTGGTCATCATCGGCGACGGCAACTCCACCTTAGACGACGTGGCGCGCGAGGTCGCCGCCATGCAGGGCCGCGTCGTCACGCCCGACCCCGAGTCGGACAAGGGCTTCTACTACCGCTCAGACCACTTCGAGTTCGCCAAGGTCGGCGTCCCCGCGCTCTACCCCGACACGGGCGCCGAGTACGTCGGCAAGTCGCCGGAGTTCGCCCGCCAGAAGCGCGACGAGTACACGAAGAACGACTACCACAAGCCTTCGGACGAGGTGAAACCCGACTGGGACTTCTCCGGCGCCGTGGACGACGCGCAACTGCTCTTCCTCGTCGGCCACCGCGTCGCGCAAGGCGACCGCTTCCCCGAGTGGAAGCCGGGCACCGAGTTCAAGCAGAAGCGCGACGAGATGATGAAGAAGGCGGGCGCGGCGGCGGGGGCGTCCTGAGATGTCGGGCGCGGTCCGTTTGATGTGCCTGTTGCTCTGCGCGGCGTGCGCCGTCTCGGCGCAGGAGCCGGCCCCCGTCAAGAGGAACGCGCGGCCCGCCGCCGAGGAGAAGGCGGCGGCCGAGCCTTTCGACAAGGCGACGCCGGGCGAGATGGCCGCGAAGTGCGTGACGCTCGACACGGCGGCGGGCCGTATCGAGATAGAGATGCTGGCGGAGGCGGCGCCCGAGACGGCGCGCAACTTCCTGAACCTCGTCGCCACGGGCGCCTTCGACACGACGACCTTCAGCCGCGTCGTCGCCGGCTTCGTAGTGCAGGGCGGCAACCTCTCGACGCGCGAGAAGCTGACGCAGGAGCTTCTCAGGCGCGCCCGCCGCACCGTGCCCGACGAGCCGAACGCCGTCAAGCACCTGCGCGGCGTCGTCTCGATGGCCCGCGGCGAGGAGGCCAACAGCGCCACCACGCACTTCTTCATCCTCGTCTCGGACTCGCCGCACCTCGACGGCACCTTCGCCGCCTTCGGCCGCGTCCGCGCGGGGATGGAGGTCGTGGACGCGATGAACAAGGCCGAGGTCGAAGGCGACAAGCCCAAGAAGCCCGTCCGCCTCAACCGCGCCACGGTCGCCGCCTGCGCGCCCCAGACGAAATAAGTTATCTCAACAGAAAGAGGCCCGGCCGGAGGGGAGAGATTCCGGCCGGGCCTCCTCGTGTCCGCGCTCCCGTTTAGAGCAGGCGGACCAGCTTGGCGCTGACGGTGCGCGTGAGCGGGTTGACCGTTAAGGTGAGCACGGCGCCCTGCCCCGTCGGGAGCGGGAGTCCGCCGACCGTGCCCGTGCCGGAGCCCGAAGTGGAGCCGGACGAGGTGCCGCTCGGGGGCGGGTCCTGCGTGGCGGTGCCGCCCGCGTAGGCCGGGTCGGGGGCGTGGGCGCGCACGACGGCCGTCACGCGGAACAGCTCGGAGCCGGGGTTGGTGAACCTCAGCCGCTTGGCCCCGCTCGTCTCGCCCGCGGCGAAGTCGTCGCCGGCCGCGGCCGAGTAGTTGAAGGCGGCGGGCGAGGCGGACGTGCCCGCGCCGCCGTTGTCGGCGTTGGCGACCGCGACGCGCCCGCTGTTCGACTGCACCGAAGTGATGACGAACTGGAGCGGCGCGTAGAGAGACGACGAGGAGTTGTTCCTGAGCGTCTGGTCGAACTCCGTGACCCCGTTCGTGAACGTGAGCGTGCCGTCAACAATCGCCGCCTCGACGAGCGCCGTCACGTCCTGCTCGACGCGCCGCTCGACGCGCACCGACTGCGCCGCGCTCTCCGGCCCCGCCGTCAGCCCGTACTCGACGGCGAAGAGGCCGACGACGCGGTATTGATAGGTGCCGTTGCCGCGGCCCTTGACGCTCGTCGTCGTCTGCGAGGCGGGAACGTCGGCCAGCGTCGCCCAGGTCGCGCCGCCGTCCTGCGACTCCTGCACGCGGTACTTCGATGGCTGCGGCCCCGACGCGGGCGCGCCCCAGTTAAGCTCGTAGGCGCCGTTAACGTCCGTGGCGGGCGTGCCCGCGACCTCGGTGCCGCCGACGCTGCCGAGTTGCGGCGCCGCCGCGCCCGCCAACACCGGCGAGGCGGCGCGGTAGTAGAAGGGCATGCGGAGGCGCTGGCCGCCGCCCGCGGGCGTGGCGCTGACGTAGAACTGAATCTGCGACCCGTTCTGTATGTTGCCGCCTTCGGCGACGGTCGTCACGTTGAAGGAGGCGGTGCCGCCCGCGGGGACTTCGACCGAAGAGATTTCGGAGCCGCCCGCGTCCGTGAACTTGACGCGGAAGTTCGAGCCGTCGGCTCCGCGCACGTAGCTCGACGAAAGCTCGTACGTGCCGGCGCCCGCGCCGTTGCGCACGTCGATGATGTTGACGGGCAGCGTGTGCGTCGCGGTGCCTTCGACGCCGGCTATCCTGACTTCGCCGAAGCTGTAGCCGGCGCTGAAGTCGGGGTTGCCGGGCGAGGCGCCGCACAAGACGCCCCCCGCCGGGCAAATCTGGTTGGCGCGCACGGCCGGGGCCTTGCCGCTCGGGCCGGGCGTGCCCGTCCCCATCAGGGCCGGGGCGTTGGCGGCGGCCCTGGCGTCGATGAGGCCGCCGCCCTGGTCGTTGACGGACTGCCTGCCGTCCGCGACGGGCGAGCCGTCGGCGCGGCGCAGGTTCGTGGCCGTGTTGACGAGCGCGGCGCGAACCATCGCGGGCGTCCACTGGGGGTTCTTCTGCTTGACGAGCGTGGCGACGCCGGCCGTGACGGGCGAACTCATCGAGGTGCCCGAGGCCGAGACGTAGCCGCTCGGGTGGAACATGAAACTGGGCGAGGGCGAGACGCCGCCGGCGCGAACCGTCGCCGAAAGGATGCCGACGCCCGTGGCCGTCACGTCGGGCTTCACCTGCCCGTAGCCGCCGACCGGCCCCTTCGAGCTGAACGAGGCCATCGCGGGCGTGAACGTGCCCTGCTTGATGCGGACGGGGAACTCGGAGACGACGCCCTTCGCCGGGTCAACGCCCGGCGCGTCGTTCGACGCGAGCAGGTCTAACAGATACCGGGCGTCGGATTCCGTGATAGACCAGACGGGGATGGTGGAGTGGCCGACGGTAATCTTGGCGAGGTCGGGGCGGATGATGAGCGCGCCGGCCGCGCCCTTGGCGGCGATGGCGGCGGCGGCCCCGGCGAAGGCGCCCGAGGGGCGCGCAATCGCGATGCGCCCGGCGACCGCGTCGGGCACGTCGGCCGCGGTCGTCACGGTGCCGGCGAAGACGTAGTACTGCGCGACGGCGTTGCCGATGGTCGGCGAGCCGCCCGCGATGACGGTCTGGATGCCGGTGCGCTGGCCGGCGGCGGCCGTCTTGTTGGTGGCGTCAACGAAGCCGGTCGTCGAGCGCGAGACGCCCGCCGGGTCGAGCACGTCGGTCAGGTCGTTGGGGCGTCCGCTGTCGTAGACGCGGTCCATGACGATGTCTTCGGAGAAGCCGGGGTCGTTGTTGGCGCCGACGGTCAAGACGCGGCGGCCCGTGCCGGGCGAGCCGATGGTGGCCTCCCCCGTCGGGTTCTCGGCGGTGGCCGCGCCGGAGTTGCCGGCCGAGGCGACGACCGTCACGCCCGCGAGCGTGGCGTTGTCGCAGGCGACCGAGGTCGGCGAGTTCGGGTCGTTGACGGTGCTTCCCAGAGAGAGGTTGATGACGTGCGGGACGGGCTTCGGGTAGCCGGTGATGGTAAAGGGCTGGACGGCGTCCTCGATAGCCATGATGGTCGAGGGGTTGAGGCCCGTGCCGACGGTCGAGAGCGTCTTGTAGCCCATGAGCTTGGCCTGCGGGGCGATGCCGTGGATGGTCACGTCGTCGGCCGTCCCCGGAATCATGTCGGCGCCGGGCGCGCGCGCGCCGTAGCCGGCGAGGGCGGCGGCGACGTGCGTGCCGTGGCCGAAGTCGTCCTGCACGGCCCCGGCCGTCAGGTTCAGGTAGTAGATGACCTTCTGGTTGCGCGTGGCGAGCGCGGGGCCGACGCCGAACTGCGGCGGGGTCGGGTCGCCGCCGAACATCGGGTGCGTCCAGTCGATGCCGGTGTCGATGACGGCGGCGATCATGCCCTCGCCGTGGACGCCGCCCGTGTCGAGCGTGTCGAACGGCGACGTGCGCGCCGGGCTGCCGTAGAGGTCCGAGGCGCGGACGTAGGAGACGGCGCGGTCGAGGTGCGGGTACATCGTCTCGGCCTCGTGGACGGCGGCGACGCCGTCGAGCTTCTCGATGGCGGGCACGGCCGCGTCCGGCACTTCGAGCGTGACGCCGTTGTAAACGTAGTTGAAGCGGAACTGGATGGGCGCCGTGACTTCGCCGTTCGGCGCGTTGACGCCCGCGAGGACGTAGTCGATGCCGGCGGCGCGCGCGCGGGCGAGGAGGTTGTCCTGCGCGGCGGTCAACTCCCGGCGGTAGGCGGCCACGTCGAAGGCTTGGCCGGCGGCTTCGGCGCGGTACTTGGCGACGAGGGCGGGCTCGCCCTTGAGTTCGACGATGACGGTCTTGAGGGCGGCGCCGGCCTGTGCCCCGCGGCGCGGGAGCGCGACGAGCGCGAGGGCCAGCGAGGCGGCGATGGCGACGAAAAGGGCGCGAAATACGAGATGGCGTTTCATAGGCTTCTCCTGAAGATTGATGCGTCGTGCGCGAGGGCGGCCGAGTCGGGCGGCCTGTCTCTGCCAGGCAGGCCGCCCGACGGCCTGTGCCGCCGTCGCCGTCGCTCCGTCACGTCCCGACATCGGTCCGGGGCTCGGCGCGTTTGCCGCGGCATGTTGGGAAGATAAAGGACGGGCGTTGAGCGAAACTTGAGCGCGGAGAAAAAATTTAAGGGCGGCGGGGAGGGGCTATTGACGGCCGTTTTTCGGGGATTTACGGCCGCTTGAGGAATACTTGAGGCGGGAACGGCGGTCGGGGGTTTCAACACAGAGGGCACGGAGAAGAATGTTTTTCTCCGTGCCCTCTGTGTTAAATCACGCCTCTGTTATCACTCAACGCCGAGAAGAGGGGGCGCCTCCTCGGGCTCGGCGACGTTCATGCGGACGAGGGCGGCGACGGCGCGGGCGAGTTCGGCGCGCGTGAGCGCGGCGTTCGGGTTGAAGGAGGCGCTGTCAGAAAGAAGTCCCTCGCGCACGGCGACGGCGACGTAGCCGCGCAGCTCGGAGGGGATGCTCTGGGCGTCCGCGTAGGTCAGGGCGGGCTGTGCCGACTCGGCCTCGTGGCGGAGGCCGGCGGCGCGCACGAGGACGACCGCCGCGACGAGTCGCGTGGTCGCCATGTCGGGGTAGAAGGCCCCGCCGCGGACGGCGTCGTGGAAGAGCGTTTGCGCGCTCTCGACCGAGTTCATCGTGACGGTGTCGCGCACGTCGATGAAGGAGGGCGTGGCCGGCATGTACTGCGGGACGCTGCCCGCGGCGACGAGCGCCCCCGCAAGCTCCTGCCGCGTCACCACGGCCTGCGGACGGAAGCGCCCCGACTCGGGCCACAGCGCCAGCGAGCGCACGGCGGCGCGCACGCCCGCGGCCGTCCGCGCGTCGAGCCCCGCGAGGTCGGAGAGGGGCGCGTACTCGATGCGCGCCGTCTCGAAGATGCCCTTGAAGGCTTGCGCGGTCGCCGACGGGAACGTGTGCGCGACCTTCAACTTGTAGGCGCCCGCGTCGGGCGCATACAGGAGGGCCCGCTCGCGCTTGCCCGTCAGGCCGGGCGCGTTCAGGAAGTTCGACTCAGCCACCGTCTGGCCCGAGGAGTCGAGGACGGCGAGCATCAGGTCGTTCGTCGTCAGCATCGGCCCCCAGGCGAGGTCAGCCGCGGCGTAGGCGGCGTCGGCCGGGACCGTGACCGACACTTGGGCGGGCACGCCGGGCCGCGCCGTGCCCTCGAAGACCTGCGTGTTCTCCTTGACGAAGCGCATCTGGCCGCGGTTTAAGACCGAGCGGAAGAGGCCGAACTGCCTCGCGGGGAAGACCGATTCGAGCAGCGCGGCGTGCGCGTTCAAGAGCCCCGCCCCGACTTCATGTTGATAGTAGGGCGGCATGGGCGTGGCCGTGCGCTGGAGGATGTCGCGGATGTCGGCGACCGTGAGCCGCGGGTTGGCGCCGACCATCAGGGCGATGGCGCCGGCCACCTGCGGCGCGCTGAAGCTGGTGCCGGAGGCGGTCGTGTAATACGGAATCTCGGTCGGCGAGAGCGTGGTCAGGTCGCCCTTGAGCGCCGTCGTGCCCGTCAGGTTCGTGCCCGAGGCGCGGAGGCTGACGACGTTGACGCCGGGCGCGACGAGCGTCGGGCGGAAGTTGCGGCTGCCGAAGTCGCCGCGCGAGGAGAACGAGGCGAGGCGCCCGCGCTCGTCCACCGCCCCGACCGAGATGACCCACGGCGCCTGCGCGTAAGGGTTCAAAGTCCTGATGCCGGGGCCGGTGTTGCCGGCCGAGAAGACGACGTTGACGCGGGCTTCGGCGAGCAGGCGGGTCGCGACGTTGACGGGGTCGTAGGGGTCGTACAGGGTGTCGGCCGAGAAGCTGCAATTGACGACGCGGATGTTGAGCGAAGGGTTCGAGAGGATGTAGTCGAAGCCGGAGAGGACGTTGAAGAGCGAGGCGTCGCCGGCCGAGAGCCCGAAGAGGCGGGCCTTGGGCGCGTAGCCGCGGTACTTGCCGCCGGAGCTGACGCCCGAGCCGGCGATGACGCCCGCGACGAAGGTGCCGTGGCCGCTCAACTGGTCCGTGTCGGGCAGGCCCGTGGCGGGCGTCGCGTAGTTGAAGCCGAAGAGGTTCGCGCCCTGCAAGTCAACGAGCTTGACGTTCTGGATGACGCGGCCGGCGAGGTCCGGGTGCGTCGAGTCGATGCCGGTGTCGAGGACGGCGACGCCGACGTTCGCGCCCTCGGCCGGCTGACCCCGCCCGACGCTGAGGAGGTCCGAGTCCTCGCGCGCGCGCAGCACGCCGGTCTGCGTCTGGCCGGAGTCGGCGTCCCACTTGAGCGTGCGGTTGCCGTAGATGCTGCGAACGTTGGGAAGGCGGCTGATCTTTTCGAGCTGGCACTTGGTGGCCGTGACGGTCAGGACGGGGAGGTGGCGGTAGCGCGTGCCGCCGCGGACGCCGAGCTTCTTGAGGTCGGCGAAGTCGGGGTCGTAAGGATACTTGTGGAAGACGATGGCGGCGTTGACGTTGCTGTCGTCGGTCAGGCGGTCGAGCAGGAGGGCCAGCTCGGGGTCGAAGCTGAGGAGGCCGGTGGCCTGCTTCGCCGCGTCGTCCTCGCCGAGTTTGGCGAGGCCGTCGGCGCCCGTCATCGTCAAGCCCTGAACGCCGTTCATGGCGACGCCGTCGGCGCCCGTCATCGTCAGGCCGTCGGCGCCCGTCATCGTCAGCCCTTGCGGCGTCACAGGGAAGACCGTCCCGTCCGTACCCGTCGCGACGACGCCGTTCGCGCTGTTGACGCGCACGCTGTCCGCGCCCGTCATCGTCAACCCGTCCGCGCCCGTCATGGTCAGGCCGTCGGCGTTCGGCGTCGTCGTCAAGCCATCGGCGCCGGTCATCGTCAGGCCGTCGGCCCCGGTCATGGTCAAGCCCTGCGGCTGGCGGAAGACGACGGAGTTGACCCGCCAAGTGGTGCCGTCGGCGCCGGTCATGGTCAAACCGTCGGCGCCCGTCATGGTCAGGCCGTCGGCGCCCGTCATCGTCAGGCCGTTGACGTGGGCGGCGGTGTAGCTGTTGGCACCGGTGTAGGTGACGCCGTCCACGTTGGCGACCGCGCCGCCGTCGGCGCCCGTCATGGTGAGCCCGTCCGCCCCGGTCATCGTCAAACCGTCGGCGCCCGTCATGGTCAGGCCGTCGGTGACGCCGGAGTTGATGCCGTTCACGTCGAAGGCGAGGAAGCCGTCGGCGCCCGTCATCGTCAGGCCGGAGGTGTTGTCGTAGTAGACGCCGTCGGCGCCCGTCATCGTCAGACCCTGCGTCCCCTGGACGCGGATGCCGGCGGCGGCGGGCAGGCCCGTCAGCAGGACGACGAGCAGAACGGAGGCGGCTTGGCGGAGGCTGGCTGGGGTAGACAGGGGCATCTTCTTGGGAGCTTTGGGGCTTCGGGTTGTTTCGTGTTTGACTCCCGACTCAGGACGGGCCCCGCGTCGGGAGCGGGTAAAAGCGAGGGTCGGTCGTCGCAATTCGGCTTTTATCTTGTACATCATCGCGGGGGCTCTTTTGTTACGGTTTTCTTGTGAAAGCTTTCTACGTTCGTTGCCCTCTCAGGCGAGCAACTGCTTGTAGACCTTCTGCGTCTCGGGCGCCGGCTCGACGCCCAACTCTTTCCGGAGCAGCTTGCGCAGCGCGTCGTACTGCTCGCGGACGGCAACGCGGTTGCCTTGCGCGGCGTGCGCGCGCATGAGGTGACAGTGAACGTCCTCGCGGAAGGGGTCTTCGCGGAGGATGCGCTGGGCGAGCGAGAGCGAGCGCGACCAGTCCTCGGCCTTCTGCGCGTGCGAGGCCAAAAGCTCTAACAGCCGCAGGTATTGTTCGCGGTAGTAGCTGCGCTGCTCCTCGACCCACTCGTCGTAAGAGCCCTGCATGAACTCGCCGCGGTAGAGCGCGACGGCCTGCTCGCACGAGGCGACGAAGGCTTCCTGGTCGCGGGCGCGGCGGGCGGCGTCGGCCTGCGAGACGAGGCGGTCGAAGTCCTCCGTGTCGATGCGGTAGGAGAACTCGGGGTTGAGCTGGTAGTCGCCGTCGCGGTAGAGCAGGAAGTTCTGCTTCAAGGGCTGCTTGCTGTTCAGGGCCTTGCGGACGTGCGAGATGGTCGGGTGGAAATTCTTCTCGACGGAGCCGAAGTCCGCCTCGCCCCAGAAGGTGTCAATGACAGTATCCTTTGATGCGCGGCGGTGCGGTCTGGATGCGATGAAGCAGAGAATGTCGCGCGCGCGCCGCGTGACCCACGCGTCGGCGGCGAAGGGGCGCGCGGGGTCGCGGAAGATTTCGACGGAGCCGAGCATGTTGACGGTCAAGTCCGCGACCGGCCCCTGCTGGACGCGGACTACCTGTCCGGCCTGCTCTCCGGCGGACACTTCCTGCGCCGCGCCCGCGGTCTGAAGCTGCTCGCGCACGTCGGCCGGCAGAAGCTCGGCGGCCTCGGACGCCGAGAAGATTTGCGGGAACTGCGCGACGGAACGCTGGAGCCAGTACTCGTAGTCGTAGCGGGCGGCGAGGTCTAAGGCGCGGCGCAGGTGTTCGAGCTGCGCC
This sequence comes from Pyrinomonadaceae bacterium, assembly GCA_035941045.1. Taxonomy (GTDB): domain Bacteria; phylum Acidobacteriota; class Blastocatellia; order Pyrinomonadales; family Pyrinomonadaceae; genus QHXN01. The sequence goes on along the minus strand of DASZEK010000160.1, from coordinate 13,148 downwards.
GAGTCGTCGCCCGCGGCGTGCGAGCAGACGGCCGAGAGCATGGCGGCCTGCGCCTCGTTGTAGTAGAGGCCGCGCGAGCGGAAGTAGTTGAGCACGGGCAGGAGGTCTGCGCGCGCCGGCTCGTGCTCGCCGCGGGCGATGAGGACTCGGCCGCGGGCGAGGACGGTGCGGTTGCGGCCCATCTCGTCGCGGGCGCGGGCCTCGATTAGACGGTCGAGCAGGGCGCGCGCCTCGGTGAAGTCGCCGAGCTGCAAGGCGAGCAGGCCCTTCTCTTCGAGCAGCTCGGTGCGCGTGATGTCGATGCCGGCCTCTTCGTAGGCGCGCTCGGCGCGGTCGTAGAACTCGACGGCGCGGGCGTGCTCGCCGCGCTCGCGGTAGAGGTTGCCGTAGTACTCGAAAATCTCGCCGCGCAGGCCCGTCAGGTTGAAGAGCTGGCAAGTCTCCAAAGCGCGGTCGAGGTGGCGCTCGCACTCGTCGAAGGCGCCGAGGTGCCAGTGGCAGCGGGCGATGTTGAGGTGCGCTACCGCTTCCTGCGGGACGGGCGGCTGCTCGGCCCCGTCCTCGCGCAGCATCCGGCGTAGCCAGCGCAGCGCCTCGCCGAAGTCGCCGCGGACGCCCGCGGGCGTGCCGAGGTTGTGGGAGATGATGCGCGCGTGGTAGCGGTCGCCCTGCTGGTCGGCCGATTGGAGGGCGGCGCGGAACTCGCGCTCGGCTTCGGTCCACTGGCCCAAAGCGACGAGGCACAGGGCGCGCGTGTTGCTGCACTTGGTGCGCACGGGCGACGACTCGTCGGAGAGGGCTTCGGCGCGGTCGAGGTAGGAGAAGGCGCCCTCGCAGTCGCCGCGCCGCCGCGCGAGCGTGGCTAGGGAGTGCAGCGCCTCGGCCTCGCCCTCGCCGTCGCCCTGTTCGTGGAGGAGGACGGCGGCGCGGTTGAAGAGCGACTGGGCGGTGTCGTGCTCGTCGCGCAGGCGGGCGACCTCGGCGCGGTGCGCGAGGGCGCGCGGGTGGCGTTCGAGCGCGTCTTTCGGGAGCGCGTCGGCGAAGGAGGCGAGCGAGCCGAGGGCGCCCGCGGAAATCCACTCGCCGCCGCGCTCGGCGACGGTGCGGGCGGCGCGGTCGTGGTCCTCGGCGGCGAGCAGGTGAGACATGGCCTGCTCCCACGCGCCGCGCTCAAGGAAGTGGTCGGCGAGGCGCGCGTGCTCGGCGGCGACGCGCTGGCGCCCGAGTTCGGCGCGAAAGCGGCGCTGGAGGAAGCCGCGGAAGAGCGGGTGGAGGCGGTACTCCTCGCCGCGCCCGTCCGAGGCGAGCGAGATGAAGACGTTGCGGCGCGCGAGCGTCTGGAGCAGCGCGGCGCCGTGCGCCTCCGGGTAGAGGCGGCTGCACGTCTCGGGCTCGACGCGCTCAAGCAAAGAGACTCTTAGAAGGAACTGTTGAACCTCTTCCGTCTCGTCGGCGAAGACCTCTTCGGCGAAGTAGTCGAAGATGTCGCGCTCGCTCTGGCGGAGGACATCGACGAGGTCGGGCGGGGCGCCCGAAGCGTCGCCGCTGCGCGCGAGCGCCTGACGCTGCGCGACTTGACGGACGAGCTGAAGCGCCGTTATCCAGCCGTGCGTGCGCTCGCGGTACTCGGCGAGCTGTTCGGGCGTCAATTCCAAATCGAAGACTTTGCGGAACAGCTCGCGCGTCTCCTCGTCCGTGAACAGCAACTCCTGACGGTCGATGACGGCGAGGCTGGCTTGCGTCCTCATGCGCGCCAGCGCCAGCGGCGGCAGGTCGCGCGAGATGATGACGACGTGCATCAGGTCGGGCAGGTAGGCGAGCAGGCGGTCGACGACGCGGTGGACCGGCGTCTCCGCGCCGAGGTGGTGGTAGTCGTCGAGGACGAGGATGAACTGCTGCTCGACGCGGTCGAGGACTTCGTTGAGCAGAACGTCCACGGCGCGCTCGGGCGCCTGCGCCAGCTCCTTGGCGGCCTCGTGAATGTAAGAGGCGGTGGCCTCGCCGAAGCCGGGGACGAGCTGCTTGATGCCGTGCGTGACGTAGCCGAGGAAGACGAGCGGGTCGGCGTCCCCCGAGTCGAGCTGATACCAGACGAAGGGGCGCCCGCCGTTGCGGATGAACTCGGCGACGAGCGTGGTCTTGCCCGAGCCTGCGGGCGCCGTGACGAGCGTGACGGCGTGCTGGAGGTTCTGCTCCAGACGCTCGGTTAGACGCGGGCGAGGCAGGAGCGAGGGCGCGGGGCGCGGCGGCAGGAGCTTGGTGCGCAGGAAGAAGGTGGGCGTGCGCGGTGGCGGCGGCGGCGGCGCCGTCGCGGCGTCGTCGCGCCCTGCCCCTTCCTGGCGTTGCGGCATGTTCGTCATCAACCGGCCCCTCGGCTGCCGAGAAGTCTGTCGCGTAAAACTCTTACTGTCGGAGTAACAGTTCGGTCGGGTGTTGCGAGGAGTATAACCCAACGCCGCGGCAATTAAACGGTGCCGAGCGAGGACTTGCGAAAACCTTTGACGAGCCGGAGCGGGCGCGGGCGTGTGCTGTGGCGCTCGCGGGCGGGCCGCTCCGGCTCGTCGTTAGGGAGAGAGGCGCGGGCGCGGGCGTCTAGCGTGGCGGCGCGTCCGCGCGTCTGCTTGAGGGCGGCGTCGGCCGCCGACGCCGTCAGTCCGTAGCTTGAGAAGAGGGCGCGCGCCTCCGAGTTTGTGAAGGCCAGCACCTCCTCCTCGATGACGCAGAGCGTCTGCTTCGAGCGCATCCGCCAGAGCGGCGCGGGCGGCAGCCCCCGGCCGAGGAGGACGACGTGCACCTCGCGCGGCAGGAGCGGCAGCAGCCGCCGGAAGAAGGGCGTCACCCACTCGGCGTCGTAAACCAGATGCAGGTCGTCTACGACGACGAGCAGCGGCTCGGGCGAATCCAAAAGCTCGTAGATGAGCGATTCGACGAGCAGCGGCACGTCGTCCGCGCCGGCCTGCGCGCCCAGGGCTTCGAGCGTCTTGCGGCCGAAGCCGGGGCGGACGCGCGCGACCGCCGCGCACAGGTAACGCAGGAAAATGGGAAGCTCGCAGTCCGGCGCGTCGAGCTTGTACCAGGCGGCCGGGCGTCCACATCGGGCGGCGAAGTCGGCCGCCAGCGTGGTCTTGCCGGTGCCCGCGCGGCCGTGAATGATGGTTGAGTTGCAGACCTCGATGCTCTCGGCCAGCAGGGTCAGCAGGCGTTCGCGCGGCACGCGCGGCGGCTGCCGGGGGGGCGTAATCTTTTCGGGGATGACCTGCACCATGTGAGCTTTCCTTCTTCCGCTGGGTAAGGCGCTCAAATCCTTGTCTCCGGGGCGAAACTTCCGACGAACGGTGAACCGGGGAGGCGGGCACGGCGCCCGCCCGCTTCAGGGCAGCTTAACTTTAGGCGGGGCCACTTGAGGAATTCTTGAGGCTGACGGCGGAGGGGTTTTAAGGCTCTAAATATCACCATTTACAGGGGCGCGAGGTTTCAACACGGAGAGCACGGAGGGCTCACAGAGCGCACGGGGAAGAAATTGTTTTTCCCCGTGGCCTCTGTGAGCCCTCCGTGCTCTCCGTGTTGGAACTTCCGGTCCGCTGTCTACGGCTATGCTTAAACCTCTATGAAGCCTTCGCCGACGAAGTGGCACCGGCCGCCGACGCGGACGGCGGTGATGTGGTCGGGCGTGCCCTCGATGCGGATTTGGATGTAGCTGGGGCGGCCCATCTCGATGCCCTGCTCGCTGAGGATGTCGGCGGAGCCTTCGCACCTGACGAGGCGGTGGCGGACGAGGTAGGAGCCGAGCGGGCCGCTGGCGCCGCCGGTCGCGGGGTCTTCGGTGATGCCGAGGCCGGGGGCGAACATGCGGCTGTGGACGGTCGAGTCGGCGCCTTCGGTCTCCGTCGTGAAGACGAAGACCTCGGGCGGGATGCCGACGGAGGCGGTGACGCGCTCCAAGAGGTCGGCGCGGGGGCGTGCACGGCGCGCGGCGTCGAGCGTGCGCAAGGGCACGAAGAGGAAGGGGACGCCGCAGGAGACGACTTCGAGCGGGATGTCGTCTCTGATGTCGCCCTCTTCGAGCGAAAGCATCTCGGCGGCGGCGGCGCGCGCGTCTTCGAGGCGCGGGCCGAAGGCGGGGAGCGGCTGCGTCATCTCGGCGTATGAAGGCTCGCCTTCATCGAACTCGACGCGGACGGGGATGGGGCCGACGCCCTCTTCGAGCACGACGGTCGTCTCGCGGGCGTCGCGCGGTATCAGGTGCTCGCGGGCGAGGACGAAGGTGGTGCCGATGGTCGGGTGCCCGGCCATCGGAAGCTCGGAGCCGGGCGTGAAGATGCGCACGCGCCAGTGGTGCGCGGGGTCGTCCGGCGGCAGCACGAAGGTCGTCTCCGACAGGTTGAACTCCTTCGCCACCGCCTGCATCGTCTCCGGCGAGACGCCGCGCCCGTTCGTTATCACCGCCAGAGGGTTGCCGCCGAACAGGCGGTCCGTGAACACGTCAACCAGGTGATAGTGCAGTCTTCTCATTCTTTTTCACGCCAGCGCGAGAGCGCGCTCGAAGTCTTCTATCAAGTCCTGCTCGTCTTCGAGGCCGACGGAGACGCGCACCAGCCCCTCGCCGACGCCCATCGCGTCGCGCTGCTCGCGCGTCAGTTGCAGGCCCCACATCGCCGCCGGGTGGACGACCAGCGTCTCGAAGCCGCCGAGGCTGGCCGCGTAGGTGGCGAGCTTCAAACCGGAGATGAAGCGCGCGGCCTCCTCGAAGCCGCCCGAAAGCTCGACGCTCAGGACGCCCGTGAAGCCGCGCATCTGCCGGCGCGCGAGCTCGTGCTGCGGGTGCGATTCGAGTCCGGGGTAGTGGACGCGCGCGACCTTCGGGTGGCCTTCGAGGAAGCGGGCGAGGGCCAGCGCGTTCGCGTTGTGCCGCTCGACCCGCAGGCCGAGCGTGCGCAGCCCGCGCAGCAGAAGCCACCCGTCGAAGGGGCTCAAGGTCGCGCCGACGACGAGGGAGAAGTGCCACGCCCGCTCGATGAATTCGCGCGAGGAGACGACGACGCCCGCCGTCAGGTCGTGGTGGCCGCCGAGGTACTTGGTCGCGCTGTGGACGACCACGTCGATGCCGAGTTCGAGCGGCCTCTGGTTCAGGGGCGTGGCGAAGGTGTTGTCAACGACGGTGGTGACGCCGCGCGAGCGCGCAATCTCGGAGACGGCGCGAAGGTCCGTGAGGCGCATCAGGGGGTTGGTCGGCGTCTCGACGTAGACGAGGCGCGTCTCGGGCCGCAGCGCCGCGAGCAGTTCCTCGGGCCGCGTCTGGTCGAAGTAAGTGACGGAGACGCCGAAGCGGGGGAGGTCTTTCATCAGAGTCTCGACGCCCGCGTAGAGGTTACGCTGCGAGACGACGTGGTCGCCGCTTGCGAGGAAGCTCATGAGCGCGGTGAAGACGGCGCCCATCCCCGAGGAGGCGACGAGCGCGGCCTCGCCGCCTTCGAGCGAGACGAGCGCGTCCTCGACGGCCTTGTGCGTCGGGTTGCCGTAGCGCGTGTAGAACTCGGCGGGGCGGACGGCGCTCGCCACCTCGGCGAAGTGCTCTGAGGAGTCGGCGGTGAAGGTCGTCGTCTGCCAGATGGGCGGGGCGACGGCGCGCGTCTGGTTGCGGTCGCGCCCGGCGTGGACGGCCTTCGTCTGCGCGCCCGGCTCTCTGTCGTCTCTCTCCATCCTGCCCCCCTTCTTCTCGTGCGGCCAATCATAGCGCGAGAGCGGCGCCAGTCTAAAACTTCGGCCCCGTGTATTTTTCGGCGCCGCCGCCGCACTGTTAGCGCGGCACGAGGCTCCCCGCCCGACCGACTCAATCGAAATTTTTCGGAGCTGAAATGATGAAGAACCAAGGGACGAATCACAGACTTCTTTCGACGACCGCGCTCGCCCTGCTGGCCGCGCTCTTCTTACTCGGCGCGGGCCGCGCGCTCGCGCAGACGCCCACGCCTTCGCCCTCGCCCTCACCCTCTCCTTCTCCTTCTCCTTCTCCTTCGCCCTCTCCTTCGCCGAGCCCTTCGCCTTCGCCCGGCGGCGTGGACTTCGAGATTGAAGCCGACTTGACGGGCGCGGCCATCAACGGCGTGCGGCCGGAGGGCGACGCCGAGTTCCACTTCGAGGGCGGCCAGCGCGAGTTCCGCGTCCGCGTCGAGGAGGTCAACCTGCCGGCCGGGACGCCCCTCGACGTGTTCGTGGACGGCGTCAAGGTCGGCTCGCTCTCCGTCGCCCCGAGCCTCGACCGCAGCGAGCTGAAGCTCAAGACCGAGGACGGCCAGACGGTGCCGCAGCTCAACTCGCGCACGCGCGTCGTCGTCGCCACGCGCTCCGGCCAAACGGTCGTCGCCGGCTCCTTCTCGAACATCGCGCAGCCGGTGCCGAACCCGAACCCCGCGCCGATGCCCACGCCCGGCCCCAACGGCGAGCTGCGCATCCTCTCGCGCCTCGCGGGCGCGACCATAGGCGGCCTGACGCCGACCGGCAAAGCCGAGTTCAAGAGGAAGGCCAACGGCGACCGCGCCATCGAGGTCGAAGTCGAGAAGGTCAACCTCCCGGCCGGGACCGTTCTGAGCGTCGCGCTCGACGGCGTCCGCCTCGGCGACCTCGTGCTCGGCCCGACGCTCGAAGCCGAGTTTGAGCTTGAGACCGAGCGCGGCCAGTCGGTGCCGAACATCACCACGGCCTCGCGCGTCGTCGTCACGAACGCGCAGGGGCAGACCATCCTGAGCGGCGTCTTCAACACGGCGGGCCTCGCCACGACGGCCACGAACGACGTTGACGACACCACCTTCTTCGTCGAGCAGCAGTACCGCGACTTCCTCGGCCGCGAGGCCGACGACTCGGGCCTCGACCACTGGACCGGCGACATCCGCAAGTGCGGCGGCGGCGACGACCCGGCCTGCGTCCAGCGCATGCGGGTCAACACCTCCGGCGCCTTCTTCCTCTCCATCGAGTTTCAGGAGACGGGCTACATGCTCTACCTCTTCAACAAGGCGAGCTTCGGCACAATGCCGCGCCGCAACCAGTTCCTCGTCGAGATGCAGGCGACGAAGGAGGGCGTCATCGTCGGGCAGGACGGCTGGCGCGCAAAGCTCGACGCCAACAAGCTGGCGGCGGCTGACCGCTGGGTGGCGCGCGCCGAGTTCAAACAAATCTTCGATGGCTTGACCGACGAGCAGTACGTTGACCGGCTCTACCAGAACGCGGGCGTCCAGCCCTCGCAGGCCACGCGCGACGCGCTCGTCGAGGGCCTGCGCGCCGGAACCCTGACGCGCGCCGCCGTCCTGCGCCGCGTCGCCGACGACCCCGAGTTCGTGCAGAAGGAGAAGAACCCGGCTTTCGTCCTCATGCAGTACTTCGGCTACCTCCACCGCAACCCCGACGAGGGTCAGGACGCGGACCTCTCCGGCTTCAACCACTGGCTCGCGCAGCTCAACAACGCGGGCGGCGACTTCCACCGCGCCGAACTCGTCCGCGCCTTTATCGAGTCCATCGAATACCGCAAGCGTTTCGAGTGGTAAAAGGCAGTAGTCAGTTAGGAAAACGAATCGGGGGCTGACGCTCGCAGGCGTCGCCCCCGATTTCTTATACCGGCTACCGGCTACTGCTTTACTCCGGCAGGGTCCACGTCTCGCCCACCTCCGTGAGCGCGACGCGGCGGCGCTCGGGGCCGGCGGCGGCGAGCAGGCGGCGGCGCGGCTCGTCCACCGGCTCGCGGCTGAGGCGGAAGGTCGAGTGGTGCATGGGGAGGATAAACTCGGCGCCCATCTCCTGCGCCATCCGCCATGACTGCTCGGGGTTGGCGTGGACGTTGATGTAAGGGTCGTAGCCGCCGATGGGGAGCACGGCGAGGTCCACGCGCGTCCCGCGCCGCCTGAGCCGCGCGAAGGCGCTCGTGTAGGCCGTGTCGCCGCCGAAGACGAGGGCGCGGCCGTTCTTCTCGACGAGAAAGCCGCCGTAGCCGCGGTGCCGGTCCGTCAAACGCCGCGCGCCCCAGTGGCTCACTTCCAAAGACTCGACGCGCGCCCCCTTGACCTCGACCGACTCGCCCCAAGCCAGCTCATCCACCCGCGCGAAGCGGCGCACCAAGTCGCCGTTGCCCTTCTGCACGACGGCGCGCGCGCGGCGCGGCAGCCTCCGCAGCGTCGCCAAATCGGTGTGGTCCATGTGCGCGTGCGAGACGAGCACGGCGTCGAGGCGCGGAAGCTCCCGCGCCGAGAGGGCCGGCAGGACGACGCGGCGCGGCCCCAGCGTCGTCACGCCCACGCGCACGCCGACGCGCGCCCTCAGCGCCGGGTCGGTCAGCAGCCAGGTGCCGTAGAAATTTATCAGCACGGTCGCGTGCCCGAGCCACGCCGCCGTCAGCCGCTCGTCGCCCCACTCCTCGGGGCGCGGCCTGTGCGGCGCGGGCGCGATGGGCACGCGCCGCTCCTCGATGCGGTCGCGCACGAACTTCCCGGCGAAGCGCCGCGCGAAGCTCGTATAAGTCCTCAAATCTTTAACGGAAACACTCATGGTGAGCGTTAGATGCGCGAAAGCAGGTGACGGGTGTCGGGTGCCGGGTGCCGGCGAACCTAACTCTTCCCCGGCACCCGACACCTGACACCCGTCACCCCTCTGTTGTATCCTCTCGGGCGTCTCCCGTTAAGTCTCATCCCGCAAAATTCTCAGACGGAGGTCTCGAACGCGATGCGCCCGAAAAGGAAGTGGCTGGCCCTGTCCCTGCTCGCCTGCGCGCTCTTGTGGCAGGCGACCGGCGCCCCGGCCGGCGCCCAGCGCGCCGCGCGCAACAAGGAGGGCAACGTGAAGGAGAGCAACGAGGCGCAAGCCCTGCGCAAACTCTTCGACGACGAGTGGGAGTGGACGATGCGCGAGTTCCCGACCTTCGCCTCCGCGCTCGGCGACCGCCGCTACAACGACCGCTGGACCGACGCCGGCATGGAGGCCGTCGAGCGCCGCCACCGCCACCGCACCGAAGCCCTCGCGCGCCTCAAGGCCATCGACCGCGCCCGCCTCGCGCCGGCCGACCAGCTCAACTACGACCTCTTCCGCAAGGACCTCGAAGCCGACATCGAGGAGCACCAGTTCCGCTCCTACCTCCTGCCCGTTCACCAGCGCAACGGCATCCAGAGCGAAGACGAGACGGCCGACCTCCTCCGCTTCCAGACCGTCAAGGACTACGAAGACTGGCTCGCGCGCCTCCGCGCCTTCCCCCGCTACATGGACCAGACCACGGCGCTCATGCGCGAGGGCGTGCGCTCCAAGATCATGTGGCCGCGCGTCACCTTAGAGCGCGTCACCGGCCAGATTGACAAGCAGATAGTCGCGCGCCCCGAGGACAGCCCCTTCTACAAGCCCTTCCGCACGTTCCCCAAAGACATCCCCGCGGCCGACCAGGAGCGGCTGACGCGCGAGGCGCGCGACGCCGTCTCATCCGGCATCATCCCCGCCTTTAAAAACTTCCGCGAGTTCTTCGTCAAAGAGTACCTGCCGGCCGCCTACCCGCAGGTGGGCTTGTGGCAGATGCCGCGCGGCGGCGAGTACTACGCCTTCCTCGCGCGCCGCTACACGACGACCTCGATGACGCCCGAGCAGATTCACGAGAAGGGCCTCAGCGAAGTCGCGCGCATCCGCGCCGAGATGCAGAAGGTCATGACGCAGGTGGGCTTCAAGGGCTCGTTCAAAGACTTCTTCAAGAAGCTGCGCACCGACGAAGAGTTCTACTACAAGACGCCCGAAGAGCTTCTCGAAGCCTACCGCGCCATCTCGAAGAAGATCGACCCGCACCTCGTCAAAGTCTTCAAGACCATCCCGCGCATGCCCTACGGCGTCATCCCCATCCCCGACAAGATAGCTCCCGACACGACGACCGCCTACTACAACCAGCCGGCCGCCGACGGGAGCCGACCCGGCTACTACTACGTCAACCTCTACAAGCCCGAGACACGGCCCAAGTGGGAGATGATGGCTCTTAGCTTGCACGAGGCCGTGCCCGGCCACCACTTGCAGATAGCGCGCGCGATGGAGCTGGGCGAGATACCGAAGTTCCGCCGCTACGGCGGCTACACCGCCTTCGTCGAGGGCTGGGGACTCTACGCCGAATCCCTTGGCGAAGACATGGGCCTCTACGACGACCCCTACTCGAAGTTCGGCCAGCTCACCTACGAGATGTGGCGGGCCGTCCGCCTCGTCGTCGATACGGGGATGCACCAGTTCAAGTGGGACCGGCAGCGCGCCATCGACTACTTCCTCGACAACGCCGCCAAGACCGAACAGGACATCGTCAACGAGATAGACCGCTACATCACGAACCCCGGTCAGGCGCTCGCCTACAAAATCGGCGAGCTGAAGCTCAAGGAGCTTCGCGCCCGCGCCCGCCAGCAACTCGGCGACAGCTTCGACGTGCGCGAGTATCACGACGTGGTGCTCGGCTCCGGCGCCGTCCCCCTCGACGTGCTCGAACGCAACGTTGACGACTGGATAAGGTCGCAGAAGGCGAAGCCGTCGGACCGCTGATGGCCGACGAAGAGAACAACGTGAGCGAGGGCGCGACCGTCTACGTGCCCGACCTGCTTTATACGGGCCGGCGTTTTGAGAGCGGGCTCGCGCTCGTGTGCGGTCCGGCCGGCGACGTGCTGGCCGTCGAGTGCGCGGAGGGGGCGGGCGGTCGCGTCGTGCGTTTGCGTGGGCGGGCGCTGCTGCCGGGGATGGTCAACGCCCACTCGCACGCCTTCCAGCGCGTCATCCGAGGCCGCACCGAGTTTCGTTCGGGCGAGCGCGACTCCTTCTGGACGTGGCGCGAGGCGATGTACGCGGCGGCCTCCGCGCTCTCGCCCGAAGACTTGTACGACGCCTCGCGCATGGCCTTCACCGAGATGGCGCTGGCGGGCATCACGGCCGTCGGCGAGTTTCACTACCTCCACCGCACGCCCGAGGGCGACGAATACACGGACCCGAACCTGCTCGCGCGCTGCGTCGTCCGCGCCGCGCGGGATGTCGGCGTCCGCGTCGCGCTCCTGCGCGTCGCCTACGCCCGCGCAGGCTTCCGGCGCCCGCCCGACGAGCGCCAGAAGCGTTTCATCGAGCCCGACCCGGCACGCTTCATCGCCAACACGGAGGCTCTACTTAAAGACTTTGCCGACGAAGGCGAACACCCGCGCGCGTGGGTCGGCGTCGCCCCGCACAGCGTCCGCGCCGTGCCGCTCGAATACTTGAAGGAGGTCTGCGCCTTCGCCGGGTCGCGCCGCCTCCCCGTCCACATGCACGTCGCGGAGCAGCCGGCCGAGAACGCAGCCTGCCTCGAAGAGACGGGCCGCACGCCCGTCCGCCTGCTCGCCGACGAAGGCTTGCTGGGGCCGCGCTTCACCGCCGTTCACGCCGTCCACGTCACGCCGGAAGAGGTTCAGGCGCTCGCCGCGGCGCGCTCGATTGTCTGCGCGTGCCCGACGACCGAGCGCAACTTGGGCGACGGCGTCGTGCCCGCCGACCGACTGCTCGCGGCCGGCGTCCCCGTCGCGCTCGGCACCGACAGCCACACGCAAGTAGACCTGCTCGAAGACGCGCGCGAGCTTGAATACCACCTCCGCCTCACGCGCCTCGAACGCAACGTCCTCGCCCCCGTCGCCGATGATGAAGGCTCGCCTGTCTCGGCCCTCGCCGCGCGCCTCTTCGACTGTGCGACCCGTTCGGGCGCGAGCAGCATCGGCTTCCGCGGCGGCGAGTTGGAGCCGGGCCGCCCCGCCGACTTCTTCACGGTGGATTTAAACGACCCTTCCGTCGCGGGCGCAGACAGTGAAGACCTTCTTCCGGCCGTCGTCTTCTCGCTCTCGCGCGCCGCCGTCCGCGAGGTGGCCGTCGGCGGCCGACTCGTCGTCGAAGACGGGCGCCACGCCGCGCAGGGCGAGACAATCGAACGCTTCAAAGCCCTCCGGCGAAAACTCCGCGGCGCCTGACGGCGGGCGGGCCGTTCTTGTCCGCCCCGCCGCGCGCGTGCTAAGTTTGGCGTCACAGCCAAGGAGTAAAGGTCATGAAATACCACGCCGCGCGACTCCCCGTTGCCATGCTCACCTTCCTGCTCGGCGTCACGGCCGCGGGCACGTGGCGCGACACGGGCGCCGACGGGCGCGACGAGCGCGCCGTCCTCGCCGTCGAGCGCGAGTACGCGCGCGCGCACATAGAGGCGGACGTGGCCGCGCTCGAACGCATCCTCGCCGACGACTTCACCTCCTTCGGCGGCCGCATCAACAAGGGCCACCGGCTGGCGCTCCTCTCGAACCCCGTCTTCAAATTCAAGGCGCTCAAGACCGACGGCGTCGAGGTGATCGTGAGCGGCAAAGACGCGCACGTCGTCGGCCGCGAGAAGATGACGACCAGCATCCGCGGGCGCGAGTTCACGACGCCGTGGTACGAGTTCACGCGCCGCTACGAGCGACGCGGCGGGCGCTGGCTGATAGTCGCCTGCGACTACTCGTTCTCATGGTGAGCGCGCGGCGGGGCGGCCGGGAACTTTTGCCCGCCGCCCGCGTCTAACGGGGCATGCGACGCCACGCCCTGCACATCGCCGCCGCCCTCCTCTGCTTCTCGCTCGGCATGCTCGTCACGGACGGCTACGGGCGACTCGCCTACGCCCTCCCGCTCTCGCTGCTCTGCTTCCTGCTCACGAAAACGCTCCCGCGCGTCGAGATAGATTTCCACTTCCTGATGGTCGTCTCGATGTCGCTCCTCCTCTGGTCGGCGGGCGTGTCCGTCATCGGCTGGTACTTCTCAGAGCCGTTCGGCGACTGCGTCCTGACCTCCGACTCGTCAGACTTCTACGTTGGCTGCTCGACCGACGCCGCCGCGCCGAAGCCCGCGGACAAACCGCCCACGGGCCTCACCGTCTACACGTGCACGGACGCCGACCCTTCGCCCTTGTCGTTCAACCCCATCTGGGTCGGCGTCGTGGACAAGAAAGCCTTGAGGAAGCCCGCGCCGCTCTACTCGCCGTTAGCGAAGGAGGTCCGGCCCGCCTCGACGGTCGCCGTCTCGGTCTTGATAGACACCTCGGGGAACGTGCTACAGGCGCAGGCCATCTCCGGCCACCCGCTGCTCAGGCAAGAGGCGGCGGAGGCCGCCTGCCGCGCCCGCTTCCCCCC
>DASZEK010000159.1:0-23913 GCA_035941045.1 Pyrinomonadaceae bacterium | reverse complement strand
AACACGCAGCTTCGGGTCTTTCCTTCTTCTGTCTTCCGGCTCCTGACTCCCGTCTCCTCTTCTGCTACCATGCCCCGACATGCTTTCGGCGCAGACAGCGCGGCGGGCGGTGTGGCGACCGCTCATTGAGTTGCCCCGGCGGTTCGAGTTGATCGAGTCGTTGGTGCGGCGCGAGTTGGCGGCGCGTTATCGCGGGTCGGTGCTGGGGCTGGTGTGGCCGCTGCTAACGCCGACCGTGATGATCGCCATCTACACGTTCATCTTCGCGGGCGTGTTCGGCGCGCGCTTCGGCGGGCGCGGCACGGCGTGGGATTACGCGCTCTACCTGTTCTGCGGGCTGCTGCCGTGGACGGCGTTTCAGGAGTCGTTGCAGCAGTCGTCGGGCGTCGTCGTCGCGCACGCGAACCTCGTCAAGCGGGTCGTCTTCCCGCTCGAAACGCTGCCGGTGGCGCAGGCGGCGGCCTCGCTCACGGGGCAGTTGTTCGGCACCGTCGCGCTGCTCGTCGCGGCGGTCGTCATCCGCGGCGAGCTGCACGCGACGGCGCTGTGGCTGCCGGTGCTGCTCGTGCCTCAGCTCCTTTTAACTTTAGGGCTCGCGTGGCTCGTCGCGTCGCTTGGCGTCTTCCTGCGCGACACGGAGCAGGCGTTGGGGCTGGCGCTGACGGCGTGGATGTACCTGACGCCCATCGTCTACCCGGAGCAGGTCGTCCCGGCTCGCTACCGAGCGATGCTCGAAATCAACCCCTTCACAGCGCTCGTCCGCAGCTACCGCCGCTGCCTGCTCGAAGGCTCACAGCCCGACTGGCGCGGCCTCGCCTACGTCACCGCCGTCGCCCTCCCCGTCTTCCTCGTCGGCTACTGGTGGTTCGCGCGCACGCGCAAGAACTTCGCCGACGTTATTTAGTGAGCCGAGCCTCGTCCCCGCCGAGTGCGACGGCCGTGCCCATCAGCCAGAAGAGGAGGAGGGCCGCTTCGGCGTCGCCGAAGTTGTAGTTGACGAGCGAGCTTGCGAGGAAGCCCGCGAGGGCGCCGTTGATGCCGAGTGTGAGCCCGTGCGCGGCAGCGTCGTCCGTGTCTCGCCAGACGCGCTCGGCCCGCGACGCCGCGCGCCGGAAGGCGTACATCAGCCAGAGCCAGAGGAGGAGGGCGGGCAGGCCGCGCTCGAAGGCGAGTTGGACCGGCGTCGAGTGCGTGTGCAGGTTGTGCGGGAAGCCCCACTCGCGCCAGTGCGTCTTCGCCGAGTCCATGCCGTGGCCGAAGAGCGGGTGATGCGGCACTCGCGCGAGCGCGGCCCGCGCCACCTCCAGTCGCATACGTGCGCTCGCGTCGCCGAGCGAGAGCGCCCCGCCCGCGCGCGTCCGCCACACCGCGAGCGCGCCGGCCGCGAGCACGAGCACGACGAGTCCGCCCACAAGCATCCGAGCGCGCCCCCGCGCCGCCGCGCGCCACGCCAACACGAGAGAGCCCGCCGCGAAGGCGACCAGCACCGTCCTCATCGCCGTGAGCGCGATGCCCGCCGCCAGCACCGCGTAGGCCGCGAACGCGAGCGCCACGCGCAAACGCGCCCGCCCGCTTTCGTCCCTCGCCCCCTCGCCCCGCCTCCGCGCCCCGGCCAGCGCGAAGCCGAGCGCGAGCTGCGCAATCATCTGTAGCATCTCGGCGAACGTCTCGTAGTGGCGCGTCCAGCCCGACGCGCGGAAGCTGTGCGTCGGCCCCGCGCCCTCGATGCCCGAAGGCGAGCGGGCGCGCTTCATCTCCTCCGTCACTACCGGCCCCGGCCACTCGGCGTGCTCGCCCCGCGAGATGACGCTCAAAGAGACGCGCGCGCCCGCGGGCGTCCCGCGTATCCCCTCGTCAATCTCCTCTACCGACGAGACGCGCCGCCCGTTCACGCGCCACACGGCGTCGCCCGCGCCGAGCGGGGTCGCGGCGCGCAAGGGGCTCGCGGCGCCGAGCGACGTGACCACGACGCCGCGCCCGACCGCCACCTCGCCCGCGCCCCACAGCACGCCGGCCGCGCCCGACACGACCAGCACCGACGCGACGAGCACGGCCCGCGTCCTCGTCATCCACGCGCGCGCCATGTAGAACATGACGAAGGTCGCGGAGTTAACGAGCTTCGGGACGCTCGCGCCCGGTTCGTACGAGAGCAGGGAAGAGAGCGCGGTCCACGCGAGGAAGAGCCAGAGCGGCAGGTCGAGCGGCGTGCGCGGGCCGAAACCCGTCCGCCGCTCCGCCGCCAGACGCAGCAGCCACGCCAGCACGACGAGCGAAAGCCCTATCCACGCGCCCGCAATCGAGTGCGGCGCGGCCAGCGCGTAGAGGACGAAACCGGCCGGCCCGAGGGCGCGCGCGGGGCGTGAAAAAGGGCTCTCAGGCCCGCCCGTTTCGACCTTTTCTGGCAGCATAAACCTTGCGGGAAGATGCGGTTGACACCCGTCTCGGGCGCGTGCTAGCGTACAAAATTGCCCGTCCTCTGAGACAGGGTAAGGGGGTCAATGGACACGACTTCTCCGCCGGGCACAGCACCCTGTCGCTGCCTGTTCGCCTCGCGTCAGTCCTGTCTGAAAGCTCCCGCGGCGCCGGCTTCAAGCTTCTTACATGGGATTCGACAAGGCAAAAGCCATCCGCGCGGCCGAGAAGTATCTTGCCCAGGGTAAGATTCCGGCGGCCGTGCAGGAGTACAAACGCGTCGTCGAGGTTGACCCCGAGGACTACAGCGCCCTCAACACCCTCGGCGACCTCTACGCGCGCATCGACCGCAAGGCCGACGCGCTCGCCTGCTACCGCCGCGTCGCCGACCATTATCGCGAACAGGGCTTCTCGCTCAAAGCCGTCGCCGTCTACAAGAAGGTTTCGCGCTTCGCGCCCGGCGATTACGAGACGGCGCTGGCGCTGGCCGCCCTCTACGAACAGCAGGGCCTTCTGGCCGACGCCCGCGCCCAGTACCTCATCGCCGCCGACTCCTTCACGCGCGCCGGGCAGGGCAACGACGCGCTCGACATCCTCCGCCGCATCGCCGACCTCGACCCCTCCGACACCAAGACCCGCCTCCGCCTCGCCGAGAGCTACGCGCAGTCCGGCTCGCCCGACTACGCGGCCGAAGCCTACACGCAGGCCGGCGAGCGGCTGGCCTCGCGCGGCCACCACGAGCAGGCGCTCGACGCCTTCCAGAAGGCGCTCGCCCTCGTGCCCTCGCTCCACGCCGCCTTGCAGGGGATGCTCGCCGCGCACACCGCGCTCGGCACGGCCGACGACGCGGCCGACGCGCTCGAAGAGGCCGTCGCCGAGAAGCCGGGCGACCTTGAGCTGCGCGCCATGCTGACGCGCGCCTACGTCGAGGCCGAGAACGCCGTCCGCGCCGAGGCCGCCGCCGAAGAGCTTTACATCCGCGACCCGGCCAGCTTCGTCCTCTTCTACGACGTGGCGCGGCTCTGGCTCCAGCAGGGCTCGGCCGACGGCGCGGCCCGCCTGCTCGGGCGCATCGTCGAGCCCGCGCTCAACGCGCGGCAGGACGCCGAGCTGCTCGACATGCTTCAGGAGATACTGGCCCGCGACCCCGAGCAGATGGACGCGCTGAATCTGCTCGTCCGCGTCTACGGCTGGCGCCGCGACGAGGAGCGTCTTAGGACCGCGCTCGAACGCCTCGCCGACGCGGCCGAGACTGCCGGGGCGGTCGAAGACGAGCGCCGCGCGCTCGCGCAACTCGTCCTCCTCGCGCCCGACGAGCGGCGCTTCTCCCTCCGCCTCGAAGAACTCGGCGGCCCGCCGCCGCCCGAGCACAGCGCCCGCCCGCACGACGACGTGCCCACCTTCGAGAGCTTCATGCTCGGCGACGACCCCTTCGCGGCCCGCGCGCCCGCCGCCGAGAACGAGCCGAAGCAGGCCGCGCCTCCTCCCGAGTTCGAGTGGAACTCCGTGGCGGAGCCCCAGCCGCCCGGCCAGCAGCCGAGCGCCGACGCCTCCTTCGCCGAGCTGAACGACGCGACGGTCGTCGGCGGCGGGCCGCACGAGCCGCCCGCCTTCAGCGGCTTTCAGGAGATAGACTTCGGCGCCCCCCCTCCGGCCCCCGGCCCCGACACGCGCGTCGAGCAGATGCTCACGCAGGAACTCGAAAGCGTTGACTTCTACATCGAGCAGGGCTACGCCGACATCGCGCGCGACACGCTCGACATGCTTGAGCGGCAGTACGGCCCGAACCCCGAGATAGACAGGCGTCGCGGGCTGCTGCCGCCCGACGCGCTCGACGGGGCGCCCGCCGAAGCGGCGGCGCCGGCCGCCGTCGAGGAGCCCGCGTCCGCAGTCTTCGACGACGCGACCGCCGCCTTCGCGCCCGAGGCCGTGCGCGCCGAGGCGCCCGACGCGAACGGCGCCGGCAGCGTCCCGGCCGAGCCCTTCGCCTTTGAAGAACCGAAGCCGCCCGCCGCGCCGACCGCGCAGGCGCCGCAGCGCCCCGCGGGGCTCGACCCCGGCCTCGCCGCCATCTTCGACGAGTTCCGCGAGGAGGTCGAAGACGCCTCGGACGCGCCCGACGCCGACTACGAGACGCATTACAACCTCGGCCTCGCCTACCGCGAGATGGGCCTGCTCGACCAGGCGGTCGAAGAGTTTCAGGCCGCCGCCGCGATGACCACGCCGGGCGACGGCACGCCGCGCTTCCTCCAATGCTGCAACCTGCTCGGCCACTGTTTCATGGAGAAGGGCATGCCGCGCCCCGCCTCGCTCTGGTTCAAGCGTGGCCTCGGCTCGCCCGGCCACACGGACGACGAGTATCAGGCGCTCCGCTTCGACCTCGGCGTGGCCTACGAGCAGATGGGCGAGCCCGACCGCGCCATCGAAGTCTTCTCGGAAGTCTACGCCATAGACGTTTCCTACCGCGGCGTCGCCGAGCGCCTGCGCGAGTTAGAGAAGACCGTCAATCGTGAATCTTAAAACGGCGCACGGGTTTTTATGGCTTCGAGGCTGACAGTCATCTTCTTCATCATCCTGTGCCTGGAGGCGGGGCTGGTTCTGACCGTCGCGCCGTGGGTGCAGTGGTTCGGGATGGGTGACTGGGGCGACAACTACTTCCTCGTCTACGCCGCGAACAAGGTCGGCATCGTCGGCTTGCAGCGCGTCGTGGCCTCGGGCTGGGTGCGCGGGGCCGTGACGGGGCTCGGCCTGCTGAACCTCGCGATGGCCTTCTGGGAGATGTTCCACTTCAGCCAGACGGTCCGCCGCCTGCAAGGCGCCGACGCGCCCGGCGCCGCCGGACTCCCCGAACACCACACCCCGGCGCACTCACCGGATGCGACCCCTGCTCCCGACGCCGACCACGTATCTCATCACGGCGGGCAGGGCCGCTGACGCCGACTCGGCCGCCCGGTTCGGCGAGACGTTGGCTCTCGTCCGGCTGGCCGTCTCTCACGGCGTCACGCTCGTCCAACTCCGCGAGAAGCACCTGAGCGCGCGCTCACTCTACGACCTCGCCTCGCGCGCCCGCGCCGTCACGCGCGGGACGGCGACGCGGCTCGTCGTCAACGACCGCGCCGACGTGGCGCGCGCCGCCGGCTGCGACGGCGTCCACCTCACCGCCGCCTCGCTCGAAGCGCGGGTCGTGCGCCGCGCCTTCGGGGAAGATTTTCTGGTCGGCGTCTCGACGCACACGCTCGAAGAGGCGCGCGCGGCGCGCGACGGCGGCGCCGACTTCGCGACCTTCGGCCCCGTCTACGACACGCCCTCGAAGCGCGCCTACGGCCCGCCCGTCGGCCCCGAAGCGTTGAGGGAGGCGGCCGACACGCTCAAGGGCTTCCCACTCGTCGCGCTCGGCGGCATCTCGGAGGAGACAATCGCGGAAGTCTTAAAGTCAGGCGCGAGCGGCGTCGCCGCCATACGAATGTTCGCCGACGAACAACGGCTCGCCCGCTCGCTGCGTCTCATCGGCGGAGGAGGATGAGGGGGAAGTGGTGGAAGCTTTGATGATGCCCGTCGTGATGACCGTCGCGGGGTTCGACCCGTCGGGCGGCGCCGGCATAGTCGCCGACGTGAAGACCTTCACGGCCTTCGGCTGCTTCGCGGCGGCGGCCGTCACCTCGCTCACCTACCAGAACACGACGGGCGTCTTCGGCGCCGCCCACCAGACGGCCGAGGCCGTGCGCGCGCAGGTCTTGCCAATCGTCGAAGACTTCAGCGTCGCGGCCTGGAAGACGGGCATGCTGCCGACGCGCGAAGTCATCCGCGAGGTCGCGAGGCTCGCGCGCGAGTGTCATCTCCCGGCGCCCGTCGTCGACCCCGTGGTGCGCTCGACTTCCGGTTACGATTTGATTGACGACGAGGCGCTCGACTCTCTCAGGCGCGAGCTTCTGCCGCTCGCCCGCGTCGTCACGCCGAACATCCCCGAGGCCGAGCGCCTGACCGGCATGAGCGTCCGCGGCGAAGAGGACATGGCCCGCGCAGCGCGCGCGATTCGCGAGATGGGCGCGCGCGCCGTCCTCGTCAAAGGCGGCCACCTGACGGGCCGCGCGCTCGACCTTCTGGACGACGGCGGCGAGGTTCAAGTCTTCACGGCCGAGCGCATCGAGAGCACTTCGACGCACGGAACGGGCTGCACGCTCGCGGCCGCGCTCGCCGCCTCCCTCGCGCGCGGCATGACGTTGGCCGAAGCGACCGGCGCGGCCAAACGCTTCGTCACCGAAGCCATCAGGACCGCGCCGGGTTTGGGCCGCGGCCACGGCCCCGTCAACCACTCGGCGCCGGCCCGCTTCTGACGGGCTCCGAAAAAAGTTTGAGGGTTTAAAGATGAAACTCCGGGCGAAGATAACTCTAGCGGCGCTCGTCGCGTGCCTCCCCGCTGTTTTAGGCGCCGCGCGGCAGGGCGATTTGACGGGCGGCGTCGGGCAGTTCGCCGCCCAGCCGAGGAAGCAGAAGGCGGTCGCGCAGGCGAAGCCGAAGGCGCCCGCCGCGAAGCCGCGTCAAGGCTCGCCGACCGCCGCGGCCGACCGCCTCATCGACGCCGTCATCAAGGGCGACGCCGCGGCCGTCGGCTCTCTGCTCTCAAGCGGCGCGAACGCGAACGCCAGAGGCGCCGAGGGCTGCACGCCGCTCGGCTACGCCGCCTCGGGCAAGAAAAGGGAAGTGTGGCAGGCGTTGCTGGCGAAGGGCGCCGACGCGAACGTGCGCTGCGCGGGCGGCGTGACGCCCTTGATGGTGGCGTCCGAGGCGGGCGACGCGGAACTCGTGCAGGCTTTGCTCGCGAAGGGCGCGGACGCCGACGCCGCGACCGACGACGGCCGCACGGCCCTCATCTTCGCCGCCTCGAACGGCCAGCAGGCCATCGTCTCGGCGCTCTTAGCCAAGGGCGCCGACGCGAACGCGCGCCACAAGGACGGGCGCACGCCACTGACCTTCGCCGCGGCCAACGGCCACACCGGCATCGTCTCGGAGCTTCTGGCGCGGGGGGCGGACGCGGGCGCGCGCGCCGACGACGGCTGGACGCCGCTCCACTGGGCTTCGTGGTTCGGCCACGCGGACGCGGCGGCGGCGCTGCTGGCGAAGGGCGCCGACGTGAACGCGCGCGACCGCGACCAGGACACGCCGCTGATGAAGGCCGCGACGCAAGGGCACGCGCCCGTCGTGCGGCTCCTGCTGGCGCGCGGGGCGGACGCGCGCGCGAGCGGCAACGGCGGCGGCACCTCGCTGCTGTTCGCCTCCTCGCGCGGCCACTACGAGATAGTCGAGGCGCTTCTAGCCAAGGGCGCCGACGTGAACGCGCGCAACGAGGCGGGCCTCACGCCCGTCATCTCGGCCGCCGCCTACGGCCGCGTCCCGACGCTCGAAGTCCTGCTCGCCAAAGGCGCCGACGTGAACGCGCGCACGCCCAAAGGCTTCACCGCCCTCATCGCCGCCGCCAACAAAGGGCTCGCCGGCACCGTCCAACTCCTTATCGAGAAGGGCGCCGACTTAAACGCCAAATACGAGGACGGCCGCACCGCCCTCGCCTTCGCACAACAGAACGGACAGGAGAAGGTCGTCGAGATACTGAGGGGCGCCGGGGCGCAGTAAAACGGGTGTCGGGTATCGGGCGTCGGGCGCCGGGGAAAAGCAAACCGTCTTTCCCCGGCGCCCGACACCTGTCAACCGTCACCCTTCTTCAATCGTGACCTTCGTCATCACGACATCCTTGACGGGGCGGTCGCCGGGCGAGGTCTGGGTGGTGGCGATTTTGTCTACCACGTCCTGGCCTTCGATGACGCGGCCGAACTTGGTGTAGGAGGGCGGCAGCCCGTAGTCGGCGTGCATGATGAAGAACTGCGAGCCGTTGGTGTTCGGGCCGGCGTTCGCCATCGCGACGGTGCCCTTCGTGTAGAGGCCGCGGTAGAGCGCCGACGAGCGGTCGATTTCGTCGTCGAAGCGCCCTCCCCAGGCCGAGGCGCCGCCGCGGCCGGTCCCCGTCGGGTCGCCGCCCTGAATCATGAAGCCGTTGATGACGCGGTGGAAGATGACGTTGTCGTACTTGCCCGCCTCGGCGAGCAGCCGGAAGTTCTCGGTTGTCTTCGGCGACTCGTCCTCCAACAACTCGAAGCGGATTGTCCCGACGTTGGTCTCGATTCTCGCGATTCGGTTAGCCATAGAAACCTCTCTCGTTAACTGTTTTCTCTAGAACAAATCTTTCGATGGCCTCGGCCACGCCGTCCTCGTCGTTCGAGGCGGTCGGGTGGAAGGGGCCGCGCTCGCGCAAGAGCGCGTCGGCGTTAGCCATCAGGACGCCGGTGCCGGCGTATTCGAGCATCTCAAGGTCGTTGTGGTTGTCGCCGACGGCCATCACCTCTTCGCGGGTGAGCCCGCGCTCGGCGGCGACCGCCGCCAGCCCCGCCCCCTTCGACGCCTCCGGGTGCAACACGTCCAGCAGCGCGAAGTCCATCTTCGGGTAGAGCGTCAAGAGGAGCTTGACGGCCCCGCCCAGCTCCGTCTCCATCTCATCCGCGAGCCGCCGCATCGCTTGGCATCCGCCCGAGAAGGCGACGTGCAGCGGGTCGTGGTCCAAATACTCTTCGAGCGAGGGCACCCGGCGGATGGCGGCGGCGGCGTCCTCGCCGACGACGCGGCGCGACCATTCGATGTACTTGGCGAGCGCCGTGTTCCCCTCGCTGATGTGGTCGTAGAGCAGGACGCCCGCGCCCGCGTGGTCGTCGCTAACGAGCGCGGCGCCGACGCGCTCTCGCCCGAGCCGGACGCAGGCGCGCGCCGCCTCGGCCGGCATCAGCACGGCCGCCACCGTCTCAAGGGTGCGCGCGTGCTTGGTGAGCGCGCCGTTGTGCGCGATGACGGGAACGTCTAAGCCGAGTTCGAGCGCGAGGGGGCGCGCATCGCGGAAGCGGCGGCCGGTGACGAGCGCGACGCGCGCGCCGCCCGCCCGCGCCGCCGCGATGGCCGCGCGGTTGCGGTCCGACAGCCGGCCGCGCGAGTCGAGGAGCGTCCCGTCAAGGTCGAGCGCGATTAAGCGGATTGCCATCTTCGGTGGCCCGACTCTAACACCCGCCGCCGGAGGGCGCAAACGACCGTCCTGATCCCGGCGCGGGTTCGTTTGCGCGTTACGAAGGGGATGGCCTCACACGACTGCGCCGGGATTGGAGGAGACGATGAACGGAGAGCAAATCAGGCTGGTTCAGGACAGCTTTCAGAAGGTCTTGCCGATAGCCGACGCGGCCGCGCAGCTTTTCTACGCGCGCCTCTTCGACCTCGACCCGGCGCTCGAATCGCTCTTCAAGGGCGACATGACCGAGCAGGGGCGGAAGCTGATGCAGATGCTTACGGTGGCCGTCAAGGGCCTCGACCGGCTCGAACAGGTGATGCCGGCGGTTCAGGCGCTCGGCGCGCGCCACGTCGCCTACGGCGTCCGCGACGAGCACTACAACACGGTCGGCAGCGCGCTCATCTGGACTTTAAGAAAGGGCCTGAGCGACGACTTCACGCCCGAGACCGAAGCCGCGTGGCGCGAAGTCTACGCCGCGCTCTCGGGCGCCATGAAGGCCGCCGCCGCTTCCGCGCCGCGGCTTGAAGCGGCCGTCATCCTGCATTAAACTCCGCCCCGGCGCCCTCACCACTACGCGCCCCCGCCGCCGAAAAATTATTTCGGCCGGTGATACCACGCGCCGAGTTTTTACGCCTTACGTGGCAGAAGACCTCGGCAACGTGCGCCGCGCGGCAGCCTCGCGCGCGGCGTGCCCGACCCCCAACCACCTTCTCACGGAAAGAGGAATAATAATGAAGACCACCCTCAGAGCCCTCGCCATGCTCGCCGTACTGGCCTGCGCGCCCCTCGCTTACTCACAGACCTATCAGGTCGTCGGCACGGAGACTTCGACCGTCGCCAACGACTTGAAGAAGACCGTCACCACCGTCCAGGTCGGCTTGAACCCCCTCGACCGCTTCCTCATCAGCCGCGTCACGAAGAAGAACGCGACCGGCAAGTCGCATCAGGGGACGCTCCTGCTCCTGCCGCCCCTCGGGAGCGGCTTCCAGAACTACGAGGTCGGCGACGGCGGCGACTACTCGAAGTCCTTCGCCGGCTTCTTCGCCCGCCGCGGATTCGACGTGTGGGGCTACTCGCAGCGCGTGCAGGGCCTCGCGGCCGGGTCGTGCGAGTCCGGCGCCGTTGACTGCTCGGCGATGGCGAACTGGGGCGTCCAGACCATCCTCGACGACGTGGCCTTCATCCGCCGGCAAATCGAGCAGGCGCACCCCGGCGAGAAGCCCGTCGTCGGCGGCCTCTCGCTCGGCAGCATCGTCTCGGTCGCCGTCATCAACGCGGCCCCCGACGACTACGCCGGGGCCGTCATGCTCGAAGGCTCGCTCTACACCGCGAACCCCGAGACGCGCGCCACCAACGCCAACTTCTGCGCCTTCTTCGACGATCAGTTGGCGAACGGCGTCTACTACGACGGCCAGAACACGCCGGGCTTCAAGCTCCTGAGCCACCTCGCCGAGACGGCGCCCAACGACCCGACGCCGCTGCCCGGCTTCCCCGCCGGTTTCACCAACCACCGCGCCTGGGTGGCGGCGATGACCGCGCCGCCCGTCACCCCGACGACGCCCCGCCCCGGCTACTTCTTCCTCGCCGGCAGCGTCGCCGAAGACAAGCTCACCTACGCCGACGAGCCCTTGGTCCACGCCAACATCCGCGCCTTCGTCGATTACGTCGCGACGCGCACCATCCGCGACGTGAGCTGCGGCCTCGCGGGCGAGCGCACCTTCTCCGACAACCTCGCCAGCTTCAGCGGCTCCGTCCTCATGATCGCGGGCGGCCACGGCTTCGGCCCCGAGATGCTCGACACGAAGGAACTGCTCACGAACGCGAACGTCACGGTCAACTACGTCGAGGAGTACGGACACGTCGACCACGTCTTCTCGACCCGCCACATGCAGGAGGTCGAGCACCCCGTCCTCGCCTGGCTCCTGAGCGACGTGAAGTAGAAACCCTCACGCCGGACGACAGCAGAAGAGGGCCGCCGGACGGGCATCAACGCCCGCCGCGCGGCCCTCCCCTTTTGCCGGCGCGGCGACGCAGCTGAAGGGCGCAGCAGGAGTGCTCCAACTGACAGGCCGGGGCGCGTTGTGAGAGACTTGAAAGTGACACAAAGGCGGGTGAAAACGCGGGGCGGGCGGGCCAGAATCGGGGGCGCGGGTGTAGTGTCGAATCCGGCCCCGGAGGGCGAAAAGCGCCCGTTTTCGGCCCGCCCTCGGGCAACTCAAACCGACGGGGAAGGATTCGGAACAAATGCACGTGACACACCTTGAGTGCGCCGCCTGCGGCGCGCGCCACGAGGCACGGAGGTTGCACAACCTCTGCACGCAGTGCGGGAAGCCCCTGCTGGTGCGCTACGACCTGGAAGCGGCGGCGCGCTCTCTGACACGAGAGAGTCTGAAGGGAAGAAGGTCCGATTTATGGCGTTACAGAGAGGTGCTGCCCGTCGAGCGCGAAGAAAATATCGTCTCGCTCGGCGAAGGCTGGACGCCGCTCGTGCCCGCCGCGCGGCTGGGCGAGAGGCTGGGACTGAGCCGGCTCTTCGTCAAGGACGAGTCGCAGAACCCGACGCAGAGCTTCAAGGCGCGGGGCATGGCGGCGGCCGTCTCGATGGCGAAAGAGCTGGGGGCGCGTAAACTGGCGGTGCCTTCGGCCGGCAACGCCGCCGGGGCCCTGGCCGCTTACGCCGCCCGCGCCGGCCTCGAAGCCTTCATCTTCATGCCGCGCGACACGCCCCGCGCCAACGTCGTCGAGTGCGAGCAGACGGGCGCGCACGTCACGCTCATCGACGGCCTGATAACCGACTGCGGCGCCGAGGTCGCGCGGCGCAAGGAGGCGGAGGGCTGGTTCGACGTTTCGACTTTGAAAGAGCCTTACCGCGTCGAGGGCAAGAAGACCTTGGGTTACGAGCTGGCCGAGCAGATGAATTGGGAGCTGCCCGACCTCGTCATCTACCCGACGGGCGGGGGCACGGGGCTCGTCGGCATGTGGAAGGCTTTCGACGAGATGGAGCGCATGGGCTGGATAGGCCCGAAGCGGCCCCGCATGGTGTCGGTCCAGTCCTCGACGTGCGCGCCCATCGTCCGCGCCTTCGACGAAGGGAAGCGTTTCGCGGACGAGTTCGAGAACGCCGCGACGGTCGCGTCGGGCTTGAGGGTGCCGAAGGCCATCGGCGACTTCCTCATCCTCGACGCGATACGCGAGTCGGGCGGCGCGGCGCTGGCCGTCCCCGACGAGGAGTTGATGGCGGCCGTGCGAGAGGTCGGCGCGGCCGAGGGAATCTTCGTCGCTCCCGAGGGCGCGGCCTGTTTGCCTGCGCTCAGGATTTTGCTGGAGAGGGGTGAGGTCCGCGCCGACGAGAGCGTCGTGCTCTTCAACACGGGCGCGGGCGTCAAATACTTGGAAGCCTTCGGCGGCTGAGCCGGAAAAGCAGTAAAGGGGTTTGTCCGAGATGAGAGTGGGAAGGTTTTTGTTGGCGCTGTTGCTGGCGCAGTCGGCCGTGCCGGCGTTCGCTCAGAAGGGCGGCGCGAAGAAGGCGCCCGTCGAGGCCGCGAGGCAGGGCGCGAGCGTTAACGACCGCAAGCGTTTCGAGGAGTTGCGGAAGGAAGGCTTCGAGCTGCTCTACAACCTCGACTACACGGCCGCGCGCAAGTCCTTCCGCGAGATGACGCGCGCCTTCCCCGACCACCCGGCCGGCTACCAGTTCCTCGCCGCGAGCCTCTGGCTGAAGACCTTGAACGAGTCGCGCCGCTTGCAGGCGTCGCTCTACAACGACGAGGGCTTCTACAAGGAGGAGGACGACAAGGCCGACCCCGAGGTGGCCGGCGAGTTCAAGGAGCTGACGCGCAAGACCAAGGAGCTGTGCGAGGCGCGTTTGAAGCGCGACCCGAAGGACGTGGAAGCCCTCTACTACCTCGGCGCCTCCGAAGGTTTAAAGTCGGCGTGGGGCGCGATGGTCGAGCGCAGCTTCATGTCGGCGCTCAGGAACGGCAACGACGCCGTTGACCACCACAAGGAAGTCATCAAGATTGACCCGGCCTTCACCGACGCCAAAGTGACCATCGGCATGTACGACTACGTCGTCGGCTCGCTCCCTTTGCCCGTCAAGCTGCTCGCCTCCATCGGCGGCTTCCGCGGCTCGAAGAAGCGGGGATTGGCCGCGCTCGAACAGGTGGCGCGCGAGGGCCAGTGGGCGCAGGACGACGCCAAGAGCGTCCTCATCGCGCTGCTCAAGCGCGAGCGCCGCTTCCGCGACGCCTACACCTACGCCAGCGAGCTGGGCGCCAAGTACCCGCGCAACTACCTCTTCCGGATGGAGGCCGCCGACGCGCTCGTCTCGCAGGCCGAGCTGGACCGCGCGACCGACCCGGCGGCGGCGAAGAAGACCGAACAGGAAGCCTTCGCCGTCTTCGAGTCGCTGCTCGCCTCGCCCGCGCAGACGGGCGCCCGCCCGCCGCTCGACCTCGTCCACTTCAGCTACGGCGAGGCGCTGCTCGTCGCCGGACACGCCGACCGCGCGGTCAAGGAATACCTCGCCGCCGCGTCCGACCAGAAGGCCGAGGCGACGACCGCCACCCGCGCCCGCCTGCGCGCCGCACAGGCGCTCGACCTCGCCGGCCGGCGCGAGGAGGCCGTCACGCAGTACAAAGCCGTGCTCGCGCGCCCCAACGTCTACGACTCGCACGAGGAGGCCAAGCGCGGCCTGAAGGAGCCCTACAAGTTCACGCGCAAGGCCGAGGAGACGGCCGACGAGTCCGGCTCGAACGTGATGCAGAAGGCGAATTGAGAAACGGGCATCGGGTGCCGGGTGTCGGTCAGGAGTTCTGTCTTTGCCGGCACCCGACACCCGACACTTTATAGGCAAGGGGAATAACGATGGTCCACGTCTGTCCTGATAACGATGTGATGGCGGCTCTGGCGTCGAGCGAGGATGAGGGCGCGCGTGTCGTGACGGCCGCGCCCGAGAGGCCGCGGCGGCTGCTGCTGTGTCTGGACGGAGTGCCCTTCGAGGTCGTGAAGGAGGCGCAGTCGCGCGGCCTGTTCAACAACTTCCGCGAGCCGGCCCGCCTGCTCTCGCCGTTCCCGACGCTGACGAACGTGGCGCTGGCCGAGATGCTCGGCGCCACGCCGCCCGCCGGCTACGAAAGCCTCTACTTCGACCGCGAGGCGAAGGAGCTGCGCGGCGGCGTGCGCAAGTACCTCGGCCGCCGCACGCCCGACAAAATCCCCTCGTCATACATGGACGAGCTTGATTATCAGGAGCCGCTGGCCTTCGAGTTCCTCATCTACGTCGCGACCGAGCGCGTCTGGCGCGCCGACATGCGCCGCTTCCGCGAGCGTTTCGTCTCGACGCCGCAGGGGCGCGACTTCTTCGGCTTCCTCAAGGCGACGGACGGCTTGCTGCACATCGGCGGCCCCGAGCGCCTGTTCGTCGCGCTGCGCTCGCTCGACCAACTCCTCCGGAGGATGCAGGCCGAGTGCGGCGACGAGACCGAAATCATGCTCTTCTCCGACCACGGCATGAACCTCGTCGAGAACCGGCGCGTCCACCTGCAATCGCACCTGCGCCGCAACGGCTACGAGGTGGTCAGCCAGATGAGGCGCGAGCACCGGGGCGGTCGCCGCCGCGTCTCGGCCCCCGCCTTCGGCCTCTGCGGCTACGCCGCGCTCTACACGGGCGAGGAGACGGACCGCGCCGAACTCTCCGACGCCTTGCGCCAGCTCGAAGGCGTTGACTTCAGCGTCTACCGCGACGAGCACGACGGCGCCCTCGTCGTCGGCGCCTCGGGGCGCGCGCTCATCCGCCGCGAAGAGCGGGGCGAACAGGCGCGCTACAGCTACGAGCGCCTTGACGGCGACCCTCTCAGTCTCGCGGGCGTCATCGGCTCACTCGCCGAGGCGGGCGAGTTGGACGAGGCCGGCTTCGCGCCGGAATCGGCGTGGCTCGCGCGCACCTTCGGCCACGAGTACCCGGACGCGCCCGGCAACCTCTACGAATCGCTCTACGCGCCGCGCGTCCGCCACACGGCCGACGTGCTCGTCAGCCTCCGCGACGGCTACTACTACGGCGCCTCCGCCTTCAGCCGTATGGTCCGCCTGCTCGCCACGCACGGCAACGCCCTGCGCGCCAGCTCCACCGCCTTCCTCATGAGCACGCACCGCCGGCTCCCGCCCTACGTCCGCTCGGCCGAGGCCCGCCCGCTCCTCCGGGGATGACCTGACCAAATCGTGTCGGCCTTACACCGTTTCGCATCGCGGGCGGGGGCGGCGCGCGCCTAATCGGCGATGAATTGATTCGGGCATGGCCCTTGCTCCTTCGCGCCTCCGTACACCGAAACGCTCCTGGCCCCCCTCGCCAAGAGGCCGCACGTCCACGCCACGCCCTAGAGGACGGAGGTCGCCCCATGAAAAGAGTCTCGCTCGTGCTGCTCGTCCTGCTTCTCGCTTTGTTCACCGCGCCCGCCCCGCCCGCCGCGCCGCAGTCGCGCCCCCGCACCGTCTCGGCCGCGAACGGCGAGGCGCCGCCGCCGAAAGACGTGGCGGTAGCCGTCCGCCCCGACGAGGAGGTCGTCAAGGTTGACGTGGACCTCGTCGTCCTCGACGCCATCGTCTTGCAGAAGAAGACGGGCCGCGTCGTCGGCGGGCTCAAGCCCGAAGACTTCACGCTCTTCGAGGACGGGGTCAAACAGGAAATCAAGCACTTCAGCCAGGACACGCTGCCGCTCTCGGTCATCCTGCTGATTGACCGCGGCGGCTGCCTCGACCCCTTCGGCGAGGAGGTGCGCGCCGCCTCGCGCGCCGCGCTCTCGCGCCTCAAGCCCGCGGACGAGGTGGCCGTCATGGCTTACCACACGTCCGTCAACCTCGTCGAAGGCTTCACGCGCGACCGCCGGCTCATCTCCGACGCCCTCGACCGCGTGCCCGCCCACGAGGAGACGGGCGGCCACTGTCTCGACGCCGCCTTCCACGACGCGGCGCGCTACATGGTGGGCGCCGGGAACCCCGTCGGCCGCCGCGTCATCCTCGTCATCACGGCCGTCACCAGCGCCTTCGACTGCCCCGGCGCCCCCTCGGGCAACGAGGCCCGGCAGGAGGTCTTCGAGTCGGGGAGCGTCGTCTGCGGCCTCATCCCGCGCACCGCCGGGCAGCGCATGGAGAGCGGCGCGATGCGCGCGATGACGGGCGTCGGCCGCGTGTTCGGCGCCCGGACGATGCGCGTCAACGACCTCGCCGACGAGACGGGCGGCGAAGTCCTGACCGACAAGCCGGAGCGCCTCGACCGCACCTTCGACACGCTCGTCGAACACCTCCACACCCGCTACCAGATGGGCTTCGTCCCCACCAACCGCCGCCACGACGGCACCACCCGCAAGCTCAAGCTCAAGCTCGCGCCCGCCGTCGAGAAGTCGCAAGGCAAGCTCGCCGTCAAGACGCGCCAGACGTACGTCGCCAAGAGCAGGTGACGGGTGTTAGGTGTCAGGCGTCGGGGAAGACAAGCGGCCTTCACCCACCACCTAACACCCACCACCCGGCACCTGCTACGATTCGGGCATGAGCGAGACGGATTCGGGCGCGGCGGCCGTCGAGACGCGCGGGCTGGTGCGGAGGTTCGGCGGGTTCACGGCCGTGGACGGGATTGATTTGCGCGTGCGGCGCGGGGCCTTCTTCGGCTTCCTGGGGCCGAACGGGGCGGGGAAGTCCACGACCATCAAGATGCTGACGGGGCTTCTGGCGCCGACCGACGGGCGCGCGCTCGTCCTCGGGCGCGACGTGGCGGCGGAGGCTTTGGAGGTGAAGCGGCGCATCGGCGTCGTGCCCGAAGACCTGAACCTGTTCGAGCGGCTGACGGGCGCCGAGATGCTGGCGTTCACGGGGCGGATGTACGGGCTCGGGCGCGAGGAGACGGCCGCGCGGGCGCGCGAGCTGCTCGGCGTGATGGAGCTTGACGGCGAGCCGCGCAAGCTCGTCGTCGAGTACTCGCACGGGATGAAGAAGAAGCTGTCTCTGGCCTGCGCGCTCATCCACCGCCCCGAGATACTCTTCCTCGACGAGCCCTTCGAGGGCGTTGACGCCGTCGCCTCGCGCACGCTCAAGGACCTGCTCTCGCGCCTGACCGCGCGCGGCCTGACCGTCTTCCTCACCTCGCACGTGCTGGAGATAGTCGAGCGGCTGTGCGACGAAATCGCCATCATCAGCGGCGGGCGCCTCGTCGCCTCCGGCCCGCTCGCGGAGCTGCGGCGCGGCATCGGCCTCGGCGCGGACGGCGGCGCGCTCTCGCTCGAAGACTACTTCATACGCGTCGTCGGCGGGGCGCGCACGACCGGCGACGACGTGCTGCAATGGCTCGGCTGAAGAGGCCGCCGCGATGAGCACGCGAAAGAGCCCGGCCCGGCGTTCATAAGTTGAACGCCGGGCCGGGCTCTTCGGTTAAGGGCGGCCCCGCTTCCGGGGCCGCCGCGGGTTTCGTGTTACTGACCGGCCTCGGTGTTGAAGAGGAAGCGGTACGAGCCGCCCTGCATCACGCCGAGCACGATTTGGATGTTGACGCTCTGGCCCGGCTGGAGCGGGGTGGAGAGATTCACCGTCCAAGTCGCGTTGAAGCCGCCGCCGTCCGGCTGGGCCGGCGTCGTCCCGATGGTCGTCCCCTTCACCGTGATGGTGCAGGCGCCCGAGACGTTACCGCAGGTCGCCGGGTCGTTGATGATCTGGACGTTCGGCGTGTCCCCCGAGGTTCGCGCCCTCACGTCGGCCGTGCCCGGCGCCGGCTTCGTCGTGATGTCGATGATGCGGAACCGCAGCTTGTTGAGCGGGACCGTCGTGTTGTTCACGACCCGCTTGCGAATCGTGATCGTGCCGTTCGTGTTCGTCCCGTCGTTGCCCATCGTGCGTATCCGGTTGGGCAGGCAGTTCGCGCATTGCGACTGGTCGAGCTGCAAGGCCGGCACGGTCGAGTTCCTGACGATCGGGCTCGCGAGGTTCTGCGGGCCCGGAGTGCCGAGGCGCTGACCGGCCGGCGTCGAGACGCCCGTCGTGTCGGCGAAGACGAAGTCGGTGGCGTTGTTGTTGAAGTCCGCGTACTCGCCGCCGGTCGGGCACGGCCCGAAGGTCGTGATCGAGCCCGACTTGCCGCACTCGTCGCGGAAGAAGGTGTACTCCAGCGTCGAGCCCGCCATCGGCGTCAGCCCCGCGCCCTCGCGGAGCAGGTCGCAGACCTGTTGGTTGTTGGCGCCGAAGCCGACGGCGTCGAGGCGGTTGAGCGACGAGACGTTGGCGATGTCGGCCGTCGAGAACAGGCCGACGTTGCGGTCGTTCTCGATGTCGGCGGTCAGGCCGGCGCCGTCGCCCGCCGCCAGGGCGCCGAGCGAGTAGGCGGAGCCGACGAGCAGGAAGTGTCCGCGGGCCGGAATCTTCGTGCCGTTCGGGATGACGCCGACGAGTTCCATCGAGCCCGTGCAGTCGGCGCCCATCTTGTAGAGGCCGTAGCCGCTGGGCGTGTCGGCGCTGTTGATTTCAATCTCGGCGTCGGTGTTGTTGTAGATTTCGACGAAGTCGTCGGCCGAGCCCGCCGGGCCGCTCGTGCGAAGCTCGCTGATGATGAGCGGGCTCGCCGGGGTGGTCTGGCGGATGGTGCCGACGGCCTGCGCGCGGATGACATCGGCGCCCGTGGCCGGGACCGTCAGGTTGACGAGGAACGTCTCGTCGTCTTCGGGCGACTGGCCGTCGTTGCCGAGGACGGGGACGTTAATCGTCTTGACGCGCTCGCCGGGGTTGAAGGTGACGGTGCCGCTCGTGGCCGAGTAGTCAACGCCCGCCGTGGCCGGGTGGGCGCCGGTCGTGTCGTCGGCGGTAGCGAAGTTGACCGACACGGTGGTCATGGGCGCGGGCGGGTTCGAGAGCGTGACCGTGAAGATCATGTTGGTCGAGCCCGTGGGCGGCTCGGTGGCGACGGCGTCGCGGACGGCCATCTTGATGATGTTGATGGGCGTCAGCGTCGGGTCGCTGGAGCCGGCGTTGTTGTCGGAGTCGTCCGTGAGCACGGTCGAGAAGTTGGTGCCCGAGACGCTGCCCTGGTTCGAGACGTTGGCGGGGCCGCCGTACGGGTTAGCCACCTGCGCCTGGAACGTGATGACGACCTCGTCGCCGGGTTGGAGCGTGCCGAGGTTGAGCGTGATGTTCTCGCCGGCGAAGGCCGCGGCCGGCGCGGGGCTCAGCTTCGTCGTCGCCGCCGCGGGGGCGTCGCCGCCGAGCGGGGCCGCCGAGGCGCCCTTCGTGTGGCTGAACGTCGTGCCGCCGTCGCGCTTGGACTTCGCCGCGGAGGGCGTCTGAGAGTCGTCGGAGGCGCGGCCGTCAATCGAGGCCATCTCGCGCGTGCGCTCGGCGAGCTGCGGGAGCGTGGCCGGGGCGACGGACGCGACGGCGGGCGCTTCCTTCTGCTGCGCGGGCTGGGTCACGGAGGCGAGTTCCTGCCTGAGCGGGTTCGCGTCCGGCATCGAGGGCATGGCCGCGACCTGCGACGGGAGGCCGGGCACGAAGGTGATGGTGCCGGCGGTGAAGCCGGTCAGGAGGTCGAGCGGGCCGACGTTGTCGTCAACGAGCACGTCGCGGGCCTTGGCCTCGGCGGTCGCGCCCGCGGCGTCGGAGCCGTTCTGGTAGAGGTTAATCTTGGCGCCGCAGCCGCCGCAGTTGCCGCCGCCGTCGAGGAACACGTCCGTGGCGTTGCTCGGGTCGGAGTTCGTCAGCGTGTTCTTGTTGGCCGCGTTGGCGGCGTCGCCGATGGCGATGTTGACGATGTTGGTGTCGGGGGGCAGCGCGCCCGAGTTGACCCAGATGGAGCCGAAGGCGCCCTGGGCCGCCGCGCCCGGCTGGCGGATGACGTTGCCGAGGACGGTGGCGTCGATGGTGGAGTTGCCCTGCCGGGCGTTGAACTGGATGCCGACCTCGCCGTAGTTCTGGATGGTGTTGCCCTGGACGAGGTAGCGCGTGCCGGTGACGCCGGTGACGCGCGTCGAGGCCGCCTTGTTGCCGCTGGCGAAGAGGCGCAGCGCGTCGGCGGCGTTGCCGGCGCCGGTGCGCGGGACGCCGTCCACGCCGATGGTGTTGCTGACGACCTTGCCGTCGAACTTGCCGCCGCCCGAGACCATGCCGGAGACGACGTGCGCGCCGCCGTTAGTGGGCACGGTCGCGCCCGAGCCGTGGCGGAAGGTGTTGTCGTGGACGTTGTACTTGACGAACACGTCGTTGCCCGGCGCGCCGGTCCCGGAGAAGTTGAGGCTGGCGTGGGCGGGGGCGGCGCCCGTGTTGGTGTTGGAGAAGGCGCTGTTGGCGACCTCGATGTTCATCGTCGAGGTGTCCTGCGCGTCGGTCAGGATGCCGAACTGGCGGAAGGCGGTGAACTGGCAGTTGGTGACCGTCAGGTTCATCGTCGCGTTGCTGACGCTCTGCAAGAACATGGCGTCGGAGGTGCCGCCGTTAATGTCGCCGCCGTTGGTGTTGTTGAGCGACTCGCGGAGAGTCGAGTTGGCGACGGTGAGGTTGAGCGTCGAGCCGGCGGTGGCGTTGTGGATGAAGACCGTGCGGCCGAAGCCGCGGTCGAAGACGACGCCGGTGAAGTTGACGGTGCCCATCAGGTTGCGGAAGCGGAGGCTGCCCTCGCCGGTGATGAGCGTGACGGGCTCGGTGTCGGGCGAGACGCTGGTGCCGTTGGTGGCCGAGACGCCGACGAGCGAGTTCGTCAGCGAGAGGCCGCCGGTCACGTTGATGCCGCGGATGCCGTAGTTCTGGTTGCCGTCAATCTTGAGGAGCGTGAGCGTGACGGCGCCGGAGACGCCGTTCATGTAGATGCCGGTGCCCTGCGTGGCGCTGGAGCCGTCGCTGCCGCCCTTGTTCTGGATGATGCCGCCCGTGCAGGTCGGCGTGACCTCGGTGCAGGAGCCGCCCGCGCCCTGGATGGTGAAGGGGCCGGCCCCGGTGGTATCGAGCGTGATGCCGTTGCTGGTGCCGCCGTTCGACGAGATGCTCTCGAAGGTCAGGCCGCCCGCGCCGATGGTCGTGTTCTGGACGAAGAGCGCGTGGCCGGTGGTGGATTGCAGCTTGTTGACGGGGGCGCCGGCCGGGTCCGTGATGGTCAGCGTGCCGCTGTTCGTCGCGGTGAAGGCCGCGTTGGAGGTGGTCCTGATGTTGAGACCGCCGCTGAAGGTGATGTTGAGGCCGGTGTTGCCCGTGAGCGTGATGCCGGCCTCGCCGCCGTCGCCGTCGAAGTTGTCGGTGATGGCGCCGGAGAAGGTGTAGGTGCTCCCGGCCGTCACGTCCGTGACGGTGACGAGCGAGCCGGTGTCGTCGGTGATGGTGCCGGGGTAGGTGACATCAACGTCGGCGTTAGCGTTGAGGTCGCCGTCAACGAAGAAGTCGGCGCTGGTGGCGTTCGTGATGGTGCTGCCGGAGGGGGCGGTGAAGGTGCCGCCGACGCGGGTCAGCGCGACGCCCGAGGCGGCGCTGTTGGTGCTCGACAGGGTCGAGGCGACGATGTTGACGTTGGCGTCGGTGACGTTGGCCGCGGCGCCGCCGGTCGCCACCAGCGTGGGCGTGCCGGCGTTGATGGTCAGGCGCGTGCCGGAGGTGCCCGTGTAGTTGGGCGACGTGCCGACGGCGAGCAGGGCCGAGCCGTTGTCGGCGTAGGCGTCGAGGTCCAAGAAGGTCAGGTCGCCGCGGACGTTGGTGAGCTGGACGCCGTTGGCGCCGGCGCCGTTGCCCGCGCCCGCGGAGCCGACGGCGGTCACGCCCCAGGAGACGGCGTCGAAGGCGGCCGTGCCGGGGTTGGCGTCGAAGAGGACGGAGGTGGAGCCGGAGCCGACGACGACGATGCCGGAGCCGCCGGTGGTGCCGGCGACGGTGTTGTCGTCGAAGGCCGTGACGTTGAGGTTGCCGCCGCTGGAGCCGCGGTTAACGTCGATGCCGTTGCCGGTCGCCGTGACGGCGTTGTCGTGGAGGCTCAGCGTGGTCGTGCCGGAGCCGCCGCCGTTGATGTCGATGCCTTCGCTGCCGGCGCCCGCGACGATGTTGTTGCCGATCTCGACGGCGGCGCCGCCGGACCCGCTCGTGGTCACGTCAACGGCGTTGCCGGAGCCGCCCGTCAGCGTGTTGTTGGTGATGGTGACGCCGCCGCCCGCCGCGGCGAACTGCGCGGAGACGGCGTTCGTGTTGCCGCCGATGTTGAGGCCGCGAATCTGGACGCCGGCCACGCTGTTGACGGTGACGCCGCTGGTGCCGACGGAGGTGCTGGTGATGGAGGGCTTGCTGCCGGCGGCGCGCAGCACCGTCGGGTTCGGGCCGCCGTTGACCGAGACGGGAACGTCGAGCTGGACGCCCTCGCCGATGAGGCGCTGGTTGGCGTCGAGGGTGATGCCGGTGTTCTGGCTGCCGGTGGTGCCGTCGCCGAAGAAGACGTAGACGGTGTCGCCCGCGCCGGAGGCGGTGTCGGCGGCCGAGAGCGCCTTGAAGGGGTCGCTCGACGTGCCGGTGCCGGGGCCGGTGACGTTGTTCTTGACGTACCAGATTTCGTTGGCGTTGATGGTGATCGTGACGGTCGCCTCGTCGGTCAGGCCGCCGGGGTCTTTAATCCTGTACTTGAAGGCGTCGGCGCCGGTCTGGCCCGCGTTGGGCTGGTAGGAGAAGGTGCCGTCGTTGTTGAAGGTCAGCGTGCCCTTGGTCGGGTTCTGGGTGACGGCGTCGAAGCTGAAGGTGTCGCCGGCGAACTCACGGTCGTTGTCGAAGACGCTGTCCTTGGCGGTGTCGGTGACGCGGACGGCCGGGTTGCCGCTGGCGGCGACGCCGACTTCGAGGAGCGTGTTGCCGAAAGTCTCGTAGGCGTCGTTGCGGGCGAGCGGCGCGACCGTGGGCGTGCCGACGAGCGTCGTGTTCGGGTCGAGATTATCGCTGAAGGTCACGCCCTCGGCGTCGGTGGCGGCGGCGCCGTTCTTGATCGTGACGGTGTAGGTGATGATGTCGCCCGGCTCGGCCTTCTGGTTGTTGTTCGGGTCGGGGAAGGAGTCAGTCTTCGTCGCCGTGACGGCGGGGACGAGGGCGAGCGGCTGCGGCGCGGGCGCGGCGGCCGACTCGGGGGCGGCGGGGGTTACGGGGGTGGCGGGGGCTGCTGCGCGGGGGCGCGCGGGCGCCGCGGCCAAGGTCAACGGGGCGACTTGGGCGCAGAGCAGCAGGTAGGCCAGCAGGCAGGCGGAGGTGGCGCGGAGGCTGCGGCGGCGGAGGAGCGACGACGTGTGGTTCATAAATCTCCTTCGGGTACGTTCGGCCGGGACGGGCTCGGGTCAAATCTTGGACGTGAGAGCGCGAGGGCGTTGACGTCTTTCGGGACATGTGAGAGGCGGGCGGCGGCGCCGGGTGCGCCGCCGCCCGCC
>DASZEK010000158.1:0-42724 GCA_035941045.1 Pyrinomonadaceae bacterium | reverse complement strand
GTTTCACGACGAGCGCGAGCGGCGCGGCCGTGAGAGAGAGGGCGTGTGCGGTCGGTTCGATGGGCATCATTTTCCTCCACGGTAGCCGGAATGCCAGAAGTGGAACGAGCGGTAGCCGCCGGGCGAGTTGCGCACGTCGGCCGGCAAGACCTGCCGCGGCGAGGTCGTCAGCTCCCAGCCGGCCCACGCCGCCCCCACGTAGAGCAGCAGCAGGCCGCCGCCGAGCACGAGATAGAGTTTGCCGAGCATACGTTAACCCTTCTTCCTCGCGGGCGCCTTCAACTCCGTGAGCACGCCCTTCCTGTAGACGTAGGTGGTCGGCGGCGGGCGGCGGAAGCCGGGCTCGCGCGACTGCCAGAGCTGGTAGTAGCCGGGGAAGCCGAAGGTCAGCTCCTCCTCGGGCAGTTGCTTCAAGGTGATGGTCGGCGAGTCGGCGCAGTCGCCGAACTCGTCGCTCACGTCAACCTTCTCGGCCGAGACGACGCGCACGACGCGGAACTGCGCCGGGCAGGCGTTGCCGCCCGAGCCGAACGAGACGACGACCACCTCGCCCTGCGACAGGTTCGGGAAGACCGCCTCGAAGTGGACCCACGACTCGCCCTCGGTCCGCAAGAGCGTGCGCGCGCCGAGCCGCAGCTCCCACTTCAACTCCTCCTCGCTCGTCCGCACGATGGAGAGCACGCCGGCCTTAGTCGTCAAAGACTCGCCGCCCTGCGCCGACGCCCGCGCCGCGCACGCCGAGGCGAGGAGCAGGGCACACGCGACGCGCGCCAGCCTTTCAGTCATCGCCGCCCCCCGATTCGTACGGGTTGAAGGCGCTGTCGGCCCAGCGCCGCCGCTCGAAGCTGAAGTGGCGCAGCATGACGAGGAACGGGACGAGGGCGAGCGCGCCGAGCACGAGCATCAGATTCAGCACCCTCGGCACGCCCTGCTCGACCTTGACGTGGAGGCGCGGCGGCGTCGGCTTGTTCCACTTCTCCCACTGGGCTTCGAGCCGCATCGTGTACCTGCCCTCGGGCAGCGCCGGGAGGTGCGTCGCCTCGACGCGGCTGCCCTCGGTCCAGTACTCGCCGTCCTCGACGCCCGAGTAGAACTCGACGGGCAGGTCGAACGCCTGCACGAGCCCCGTCTCCTCGTTGATGAGGTCGCCCGCGACGTAGACCCACGTGTTGTCAACGTCAACGTCGGCCTTGACCCTGACGTTCTGCCGGGCGCGCAGGGCGAACGGCTCGGTGAAGATGACCTGCGTGCTCTCGTCGTCGGCGTCGGCGGGGGCCGGCTGGAAGGGGGCGGTCGCGGGGGGCGTCGGGGTCGCCGCCGCGCGCAGCTCGTAAGTCTGGTCGAAGACGGTCTTGCGCGGCGCGGCGATGATGAAGAAGATGCCGGCGAGGACGGCGAGCGCGGTGAGCGCCAGCCAGTAGCCGTAAATCTTCTTATGAAGGAAAGGCTGGTTGGGCGCGACGCCGGAGGGGCGCGGCAGCTTGACGTTGAACTTGCGCTCTATCTCTTTGACGGGGACGTAGGTGCCGAGCGACCAGTTGACCTCCTGCGCGCCGGGGCCGACGGGCACCTCGCGCGAGAGCATCTGCGGCGCCGCCGCGTAGTCGGTCGCGCGCGCCAGCTCGCCCGCCTCGACCTTCCAGTAGAACTCGCCCGTCACGAACTCGACGCGCGCCGTCGCGTCCTGAAACTTCTTGAAGGAGCGCCCGCCGTAGCTGGCCCGGCCGTTGGCTGTGACCTCGCCGGGCGGCACCGGCTTGACGTAGCTCCAGTGCCCGTCCGACTCGACGAGCCAGCGGAAGCCCGTCGCCGGGTTGTAGAGAAGATACTCCTGCCAGAAGTAGCGGACGCCGTCGAACTCTACGCTGCGGACGACGAAGCCGATGACGGTCTGCGGCCGGCCCTCGAACTCGGCCGCGGCGCCCAAGGGGATGGACATCCGCTGCGGCGGCGGCTGGAGCGTCTTGAGGTAACGCAGGCGGCCTTGATTGACATCGAGCAGCGAGCCGCAGTTCGGGCAGCCGACGCGCTCGGCGCGGTCGGGCGCGCGAAGCTCCAAGGGGCCCGCGCACTGGGGGCAGTTGAGCTGCGCGGCCTGAACCTGCCGCGCCTCGCGCTCGCGCACGCGCTGGACGTTCGCCAGCCCCAACTCTTCGAGCGTCACCTCGCGGCCGAGGAAGAGGAGCGGCCGGTCTTCGCTGTAATCAATCGTCCCGAACTCGCCGCCCATACCCGAGAGGTCGGCGTAGCGGACGTGCTCGCCGGGCGTGAGCTTGTAGGGTATCTCCCCCCCGGCGGCGACGTAGCGCGCGACGCCCTTTTCGGCGGCGACGAACTGGGTCTGTGAAGGGAGGCCGGCGACGGGCCGGCCGACTTGCAGGTGGTCGAACGGGGGGAGCGTGCCGGGCGCGACGGCCGCCGGGAAGGTCAAATAAAAACGGCCCTGCGCCTCGGCGAGCCAGCCCCAGCCGCCGTCGGTGAAGAGCGCGTACCACTCGTCCCAGAAGCCGCCGGCCGAGTGCGCGAGCTGCGCGCGCCCCGTCAGTTGAAACCCTAAGCCGCGGTAGACGCCGCCGATGCCAAGGTCTAAAGGCGAGCCCGAGTCGGTCAGGTCCGCCACGCGGCCGAGGTCTTCGACGCCGCGGTCCGTGCGCGCGACGGCCGAGTGGCAGAACTCGCAGATGCGGACGACGGACGAGCCAGACTTGAAGAGCACCTGCGCCCCGCACGCCGGGCAGCCTGCCTGGTAGGCCATTACCTGTCGCCCTCCCCTTCACCCGCCTCGCGGCTCAGGTGGCGGACGCAGACGGCGCGCGCGCCGAGCATCTCGGCGAGGCGCTGCTCCCACGCCCACGCGGGCCGCTCGCGGCAGCAGTAGAGGTTGAAGGTGGCGACGCCGAACTCCGGGTAGGTGTGGCAGGCGAGGTGCGACTCGGTCAGCATGGCGAGGCCCGTCACGCCGCCCTCGCCGGGGAACGTGTGCCAGAGCTGTTCGCCGATGACGCTCAGGCCCAGCTCCTCGACGGCGCGCGCGAAGACCTCGCGCAGCGCGCCCGCGTCGCGCAGGCGCCCCGCGTCGCAGCCCGACGCCTCGATCAGCCATTCAGTACCGACGCTCAGCATGTTTACTTGGAGACTTGCAAACAAGAAGTGAATCGGCGGCGAGCATAGGATAAAGAGTGCGATTTTGCAACGCCCGTTCGGCCGGGCCGCGCCGCAAGGCGCAAAGCGGCGGGCCGTTCTACAATCAGTCCGGCGACGACCTACATTTTAAGGAGAACAACTCATGAAGAACCGGCTACGCCTCGCGGCTGTCGTCTTATTGCTCTCGCCCTTAGGCGCCCCGAACGCGCTCTCGCAGACGCAGGGCGCGGCCACCCACCTGACGGTATACGACGCGGGCGTGGCGGAGTTTCTTGAAGAGCGGACCGTCGTCTTGCAGACGGGCTTGAACCAGATCGAGTGGCGCAGCCTGATGCCGAAGGCGGTCGTCCGCACGCTGCGCGTCACGGCCGAGGGCGCCGAAGTCGTCCGGCAGGACGTGACCTTCGACGGCGCGGACGTGCGCGGCCAGCGTTCGCCCGTGCTCCACCTCGTCTTGCGCAACGCGGGCGCCGCCGGGCCGCGCCGCGTGCAGGTTGACTACCTCGCGCCCGACCTCAACTGGCGGGCCGACTACTCGCTCGTCCTCGACGCGCCGCCGGCCGAGGGCGCGCCCCCGCCTTCGGCCGCGCTCGACTCGTGGGTCTCGCTCTACAACAACACGGGCGCCGACCTGCGCGCCGCGACGCTCGACCTCGTCGCCGGAGAGCTTTCGCTCGTCACGGCCGACGGCTCGCTGCGCGGGGACAGGGACGAGTACGCGAGGAACGTGTCGCAGACGGCGAACTACGCGGGGGACGGCGCGACGAGCGAGTTCGCGGTGTCGGCGGGGGCAGCGTCTTTGAGCGCCTTCACGCGCTTCCGGCTCGGCAGCGACGTGGCGATGAACGCCAACGCGCCGACGAGCCGGCTGCCGCTCTTTCAGGGCGCGCGGCTGCGCGTCGTGCAGCGCAACGTCTTCGAGAACGAGCACGGGGCGCAGACGCTCGCGCGCGGCGGCTTCGTCCTGCTGCCGCGCGGCCTCGAAGTCCGCCTCGTCTCGCAGAACCCGACGAAGGCGACGATGCCGGCCGGGCTGGTGACAATCTACGCGCGGCAGGCCGCGGCGCCGCCTCAGATTGTCGGGCAGGACCGCATCCCCCTGACGCCGCCCGAGGGCGAGTTCAGCGTCTCGCAAGGGCGCTCGTCCACGCTCTTCGGCACGCGCCGCGTCGTCGAGCGCCGCCAGATAGAGTACCGCAGTCAGGAGGGCAGCACGCGCTACAGGCTCGTCACGCGCGTCGAGGTCGTCTTAACGAACCGCGGCTCCGTCGCCGCCGAAGCCTTCGTCCGCGAAGGCGTCGAGCCCTTCGCCGACAACCAGTGGACCGTCCTCGAACAATCTCACCCGCACGAACGCCTCGGCGCCAACAACCTCCAATTCAAGGTCCATGTCCCGCCCGGCGGCAAGACGACGGTGACTTACACGGTGGAAACGAAATAAGAGTCGGGGGTCGGGGGTCAAAACCAGTAATGCTTTTGACCCCCGGCCCCCGACTCTTCTTATGGTGGCGGACCGAACCGTGCCGAACCTGATGACTTACCGCGTGGAGACGAGGAACACGTCCCAGGCCCAGCGGCCCGCCTTCGCCCCCCTCGCGCCGTCCACCTTCGCCCGGTAGCGGAAGCGGTTGCCGTGCTCGTCGGTGCGCTTCGACTCCTTGTAGTCGAGGTGCAGCCGCGCCACGTCGAGCGCCGCGAGCGCGTGCAACTCCTCGGGCCGCGACACCCCGTCGTGGTCCGAGTCCCGCCAGAGCCGCAGGCGGGCGAAGACCGCGTCGCGGGCGTCAATGACGCCGTCCGCATTTCCGCCCTCCCCCGGCTTGTCGAACTCGGCCAGCGCGAGGAAGCCGTTGCGCCCCTGCCCGGCGGGCGGTACGGGCTGGGGGGTGTAGTTGCCGAACAACTCCCGGCCGCCGTCAATCATGCCGTCCCCGTCGCGGTCGAGCGCCAGCCACGAGTCGTCCGAGCCGCCTCGGGTCCAGGCCAACCGCTCCGCCGTGCCGTCGCCGTTCAAGTCGAAGAGGACGCCCGAGTCGGCGCCGGTCAGCGCGAAGCCGTCGCCGTTCAAGTCGATGAGGACGGGCGAGGGGCAGACGCAGCCGGGGTCGCTGCCGTCCACGAGGCCGTCGCCGTCGTTGTCGATGCCGTCGGTGCAGGAGGGCGGCAGGTCGATGTCGCACCAGCCGGTGCGCCCGCCGAAGCCCTCGACGCCGGTGCCTGCGGCCTGCGGGCAGCAGACGCCCGCGCCCTGCGAGGAAGGCTCGTAGCCTTCGGGGCAACTCCTACTCCTTGACGAGACACAGCCGCCGTTGAGGGTGGTGCCGGGCTCGCAGGCCTCACAGTTCCAGACGCAGAAGGGGGGGA
Source organism: Pyrinomonadaceae bacterium (assembly GCA_035941045.1). GTDB lineage: Bacteria > Acidobacteriota > Blastocatellia > Pyrinomonadales > Pyrinomonadaceae > QHXN01. The sequence goes on along the minus strand of DASZEK010000158.1, from coordinate 37,216 downwards.
CGCCGGGGAAGGTGCGTATGTCCTCGAAGCAGCAGTCGGCGCCGGGGTTGGGCGAAGAGCACGGCGGGGGCGTCGGCGTCGGGGTCGAGGGCGGCGTCGAGGAGGGTGTCGGGAACGGCGTCGGGGTAGGCGTCGGGTCCGTCTCGAAGCAGGTGCCCCCGGTCGGGTCGTCCCACGTGCAAGTCTGCACCCCGTTGAATCGGGTCGGGCATGGCTTGCTTTGTGTTATGACTTGCCAGCACCTCGCTCCGCTGTTGGCGCAGCCCCCGCCGAAGACGACGGCTATGATTTCGGAGACGAAGTCTTCGTCGCACGGGCAACTCGGGTCGCCGAGAGTGCCCCACACGCAGCCCTGAAGGCTCTGGCAGCCGCAGTCGTCGCGCCGCGGGGCGGGGGCCGGAGCCGCCTCCTCCTCGGGCGGATAAAAGTTGACCCGCAAGAGGCTTGCGGGCCGCGTCGGGTCGAAGGCTTTGAAGTAGCGGCCGGGCGAGGCGGCCGTCTGAAATCGCGGTGAGGGCTTGCAGCCCCCGGCCGGCCCCGGTGGGCGGGGCGCGTTCTCCGACCGCTTCTTCGTCGGCCACGATTCAAACTTGCCCTTGCGGCCGATGAACGCGGTGCCGTCGCCGAAGAAGACGTACACCACCTCGATCTCGACCTTCTTCGGGTCCGGCCGCCCCTCACTATCTCGGAACATCTCGTAGGCCCTGGCCTCCTTCTCCTTCAGCTTCAGCGTAATTGTCTCGCCCGGCAGGATCGGCACGTCGTCCGGTTCCGCGACGTTCCCCGGTATCCCTATCCGACTCCTGCCGTACGACATCGTCAGGGCTTGTCGATGGCCCAGGATGTTTAACTCGGGCTCTGGAAAGGCGAGGGTGAGTTGCAGGAAGTAGATGGGCTTGGTGCCGGTGTTCTTGACCTCGACCTCGAAGTCCCGCGCCCACCCCTTGTTCTTCAAGTCCTTGAGCTTCTGCTCGTTCCTCAGCTTCAGCTTGACGGGCACGTGCGCCGCCACCGTGTCCTCGAACCTCCTCTCGTCGGCCGGCGTCTCCTCGCGCTGCGACCGCGCGACGCCGAAGCCGAAGACCGCGACGGCCGAAAAGAGTAAGGCCAAAGCCGGCGGGAAGAAGCTGCCGCCTCGGGGGAGTGCGCGCAGTCTGTGAGCGTTCATCAGTGTCCCTCCTAAACCGACGGGTGAGGCCGGCTGCGGCGGGTGGGTACCGGGCCGGCGGGACGCGAGGCGGCGGCGACGGCCTGTTTATAAGCCCCGCCCGCCGCGGTGTCAACGCCGACGCCGCGCGCCGGGCTTTGAGCAAAAGGGCGAAAGGCTCTATGCTAGTGCGCAAAAGTACCCCTGCGGCCGAAGGACCGAACGACGCTCTTTGCGGAGGAGAAGGACGAGCCATGAGTGCGAGTAAAGAGACGCTGACGATTACCGACAACCGGACCGGCAAGCAGTACGAGGTCCCCATTCAGGACGGCACCATCCGCGCGATGGACCTCCGCCAGATCAAGACGGGAGACGACGACTTCGGGCTGATGACCTACGACCCGGCCTTCATGAACACCGCCTCCTGCAAGAGCACCATCACCTACATCGACGGCGACAGGGGCGAGCTGGAATACCGCGGCTACCCCATCGACCAGCTCGCCGAGCGGAGCACCTACCTCGAAGTCGCCTACCTCCTGCTCTACGGCGAGCTGCCGACGCAGGAGCAGTTAAATAAGTGGACGTGGGACATCACCCACCACACCTTCATCAACGAGAACATCAAGAAGGTCCTCGACGGCTTCCACTACAACGCCCACCCGATGGGCATGTTCGAGGCGATGGTGGCCGCCCTCTCGACCTTCTACCCCGAGTCGAAGAACATCCACGACCGGGCGTGCCGCCAGAAGCAGATTCACCGCCTCATCGCCAAGGCGCCGACCATCGCCGCCTTCGCCTACCGCCACCGCACGGGGCTGGCCTACGCCTACCCCGACAACGACCTCTCCTACGAGGGCAACTTCCTCAACATGATGTTCAAGACGACGGAGCTGAAGTACAAGCCCAACCCGGTGCTTGAGAAGGCTCTCTCCGTCCTCTTCATCCTCCACGCCGACCACGAGCAGAACTGCTCGACCTCGGCCATGCGCTCCATCGGCTCGGCCGAGACCGACCCTTATTCGTCTCTGGCGGGCGCCGCCGCCGCCCTCTACGGCCCGCTGCACGGCGGCGCCAACGAGGCCGTGCTGCGGATGCTCAACGAGATCGGGTCGGTTGACCGCGTGCCCGAGTACGTCAAGCGCGTGAAGGCCGGCGAGTTCCGCCTGATGGGCTTCGGCCACCGCGTCTACAAGAACTACGACCCGCGCGCCCGCATCATCAAGCAGGTCGCCGACGAGGTCTTCGAGGTGACGGGCAAAGACCCGCTCCTCGACCTCGCGCTCGAACTCGAACGCATCGCGCTCGAAGACGAGTACTTCGTCAAGCGCCGCCTCTACCCGAACGTGGACTTCTACTCCGGCATCATCTACCGCGCCATGCGCTTCCCCGTGGACATGTTCCCGGTCCTCTTCGCCATCCCGCGCACCTCGGGCTGGCTCGCCCAGTGGGCCGAGATGCTGGAAGACCCCGAGCAGAAGATCGCCCGGCCTCGCCAGATTTACCTCGGCCACCGCACGCGCGACTACGTCCCGATGGAGCAGCGCGACGCCGCCGCCGCCGCCGGCCAGGCCGCGGGCGGGTGACAATTTAAATCCCTTCAACCGGGCGGGGCGGACGTTCCAACGGCGTCCGCCCCTTCGCCTTCTTAAGCGAGGATGGAAGTATGGGTAGACTCGTCCGGCTCTCGCTCCTCGTCTTCGCCCTCGCGCTGAGTTGTCAGGCGCAGGTGACGGCCATCAAGGCGGGCCGCGTCATCGACCCCGAGACGGGTCAGGCCGCCGCCAATCAGGTCATCATCGTCGAGGGCAAAAAGATTAAGGCCGTGGGCGCGGGGCTGCCCGTCCCGGCGGGCGCCGCCGTCATAGACCTCTCCGGCTACACGGTCCTGCCCGGCCTCTTCGACTGCCACACGCACCTCCTGACCAACTGGCGCCCCTCGGCCGGCCTCACGCCGACCGCCTCGGCGCTCCTGCCCACCAGCTTCCACGCCGTGCAGGGCGTCGCCAACGCCCGCTCGATGCTGGAGTCCGGCTTCACGACGGTGCGCGACGTGGGCAACGCGCCCGAATACTCCGACACCTCCCTGCGCCTCGCCGTCGAGCAGGGGCTCGTCCCCGGCCCGACCATCGTCAACGCGGGCATGATCATCTCGCCCTTCGGCGGCCAGAACCGCCGCCGGCCGGGCCGCCCCGACGTGTACGAGCCCGAATACGTCTTCGCCGACACCCGCGACGAGATGCTGAAGGCGATTCGCGAGAACATCCACTACGGCGCCCGCGTCATCAAGATTGTCGTGGACGGCTTCGGCTACGGCTACACGGCCGACGACGTGCGCTTCATCGTCGAGGAGGCGGCCAAGTCGGGCCTCAAGGTCGCCGCCCACTGCGGCACCGACGCAGGCGCCCGCGCCGCAATCGAAGGCGGCGTCGCCTCCGTCGAGCACGGGCAGGGGATGACGGAGGAGACGCTGTTACTCATGAAGAACTCGCCGACCGTCCTCGTCGGCACCGACTTCCCCGAAGGCGTCGTCAAAGAGCAGGGCTATCAGCCCGCCCTCTTCACGGCCTTCTACGAACGCCTCCTGCGCGCGCGCAAAGTGGGAGTCACCATCGCCTTCGGCACCGACGTTTTGCTCGCCGCGCCTGAGCGCGGGCGCGGCCCTTACACGCTCGACTTCGTCGAGAACTACCTGCGCGCCGGCTACAGCCCGGCCGAAATCCTTCGGATGATGACGACCAACTCGGCCCGCCTGCTGGGGCTTGAGCGCGACCGCGGGCGACTCCTCCCCGGCACCTTCGCCGACCTCATCGCCACGCCCGGCGACCCCTTGAAAGACTTGGGCGCCCTCCGCCGCGTCGGCTTCGTCATGAAGGAAGGCAAGGTCTACAGGCACGATAAGTGACGGCCCCGCCCCGTGTGCCCGACGCCCGCCCGGCGTGAGATAATCGGGACGGATGCTGGCACTTCTGAACATCTCAAACTTCGCACTCATCAAGGAGCTGCGCGTCGAGTTCGACCGCGGCCTGAACCTTCTGACGGGCGAGACGGGCTCGGGCAAGTCCATCATCGTGGACGCGCTCGGCCTGCTCGTCGGCGGACGCTTCTCCTCCGAGATGGTCAAGGCCGGCGAGTCGCACGCCTCCGTCGAGGGGCTCTTCTCCGTGGGGAGCCACCCGCAACTGCAACAGGCGCTCGCGGGCGCCGGACTCGAAGTCGCCACGGAAGGCGGCGTGGAGCTCGTCATCCGCCGCGAGTTCACGCCGACGGGGCGCGGCAAGATTTTCATCAACAACCGCCTCGCCACCCTCGCCCTGCTCCGAGAGCTTCGGCCCTTCCTCGTGGACATCCACGGGCAGGGCGACCAGCAGACCCTCTTCGACCCCGACACGCACCTCGAACTCCTCGACGCCTACGCCGGACTCTCCGACGGGCGGCGCGAAGTGGCCGCGCTCTACAAGGAATGGTCCGCGCTCAACCAGGAGCTTCGCGCCCTGCGCCGCGACGAGGCCGAGGCGCTGCAACTCATCGACGCCCTGCGCTTTCAGATTGAAGAGCTGGCAGCCGCGAAGCTCGAAGCCGGCGAGGACGCGCGGCTCGAAGAGGAGCGCCGCCGCCTCTCGAACATGGAACGCCTGTCGGAGTTGTGCGCCGAGTCCTTAGAGCAGCACTACGAAGAAGACGACTCCACGGCCGCGCGCCTCGGCCGCCTTGAGAAGCAGTTGGAAGAACTCAAAGGCTACGAGTCTTCGTTCGGCGAATACCTCGAAGGCGCGCGCTCGGCCCGCGCGCTGGTCGAAGACTTCGCGGCGACGCTGCGCGGCTTCGCCGACGGCCTTAACTTCTCGCCGCAGCGCCTCGCCGAAGTCGAGAACCGGCTGGCCGAGATTGCGCGCCTGAAACGCAAGTACGGCGGCACGGTCGAGAGCGCCGTCGAACACCTCGCCCGCTCGCGCGCCCGGCTCGACTCGCTCGAAAGCTCCGACGAGCGCGCCGAGGAGGTCTCGCGCCGTCTCGCGCAGGCCCGCGCCGCTTACCTCGCGGCGGCCCGGAGGCTCGGCGCCGAGCGGCGCCGGTCGGCCGACGGCCTGCGGCGCGACGTGGAGCGCGCCTTGCGCGAGGTGGCGATGGAGAACGCGCGCTTCGTGCCCGCGATTGACTCGCCCGAAGCCGCGGCGGAAGACGCCGAAGGGCTCACGCGCCGCTTCACGGCCGCGGGCGTTGACCGCGTCGAGTTCAACTTCTCGGCCAACCCCGGCGAGCCGCCGCGCCCGCTGGCGAAGGTCGCCTCGGGCGGCGAGGCTTCGCGCCTCATGCTGGTCCTGAAGACCATCACCAACCCCTCGCGCTTCCCCCGCTCCATCGTCTTCGACGAGATCGACACAGGCATCGGCGGGCGCGTCTCCGAAGCCGTCGGCCTCAAGCTCAAGGCGCTCGCGGGCTCGAATCAGGTGCTCTGCGTGACTCATCAGGCGCAGATAGCCCGCTTCGCCGACACGCACCTGCGCGTGGACAAGCGCGGCGAGCGCGGCCGGACGGTCGTCCGCGTCCAGCGCCTCGACGCCGCCGCCCGCGTCGAAGAGATCGCGCGCATGCTCACCGGCGCCCGCATCACCGACGCCGCCCGCCGCCACGCCCGCGAGATGCTCAAGGCCAACTGACCCTTCCCCCGCGCGTAAAATAAGGGGAGGGCGCGTCTCGCGCGAGACGCGCCCTCCCCTCATTCGCTCCGGCCCGCCTCACTTGAGCGCGTTGCGAATCTCCTGCACGTGGGCCTTCCTCAACGGCGTTGTCTGCGCCTGGATTGAAAGGTCCGTGTAAGCGGGCTCCGAGATGCCGAACGTGGTCAGCGCGTCACGGAGCTTGTCGCGCAGCTCGACCATGTCTGCGCGCCGGACGACGACCCCCGAGGAGACGGCGTTGGCCCACGTCGCCTGCTGGAGCCCCGCCGCCGCGCGCGCGAGGTTGACGGCCTCGCGGAGCTGCGTGACGTGGAGCGCCTTGATGCGCGTGGCGCCGGTCGGGTTCTCGGCGAAGGAGACGAGGGGGTCGTCGGCGAAGACGAAGGTCGTCGCCAGGTCGCCGTTGCTCGCGCACGACGTGGCCCCGCCGGAGAACTTCGCCCTCACGAAATAGGCGTAGGCCGCGCCCGCCTGCACCTGCGTGTCGGTGAAGCCGGAGGCCGCCCCCGTTATCTCGGTCGTCGTCGTGCCCCCGGCGCCCCGCCGCTCGACGACGTAGCCGGTGACGGAGCCCGACGGCGGCGTCCACGCCAGCGAGACGCTGAAGGACGAGCCCGACTGCGACGCCGTCGCCGCGAGCCCCGTGGGGGCGCCCGCGCCGACGTTCCCGGCGACCTGTAGCCGGTAGGCGAGGTAGAGCCCGGCGGTCGAGTACGCCTCGCCGAAGTCCTTCGGCTTGGCCGAGATGGGGTCCTTGGTGGCGTACCAGTAGAGCGGGACCAAGTCGTTGCCTGCCCAGACCGAGTCGAAGTATTCGTCGCCCCGCGTCAGGTAGGTCGGGTCGCCGGTCAGCGAGTAGTAGTAGGCCGCCGGGTAGAGCCAGAACGCCTGCTGCCAGCGCGTGCCGCCGACCGAGCCGTCGCCGCCGTCGAGCGAGGTGGCGACGTTGCTCGGCTCGCCGCCGTCGTTCATCATCCGCCCGTCGTACTTGTCCGGGTCGGCGGCCGTCCCCCCGCGCGAGAAGTAGCCGGGCGCCCTCCACTTGATGCCGGCGGGCACGCTGCTGTTCCCCGGTATCACGTCCACGTCGTCGAGGTACGCGTCGTCGAGGTGGTCGAGCGCCTTCTTCATGACGGCCTCCATGCGGGCGCGCCGCGCGCAGTCGGGCGTCAGGCGGTGGAGGGCGGCGATGCCTTCGAGCGCGATGCCGACCATGAAGGGCTGGCTGATGGCGACGAGGTCGCCGCCGGGCCAGTTGGGCACGTTCCAGCGCCACGAGCCGTCCGAGCGTTGGAGCCGCTCGAAGGCGTCCTCGAAGTAGACGTTGAAGAGGTCGTCGCGGAGTTGGCCCCTCTTGGTCGCGCCGTTGGTGGCGTTCTGCGTGGAGGCGACGAGGGTGCCCTGCGGGTGGAGCGGGTACTGGTCGGGGAGGGCCTTGGCGACCATCGCGGCCCACTCCATCGCCCAGCCGGCGTTGCGGGCGTCGCTGTCGGGGCCGAAGACCGGGTTCGGGGGGCCCGGCGCCTTGGTCGGGTCGATGAGGTTCTTGAAGCCGTAGTCGAGGTAGCCGAGCGTGTCGCGGTAGATGTAGTCCCACATCTCGGGCCGTCCGTCGGCGGCGCGCATGATGAGCCCGCCGAACTCCGCGACGAAGGGCGGCAGGTGCATCGGCCCCTGCGTGACCGTGCCGTGCTGGATGAAGTCGGAGGCCCAGCGCGAGTCGGCCACCTTGCGGGCGCCCGCGAGCCACCGCGTCAGCCCCGTCCTGTAGAACTGCCGGTAGCAGATGAGCGCGAGGTCGTAGCGCGACGCCTCTTCGAAGACGCTACCGGCGTACTTGCCCGTCTCCTTGTCCACGGCGTCGGTGTGCCACGGCACGCCCACGGCCGCCGTGTCGGAGGGGAACGGCTCGGCGAGGGTGAGTTGCTGCTGGCTCGTGCTGATGCCGGCGACGCGGAGGCTGAAGTGGCGGTTGCCGATGACGGCGCCGCCGGAGGCGAGCGCGACCTCCACGACGGCGCCCCTGTCAACGCCGCCGTCCCTGACCTCGACCTTCGGGGGGTTGATGTAGCCCGAGCCGGGCGTCAGGATTTCGACCGCGGTCACTTTGCCGCCTGACAGCGTGGCCGAGCACGTCGCCCCGCTGCCCGCCGAGCCGACCGGGTTCGGCGTGACCGTGCACGAGGCCGAGGCGAAGCCGGACCCGCCGAAGAGGACGTGGGCCTGCGTCAGATAGTTCGGGTCGCGGATGGCGATGGAGTGAGACATGAGCGGGTTGGACTTCGCGCCCATGTCTATCTGGGCGGCGAAGTTCGTGCCGGTGCCGGTGACGGTGGTGCCGCCCGCGGCGACGCTCACCGTCCCCGCCTTCGTCTTCGAGGGCGGGATGGCCGGGAAGGCGTCCACCCAGTGGCCCAGCTCCATGTTGTACTTCCTCTCGAACCGCTCGGCCGAGCGGACGGCCGACGAGCCGGCCATCACCTGCGGGCCGACGATGAAGCGCTTCGCCTCGTCGGCGATTTGGACGCGGTCGAGCGAGTCAACCTTGACGACGCCGACGCGGACGGTGCTCGACGCCGAGCCGTTGTTGGCGTCGGTGGCCGTGACTTGGAGCACGACCTCGGCGTTGTCCACGTTCGCGGCGAGCGCGGGCGCCTCGAACGAGGGCGTGGCCGTGCCGAACCCGCTGGGGTTGACGACGGTCGGCCCCGAGAGCTGCGTCCACGAGTAGCTGACGGGCGGGGCCTTCGAGTAGGTCTTCGACACGTCGAAGGCGACGGTCTGGCCGGGCTTGGCGGTCCGGTCGTCTCCGGCGCAGACGACGAGCGGGCTCGTGACGCCGGGGGTGCCCTCGAAGGCGGGGCCGCCGGAGAGCGTCGCGTTCAGGCCCGCGCCCGACGAGTCGTTGGCGTCGTCCTCGAACTCGTAGCGCAGCAGGTCGTAGTCGAAGTCGCAGTCGCGCGGCGGCGAGCCCTTCGGGCCGGCCGCGCTCTTCCAGCGGAGCCAGTCCACCTTGCCCTTGAGCTTGTTGCCGCCCGTGTCCCAGTCCCTCCCGACCCCGAGGGTGCCGGAGAAGTTCCGGCTGAGGTTCAGGAGGCCGGTCCCGCCTTCGAGCTTGTAGTTGCCGCCGTCGGCGTCCCAGCCCTCCAGCGTCGTCTCGCCGGTCGAGCGGATGTGGCGGACCTTGAAGTAGGTGCGCGTCGAGATGGGAATGACGAGGCCGGGGTCGCCGTTGGTCCAGAGGTTGAAGGCCACCCACTCGCTGCCGCTGTGCACGTAGAGGGCGAAGCCGTTGTGGCTGAGCAGGGGTTGAAGCGGCGAGAGGGCGTTCTGCTTGGTGGGCACGCCCCGGAGGCGGAAGACGATTTCGAAGTCGCCCATCGCGTTCCAGGCGGCGTTGTTGGGGAGCGTGGCGAGGCCGCCGTCGTCCACGCCGTCGAGCGAGACGGCGCGCTGCGCGTGGGCGGCGGCGGCCGGGAGCGCGAGCAGCAGGACGAGCGGCGCGAGGCGGTGCGTGAGCAGGCGCAGCAGGCGCGTGAAGAGATGGTGCATGGCGTGCTACCTCTTACCTTTCCGCGGCCGGGCCGCTATTGCATGCTGAGGAGCACCAGAATCTCGCCGACCCCGCCGGCCAGCGGCTCAAGCGCCTTGCCGACGATGGTGCCGGGGCGGTGCATCTCGACGCCGCCGAGGTTCACCGGCACCGACTTCATCGCCACGCCCTCCACGTCGCTCGTCACCAGCAGGTCGCCGACGCGCACGGGCGCGCGCGTCGCGTCCACCCTGACCTTCACGCGGCCCGTCGTCGCCACCAGCACGCGGCCCTCGCCGCGCTCGCCGAGCGCGATGCCCGGCCGGGCGGAGATGACGCCGGCCACCTTCGTGTCGTAAGCCTTCAGGGAGGCGAGCACCTGATTCGAGTGCTCGGTGTCGAGGACGACGACCGTCCCGGCCGCGAGCTTCTGGCGCGAGGGCACCCACTCGGCCACGTCCTGATACTTGGCGTTGATGTTGCCGCTGACGTTGATGTTGCCGTTCACGTCGAGCGCCTCGGTGGGGCTTGAGACGCCGACGCCCACCTTGCCGTTCGTGTCGAGCACGAGCTGCGTCGGCGTCGCCGCCTGGCTCCAGACGCTCTGGAGGGTGATCTTCTTGTCGCCCTGCGCGCCGGTCCCGAACTTCTGCGTGAAGATGACGCCGCCGAAGGACGGCGAGTGCTGGAACTGGAACTGCGTGGCGTTGGCCGTGTTCGCGTTGTCGACGGTCCACATGGCGATGGCCGAGGTCACGGGGCTGGTGAAGGTGGCGTTCTTCGTCATCACGTTGAAGACGCTGTAGTTGGCGCCGGTGCCCTGGAAGACGAGCTGGGCGCCGGGGTCCTGCGGGCGGTCGAAGATGCCGAAGCCGGACGAGGAGCCGCCGGTGCGGAGCGTGATGCCGGTCGAGCCCGAAACGTCGAGCGCGGACTGCGGCGTGGTCGTGCCGATGCCGACGTTGTTCGTGGTGGTCGTGTTGTTGCCGCTGGTCGTCCACTGGGCGCTGGCCGGGGAGGCGTGTGACAGGAAGAAGGCGAGTGCGGCGGCGGAGATGAGGGGAGATAGTCTGCGTGCTCTCTGGCGGGCGGTGTTCATCGGACGCGTCTCCTTATTGGGTAGAGTTGCGGTGGGTACGATGCCGTCGCCGCGCGTGCGTGGAGAGAGCGCGCGCGGCGGACGGCGTTAGAGAGGTCGTGCGGGGCTGCGGTCGTGAGACAGGCGACGGGGACGGTCTGTCGGAAGCTCTCGCGGGCGAGCAGTCGTGCGTTAACGCGCGGGAGACTAATACGCCCGCGCCGCGGTGTCAAATAAATTTTTTCGCCGGCCCCGCCGCCGCGAGGCGCGCCACAAAAGAGCCGCGGGCGGTGTTTACCCTACGACGAGGTAAACATCGGGAGGGAGACATCGAATGCGTCAAACGTTTTTGGCGGCCCTGCTCGCGGCCGGGCTCTTGACGGTCCCGGCGGCGGCGCGGCAGACGGGCGCGGCGGAGAGGGCGCGCGAGCTGGCGGCGCGGATGACGAAGACCAAGCACGCGGTCAAGGAGAAGCACGGCGTCCGCGTCGAGAAGTTCAAGGAGATACGGAGCGAGGCGGCCGTGCGCACAGACCCGCGCGAGTACTCCGGCGCGTACGAGTCGGAAATCGGCTTCCGCCTGCGCCTGACGGTCGGCCCCGAGGGGCGCGTCGAAGGCTCGGGCACCGACATCACCTTCGAGGGCGCCCGCGCCCCGCGCGACTTCACGCTCCGCGGCGCGCGCGTCGAGTCGGCGCTGCTCACAGGCACCAAGGTCTTCGCCGACGGCTCGACTCAGAGCTTCGAGGCCGTCTTCATCAACCGCACCGATCGCGACAGCCCCGCCACCGCCGGCACGACCACCTTCGGCATCGGCGTCCTCTACGACCCGCCCCTCGCGGGCGAGGGCTACGCCATCAGCCGTCTCTTCTATCAAAAAAGGTGACGGGCGACGGGTGTCGGGTGCCGGGTGAAGACAAGTTGCTTCTCCCCGGCACCTGACACCCGTCACCCGTTTTTCTTACTTGTCCGCGACCGTCTTGCCGTCCTTCTCTTCGAGCGCGGCCTGCGCGGCGGCGAGGCGCGCGACGGGGACGCGGAAGGGCGAGCAGGAGACGTAGTCGAGGCCCGTCTCGTGGCAGAAGGCGATGGAGCGCGGCTCGCCGCCGTGCTCGCCGCAGATGCCGACCTTGAGGCCGGGCTTGACCGAGCGCCCGCGCTCCGTGCCTATCCTCACCAACTGCCCGACGCCCTCGCGGTCAAGAACCTGAAACGGGTCGTCCGGCAGAATCTTCACCTCGACGTACTTCGAGAGGAAGCGGCCCGAGTCGTCGCGCGAGAGCCCGAAGGTCGTCTGCGTCAGGTCGTTCGTGCCGAAGGAGAAGAAGTCGGCGTGCTCCGCGATGCGGTCGGCGGTCAGGGCCGCGCGCGGCAGCTCGATCATCGTCCCCACGGTGTAGGGGATGCTCATGCCGTGCTCGCCCGTCACCTGCCGCGCGACCTCGTGAATCAGCTCGGCCTGGTTCTTCAGCTCGGCGGCCTCCGAGACGAGCGGCACCATGATTTCGGGCTGCACCTGCTGGCCCTCGCCCGCCACCTCGCAGGCGGCCTCGAAGATGGCGCGCACCTGCATCCGCGTCACCTCCGGGTAGATGAGGCCGAGGCGGCAGCCGCGGTGGCCGAGCATCGGGTTGGCCTCGTGCAGCCGCTCGACCTGTTGAAGCAGGCGGCGCTTGTCGGCGATGCGGTCCAGCAGGCGGTCCATCTCCCTGATGCTCGCCGCGCGCTGCGCCTGAAGCTTCAGCTCCGACAGCTCGTCCTGCAACTCCGACATGTTCGGCAAGAACTCGTGGAGCGGCGGGTCGAGCAAACGGATGGTGACGGGCAAGCCCTGCATCGCGCGGAAGATGCCGACGAAGTCGCGCCGCTGTAGGGGGAGCAACCGCTCTAACGCCTTCTCCCTCGCGCCGACGCCGTCCGACAGAATCATCTCGCGCATCGCCGCCAGCCGCTCGTCGCCGAAGAACATGTGCTCGGTGCGGCACAAGCCCACGCCCTCGGCGCCGAAGTCGCGCGCCACCTGCGAGTCGTGCGGCGTGTCGGCGTTGGCGCGCACGCGCAGCCGGCGAAACTCGTCGGCCCACGTCATCAACTCTCTGAAGTCGTCGCCCAGCTTCGGCTGCACCGTCGGCACCTGCCCCAAGAAAACTCTTCCCGTCGAGCCGTCAACCGTAATCCACTCGCCCTTCGGCACCACCGTCCCGTTCACGTTGAACTGCTGCTGCCCGTAATCAATATTCAACTCCGCCGCCCCGCACACGCACGACTTGCCCATCCCGCGCGCGACGACCGCCGCGTGACTGGTCATCCCCCCTCTCGCGGTGACGATGGCCTGGGCGGCGACCATGCCGTGGAAGTCGTCGGGGCTGGTCTCCTGTCGGACGAGGACGACCTTCTCGCCGGAGCCGGCAATCTCTTCGGCCTCGTCGGGGTCGAAGACGACGCGGCCTTGCGCGGCGCCGGGGCTGGCGGGCAGGCCCTGGGCGATGACTTTGGCGTCGGCCTGCGGGTCAACGGCCGGGTGGAGGAGTTGGTCGAGCTGTTCGGGCGAGACGCGGCGCACCGCCGTCGCCTTGTCGATGACGCCTTCGTGGACCATGTCCACGGCGACGCGGACGGCCGCCGCGCCGGTCCGCTTGCCCGTCCGGGTCTGGAGCATCCAGAGGCGCCCGCGCTCGATGGTGAACTCCACGTCCTGCATGTCGCGGTAGTGGCGTTCGAGGAGTTCGGCGATGGAGCGGAACTGCTCGTAGACTTCCGGCAGCTCCTCTTCGAGCTGGCTGATGGACTGCGGCGTGCGGATGCCTGCGACCACGTCTTCGCCCTGCGCGTTGAGGAGGTATTCGCCGTAGAGCTTCTTCTCCCCCGTCGAGGGGTTGCGGGTGAAGGCGACGCCGGTGCCGGACTCAAGCCCCATGTTGCCGAAGACCATCGCCTGCACGTTGACGGCCGTGCCGAGGTCGTCGGGGATGCGGTTCACTCGTCGGTAGTCCACGGCGCGGCGCCCCATCCACGAGTTGAAGACGGCGGCGATGGCGACCCGCAGTTGCTCGTAAGGGTCTTCGGGTATGGCGAGGCCGGATTGGTCGGAGAAGATAATTTGCTTCTGCGCGGCGATGACTTCGCGCAACTGCTCGGGCGTGAGGTCGGTGTCGCGTCCGCCCTCGGTCTGCGCCTTGAAGCGGCCCATGACGCGCTCGAACTTCTCGTGCGCGACGCCCATGACTATCTCGCCGAAGAGGGTGGCGAAGCGCCGGTAGGCGTCCAGGGCGAAGCGCATGTCGCCGGTCTGCGCGGCCAAGCCTTGGACGGTCTGCTCGTTCAGGCCGAGGTTCAAGACGGTGTCCATCATGCCGGGCATGGAGAATGCGGCGCCGGAGCGGACGCTGACGAGCAGGGGGTTCTCGGGGTCGCCGAACCGCTTGCCGGTCTTCTCTTCGACGGCGCGCAGGCCGGAGATGGCCTGCTCCCACATCCCGTCGGGGAAGTTCTTGCCGTTCGTGTAGTAGGCGTTGCAGACCTCGGTGGTGACGACGAAGCCGGGCGGGACCGGGAGCCCGGCGCGCGTCATGTCGGCGAGTCCGGCGCCCTTGCCGCCCAAGAGGGCGCGCTGGGAGCCGTCGCCCTCCTCGAAGAGATAGACCCACTTGTGTTCGCGGTTCTGTGACATAGGACTGGTCCTTCCGGGCTGGGATGAATCGGGCGACCTTCGGGAAGACGGGCGAGAGCGTACCCCCAACAATTAAAGATTTCAAATTTGAAATTTCAAATCTTTAACGGGGGTGGAGCTTGAGCCACTCGGCGCGGAGCATGAAGGCGCCTTCGGCGACGACGCGGTCGCCGACGAAGACACCTTCAAGGACGGGCACGCGCCCGCCCGCTTCGGCGCCGACGCGGACCGCGCGCACGACGAAGACGGAAGGGTCGTCGGTGGCGAGGAAGACGACCGCGCGCCCGCCGAGTTGCTGCACGGCCGAGGCCGGGACCGTCGGCGCCGTCCGCTCCGCCGTCCCCTCGGCCCCGAAGGCGACGCCCACGTACATCCCGACCTTCAACAGCCTGCCGGGGTTCTGCAACTCGACGCGGACCTGCGCCGTGCGGGTCGCCGGCTCTATCTGCGGGTCAACGTAGGTCACGCGCCCGCGGTAGACGCGCCCCGGATAAGCGTCCGAGGTGACGCTCGCGCCGCTGCCGACGCGCACGCGCGCGAGGTCGCGCTCGTAGACCTGCCCGACGACCCACACGGTCGAGAGGTCCGCGACCCTCAGGACTTCCTTGTTGGCCTCGACGACTTCGCCGGGGTTGGCCGCGCGCGTGATGACCGTGCCCGCGACGGGCGCCGTCAGAGCTACTTCGGAAGTGACCTGCGCGTGCGACTTGAGGGCCGCCACGCGCTGCGGCGAGAGGCCGAGCACGAGCAGCCGTTGTCTCGCCGAAGCGACTTCGGACTCGGCCTTCTTGAGCATCGAGGTTGACTGCTCGAACTCCTCGCGGCTCGCGGCGCCGATCTCGACCAACTGCTCCGTCCGGCGGTGATGCTTGTGGTGCTCTTCCAGCTCGGCGGCGGCGGACAGGTAGCGCGCCTGCGCCGTCGCCAGCTCGTCGCTCTGGACGACGGCGAGCGTCTGGCCGCGCCTCACGTCCTGCCCCAGCTCGGCTGCGAGGCTCTGCACGCGCCCGCCGACGAGCGAGACGACGGCGCTCGAACGGTACGCGTTCGCCTGCACGACGCCGGTCGCGGCCTGCGCCAGAGCCTCCGGTGCCAACTGCTCTCCGACCTGCTCGACTCGGACGCCGGCCCGCGCCGCCGCCTCCGCCGGGACCGTCAAGGTGTCTTCCGTCGGCGTCGCGGACGAGCCCGTCGCCGACGCCTCGGGCCGGCCGAGTTGGACGCTGCGCGGCGCGGGCACGACGCGCCCCGCGCCCCCGCCGCCCCGACCTTTGAACAGCCACAGGAGGAGCGCCGCGGCCGTCAGCGCGACGAGCGCGACGACGATGACGACCCTGCTGTTCGGACCCCTGCGGCGAGTCTTCTCTTCCCCTTCGCTCATCACTTCGTCTCCGGCGAGCCGGAGGCCCGCCCGACCTCGACGCGCGCGAGGTACGTCTCCAGTATCGAGCCGATGTAGTCGTTCTCAAGCTCGACGTAGCGGCGCTGCTCGGCGATGTAGTCGAGCAGCGTCTTCGAGCCCAGCTCGTAGGTCTTGCGGATGACGGTCAAGTTCTGCCCGGCCTGCCCGCGCACGCCGACGCGGTAAATCTCCATCGCGCGGCCCGCACGCTCGTAGCGCGCGTAGGCCGAGGCGACCTCGCGCCTGACGGTCAGCTCAAGGAACTCGCGGCGGCGGCGCGCGGCTTCGACGCCCCCGGCCGCGGCCTCCAACGCGCCGCGGTTTCGGTCGCGCACGGGCAGCGTCACGGAGACGCCGAAGGTGACGGAGTGGAACGTGTCTTCAATCGGCATCAGGCGTCCGCGCTCGTCCACGCCGTTCAGCATGAAGCCGCTTCGCATGCGCCCGTAGCCGGCGCGCACCTCGGCGTCGGGGCGCCCCGAGGCGCGCGCTTCTTCGACGCGCGCCTCGGCCAACCTTTCGGCCGCGCGCGCGAAGGCTAAGTCGGGCCGTTCGGCGAGCGCGCGCCGCGTGCTCTCGGCCACGCCGGGCAGGGGGTCGATGAGGTTGTCGAAGTCGCCGCGCAGTTTCAGGGGCTCTTCGGGCGTCATGCCGGCGAGGTTGCGAAGCTCAAGCATGGCGACTTCGACGCGCCCGCGCCCGGCCTCCGACATCGAGCGCAGGCGGTTGACTTCGACGAGCACCTGACTCTGTTCGAGCGGCGCGGTGCGGCCTTCGAGGACGCGCGCCTGCACGAGCTTGTAGCCCCGGCGGCTGTTCGAGAGCAGGTCCTCGGTGACGCCGAGCTTGAGGATTTCGGCCAGCGCCTCGCCGAACTTCGAGCGCACGGCGGCGGCCACCTCGCGCTCGCGTTCTTTAACGGCGGCTTCCTTCATCTCGACTTCACGCTCGGCGACGCGCACGCGCGACGCGCGACGGCCGCCCAACTCCAAGGGCAACATGCCTTCGACCATCAATTCGTGGTCGGGCATGTTCACGGCCTTCGAGCCCGACACGTCGAGCCGCGGGTTCGGCCGCGCGGCGGCCTGCCGGACGAGCGCCAGCGCGGCTTCGACCTCCCTGCGCATCGCCGCAAGCTCGCCGTCGGCCGCGAGCGCCAGCGCCACGGCCTCCTCGACCGTCAGCCCCGCGGCCGGGTCGTAGTACTGCGCGACCGTCTCCTGGTCGGCCCGCGGGCGCGGCGACTCGGCCACGTCGGTCAACGTCTGCGCCGCGCCCGTGGCTGTCGCCGCGAAGGCGACGAGGAGGGCCGCGGCCGTCGTCAAGATTCTTTTCGTCTTGCTTCTCATTTCATTTCCGCCTTCAGCTCGCGCAGGCGCAGCCAGTAGAAGATGACGGGCGTGACGATGAGGACGTGCACGAGGCTCGACACCATGCCGCCGAAGACGGGCGTCGCCAGCGGCTTCATCACCTCGGAGCCGGCGCTCGTGGACCACATGATGGGGAGCAGGCCGGCGACGATGGTCGTCACCGTCATCACCTTCGGCCGCAGGCGCAGGAGCGCGCCCTCCGTCACGGCCTCCAAAAGCGTCTCGCGCGTCAACCTTCCAAGCTCGGCCCGCTTCCTCTCGACCGCCTCTTCCAAGTAGACGACCATCACCATCCCCGTCTGCACGGCCGCGCCGAAGAGCGCGATGAAGCCTATCCAGACGGCCACCGAGAAGTTGTAGCGGAGCAGCCAGAGCAGGAAGACGCCGCCCGTCAGCGCGAAGGGGACGGCCAAGAGGACGTGCGCCGCTTCGAGCGCCGAGCGGTAGGTGACGTAGAGCAGCCCGAAGATGATGACGACGCAGACGGGCACGACGACGAGCAGCCGCTTGCGCGCGCGCTCCTGATTCTCGTACTGCCCGCTCCACGTCAGGTAGAAGCCCGCCGGCATCTGCACCTGACTCGATATTCGTTCCTTCGCCTCCTCGACGAAGCCGCCCACGTCGCGCCCGCGGACGTTCAAGAGCACCGTGCCGCGCAGCAATCCGTTCTCGCTCTGAATCATCGAAGGCCCCTCGACCTGACGAATCTCGGCGACCTGCGCGAGCGGCACGGTCGCGCCCGAGGGCGAGGCGACGGGGATGCGGCCGATGGCCTCGGGGCTGTCGCGGAACTCGGGCGCGTAGCGGACGCGCAAAGGGAAACGCCTTCGGCCTTCGATGGTGACTGTCAAATTCGTCTCGCCGATGCCGCGCTCTATCACGTCCTGAATCGCCCCGGTGTCGATGCCGTAGCGCGCGGCCGACGCGCGGTCCACGCGGATGTCGATGTAGGGGGCGCCGCCTATCTGCTCGGGGTACACGTCGGCCGCGCCCGGCACCGCGCGGACCACGTCGGCGACGCGGCGCGAAGTCTCCTCGATTTGATTAAGGTCGTTGCCGAAGACCTTGATGCCGACCTGCGAGCGGATGCCGGTGGCGAGCATCTCGATGCGGTTGATGATGGGCTGCGTCCAGATGTTGGTGACGCCGGGCATCCTCAAGGCCGCGTCCATCTCGGCGACGAGGCGCTCGCGCGTCAGCCCCTCGCGCCATTCGGACTCGGGCTTGAGGTGGATGATGGTCTCGTTCATGTTGACGGGCGAAGGGTCGGTCGAAGTCTCGGCGCGTCCGGCCTTGCCGACGGCCCAGAGGACTTCGGGAAAGCCCTTCAGAATCTCGTCCTGCCGGGCGAGGACGCGCGCCGCTTCGTCCAAAGAGATGGCCGGGTCCGTCACCGGCATGTACATCAAGTCGCCTTCGTTCAGGGGCGGCATGAACTCGCTGCCGATGCGCGTGGAGACGTAGACCGCGCCCGCGAAGAGGACGAGGGCGAGGCCGACGGTCGTCGCGCGGTGGCGCAGCGCGGCGAGCAGCACGGGGCGGTAGAACGCTCGAAGCCCGCGCATCAAGGGGTTCCACTCTTCGGGCCGGAGCCGGCCGCCGAGGAAGTAGGTGCACAGCACGGGGACGAGCGTGACGGCCATGACGGCGGCGCCGAACATGGCGAAGGTCTTGGTGAAGGCGAGCGGGTGGAAGAGCTTTCCCTCCTGCCCCGTCAGCGCGAAGACCGGCATGAAGGCGAGCACGATAATCGCCATCGAGGCGAAGATGGGGAGGCCGACGCGCTTCGTCGCCTCGACCACGACTCGGCGGACGGCCGGTTTGTCGCGCGTGTCAATCCCCTCCCTCTCGATGGCGCGGTAGGCGTTCTCGGTGACGACGATGCCGGCGTCCACCAAATCCGAGACGGCGATGGCGATGCCGGCCAGCGACATGATGTTCGAGGTGATGCCGAAGTAGCGCATGAAGAGGAACGAGACGAGCACCGCGAGCGGCAGCGGTATCGTCACGACGAGCACGGAGCGGAAGTGCGCGAGGAAGATGAGGTTGGCGAGCGTGACCAGAATCAACTCTTCGATGAGGGCTTCGCGCAGCGTGGAGGCGGCGCGCTCGATGAGCTGCGTGCGGTCGTAGAAGGGCTCGACGCGGACGCCCGCGGGCAGGCCCGGCTTCAACTCTTCTATCTTCGCCTTGACCCTCTCGATCACGTCGAGGACGCTGACGCCGTAGCGCGCGATGACGACGCCCCCGACGGCCTCCCGCCCGTTCTTGTCGAGCGCGCCCGTGCGGAAGGCGTGGCCGACCTTCACCGCCGCGACGTTCCGGACGAAGACGGGCGTGCCGCCCTCGGCGCCGACGACGATGTTCTCCACGTCCTGCGCCGACTCGATGAGCCCGAGGCCGCGGACGACGGCCCACTGGCCGCCCTGCTCGACGACGTTGCCGCCGACGTTCGTGTTCGAGCGCGAGGCCGCCTCGACCACGGTCGAGAGCGGGACGTTGTAAGCGCGCAGCTTGTTCGGGTCAACGTCTATCTGGTACTGCTGGACGTAGCCGCCGACGCTGGCGACCTCGGCCACGCCGGGCACCGAGTTCAACTGGTAGCGGACGAACCAGTCCTGTAGCGTGCGCAGGTCGCGCAAGGGCAGCGTGTCGCTCTCCAGCGTGTACCAGAAGACCTGCCCGACGCCGGTCGCGTCGGGGCCGAGCGTCGGCTTGACGCCCGCGGGCAACTGGCCCGAGACGAGGTTGAGGCGTTCGAGCACGCGCGTCCGCGCCCAGTACAGCTCAACGTCGTCCTCGAAGATGACGTTGACCATCGAGAAGCTGAAGGCCGACGAAGCCCTCACCGTGCGCACGCCCGGCAAGCCTTGCAGGTTGGTGACGAGCGGGTACGTGACCTGGTCCTCGACCTCCTGCGGCGAGCGGCCCGGCCAGTCGGCGAAGACGATGACCTGGTTGTCCGACAGGTCAGGTATCGCGTCAATCGGCGTCCGCAAAAGCGCCCAGTAGCCCCACGCCGCCACGCCCAGATATAGCGCCAGGACGAGCCCGCGATAGCGCACGGAGATTTCTATGAGGCGGGAAATCATAAGCAAAGTGATGGGTGCGGAGTGCGGAGTGATGAATTAAAAGCAGCCCGTCTCGCATTCATCACTCCGCACTCCGCACTCGTCATTCCTACTGTGCCGTCACCGGGAACGAGCCCTTGCCCGCGCCGGCCGGGCCTTCGTAGGAGATTTGCGCCTGCCACTCGCCGGCCATCTGGAGCTTGACGCGGGCGCGGTAGACGCCGGGCGTCGGGGTCGTCGTGAGCTGCGCGGCGTCGTTCATGACGGGCATCGTGCCCATCGCGGGCATGTGAAAGTTGAGGGCGGCGGCGCCCACGTCCACGGGCTTGCCCGAGGCGTCGGCGAAGGTGACGGTCAACTCCTGGTCGCCGTTGCGGAGCACGCCGCCCTCGCCCGCTATCGTCACGTCGAGCGCGCCGACCTTGCCGCTCTTGACGGGCTTGTGGCCGCCGCCGCCGCAAGCAGCCGCCGCGAGCAGCGCGACGAGGCCGAGCGTAATGATGATCCTTCTCATGATTCCTCCGTCTTCATTTACCGGGACGAGTCGCCTCCGCCGGGCGCGCGGCGCCCGAGGCGGGAAGCCTTAAAGTCCGCTGTCGAATTGTCTTCGGAAAGTAAGGAGGGGCCGCCGCGTGCCTTATGTGCAGGCACACTACGGCCGTGTGGGCGGCTAAATCAGGAGTGCGAGATGCTGTATGTAGGGCGGCGGCGAGTGCGATGAATGAGGCGGCGAGTCGTAACGGACGGCAGGCGGCGCGACGAAGAAGTCTTGCGCGTGCGCGTGCGTGGCGCGCAGGCCGGCGGCGGCGCCTTCGGGCGCGGCCGGGGCGTGGAAGCTGCGGCCGGCGGGTCCGGGCTCCTGACAGTTGACGAGGCAGCAGAGGCGCGCGGCCTTGACCTCGGGCGCGTCGGAGTGGCGCATCGCCACCTCGCAGCAGTCGGCCATGCCGTGCATCTTGCACTCGCCCGCGCCGTGATGCGCGCCCGCCCCGGCCGTCGCGGTGCCGGCCAGAAGCAGCAGGGCCATCAGGGCTGTCGTGACTCGCCTCAACATCGGCGTCAACAATAACTCCGCCTTCTAGAACTTGTCGAGCAGGATGAGCACGCCGATGAGGATGAAGAGGACGGCCGCCGCGCGCTTAATCCAGAGCAGCGGCAGGACGTGGCCGAGCGTGCCGCCGACGATGACGCCGAGCGCCGAGACGCACACGAGCGCCAGCGAGGCCCCGATGAAGACGGCGACGGGCCGCTTCGTCTCGGCCGCCATCGTCATCGCCGCCAACTGCGTCTTGTCGCCCATCTCGGCCAGAAATATCGCCCCGAACGTCGTCAGCATCACGCGCCAGTCCATCACGCTCCCACCTTTCCCGTGCTTAAAGATTTTCCGAAGACCTTAACACGTCCCGGCCCCCGGCGGTTAAGTCGAAATTAACGGAGCCGGTCGGCGTGGAAAGACTTCACGGGAGGGCCGCCTCTTCGGAAACGCGCGGGCGAGGCGTATCATACCTGCCCGGCCACACGTTCAAACTTCTGACGGGAGTGAGACGATGAAGACCTCTCGCGGGCTCACGCCCTTCGCCCTGGTGCTGCTCTACTACATGGCGAGGGAGTGTGGCGTCACCATCGGCCTTGAGGCTCTGCCGCGCGAGCCGGAGGGGACTTGAGGAGGGACGCCCGCTCCATCTTCGCCACGCTGCGCCGCGCCCTGCGGCTGCGCTGCCCCGTCTGCGGGCGCGCGCCGGTCTTCGCCGCGCCCTTCCGCGTCCGCCACTACTGCCCCGACTGCCGCGCCCTCTTCCAGCGCGAGCCCGGCTTCTTCGTCGGCGCCCTCATGATCAACGTGGTGACGACCGAGCTGGCCGTCCTCCTCGCCTACCTCGCCTGCCTCCTCGCCCTCGGCCCCGCGCGCCAGCAACTCCTGCTCCCCGCCCTCTTCGCCGTCGGACTCCTCTTCCCCGTCGCCTTCTACCACCACGCCTGGAGCCTCTGGCTCGCCGCCGACCATTTGATAGAATCCCTCCCGCGAGTTGGTAAGTCAGTCGAAGATTAGGGGAGGCCCCGCGCGAACATGAACAGACTCATAAAGGCAACGCTGCTGTCACTCATCTTCCTTAACGCCGCCGCGGGGCAACAGCCCGAGCCGCCGCCGCGCCCGTTGACGGTCGAGAAGCCGTTTGACTTGGGGCGCGTCGAGGGCCGCAGGTACACGAACGAGTCGTTCCGCATCTCGCTCTCGGTGCCGGAGGGGTGGGTCGTGCAGGACCAGCAGCAGAGCCGCGCGATGATGGAGATGGGCAAGGACGCCATCCTAGCCAACGCCGACCAGAAGAAGAAGGCCGCCGCCGAGGCCGGACTGGCGCGCACGGCCATGCTCTTCAGCGCCTCGAAGCTGCCGCCCGGCAGCACGGCGGGCTTCAACGCCGGCATGGCCCTCGTCGTCGAGCGTGTGCCGACGGCCGTCGTCAAGACCGGCGCCGACTACGTCCAGTTGATGCAGCGCGTGGTCGTGGGCTCGCCAGTCAGGATGGAGGTGGGCGCCGTGCGCGTCGAGAGGGTCGGCGGCGCGGACTTCACGGCGGCCGACATCAGGCTGACGACGCCGGGGGGCGTCGCGGCGCAGAAGTACTACGTGAGGGTCGCCGACGGCTACGCCCTCTGCCTCATCTACTCCTACATCGACGAAGCCGACCTGCCGACGCTCAAAGCCATCCTCAACTCGGTTAGGGTCGGCGCGCGGGCGCGCACGCCTACGCGCCCCTGACGCCCGCGGCCGTGCGCCGGAGCAGTTCGGCCGAGGCGCGCAGGCCCGCAAGCTCGCCCTCGTCGAGCGGGATTTCGACGACGCGCTCGACGCCGCGGCGGCCGACGACGCAGGGCAGGCTGAGGTACACGTCCGAGATGCCGTACTGGCCCGTGAGGCGCGTCGAGACGGGCAGGACCGAGTGCTCGTCCCTCAGCACGGCCTCGCAGATGCGCGCGACGCAGGAGGCGATGGCGTAGGAGGTGTAGCCCTTGCGCTCGATGATGTCGGGCGCCGCGCGCCGGACGCGCGCGAGCAGCGCGTCGAAGTCCAACTCCCCGCGCCCGGCCGCCGCGCAGAACTCGCGCAGGGGGACGCCCGCCACGCGCGCCGAACTCCACGCCGCAATCTCCGAGTCGCCGTGCTCGCCGATGACGTGGGCGTGGACCGAGCGCGGCTCCACGCCCAGCTCCTCGCCCAGCATCGCGCGCAGCCGCGCCGAATCCAGCACCGTGCCCGAGCCGATGACGCGCTCGACGGGCAGCCCCGAGTCCTCCTGCGCGAACTGCGAGAGCACGTCCACCGGGTTCGTCGTCATCAGCACGACGCCGCCGAAGCCTTCGCCGAGAAGTCTCGACATCACCTCGCGGACGACGATGGCGTTGCGGCCGAGCAGGTCGAGCCGCGACTCGCCGGGGCGGCCCCCGACGCCGGCCGCGATGACCGCGATTGACGAGCGCGCCGCGTCGCGCCAGTCGCCGGCCCGCACGTCCACGGGGCGCGAGAGCGCGATGGCCTGCCGCAAGTCCATCGCCTCGCCCTCGGCGCGGCGCGGGTCGGCGTCAACCAGAACTATCTCGCGCGCCAGCCCGCTCGCCATCAGCGCGTAAGCGCTCGTCGCCCCGACGTGGCCGCAGCCGACGACGGCCACGCTCTCGTGCTTCACGACAGTCATGTTCGCTTCACTCAACGTCTAACGGCTGCCGTCCACGGCCGGCAGGTTGACGAGTTCTTCGACGCGTGAGCGGACCGCCGAGGCGAGGGTGCGGACCTCTTCGGGCGTGTAGTTGGCGGCGCGGAAGGCGTCGGCCAGTTGGTCGTCGGAGAGGCGGGCGAGGAGGCGGCCGACCCAGCGGGCCTCGGCGACGGTCACGTCGTCGAGCAGCCCCTTGTTCTTGCCCGTGAAGTTGAAGTCAACGCGGCCGTTCGACTTGACCTTGTCGATGAACTTGGCCTCGGCGTAGTCCTCGGGCTTGTTGCGGCTGCGCGTGATGCGCCAGAAGAGCGGGAGGCCGCCCGACTTGCCGAACGTCGCGCCGAGGTCGCTGATGGCGTAGCGCAGCTCGCCGCGCCCCGGCACGTGAAGGATGACGTTGTTCTCGTCCTTCATATCCCAGTTGTTGAGGAGCGCCATCAAGACTTTGAGGCCCTGAAGCTGGAGCCGGCCGCGGAAGGGGTTCTCCTTCCAGCGCCACTCGTCCAGACGCTTGACTCCCGCGGGCCGCGCCTCGAACCGGACGTTGGCGAAGCCGCCGCCCGCGCACCTTTCGACTTCCTTCTTAATCTTCTTGATGCCGGGCAGGCGCACGCAGGGCGCGAGGTAGTTGACCTCGGTCATGTAGCCGGCGGCCCAGACGAGGCGCGTGGCGGCCGTCTCACTCTGCGCCTCGCTGCCGAGCTTGGCGACCCAGACGCGCCCCGACGCGTCGCGCACGCGGTACTTGGGCGAGAAGCCGCCCGTCTCCTCTTCGAGCACGCGCAGGCGCCGCAGGTCGGGCTTCATCCCCTTCCCGCCCGGCCCCGCCAGCACGTCCAGCTTCTCGACCTCGTGCGCGCGCCACAGGACTCGCGTCCCCCTCGGCAGCGGCTTCTTCTTCTTCTCCGCGGCGACGGCGCCCGAGGCGGCGCACAGCGCGACGACGAACGCGAGCACTCCCAATCTCATCTTCTTGGACATCTCTCGGCCGTGCAGGGCTCCGCACTCGCCCTGCCATTCTCCTCCGTTGTTTGTTTTGCGGGGGCGGCCAAGAGTAACAAGAAGGGTGTCGGGTGTCAGGTGCCGGGTAAAGACGACGTAATCCCCGGCACCCGACACCCGACACCCTATTGCTTGAGTCCCGGCTTGGCGGCGCGCTCGCGGGCGGCCGTCTGCTCCTCGACCGGCATGAGCGACCAGAGCCAGCGCACGGCCTGTTCGAGCCGGTCGCGGTCCTTCTTCTCCAAAGCCTCGTCGCCCTGTTTGAGCCAGCGCGCGGCCTCCTCGTCGTTGACGAAGCGTTGGCCGGGGCGCCGCAGGTGGCGGAACCAGTCCTCCCAGAACCAGTCCTGCGCGTAGAGCACCTGCCCGCGCAAGGAGCGCATCGCGGCGACGGCCCTGCGCACGCCGCGCACGTCGCCGCGCCGCGCCGCCTCCGTCAACTCGCGGTAGAGCGCCGAGGCGCGGTCGCGCTGCGCCTGCGTACCGTGGCTCGTCACGTCGCCCTCAATCTCGCGCGCGAGCACCACCGCCTTCTCCGACTCCGAGCCGGAGACGCCGGCCGTCCCCGTCCTCCGCTCAAGCTCGGCGACGCGCGCGCGCAACTCGCGCAGGCGCTCGACGACGCCCTTCGCGTAGTCGTGGTCGGCCATCTCGCCCGAGAACTGCCGCGCGCCCAGCTCGATGTCGAAGTCCTCAAGCTCGCGCCGCAGCCGCGCCGACTCCTCGCGCGCGCCCGAGGAAGAAGGACGAGAAGCGTGCCCTTCGTCCTCGTGTCCGGCGGGCGCGAAGCCGTCGTCGTAGACGACCTCGGGGAAGTCGAAGGGGTCTTCGCCCGCCTCGGGGTGCGCGACGAGAAACTCTTCGAGGAGGTTGAGGCGGGCGAGGCATTGCTCGATTTCGAGCGGCGCGGAGGCCAACAGTTCGAGGTAGTCGGGCTCCTCGTCGCGCGGGATGTAGATGCGCTCGGCGAAGTGCTCGTTGAGGTGCGCGATGAAGACTTCGACGGTGATGAGGCGCGAGGCGTCCACCTTGATGTGAAGCTGGACCTCGGCGCCTTCGGGCACGGGGCGGCGGACGTGCTCGCTGCGGACGTGCATGTTGCCGACCCAGTTGTTGGCCTGCGGGTCCGACAGCGCTTCGCCCTCCCAGAGCTTGATGGCGAGCGACGTGTCGGGCTCGCTCGGCCGGAGCGTGCGCGCGGCGCGGTAGGTGACGGTCTTCTCGGCGGGCAAGAGCGTGCGGCGCGGGAAGACGGGACTCAAGTGCGGGCGCCCTTCGGCGTCCGTCAGCTCGATGGAGATGGTGTGCGGCAGCGGCGGCGCGTCAATCGTCAGCCCGTGCCGGACCTGAAACTCGCCCGGCTCGACTTCCAGCTCGCGCCCCTGCGCGTCGCGCGCGCTCAAGGTGAAGCGGTTGAGCTGCCCCTCCTGCAAGACCAGAGGCAGCTCGAAGAAGCCGCCCTGCACCCGCTGCCAGCCGCTCGTCCAGATGCCGCCCTCCGCCTCTACCTTCACTTCGAGTTCCGCGGGCACCTTCCCGCCGAACTTGCCCGCCACGCGGCCGCGCGCCTCAGCGCTCACGGGGTCGTACGCGAGGCGGACGGAGAGCCCGCCGGCCTTGCCATCATCTTTAACCGCCGGGGCCGCGGCCGGGCCTTCGCGCTCGACGGTCGAGGCGTAGACGGCCGCGCCGCGCGCGACGACCGTCATCGGGTCGAGCGACGAGTCAACGCGCGCGCCGACGTGCCGGGCTATCGCGTCCCTGACGTAAGGCGTCTGCGTCGGGCCGCCGACGAGGAGGACGCGGTCGAGGTCCGCGCCCGCGACGCGCGCGCCCGCCAGCGCCTCGTCCGTCAGCCGCAGGCAGCGCGCGAGCAGCGGCTCAAGCTCCTCTTCGAGCCGCGCGCGCGTCAGCGTCATCTCCGCCTCTATCGGCTCTCCCACCTCGTCTTCGCCGAGGTCGAGCAGGCTGACAATCGTCTCGTCAACGCTCGTCAATTCTATCTTCGCGTACTCGGCGAGCGGCGTCAGCTTCCTCACGAGGCGCGCGTGAGCGGCCGGGTCCGACGCCGGGTCGGGCAGCGCGAAGTTTTCGGAGAGGAACGGCAGGATGACGCGCTCGACGACGGCGCGGTCAACGTCCTTGCCGCCGAGGTGGTTGTCGCCGCGGTGTTCGAGGACGTGGAGGCGGCCGTCGCGCGTCGAGACGACGGCCACGTCGAGCGTGCCGCCGCCGAGGTCGAAGACGAGCCAACGCTGGTCGCGCGCGCCGGGCGCGGCGCCGTAGGCGATGGCCGCCGCGATGGGCTCCTGCAAGAGCGGGTATTGCTCCAGCCCCGCGAGCGCCGCCGCCCGCGCCGTCGCCTCGCACTGCAACGCCGTGAAGGCCGCCGGGACCGTGATGCACGCGGCGCGCACCTCCTCGCCCGTGCGCCTTCGCGCGTCGGCCGCGAGCGCCTTCAGGACTTCGGCCGACAACTCCTCCGGCGTCATCGAACGGCCCGAAGCCGGAAACGACTTCACGAACTTCTGGCCCATGACGCGCTTGAACTCGCGCGCCACGTTGTCGGGGTCTTCCGTCAAGGCGTTGTAGGCGCGGCGCCCGACGAGGAGGCTGCCGGACTTCAACGCCCTGACGACCGACGGCGTGACGTTCATCTGGTCGTTGTTCTGGATGACGAGGACTTCGGCGCCGCGCGCCTGCGCGATGCAGGAGTTGGTCGTGCCGAGGTCGATGCCGAAGTTGATGTATTCGCCCATGTGACGCTAAGACCTCTCGACGATGACCTGCCCGTGGCGCACCACCCGGCCGCGCCAGAGGACGACGGGCGCGACCATCTCGCCGACCACCTGCGCGCCGCCGCCCTCGCCGACCACGTCCAAAACTTCGACGGCGAGCCCGGGGTCGTACGGCTGGCCCGTCAGGTCAACCACCGTCAGGCCGCGCTCGGCGAGGAACTTGCCGAGGCGGCGCGCGACGTGGCGCGCCAGCGAGGCCGACTCTTCCGCGGCGGCCCGGCGCTCCAGCCGCCAGCAGTCCACGGCCAGCTCGGACAGGGAAGAGAGCGGAACTTCGACGGAGTCTGGCGGCTGGTCTGTCATGACCAACAACATACAAGAACACGGCCGCGCCTGTGAAGACGCGGCTAAGGCCGGGGGCGCGATTCGTTGACGTTGCCGCGCCTCGTTTTTTTCCGCCGCTCGCGGTTCATGTTGATGAGCCGAGGCGGCACGATGGAGTTGTAGTTGAAGTTGCTGAGGTTGAGATTGAGGTCCGGGCGGTAGTTGAAGTTGTAATTGATGTTGTAGAGGGCCGGCGGCGGGGACCTGCGCGAAGGGCCGGAG
Organism: Pyrinomonadaceae bacterium; assembly: GCA_035941045.1. Taxonomy (GTDB): domain Bacteria; phylum Acidobacteriota; class Blastocatellia; order Pyrinomonadales; family Pyrinomonadaceae; genus QHXN01. The sequence continues at coordinate 9,205 of DASZEK010000158.1, read as the reverse complement.
AGGAGGAGGCCGCACCTGCTGAGCAGGAAGCAGCCGCCCAGTAGCAGCAGCCACATCACGCCGTTGCTCATCCAGCTCCCGAGTTCGTCGAGCACGCCCCCCGCCCTTACGCGGGGCGCCTTCACGGCGGCCGGCGCGCGCGGCGGGTCCGTGCGCGCCGCCAACTCCTCGGCCAGCGAGGCCGCGTACTCGCGTTCCGCCGCCGCGACCGCCTCCGGCGCGAGCGCGCGCAACTGCTCCTCTACCTGTAGCCGCGCGTCCGAGCCGGGCGGCGCGAGCCTCGCGGCGCGCTTCAACAGTTCGAGCCCCGGCGCCGTCTGCTCGTTCGTGCGGTACTTCGACGACAGCTCCGAGAGCTTCAGCGCCGCCCGCGCCAGCGCCCGGCGGACGAAGGGGCTCCCCTCGCCGCCCGCCGCGACGAAGGCCGCGAGGCTCGGCTTGAGCCCGTACTCGAAGCCGCGCCACGAAGAGTTGTAGAGGCTCGCCCGCTCGTGCCGCGTGCGGGTCGCCGAGAACGTCTCGGACGGCGCGAAGACCGCGTCGCACTCCTCCTGCAAGCGGTCTTCGAGCGGCCCGAGGATGTCGTTCTCGTACTCTTCGAGGAGCGGCCGGGGCAGCCCCGCGCCGCGCAGCACGGAGAGCGCGCGCCGGCAGAAATTCGTCTCGCCGCGCACGGCGGCCGTCTTCGCGCGCTCGGCCAGAGGCTCCGAGACGAGCCGCGGCACGCGCCCGCGCAGGGCTTTCACCTCGCCGTAGGTGACGAGCTGTTCGTACTCGCCGAGCAGGTCGGCCGCCACCAGCAGCGACCAGAACTCCTCCGCCTCCCACAGCCCGCGCCACAGCCCGAACGCCTCGGCCCACGCCGCCTGCGCGCCGAGCGATGGGTCGAGCCTGCTCACGCCGGCCAGCATCAGCAGCGCCGCGTCGTGCTCGGCCCACCGGCCGCCCGCGCCGCGCAGCGCGCCCGCCTGATTCCGAAGGGCTTCAAGGTCGTCAACGTCGGCCGCGGGCGGCGCGTGGAACCAGAAGACGCGCTCGGCCGCGCGACTCTTCGGGTCGGACAAACGCCCCAAGGCGTCGCGCACCTCCGACTCGCCGCGCGCGACCGGCCCGAGCCAACGCGCGTCCGACTCGAAACTCTTCTCGACGCCGAGCTTCAACGCGAGGCGCAGCGACGCCGCCGCGTCGAACACCTCGCGCTGCGACGCCGACGCCGCCAGCCCGAGCACCCGGAACGCGCCGCGCCTTACCGGCTCGAACTCGCCCGGCGCCGGCCGCGACCGCGTCCCGAGGTTGAGGGTGGTGAGACTAGACACGGCCGAAAATTTCTTACAGCCCGGCCATGTCCCACTTGCGCACGATGTCCTGAACCAGTAGGGCGACCTTGTCGGTGACTTTGTCGAAGTACTCCTCGGCCTTCTTCTGGTCGAACTTCGGGTAGCCCTGCCCCGGCTGGTAGAGGCCGATGGAGGAGGGGAAGGGCGCGGCGGCCCAGGTGCCGGGCGCGGGGTAGGCCGTGGCGAGTTCGTCCTTGTAACGCTCGGGGTGGACGAGCGCTGGGTCCACGGCCTGCACGAAGGCCGTCTCGTTCCAGCCGGCGTGGCCGCCGTCCTCGCCGAAGACCTGCTTGGTCACGTCGGAGGCGAACGACCACCAGTTGACGACGAGCGTGCGCACCTTGCGCTCGGCCGAGACTTCGGCCGCGACCGCCGTCAGCACGGCCGTCTGCGGCCCGCCGTGGCCGTTGACGACGATGATGTTGCGGAAGCCGTTCTTCGCCAACCCCTCCATGATTTGTTTGACGAAGGGGCGGTAGGCCGACTCGGTTATCTGGAAGGCGCCGGGGTAAGCCTCCATGCTGCCGGTGATGCCGTAGGGGAGGACGGGCGCGATCATGGCGTTGACGCGCGGGGCGATGCGGCGCGCAATCGCCAGCGGCGCCGTGTTGTCCGCCCCGTTGTTGGCGACGCCGTGCGGCTCCAGAGTCCCCGTCGGCAGCAGCACGGTCTGAATCTTCGAGGGCACGGCCTCGCGGAACTCCATCCAGTTGATGCGGTCCATCTCGCGCGTCGAGACGGTCGCGTCGCGCGGCTCTCTGTTCGAGCGCGCGGTCTGCGCCTGAGTTGTCGGGAGCGCGCACAGGCAGAGCAGCAGGGCGCCCGAAAAGGATTTTCTCATCTCACCCCTCCGTGGTTTTCAGGATTGCCTCGCGGTCGCGGTCGAATTGACTTTGCCTCGCCTTAAAGTGTAGAAGCGTCTTCAGGCGTTAGAGAATACTTCATCATTAAATATAAGCAGAACCGGACCGGGGCGACGAGGAGACTTCCAGATGCACGAGCACGTGGGCGACCGCCCGGCCGCACAAGCCCAGTGGGCCAAGGTCATCGACCAGACGCGCTGCATCGGCTGCCACGCCTGCACCACCGCCTGCAAGTCCGAGAACCTCGTCCCGCTCGGCGTGACGCGGACCTACGTCAAGCACGTCGAGGTCGGCGAGTGGCCGCAGGCGCGGCGCGCGCATCAGGTCACGCGCTGCAACCAGTGCGCGCACGCGCCCTGCGTGCAGGCGTGCCCGACCGCCGCCATGTTCAAGCGGCCCGACGGCATCGTCGATTTCGACAAGTCCATCTGCATCGGCTGCAAGGCGTGCATGGCCGCCTGCCCCTACGACGCCATCTTCATCAACCCCGAAGACCACTCGGCCGAGAAGTGCAACTTCTGCGCCCACCGCATCGACGTGGGGCTGGAGCCCGCCTGCGTCGTCGTCTGCCCCGTCGAGGCCATCCTCATCGGCGACCTGCGCGACACCACCTCGCGCGTCGCGCAGATAGCGAACCGCGAGCCCGTCAACGTCCGCCGTCCCGAGAAGGAGACGGCCCCGAAGCTCTTCTACAAGGGCGCGCACCAGGCGACGCTCGACCCGCTCGCCGCCCGCAGGCCGGGGGGCGGCCTCTTCATGTGGAGCGAGCAGAAGCGGGACCGCGACACGGTCAACAGCGGCAACCCCGCCTTCTCGAACACCTCGGCCGCCGCGCTCCTCTCCTACGACGTGCCGCACTCGCTCCCGTGGGACTGGCGCGTCAGCCTCTACACGTGGACGAAATCAATCGCCGCGGGCGTCTACCTCGTCATGGCGCTGCTCGCCGTTTCCGGCCTCGGGCTGGAGATTGAGAGCCCGCTGTGGCGTTGGGTGACGCCCGTCCTGTCGGGCGTCTTCCTGGCGATTACCGGCGCGCTGCTCATCTGGGACTTGGAGCACCCGGCGCGCTTCTACATGATTTTCACGCGGCCTCAGTGGCGGAGTTGGCTCGTCAAAGGCGCGTTCGTCATCGCGGGATATTCCCTCGTCCTCGCGCTTCACTTTCTGGCGAGCCTCTGGCGTGGGTCAACGCTGGCGCAGAGCTGGCTGCTCATCCCCGGCGTGCCGCTCGCCGCGCTGACCGCCGTCTACACGGCCTACCTCTTCGCGCAGGCCAAGGCGCGCGACCTCTGGCAGAACCCCCTGCTGCCGCCGCACCTGTTCGTGCAGGCTGTGCTGGCGGGCTCGGCGGCGCTGCTGCCGTTTGCCGCGTGGCTCGCGCCCTTCATGGTCGGCCCGCTGCTGTGGATTCTCGCCGCCTCGTCGCTCGTCCACCTCCTGATGGTGTGGGGCGAAGTCACGCTCACGCACCCGACGGCGCACGCGCGCCTCGCCGTCTGGGAGATGACCAAGGGCCGCTACCGAGCCTTCTTCTGGTCGGGAATCATCTTGATGTTGGGCGGCCTGCTCGCGCCCTGGCTCGGCCTCGTGGCGGCGCCGCTCGCGCTCGGCGGCCTGCTCATGCACGAGCACGCCTACGTCCAATCGGGTCAGGCCGTGCCGCTGGCCTGACGGGCGTTCACGACTTCGGCTTCATAATTCATCCACGTCTTCAAGGGGGTCGCTCTGACAACAAACTCGAAGGAGAAACGGATGGCAACCAAGAAGAGCACCAAGAAGAGTGCTAAGAAGAGTTCCAAGAAGAGCGCGAAGAAGACCGCGAGCAAGAAGAGTTCGGCCTCCGGCGGGCGCTCCCGCACGGGCGTTGACGCCGGCACCAAAGGCACCGGCAGCGCCGGCCGCAGGCCCGGCAGCGACGCCGGCACTAAGGGTACAGGCAGCGCCGGCCGCAAGCCCGGACAGAGCAGCACGAAGGGCACGGGCAGCGCCGGGCTGACCAAGGGCAGTAAGAAGTCCGGCAAGAAGTCCGGTAAGAAATCGGGCAAGAAGGGCGGCAAGGGCGGCTCCGGCAGGAAGGGCGGCGGCGGCCTCGGCCTCGCGCCGGGCCAGAGCAGCACGAAGGGCACGGGCAGCGCCGGCTGATTAACCCGCTTCCCGCCGCGGACGCGCGTCACTTGTAAGTTCGTGACGCGCGTGCGCGGCGGCCACTCCGCTGTAAGGAGACGGCACGATGTCTACAAAGAAGCCCGCGGCGAAACGCTCGAAGGAGGCGGCGGCCGGCAAGTCGCCCGTCAAGAAATTCCGCGCGCTCGTCGAGCACGAAGAAGGCAGCGAGGTCTGCTCCATCCACGTCCCCTTCGACGTGGAGAAGACCTTCGGCACGCGCGGCCGCGTCCCCGTGCGCGGCACCGTCAACGGCGCGCCCTTCCGCAGCTCACTCTTCAACATGGGCCGCGGCCACTTCTTCGTCGTCAACCGCAAGATGCGCGAGGCGGCCGGCGTCCGCGGCGGCGAGACCGTCCCCGTCACCGTCGAGCGCGACACCGAGCCGCGCGTCATCACCCCGCCCGCCGACTTCGCCCGCGCCCTCAAGGCCGACGAGGCGGCGCGAGCTACCTGGGACCAGCTGAGCTACACGCACCGCCGCGAGCACGTCGAGCACATCGAAGACGCCAAGAAGCCCGAGACGCGCCAGCGCCGCATCGAGAAATCAATCTCCCTGCTCGGCGCGGGCAAGAAGGAGCCGCGTTGAGACACGAACCGGGACGGACGGCGACGACGGCCGTCGTGTTCGCCCTCCTCGCCTGCGCCGCGCTCGCCGCCGCGCCCGCGCCCGCGAAGAGGACGGCCGCGCACGGCGGCGTGAGCATTACCTACGACTCCGCGCTCGCGCGCGAGGTGCGGGCCGAAACCGCGCCCGCCCAACCGCTCGCCGAGGCCGGCGACAAGCCCGACGGCGTCTTCCCCGAGCACGTCGCCTTCACCCTCGTCGGCCTAAACGGGGCGCCCGCCGACGCGGGCCGCGAGGCGGTCGTGCGCGTCTGCCCCGTCGCCGATTACCTGAAAGCCTTCGCCGTCTCGCCCGACTACGTCCGTGAAGCCGAGAAGACTCTCGGCGACCTGCGCCGTCTCATCCGCCGCCGCCCCGCCGTGCTCAAAGGCAACGTCCCCATGCTCCCCTTCCCCGACGGCACGGAGGTCTTCCACGCGCACGTCAAGTACCTCCGCTTCCGCGGCGGCTCCGGCGTCGCCTTCCTCACCCAAGGCCAGCAGGAGGACTCGTTGATTAACAACCAACTCGTCTCCTACGCCTTTCGCGGCCTCACCGACGACGGGCGCTTCTACGTCTCCGCCGACTTCCCCGCCACGGCCGCCATCCTCCACCCCGCCAACGAAGTCGGCACCCACGAAGGCTACACGCTCCCCCTCTACCCCGGCCGCCGCCGCGAACGCCCGCGCTACGCCGCCTACGTCGAGCGCGTCCGCCGCAAACTCGAACGCCTCCCCCCCGAACAGTTCCGCCCCGACTTGCGACTCTACGACGGGCTGCTAAGCTCGCTCGAAATACGGAAGTGAGTAGAGAATTAACGGCATGAGCATTAAAGAATTGAACGAGCGCGTGAGCGCCGCGCGGAGGGCGACGGAGGCGCGGGGCGAGACTTTTTATCCGGGGCCGAGCCGGGTGCATCTGGCGGCGTTCCCGCCGAAGGAGCGTTGGGACGACTGGGTGGAGTTGGACTCGCGGGCGTGGCCGCGGAGGGAGGAGCGGCGGTACGCGCTGGTGCCGACGACGTGCTTCAACTGCGAGTCGGCGTGCGGGCTGCTGGCCTACGTGGACAAGGCGAGCTTGCAGGTGCAGAAGTTCGAGGGCAACCCCGAGCACCCCGGCTCGCGCGGGCGCAACTGCGCCAAGGGGCCCGCCACCATCAATCAGGTCACGGACCCCGACCGGATACTTTACCCCTTGAAGCGCGCGGGGAAACGCGGCGAGGGCAGGTGGACGAGAGTCAGTTGGGACGAAGTTCTTGACGAGTTGGCCGCGCGCATCCGCAAGGCCATCACTGAGGGGCGCAACAACGAGGTGATGTATCACGTCGGTCGCCCCGGCGAGGACGGGTTCACGGAGCGCATCCTCGCGGCGTGGGGCGTGGACGGCCACAACTCGCACACGAACATCTGCTCCTCTTCGTCGCGCGCCGGCTACCAGTTCTGGATGGGGCTCGACCGCCCATCTCCGGACCACGCCAACGCGCGCGTCATCCTCCTCATCAGCTCTCACTTGGAGTCCGGCCACTACTTCAACCCGCACGCGCAGCGCGTCATCGAAGCGAAGGCTTCAGGCGCCAAGCTCATCGTCTTCGACACGCGACTCTCTCACACGGCGACGCACGCCGACCACTGGCTCTCGCCCTACCCCGGCTCCGAGGCCGCCATCGTCCTCGCCGTCGCGAACTATCTCATCAAGAACGACCTCTACGACCGCGAGTTCGTCCGCCGCTGGTGGAACTGGGAGGAGTACATGGCCGTCGAGCACCCGGAGCTTGAGACGAGCTTCGAGACGTTCGAGGGCGTGCTCAAAGAACTCTACGACTCGTTCACCTTCGACTTCGCGGCGAAGGAGTCGGGCGTCGAGGCCGCGGCGATAGAGGAGGTGGCGAGGCTGGTCGCCTCGGCCGGCAAGAGGTTTTCGAGTCACAACTGGCGCTCGGCCGCGGCCGGGAACAGCGGCGGCTGGCAGGTGGCGCGCACGCTCTTCCTCTTAAACGCCCTGCTCGGCGCGGTCGCGACGGAAGGCGGCGTCTTCCCGAACGCGTGGAACAAGTTCGTCCCCAAACCCATCTACTCGCCGCCGCACCCGCCGAAGTGGAACGAGCTGACGTGGCCGCGCGAGTACCCGCTCGCCATGAACGAGCTTTCGTTCCTGCTCCCGCACTTCCTGAAAGACGGCCGCGGCAAAGTCGATACCTACTTCACGCGCGTCTACAACCCGGTCTGGACCAACCCCGACGGCTTCAACTGGATTGACGTACTGCGCGACGAAGACCTCATCGGCTGCTACGCGGCGCTCACGCCGACGTGGAACGAGACGGCCTACTTCGCCGACTACGTCCTGCCGATGGGCCACGGCTCCGAGCGCCACGACATCCACTCCTACGAGACGCACGACGCCCAATGGCTCGGCTTCCGTCAACCCGTGCTGCGCGCGGCGCGCGAGCGCGCGGGCGAACAGATTAAAGACACGCGCGAGGTCAACCCCGGCGAGGTCTGGGAGGAGAACGAGTTCTGGCTTGAGCTGACGTGGCGCATCGACCCCGACGGCTCGCTCGGCATCCGCCGCTTCGCCGAGTCGCAGCAGAACCCCGGCACGCGCCTCTCGGTGGACGAATACTATTCTTACGTCTTCGAGAACTCCGTGCCGGGGCTGCCCGAGCGCGCGGCGGCCGAAGGCTTGACGCCGCTCCAGTTCATGCGCCGCTACGGCGCGTTCGAGATTAGCCGCAAGGTCGGCGCCGTCTACGAACAGGAGGTGCCGGAAGTCGAGCTCGAAGACGTGCGCGTGGACCGCTTCGGCCGCGTCTACACCCGCACGCCGAAGCCCGCCTCGACGAACGTCGTCCCCTTCCCCACGCCCGACGCCGACGCCGAAGGGCGCCGCCTCGTCGGCGTCCGCGTTGACGAACGGACCCTGCGCGGCTTCCCGACGCCGAGCGGCCGACTTGAGTTCTACTCGAAGACGCTGGCCGACTGGGGCTGGCACGAGTACGCCGTCCCGGCCTACATCAAGAGCCACGTCCACCCCGACAACCTGAACCCCGACCAGACCGTCCTCATCTCCACCTTCCGCCTCCCCGTGCAGATTCACACACGGAGCGCCAACGCCAAGTGGCTCGACGAAATCGCCCACACCAACCCGCTCTGGATTCACCCCTCGCACGCGCGCGGGCTTAAAGTCGGGACCGGCGACCTCGTCCGCGTCGAGACCGAGACGGGCCACTTCGTCGTCCGCGCCTGGGTGACGGAGGGCATCCGCCCCGGCGTCGTCGCGTGCAGCCACCACATGGGCCGCTGGAAGCTGAACGACGGCGAAGGCCAGCGCCAGTTGATGGCGACCGTCTCGCTGAACCGCGAAGGCAGCGAATGGTCCCTGAAGCGCGAGCGCGGCGCCGGACCCTACGAATCGGCGGACGCCGACACCTCGCGCATCTGGTGGGCCGACGTGGGCGTGCATCAAAACCTGACCTTCCCCGTCCACCCCGACCCCATCTCCGGCATGCACTGCTGGCACCAGGCCGTCCGCGTCCGCAAGGCCGAGGCCGGCGACTCCTACGGCGACATCCGCGTGGACACCGAGAAGTCACGCCGCGTCTACCGCACCTGGCTCCAATTCACACGCCCCGCCGACACCCACTCCCCCGACGGCACCCGCCGCCCCTACTGGCTCCTCCGCCCCCTGAAGCCCTCGCGCGAAGTCTACCGCCTGCCCGACGAAGAGTCGGTCGGCAGCCAGTAGAAGACTGCTCGTGAAGCCCCGAAGGGGCGGAATGTAATAGCCAGGGGCAACGCCCCTGGACAGGGCCACCCTCCTGAATTAAAGCCCCGAAGGGGCGGTATAAAACGGAGGGTGGCCGGATGCCTCAATCTCTCTCCTCAATCCTTATCCACCTCGTCTTCAGCACGAAGAACCGCGACCCTCTCATCTCCGCGGAGATTGCGCCCGAGCTACACGCCTACATGGCCGCGGTCTTCCGCGCGTGCCACTCGCCCGCCCTCTCTATAAACGGGACGGGGAATCACGTGCACAGCCTGTTCGCGCTCTCACGGAGAGTGACGGTCGCGGATGTGGTCGAGGAGGTTAAGAAGCGTTCCTCCAAGTGGGCCAAGGCAAAGGGGCCGTCCCTCCGTAATTTTCGATGGCAGACCGGCTACGGCGCCTTTTCCATCGGGCAGTCGAACGTCCCGGCCCTCTTGCGTTACATCGCGAAGCAGGAGGAGCACCACCGCCGG
>DASZEK010000157.1:0-8697 GCA_035941045.1 Pyrinomonadaceae bacterium | reverse complement strand
TCAGCCGTCGTTGCCGATGGCTTCGACGGGGCAGGCGAGGAGGGCTTCTTCGCAGAGGGCCTGCTCGGCGTCCGTCCGGGGCTGCTTGTAGACGAACGAGTAGCCGTTGCGGTCGGCGCGCGTGAAGTTGTCGGGGGCCGTGTCGCGGCACACGTCGCAGTCGATGCAGTTCGTGTCCACGTAGTAGGAGCCCGGCTGGTTCTCGGGCACGCGGTCGTTGGGGTCAGCCATAGCGGGGGTGTCGGGTGTCAGGTGCCGGGGACGTTGTTACTGACGCCCGGCACCCGGCACCTTATTTGATTTGCAGCATCCGGTCGAGGGCGACGCGCGCCCAGGTCTTCGTCTCCTCGGGGACGGTTATCCGGTTGACGACGCGCCCGGCGAGCAGCGAGTCGAGCGACCAGGCGAGGTTCTGCGGCGCGATGCGGTACATCGTGGCGCACATGCAGAGGTCGGGCGCGAGCAGGCGGATGTGCTTGTCCGGGTGCGCCTTGACGAGCCGGTCCACGAGGTTGACCTCCGTCCCGACGGCCCACGCCGACCCCGCGGGCGCCGCCTCGATGGTCTTGATGATGAACTCGGTCGAGCCGTTCAGGTCCGACTTCTCGACGACCTCGCGCACGCACTCGGGGTGGACGAGCACCTTGATGCCCGGCACTTCTTTACGCACCTGCTCGACGTGCCACTCGCGGAAGCGGCCGTGCACGGAGCAATGCCCCTTCCAGAGAATCAGGCGGGCGTTGCGCAACTGCTCCTCGGTGTTGCCGCCGAGTTCCTTGTTCGGGTCCCAGAGCACCATCTCGTCGAGCGGGATGCCGAACTTGACGCCGGTGTTGCGGCCCAAATGCTGGTCGGGGAAGAAGAAGAGCTTGTCAGACTCCTTCAGGTACTTGTCGAAGAGCGGGACGGCGTTAGAAGAGGTGCAGACGACGCCGTCGTGCTCGCCGCAGAATGCCTTGATGGCCGCGGTCGAGTTCATGTAGGTGACGGGCGTCACGCGGAAGTCGCCGACGACGCCGATGTCCGTCAACTGCTGCCACGCGTCCTCGACCTGCTCGGCCGTCGCCATGTCGGCCATCGAGCAGCCCGCGCCGAGGTCGGGCAGAATCACCTTCTGGTCGCCGGGCTTGAGGATGTCGGCCGACTCGGCCATGAAGTGGACGCCGCAGAAGACGACGAACTCGGCCTCGGGCCGCGAGGCGGCCAGCACCGCGAGCTTGAAGGAGTCGCCCGTGTAGTCGGCGTGGCGGATTACGTCGTCGCGCTGGTAGTGGTGGCCGAGGATGATGAGGCGCGAACCCAAGCTCCGCCGCGCCGCCTCGATGCGCGCGGCCAACTCCTCCTCCGACATCCCGAAGTAGTCTTCGAGCGCCGGTGCCCTCGACTCATTCTCAATCAGCGTTGCTGTCATCCTTCTCGCCCCCCCCATCTTCGGCGGCCCCGCCGCGCGAAACGCGAACTATACAGACATTCCGAAACGGCCCGCAAGCGGGCCCCCGCTTCAAGGCCGCGAATTAGATGCGCCCGCGCCCCCTCACGATGCAAAAGGAAGGGCGCCGGGTGTCGGGTTTCAGGTGTCGGAAAGAACCTGATTTTACTCGGCGCCCGGCACCCGGCACCCGAAACCCGCTTTACGGGTGCGTCATCTCCTCCGGCTTGACGTACTCGTCGAACTGCTCGGCCGTGAGCAGCCCCAGCTCGACGGCCGACTCGCGCAAGCTGATGCCCTTCTTGTGCGCGTTCTTGGCAATCTTCGCGGCGTTGTCGTAGCCGATGTGCGGGTTGAGCGCGGTGACGAGCATGAGCGAGTTCCGGAGGTGCTCGCCGATGCGCTCGCGGTTGAGCTGGATGCCGGCGACGCAGTAGTCCACGAAGCCGCGGCAGGCGTCCTTCAGGAGCCTGATGGAGTGGAGCAGGTTGTGGACCATGACGGGGTTGAAGACGTTCAGCTCGAAGTTGCCCTGCGAGCCGGCAAACCCGATGGCGGCGTCGTTGCCCATGACCTGCACGGCGACCATCGTCATCGCCTCCGACTGCGTCGGGTTCACCTTCCCCGGCATGATGGACGAGCCCGGCTCGTTCTCCGGCAAAATCAACTCGCCGAACCCCGCCCGCGGCCCCGACGCCAGCCAACGGATGTCGTTCGCAATCTTCATCAGCGACCCCGCCAGCGTCTTCAAGGCGCCGCTCGCGAAAACCATCTCGTCGTGCGCCGACAGCGCCGCGAACTTGTTCGGGTGCGGCTTAAAAGGCAGCCCCGTCAGCTCCGCTATCTTCCGCGCCGCCCGCTCCGCGAACTCCGGGTGCGAGTTCAGCCCCGTCCCCACGGCCGTCCCGCCGATGGCGAGGTCGTAGAGTCCCGGCAGCACGGCCTCCAACCGCCCGATGTCTCTTTCCAGCAGCGAAGCCCACCCCGAGAACTCCTGCTCGACCGTCAAAGGCGTCGCGTCCTGCAAGTGCGTCCGCCCTATCTTGACGACGCCCGCGAACTCCTCGGCCTTCGCCTCTATCGCTTCCTTCAGGCGGCGCACCTCGGGGATGAGCTTGCCCAACTGCTCGGCCGACGCGATGTGCATCGCGGTCGGGAACGTGTCGTTCGACGACTGCGACATGTTCACGTGGTCGTTCGGATGGACGGGCTGCTTGCTGCCCATCACGCCCCCCGCCAACTCAATCGCGCGGTTCGAGATGACCTCGTTCGCGTTCATGTTCGTCTGCGTCCCGCTCCCCGTCTGCCACACCCGCAGCGGAAAATGCTCGTCCAGCTTCCCCTCAATCACCTCCTCCGCCGCCCGCTCAATCAACCGCGCCTTGTCCGCGGGGAGCTTCCCCAACTCCTCATTCACCAGCGCCGCCGCCTTCTTCAAAACCCCCAAAGCCCTAATCATCTCCCGCGGCATCACGTCGAACCCGATGTCGAAATGGTGCAAAGACCTCTCCGTCTGCGCCCCCCAATACCTGTCCCCCCGGACCTCGATTCCCCCCATCGAATCCGTCTCAACCCTCACGTCCCGCTCCGCCGCTTCCTTCGACATATTTCCTTCACCCCTTCGGCCGCCGACCCGACGACTTGTTTAAGAGAACGTCTCCGCCCAATTTTACAATACGCGGCCCGCTAAGTGCCTGTTTCCGGCGCCCGGCCCTCGACCCTGTCGAGGCTCTGGCGGGCGGTGTCGGCGTAGGGCGAGCCGAGGGATTCGAAGATGGTGATGGCTTCGCGGAAGAGGCGGACGGCTTCGGCCCGGTCGCCCTCCGCCTCGGCGAGCATGCCGAGTTGGTGGAGCGTGGCGGCGGCGTTGGGGCGGTCGCCTAATGCCTTCTTGATTTCAAGGCTCTCGTCGTAGAGCCGCCGCGCCTCGGCCGTGTCGCCCCGCTGCTGGGCGAGTATGCCGAGCTGGTGCAGGTCGATGGAGACGCCCGAGCGGTCGCCGAGTTTGCGCCGGAGGGCGAGGCTCTCCTCGTGTTTGGCCTGCGACTCCTCGGCCCTGCCCTGCATCCAGAGCAGGATGCCGAGCTGGCTGGTGGTCATGGCGACGCCGCGCTCGTTGCCGGCGGCCTTGTGAGCCTCGGCGCTCTCGGCGTAGAGGCGCCGCGCTTCGTCGAAGTCGCCTTCGTCCTGTGCGAGACGGCCCAACTGGTGAAGCGTGGCGGCGAGGTCGCGCCGGTTTCCGAGTTCCTTGTTAATCTCGAAGCTTTCGTTGTAGAGGCGGCGTGCCTCTTCGAGTTGGCCCCGGTCGTGGGCGTGGCGGCCCTGCTCGTGAAGCGTGGCGGCGAGGCCGCTTCGGTCGCCGCGCCGCCTCGTGATTTCCATGCTCTCCTCGTAGAGCCGGCGCGCCTTTTCGGGTTCGCCGCGCCAGCCATACATGACGGCCAGATTGTGCGTCAGCTCGCTGAGGTATTTGTCTTCGGACAAGAGGCGGGCGCCGCGGACCGCCTGCTCGCTCAGCCTGACGGCCTCGTCCCAGTAGCCGCGCACGCTCAGCATCCCGGTGGTGGGGGCGGCCACGACGTACGCGATGACGGCGAGGCCCATCACGTCGCCCAGGGCGGAGGACAGCTCGGCCGCCTTGAGCAAGTTGTCCTTCTCCGCTTCCAGCGCGTCGTAGTTGTCGGCCGTCGCGTCTTTGCGGTCGAGGGCGTACTTGACGAAGTAGTTGACGAAGCGGTGGCCGAAGTCGTCGGCGCGGGGGTCGGCGGCGAGGCGCGATTCGGTGAGCGTGCGCGTCAAGCCTTCGACGCCGAGGCGGCGGTTCGAGTCGAGGCCCTTGACGAGCCAGAGGGCGCGGAGGTTCGTGACCGCCTCATTGAGCCGCGGCTCGTCGAGCCCGGCGACCTGTGCCAGCGCGTCGCGCCGGGCGCCGGGCGTGAAGAGCGAGAGGGCGAGCAGCGTGTCGCGGCCGTCGTCGCCGACGCGCGGGAGGTTGAAGGAGCGGCCGAAGACGCGCTCGGCGGCTTTGCCCTGGCCGCCCTTCAATTCTTCGAGGACCTTTTCGGGCTCCTTGCCCTGCTCGTCTATCTGCGCCGCGACCCATTGCATGACGAAGGGGTTGGCCTCGGCCGTCTCGTAGATGCGGCGGCGGATTTCCGGGGTGAAGAGGTCGGGCTCCTGAAGCTGCCGGACCACCTTCTCTAAAAACTCTTCGGCCTCCTCGCGCGACATGGCGGCGACGGCGACGAAGATTGTCTCGGCGACCCTCGGCCGCGAGGTGAAGAGGGCCGAGCACTGGGTTTGCTGGAACCACGACTCGATGCGCTGTTGCTCTCCGTCAGCAATCGTCTCGCAGTTGTCGAGGACGACGAGCGTGGGCGCGTCGTCGGCGAGGTCGCGCACCTGCTCGGCCTTCGCGTCGGGGGCGAGCGTGCGGAGCTGCGGGCGGCCGAGTTGGGTGGCGATGTCGTCGAGGAGCGTCGGGAGCGTGTAGTCCGTGCGGCCGTCGGCGCGGCTCCAGACGACGCGGTTCGCGTAAGGCGGGAGCAGGGCGCGGGCGGCCTCGGCGGCGAGCGTGGTCTTGCCGATGCCGCCGGGGCCGGAGAGCGTGACGAGGCGGTTCTGGCCGGGCGCCAGTTCTTCCTTCAGCCGCCCGACGATGTCGCGGCCCTGCGCGTCGTGCCGGGCGACGAAGCCGAAGGTGGGCGGGCGCGGGACGGGGGGCGGCTCGGTGACGGCCGGCGGCGCGGGGTGGAAGTCTTTGATGACCGTGCGCAAGCCCTGCGCGACGCTCAAGAAAGCGTCGTCGCGGTTCTTCCACTTGACGACGGGCTTGGCTTCCGCAGGCAGGGCTTGCAGCTTGGCGAGCGGGCCGCCCTGCCATTCGACGGGGCGGAGGATGACGGGGATGACGAGCGCCTCGCGGCGCTCGTGGCGTTCGAGGGCGCGCTTCATCTCGACGCCCGAGCAGTATTCGGAGGCCATGAAGTCGGGGCTGACGAGCAGGAGGATGACGTGGGCGCTGTCGAGGTGGTCGCTGATTTCGTCCGCCCACTCGGCGCCGGGCTTAATCTCCCGGTCGTGCCAGCCCTTGATGAGCCCTTCCTGTTTTAAGAGGGCGAGGTGGGCGTTCAGCCGCTTGAGCAGCTTTTCGTCCTCGTGCGCGTAGGAGTAGAAGACTTCGAGGGGCGGTGAGGTGTTTGAAGACATGGGCGGGGTGCTCCTGTTTGGTCACTTCCTCTCGACGGCTTCGAGGAGGAGTTCGGCGAAGGCGTCGGCGCCGAGTTCTTTGAGGCGCGCGTGGGCGGCGAGCGCCTGTTCGCGGCGGCCGAGCGCGAGGTGAGAGAGGCCGGCGAAGTAGTGCGCGGCCGGGGAGTTGGGGCGGAGTTTGACGGCCGATTCGGCGGCATCGGCCGCTTCCCCGTAGCGGCGCAGTCCGTGGAGTGATTCGGCGAGAACTTCGAGGGCGTCGGGGTTGCGCGGCTGGAGTTGTGTGAGGCGGCGGGCGTGGGCGGCGGCCTCGTCGTAGCGGCGCGCGGCGTTGCAGACGAGGGCGAGTTGGAGGAAGGCGGGCGGGTAGTCGGGGTCGATGCGGAGCAGGCCGCGGAAGTCCTCTTCGGCTTCCTTGAGGCGGCCGGCCTGTAGGTGCTCAGCGCCCGACTCGTAGAAGGCGCGGGCGGCGGCCAGCAGCGCGTCGTTCGCCTCGCGCTCGCGGCCGGCCTTGAGGTGCGCGAGCGCGAGGTTGAAGTGGGCCTGCCCGTAGCGCGCGTCGCGGCCGACGGCCTCTTTGAAACTTGAGGCCGCGTCTTCGTAGCGCCCGAGCGCGAAGTAGGCGCTGCCCAGGTTGTTGTGCGCGGCGGCGAGCGCGGGGTAGGCGCGGATGGCCTCGGAGTAGGCGCGCGCGGCCTGCTCGAACTTGCCCTTGGAGAAGAGCGCGAGGCCCTTCTCGTTGTGTTCGAGCGCGCGGCGCTCTTCGGGCGAGACGGCGCGCAGCACGCCGGGCTTGCCCGCCTCCTTCTTCGCGGCGTCGGAGGGGAACGACTGCGTCGGCTTGCCCTCCTCGAAGCGGCGCCTGAGCGTCTCGTCCACCGCGCGCTTCGACATCTCCATGCGCCGCGCGGCCAGAATCTTGTAACCCTCCTGAGGGTCGGGGACGCTCTGCGCGTGCGCGGCCGTGCCGAGAAGGACGAGCACGAGCGGGGCGACGGCGGCGCGCTTGAAGATGAGAGAGAGCATGACGGACCTCCCGTTCTTGTCGGACTGTTTCACTCGCCCTCGAAGGGGGCGCCCGATTCCTTCCAGGCCCGCCAGCCCCCGGCCAGCGAGTAGACGTTCGTGTAGCCCATCCTTTGCAGGTTGTCGGCGGCCAGCGCCGAGCGGTAGCCGCCGCCGCAGTAGAGGATTAACTCCCCGCCCTTGTCGGGGTGGCGCGTTTCGATGTCGCGCTCGATGACGCCGCGCCCGAGGTGCTCGGCCCCTTCGGCGCGGCCCCGCTCCCACTCCGAGTCCTCGCGCACGTCCACGAGGCGCGCGCCCGCCTTCATGCGCTCGCGCGCCTCCCCGACCGTCACCTCGCGGACGCGCCCGCGGGCGTCTTCGACGAGTTTCAGGAAACCTTCGCTGTGCTCCATAAGTGCGGCGAGCCTCCCGCCGGAGGTTTGACTTTCAATTTCGCAGTTGCTACATCATACCGCTTCCCCGCGACAGTGTGGAGTCTCTTTATGCGCAGAAGACGAACGAAAGCGCGCCTCGCCCTCGCCTGCTGCCTCGCCCTGCTGGCGGGGTGCGGCGGCGCGACGACCACCGCCCCGGCCTCCGACCCCGACAAGGTGATGGCCGAGCTGTCGTCCTTCACGGACGAGCTGGCGCGGAAAGTCGAAGGCGCGCAGGACCCGGCGGCGGGCGTCGCGGAGGCGCAAACGCTGCTCGACTCGCGCAAAGCCGGGCTGGCGTCGAGCATTAAGGCCATGAAGGCGAGCCCCGGCTTCCAGAAGGACCAGGAGGCGCGCAGGAAGTGGCTCGAAGCCGAAGTTGACGACACGACGCGCGTCAGCGGCCTCAAGGCCCGCCTGATAGAGCCCGCCATGCGCGACCCCTCGCTCGGCCGACGGCTCGACAAGCTGGTGGCCGACTATCAGGAGCTTTTCAAAGACTGAGGCGCGGCCCAAATTGGAGTAAAGGCGCGGGACGGAATATAATCGTCGCAATAACGATTCGCGACTTACGATTTACGACTTACGGCTTCTTGAGGAGGCGACTTGTCTACGGAACAGTTTGACGTGACGATAATCGGCGGCGGACCGGGCGGCTACGTGGCCGCCGTGCGCGGCGCGCAGTTGGGACTCAAAGTGGCGCTCGTGGAGAAGGACAAGCGGCTCGGCGGGACGTGCGGCCTGCGCGGCTGCATCCCGACGAAGCAACTGCTGATGTCGGCCCACTACTACGAGAAGGCGCAGAAGGAGCTGGGCGACTTCGGCGTCAAGCTCTCGGGCGTGGAGCTTGCCTTCGCCGACGTGCAGAAGCGCAAGGACAAGGTGGTCTTGAAGAACTCGAAGGGCGTCGAGTACCTGATGAAGAAGAACAAGGTGACGACCTTCAACGGCTTCGCCAAGCTCAAACTCCCCGGCCAGGTCGAAATATCCTACGAGGGCGGCAAGACCGAGACCATCAGCACGAAGAACATCATCATCGCCACCGGCTCCGTCGTCCGCCCCATCCCCGGCTTCGAGACCGACGGCGAGCGCGTCGTCAACAGCGACCACATCCTCGAATTGAAGCAGGTGCCGAAGTCGCTCGTCGTGATGGGCTCCGGCGCCGTCGGCACCGAGTTCGCCTCCGTCTACTCGCGCTTCGGCGCCGAGACGACGCTCGTCGAACTCCTGCCGCGCATCATGCCCCTCGAAGACGAGGAGATTTCCAAAGAGCTTGAGAAGTCCTTCCGCAAGCGCGGCATCAAGTGCCTCGCCGGGACGAAGCTCGAACGTGTCGAGAAGACCGACGCGGGCGTGCGCGTCACGGGCAAAGACGCGAAGGGCGGCGACGTGACTCTGGAAGCCGAGATGCTTCTCGTCGCCGTCGGCCGCATGCCCTTCATCGAAGGGTTAGGGATTGAAGGGACGAAAATCAAAGTCGAGCGCGGGACGATTCAGGTGGACGAGTTCTGCCGCACGGGCGAGCCGGGCGTCTACGCCATCGGCGACGTTATCCCGACGCCGTGGCTCGCGCACCTCGCCTCCAAGGAGGGCATCCTCGTCGTCGAGCAGATAGCC
>DASZEK010000156.1:0-6560 GCA_035941045.1 Pyrinomonadaceae bacterium | reverse complement strand
TGACGGGCAGGTGAAGGTGCTGGGGTGCCGGGTGGAGTCGGGAGAGGTGGAGGCGGCGGTGCGGGGGTTGGGTGGGGTGAGGGGGGCGGCGGTGGCGGCTCGTGAGGGTGCGGGGGGGCAGACCCGGCTGGTCGCCTTCGTTGTCGCTTCGACTCCGGGTGAGGACTTGAGTTCTTTGCGGAGTGAGCTTCGGCGTCGCCTGACGGAGCAGTTGCCGGAGTACATGGTGCCGTCGAGCTTCGTCTTCCTCGACGAGTTGCCGGTGCTGCCGAGCGGCAAGCTCGACCGCAACGCGCTACGCGAGCCGGAAGGTGTGGAGGCGGACGCGGCGGCCTCTTACGTCGCGCCGCGGACGCCCCTGGAAAAAAGGCTGGCGGAGATGTGGGCCGAGCTGCTCGAAGTCGAGCGCGTGAGCGTGCGCGACAACTTCTTCGAGTTGGGCGGTCATTCGCTGCTGGCTACCGAGCTCATCTCGCGCATCCGCGAAGACCTTCAGGTCGAGTTGCCGATGAAGGTCCTGTTCCGGGGCGCCCAGACGGTTGAGGTGCTGGCGGCGGAGATTGAAAGTTACATGATCGACTACGCGAGCGACGGCGACCTCGCCGCGGCACTCGAAGAGTTCGACCAGTTGTCCGAGGAAGAAATCAAGGCGCTGCTCGCCATCGAAGAGAGCTTGGAACTGAGCTTGGAAGAGGACTAATCGGCCTTGAAAGTGTTGTTGATGACGAAGGGGACGGGCGGCGACATCTACCCGTTCGTCCAACTGGCGAAGTCGCTGAAGGCGCGCGGGCACGAAGTCTCGCTGCTGACACACCGCTTTTTCGAGGGCGTGGTCGGCCGCGCGGGGATTAACTTCGTCGCCATCGACGCCGCCGCCGGCTCCGAGCGGCGCGTGCTCTTCAACCCCGTGCTGACGGACATGCGCGACCTGCTCGCCGCCATGCGCGAGAGCGTCGCGACCGACCTCGCGAGTGAGTACGACCTCATCCGCCGTCACGCCGGGAGCGACCGCGGCGTCGTCCTCGTCGCGCACGAGAACCTTCACCTGACCGCGCAGACGGCCGCCGAAGGGCTGAACCTGCCGACGGCGCTCGTGTTCCTCTCGCCCAACGGCGTGCAGAACGTGCCGCTGCTCGCGGAGCAGTACGACCTGCTGGCCGACGACATCAACCGCGTCCGCGCGCGGCTCGGCCTCGCGCCGGTCGCCGACTGGCGCGCGTGGGCCGGGTCCGCGCAACGTGCGCTCGGGTTCTGGCCGGAATGGTTCGCGCCGCGCGATGCGCGCTGGCTGCTCGACGTGGAGCCGGTCGGCTTCGTGCGCAACCCCGACATCGAAGAGGGCGAGACGCCGGAACGCCTCCGACGGCTGCTCGGCGAGGGCGAGCCGCCCGTCATGATTTCTCACGGGACGAGCGTGCCGCAGAAGGACGAGTTCTTCGACGCGAGCGTTGGGGCCTGCCGCCTCCTCGGCAGGCGAGCGGTGCTCGTCAGCCCGTTCGGCAGCCGCGTCGAGGCGGGGCTCCCCGTCGGCGTCGAGTGGTTCGAGTATCTGCCGTTCGCGTCCGTCATGCCGCGCATGGCGGCGGTCGTCCACCACGGCGGAATCGGCACGGCCGCGCAGGCGCTCGAAGCCGGGCTCCCGCAGGTGGTGCTGGCCTTCGGCTACGACCGGCCGCACAACGCCGCGCGCCTGCAAAGCCTCGGCGTCGGCGCGCACCTGCCGCCGGTCAAGTGGCAGGCCGCGCCCGTGGCCGAGGCGATAGAACGCCTCACGGGTTCGGCGGCCGTGCGCGAGCGGGCGCGGGAGTTGTCGCGCCTGCTGGCGGTGACGAACTCGTGCGACGCGGCGTGCGAGTCGATAGAGAAGTTGACGGGCGGCGCCGCGCGTCGCGTCGTGGCCCCGACGCCGAAGGCCGAGGGCGGCGAGGCGACGACGGGTGGCAAGGCGGCGCAGTCCGGCGCGCTGCGCGAGCTGGTGGGACAGCTCTCGCCGGAGAAGCGCGCCCTGCTCGCCGCGCGCCTGAAGAAAAAAGTCGGGACGCAGTTAAAGAAGCAGACCATCGCGCGGCGCGAGGGCGCCGGGCCGGCGCCGCTCTCCTTCTCGCAACAGCGCATGTGGATTCTCGACAGGCTGGTGCCGGGCAACCCCGCGCACAACCTCGTCTCGGCCGTGAGGCTGACGGGGCCCTTCAACGCGGCGGCGTTCGAGCAGGCGTTGAGCGAAATCGTCAGGCGCCACGAGGTGCTGCGCACGGTCTTCACCGAGTCGGGCGGCGAGCCGGCGCAGGTGGTGCAGCCGCCGCGGCCGTTGAGGCTCACGCCGGTTGACCTGAGCGGCCTGCCGCCTGCCGAGCGCGAGTCGCGCATGCGCCGCCTCGTCGGCGAAGCGTCGCAGCGCCCCTTCGACCTTGAGCGCGGGCCGCTGCTGCGGGTCGTGCTCGTGCGGCTCGACGCCGAGGAGCACGTCGTCTCCTTCACCATGCACCACATCGTCGGCGACGGCCGGTCCACGGAAGTGCTCACGCGCGAGGTGACGGCGCTCTACGTCGCCTTCCTCGCGGGCGCCGCCTCGCCGCTCCCGGAATTGCCGATTCAGTATGCCGACTACGCCGTCTGGCAGCGCGGGTGGCTGCGCGGCGAGGCGCTGGAGGAACAGCTCGCCTACTGGCGCGGGCAGCTCAAGGGCGCGAGCGCGACCTTCGAGCTGAACGGCGGCAAGTCGCGACCGGCGAAGCGCACCTTCGGCGGCGCGTCTCCGTGGTTCCTGATTTCGAGGGAGCTGACCGACAGCCTCAAGGCTTTCAGCCAACGGCAGGACAGCACGCTCTTCATGACGCTGGTCGCGGCCTTCAAGTCGCTCATCCACTTCTACTCGGAGAAGACGGACATCGTCATCGGCACCCCGGTCGCCAACCGCAACCGCGCCGAGCTGGCCGGGATGATTGGCTTCTTCGCCAACTCCCTCGTGCTCCGCACCGAACTCGCGGGCGACCCGACCTTCGAAGAACTGCTCGGCCGCGTCAAGGCCGTGGCGAGCGGCGCTTACGCGCATCAGGAAGTCCCTTTCGAGAGGCTCGTCGAGGTGCTGCGGCCCGAGCGGAGTCTCAACCACACGCCGCTCTTTCAGGTGGCCTTCACCCTGCACAGCAGCGCCGACGTGCCCGCCGAGACTGCCGGCCTCAAGGTCAGTCAGGTCTTCTCCGAAGTCGAGACCGCTCCCTTCGACCTCGTCCTAACCGTTGACGACGCGAAGCGGGGCTTGGGCGGCGTGTTCAACTACAGCACGGACCTCTTCGACGCCGCCGTGATTCAGCAGATGTCGGCCGACTACAACGAAGTCCTGCAAGCCGTCGTGCCGCGGCCCGAAATCAGGCTCTCGGCCCTGCGCAGCGTCGTCGAGGAGGCTCGCCGGAAGCGGGCCGCCGGTGAGGACGAAAGGCTCGAAGCGTCGAGCCGCATGAAGCTGAAGAGCGCCCGGCGCAAGGCCGTCGGCGCGGCCTGAGCCCCGGCGCCTCATCCACACAGCCCGGCACCCGCCCGCCGGACATTCTTCTCACGGACCCGCACGCAAGTAACATGAACAACCCCCAACTCGAACGACTCGGCAGCAAACTCGGCCCCGCCCGGCGCCGCAGCGTCAGCCTCTCGCCGGAGAGCATGGTGAAGGTAGAACACTTCCCCGCAGGCGGCGGCCTCCCGGCCGTCGTCCGGCCCGCCGTCGGGGGCGTGAACCTCGCCGCGTGGGCGCGGGGTAGCGCCGCGCTCCTCGACACGCTGCTGCTCCGTCACGGGGCGGTCCTGTTCCGCGATTTCGGCGCGGGCGGGGCCGAAGGGCTCGAACAGTTCATCGCGGCCGTCTCCGGCTCGCCGCTCGAATACAGAGAGCGGTCGTCGCCGCGCACGAACGTCGGCGGCAACATCTACACCTCGACCGATTACCCCAAAGAGCACGCCATCTTCCTCCACAACGAGAACTCTTATCAGCAGGTGTGGCCGCTCAAGCTCTTCTTCTACTGCGCCCGGCCCGCCGACCGGGGGGGCGAGACGCCGCTCGCCGACTGCCGGAACGTTTACCGGCGGCTGCGGCCCGAGACGCGCGAGCGGTTCGCGCGCGGGGGTTGGATGTACGTCCGCAACTTCAGCGAAGGCTTCGGCCTGCCGTGGCAGTCGGTCTTCCAGACCACCGACCGCGCCGCCGTCGAGCAGCACTGTCGCCGCGCCGGGATTGAGGCCGAGTGGAAGAGCGAGGGGCGCCTCTGCGTCCGCGCCGTGCGCCCGGCCGTCGCCGCGCACCCGCGCACGGGCGAGCCGGTGTGGTTCAACCACGCCACCTTCTTCCACGTCTCGACGCTCGCGCCCGCCGTGCGCGAAGAGTTGTTGAGGAACTTCGACGAGGCCGACCTCCCGACCAACACCTACTACGGCGACGGGTCGCCCATCGAGCCGTCCGTCCTCGAAGAACTCCGCGAGGCGTACCGGGGCGAGCTGACCGCCTTCGCGTGGGAGGCGGGCGACCTCCTGATGGTTGACAACATGCTGGTCGCGCACGGGCGCGCGTCGTACGCGGGCGAGCGCAAGATTCTGGTGGGGATGGCCGAGCCGTCGAACGGCTTCGTGGATGCAGGGAGGCAGGCATGAGTACGCAGCAGGAGACGGTGGAAGGTTTTCGGCTCTCGCCGCAGCAGGAGCGACTCTTCTCCCTTCAGGGGGCGGGGGGCGGCGCGGCTTACCGCGTCCGGTGTGTGGTGTCGGTGGAGGGCAGCCTTGAGCGCGACGCGCTCCGTGCGGCCGTCGAGGCGGTCGTCCTCCGCCACGAAATCCTCCGCACGACCTTCCGGCGCCTGCCCGGCGTCTCGCTCCCCGTTCAGGTCATCGCCGAGGACGCCGCGTTCCACTTCGCCGAGGTTGACCTGTCCGGCGTGACGACGGCCGACCAACCGGCGCGGCTCGACGAGCTTTTCCGCGAAGAAGGCGGCGAGCCCTTCGACTTCGAGCGCGGGCCGCTGCTGCGCGTGCTCTGCGTGACGCTGTCGCCGACGGCCCACGCCCTTCTGCTCGGCCTGCCGGCCGTCTGCGCCGACATGGCGGGCCTCAACAACCTTGTGCGCGAGATCGGCCGCTGTTACGCCGCCTGCCTCTCCGGCGAGGAGTTGGGCGACGAGCCTTTGCAATACGCCGACCTCGCACAGTGGCAGAACGACCTGCTCGAATCGGAGGAGACGGCCGGGGCGCGCGGCTTCTGGCGCAAGCATGACTCGGCCGCCGCCGCGCTGCGACTCCCTTTCGAGAGGCGGCCCCGAGCGTCGCGCGAGTTCCGGCCCGAGTCCTTCCGCGTCGAGATTGCGCCTGTCGTCGCCGCGCTCGTCCGGTCGGTCGCCGCGGGGCACGGGGTCGCGCTGCCGTCGCTCTTCCTGTCGTGCTGGCAGGCGTTGCTCGGCCGCCTTGCGGGGCAGCAGCAGGTCGTCGTCAGCACGCTCTTCGACGGCCGCAAATACGAGGAGCTGCGCGATACGCCCGGACTCATCGCCAAATATCTGCCCGTCGGCTCGCAACTGGACGACGAGCTGACCTTCGTGCAAGCACTCAAGCGGGTTGACGAATCGGTGGCCGAAAACCACCGCCGGCAGGAGTACTTCAACTGGGAGCCGTCGGAAACCGATAACCCGGCCGGGGGGCCTTGGCTGCTTCCTTACCACTTCGATTTCGCGACGCACGCCGGGGAGTTTTCCGCCGCGCAAGCGACCTTCCGCGTCAGCCGGCAGACCTCCTGCCTCGACCGTTTCAGACTCAAACTCTCCTGCGCCGACGACGGCTCGGCCTTCTCGGCCGAATTCCATTTCGACGCCGACCTGTACCGGAGAGCAGATGTCGAGTGCCTGGCCGAGCAGTTTGTAACGCTTCTGGAGAGCGCCGTGCGACGCCCGTCGTCCGCGCTCGCCGACCTGGAAATAAGCAGCCCCGCGCATCTGCAAAAGCTGCTCGCCGAGTTCAACGCGACGCGTGAGGAGTACCCCCCGGTCTGCCTCCACGAGCCCTTCGAGCGCCAGGCCGCCCTCACCCCCGACCGCGTCGCCGTTAGTTGCGGCCCCCTCCAGCTCACCTACTCCGAGCTCGACTCGCGCGCCGACTCACTGGCCTCCGGGCTGCGCCTGCGCGGCGTCGGCCCCGACGTGGTCGTCGGCCTGCTCGCGGAGCGCTCCGCCGAGCTGGTCGTCGGGCTGCTCGCGATACTTAAGGCCGGCGGCGCCTACCTGCCGCTTGAGCCGAGCTTGCCCGAAGGAAGGCTGCGGCTGATGTGTGAGGGCGCCGGGGCGCGGCTGGCCGTCGTCGCCACCGACGACGACGCGCGCCTCGCCGCCTCGCTCGGCATAGACGCCGTCCCCGCCCACTCATCCGCGCCGTCAACCTCGGCGCCCGAGGGCTGGCGCCCCGCGCGCCCCTCCAACCTCGCCTACGTCATCTACACCTCCGGCTCGACGGGGACGCCCAAGGGCGTGATGGTCGCTCACTCCTCCATCTGCAACCGGCTGGAGTGGATGCGGCGGCGCTTCCCGCCCGCG
>DASZEK010000155.1:0-136143 GCA_035941045.1 Pyrinomonadaceae bacterium | reverse complement strand
TGACGGGCAGGTGAAGGTGCTGGGGTGCCGGGTGGAGTCGGGAGAGGTGGAGGCGGCGGTGCGGGGGTTGGGTGGGGTGAGGGGGGCGGCGGTGGCGGCTCGTGAGGGTGCGGGGGGGCAGACCCGGCTGGTCGCCTTCGTCGTGCTCGAATCCCGCGCGGCGGATGATGAGGCGGGCCTTTACACCCTGCCGAATCAGTTGAAGGTCGCGCACCTGAACGACAACGAGACCGCCTTGCTCTATCAAGAGGTCTTCGGAGATGAGAGCTACCTGAGGCACGGCGTCACCCTGAGGGACGGCGATTGCGTCTTCGACGTGGGGGCGAACATAGGGATGTTCACGCTCTTCGTCCACGACCGGTGCAAGGGCGCGCGCACCTTCAGCTTCGAGCCGATGCCGGAGACCTTCGAGCGGCTGCGCGCCAACGTCGAAAGGTTCGGCCTCGCCGGAGAGCTGTTCGAGTGCGGGCTGGCGGAGCGGGCCGGGAGCGCGCAGTTCACCTTTTACCCGCGGGCCTCGGCGATGAGCGGGCGTTACGCCGACACGGGCGAGGACGAGCGGCTGGCGCGCGCCTTCATGAACAACCAGCACGCGGCGCTCGGCGAGTACGCCGACGAGTTGATGCGCGACCGCTTCGAGCGCCGCGAGGTGGCGTGCGAGCTGACGACCGTCTCCGAAGTGATTCGGCAACACGGCGTGCGGCGCGTCGACCTGCTGAAAGTTGACGTGGAGAAGAGCGAGCTCGAAGTGCTGCGCGGGATAGACGCGGGGCACTGGGAGAAGATTAAGCAGGTGGTGGTCGAGGTCCACGACAAGGGCGGGCGCCTCCGCGAAATCACGGAACTGCTCGCCGGTCACGGCTTCGACGTGGTGGCCGAGCAGGACGAGCTGATGGAGGGCACCGAGCTGTTCAACGTCTACGCCGTCCACCCGACGCGGGGGGCCGAAGGGCAGGGCGGCGACGCGGGCGGGCTTCTGCCCCGAGGCGGAGACATCGAGGAGGAGTTGCGGCGCCGGCTGACGGAGCAGTTGCCGGAGTACATGGTGCCGTCGAGCTTCGTCTTCCTCGACGAGCTGCCGCTGCTGCCGAGCGGCAAGCTCGACCGCAACTCGCTGCCCCTTGAGGGCGCGCAGCGACACCGGCCCGCGCGAGGCTACGTCGCGCCCCGGACGGACGTGGAAGAGGTGCTGGCGCGGATGTGGGCGGACCTGCTCGGCGCCGAGCGCGTCGGCGTCCACGACAACTTCTTCTGGTCGGGCGGGCATTCGCTGCTGGCGACGCAGCTCGCCGCGCGCGTGCGCGAGACGTTCAAGACCGACGTGCCGCTGCGGATGCTGTTCGAGTCGCCCACCGTGGCGGAGTTCGCGCAGAGTCTCGTCGGCGCCGAGGCGCGGCCCGGTCTGGTTGAAAAGATTGCGAAGCTGGTCAGGGAAGTTGACGCCATGTCGGACGACGACATCGAGGACTCGCTGAGGCAAAGGGGCATCGGGCAATGATGAGCACCAGAGAACAGGCACGAAGACGCGAGCTGTTGGCCCAGCTCCTCAGCGAAGAGCTGGCGGGAGTTCCGCAGGCGCAAACCATCCGCCCCCGGCGGGACGACGGCCCCGCGCCGCTCTCTTACTCGCAACAGCGGCTCTGGTTCCTGCACCAGCTCGACCCCGAGAGCCCGGCCTACAACCTCTCGATGGCCGTCCGCTGCGAGGCGGGCCTCGACGTGGCGGCCCTGGAGCGGAGTCTCGGCGAAATCGTCCGCCGTCACGAAATCCTCCGCACGCGCTTCGTCACGGTGGAGGGTCAGCCGGCGCAGGTAATCGCGCCCGCCGAAGGGTTCGAGTTGTCGCGGACGGACCTGCGCAGCCTCCCCGAGTCGGAGCGCGAGGCCGAGCTTGAGCGGCTGGTGACGGCTGAGACGCGCAGGCCCTTCGACCTCGCCCGCGGGCCTCTGGTGCGCGGCGGGCTGGTGCGGCTCGGCGAGGATGATTACGTCGCGCTCATCTGCCTGCACCACATCGTCTCGGACGGCTGGTCAACGGGCGTGCTCGTCCGCGAGCTGACGGAACTCTACGGCGCGTTCTCGGCCGGGCTGACCCCGGCGCTCGCCCCCCTGCCGATTCAATACGCGGACTTCGCCAGTTGGCAGAGGGAATGGTTGAGCGGGGAGGTGTTGGAGAGTGAGCTGGCCTACTGGCGTCAAAGGCTTGAGGGGAGGCCGGCGCTGCTCGCGCTGCCGACCGACCGGCCGCGCCCGGCCGTCCAGACGAGCCGGGGCGCCACGCGCTCGATGACGCTGTCGGGGGAGGTGACGCGCGGGCTCCGCGAACTGTGTCGGCGCGAAGGCGCGACGCTCTTCATGACGCTGCTGGCCGCGTTGAAGGTCCAACTCTCGCGCTACGCGGGGCAGGAGGACGTGGTCGTCGGGACGCCCATCGCCAACCGGAACCGGCCCGAGGTCGAAGGGCTGATAGGCTTCTTCGTCAACACGCTGGTGCTGCGGACAGACCTCTCGGGGTCGCCCACCTTCCTCGAACTGCTCGGCCGCGTCCGCTCCGACACGCTTGAGGCTTACGCGCATCAGGACTTGCCTTTCGAGAAACTGGTCGAGGCGCTCCAGCCCGAGCGCGACCTCAGCCAGACGCCGCTCTTCCAGGTCTGCTTCGTCCTCCAGAACGCGCCGACGGGCGAGGGAGAGTTGACGGGACTCAGGATGAAGCCCGTCGGCGTTGACAGCGGGACGGCCAAGTTCGACTTGACGCTCCTCGTCGAAGAGCGCCCGGAAGGGTTGACCTGCACGCTGGAATACAACGTGGACCTGTTCGACGCTTCCACGGCCGAGCGGATACTGAAGCACTACCGGAGACTGCTCGAATCAATCACGGCGGACCCGTCGCAGCACATCGACGCCCTGCCGCTCGTCGGCGACGAGGAGCGGCGGCAGTTGCTCGCGTGGAACGACACGGCCGCGCGGCCCGCGCCGGAACTGTGTCTGCACGAGGAGTTCGAGCGCCAGGCCGCGCTCCGGCCCGACCGTGTGGCCGTCAGTTGCGGCGACCTTAAGCTTACCTACTCCGAACTGAACTCCCGCGCCGACTCACTCGCCTCCGAGTTGCGGCGCCGCGGGGTCGGCCCCGACGTGGTCGTCGGGCTGCTCGCGGAGCGCTCCGCGGAGTTGGTCGTCGGCTTGCTCGGCATCCTGAAGGCTGGAGGCGCTTACCTGCCGCTGGAGCCGAGCTTGCCCGAAGCGAGGCTGCGGCTGATGGCAGAGGACGCGGGCGCGCGCGTGGTGGTGGCGGGTCAGCATGCTTTGGTCGGTTTGGCTGAGGCAGTAGCCGGGCCGGGCGGCGAGGTCTTGTGCGTGGAGGACGGGGCGTGGGGCGAGGCGGCGGCGCCGTCGCGAGCCGCACGGCCCGATAATCTCGCCTACGTCATCTACACGTCGGGCTCGACGGGGACGCCGAAGGGGACGCTCATCAGCCACGCCAACGTGATGCGCCTGTTCTCTTCGACGCAGCACTGGTTCGGCTTTAACGAGCGGGACGTGTGGACGCTCTTCCACTCTTACGCCTTCGACTTCTCGGTGTGGGAGATTTGGGGGGCGTTGCTTTACGGCGGCCGGCTCGTCGTCGTGCCCGAGATGGTCAGCCGCTCGCCGGAGGCGTTCTACGAGTTGGTCTGCGCGGAGGGGGTGAGCGTGCTCAACCAGACGCCCTCCGCCTTCCGCCAGTTTATCCACGCCGAGCGGAGCGCGCCCGAGCACCTGCGCCACTCGCTGCGCACCGTCATCTTCGGCGGCGAAGCCCTCGAACTGCGGAGCCTCAACAGTTGGTACGAACGGCACGCGGACGACCGGCCCCGGTTGGTGAACATGTACGGCATCACGGAGACGACCGTCCACGTCACCTATCAACCCCTGACGGCCGGGCTTGCCGCGGGCGCGGCGGGCAGCCTCGTCGGGAGGCCGATACCCGACTTGCAGGTCTACGTCCTCGACCGTCAGTTGAGGCCCGCCCCGGTCGGCGTCCCCGGCGAGATGTACGTCGGCGGCGCGGGCCTCTCAAGGGGCTACCTGCGCCGGCCCGGCCTGTGCGCGCAGAAGTTCGTCCCGCACCCGTTCAGCGCCGAGCCGGGGGCGAGGTTATACAAGACCGGCGACCTCGCGCGCCACCTCGCCGACGGGAGTCTGGAATTCTTAGGGCGCGGGGACGAGCAGGTCAAGGTCCGCGGCTTCCGCATCGAGCTGGGCGAGATAGAGGGCGCGCTCACTGAGCACCCGGCCGTCCGCGAGTGCGTCGTGACGGCGCGCGACGGCGACGGCGGGGGCAAGCGGCTGGCGGCCTACGTCGTCCTCAAGCCGGGAGCGGAGGCGACGACCTTCGAGCTGCGCGAGCACCTCGCCCGTCGGCTGCCCGCCTACATGGTGCCCGCCGCGTTCGTCTTCCTCGACGAGCTGCCGCTCACGCGCAACAAGAAAGTTGACCGGCGCGCGCTGCCCGCGCCCGGCACGGCGCGGCCCGACTTGGCCGAGGCTTACGCGGCCCCATCGAACGAAGCCGAAGAGGTGTTGGCCGCCATCTGGTCGCGGGTGCTCGGCGTCGAGCGCGTCGGCGTCCACGACAACTTCTTCGCGCTCGGCGGCGATTCCATCCGCAGCGTGCAGGTCATCGCGCAGGCGAAGGAGCGGGGCCTGAACCTCTCGCTGCCGCAACTCTTCCGGCGCCAGACCGTCGGCGAACTCGCGCTCGCCCTCAAGGCGGACGGGAGCCCGGCCGCGCCCGGCGTGCGCAGCGAGCCCTTCGGGCTTATCTCGGCGGACGACCGCGCGAAGCTGCCGCGGGATTTGGATGACGCCTACCCGCTGACGATGCTCCAGTCCGGGATGCTCTTTCACATGGAGCTTGAGCCGGACGTGGCCGCCTATCACAACGTCCACAGCCTGTTCCTGCGCGTGCGTTTCTCGGCCGAAGCGTTCCGCGCGGCCGTGCGGCGGGTCGTCGCCCGCCACCCCGTCCTTCGCACCTCGTTCGACCTCGCCAACTACGGCGAGCCGCTGCAACTCGTTCACAAGTCGGCCGTCCTCCCCGTCGAGGTGGAAGACATCGGCGGGCTGACGGCGGGGGAACAAGAGCAGGCGGTCGCGGCCTACCTTGAGTCGGAGGTGGGCCGACCCTTCGACCTCGCGCGCGCGCCCCTGCTCAGGTTCCGCATTCACCTCTGCGGGGAAGAGGCTTTCTACTTCACGTTCACCGAGTGCCACGCCATCTTCGACGGCTGGAGCCTGCACGCGACGCTGAACGAAATCTTCACCCTCTACTTCGCCCTCCTCAACGGCGAGCCCGCGCCCGAGCCCGCGCCGCTCTCGGCCACGTTCCGCGACTTCGTGCTCCGCGAGCGCGCGGCCCTTGAGTCGGAAGAGTGCCGGAGCTTCTGGGCGAAGAAGCTGGCGGACTGCCCCGCGCTGGAGCTGCCGCGCCGCGTCGGCGCTCGGCCCGAGGGCGACGGCGGGCGCCGCATTCGCATCCGCGAGCTTTCAATCCCGCGCGAAGTCGCCGAAGGGTTGAGGCGGCTGGCGCGCACGGCCGCCGTCCCCGTCAAGAGCGTGCTGATGGCCGCCCACCTCAAGGTGATGAGCGTGCTCGGCGGACAGGATGATGTCGTCACCGGCTTCACCACCCACAACCGCCCGGAAGAGCGCGACGGCGAACAGGTGCGCGGCCTCTTCCTCAACACGCTGCCTTTCCGCCTGCGCCTGACAGACGGGACGTGGCTGGAACTCGTCCGCCGGACGTTCGAGGCCGAGCGGGAGTTGCTGCCCTTCCGCTGCTACCCGGCCACCGAGCTTCAGAAGAGCCGGCCGCAACAACCCCTGTTCGAGACCTATTTCAACTTCGTCCACTTCCACGTCATCGCCGACACGCTCCGCTCGGGCAGCGTCAGCGTCAGCGAGTTCAAGAAGGTCGAGGAGTCGAACTTCAAGCTCGTCGCCGGGTTCAGCCTGAACCTGTTGACGGAGGAGATGGCGCTGGAGCTGGACTACGATTCCGCCGTGCTCGGCGAGGAGCAGATGGAGGCCGTCTCGGGCTACTACCTGTCGGCCCTGAGCGCGATGGCCGCGGAGCCTCTGTCGCTCCACCAGACACGCTGCCTGCTGTCGGACGTGGAGCGTCACAGACTCCTCGTCGAGTTCAACTCGACGGCCGCGCAGCACCCCTCCGACCTCCGCCTGCACGAGATGATTCAAGAGCAGGCCGCGCGCACGCCCGGCCGCGTGGCCGTGAGCTGCGGGGCGCGACACCTCACCTACGCCGAACTGGACGCGCGCTCGTCCGACCTCGCGCGCGCTCTGCGGCGCCGCGGCGTCGGGCAGGGCTCGGTCGTCGCGCTGCTGGCCGAGCGTTCGGTCGAGATGGTCGTCGCCGCCCTCGGCGTGCTCAAGTCCGGCGCGGCTTACCTGCCGCTCGACCCGGCGGCGCCCCCGGCGCGGCTGGCCGAGATGGCGGCCCGCGCGGGCGCGCGCGTCGCCGTCACGGGGACGCCCGAAGAGGCGTCGGCGGCCCGTCAACTCGGGCTCGACGCGATGCAAGCCTGCGGCCCCGAGGCCCGCGAGGGCGGCGAGGACGTGGCGGCGACATGGGGTCGCCCGCACGCCGAAGACCTCGCCTACGTCATCTACACCTCGGGCTCGACGGGGACGCCGAAGGGCGTCCAAATCTCCCACGGCGCGCTGTCGAACTTCATCCACTTCATGGGCCGCCAGCTGTGGCTCTCGGGCGACGACGTGCTGCTGGCCGTCACCACCTTGTGTTTCGACATCGCCGTGCTTGAGCTCTTCCTGCCGTTGACGGTCGGCGCGCGGGCCATCATCGCCGACCGCGCGGCGGCGGCCGACGGGGCGAGACTGGGCGAACTGCTCGCCGAGTCCGACATCACCTTGATGCAGGCGACGCCCGCAACCTGGCGCCTGCTGCTCGAAGGCGGGTGGCGCGGCAACAGCGGCCTCAAGATGCTCTGCGGCGGCGAAGCACTCCCGCGCGAGCTGGCCGACGAACTGCTCGCCCGCGGCTCGTCGCTGTGGAACATGTTCGGACCGACGGAGACGACCATCTGGTCGAGCGTCTGCGAGGTGACGCCGGGGGGCGGCGCCGTGTCGCTCGGGCGGCCCATCGACAACACGCAGTTCTACGTGCTCGACCGGCGGCTCCGGCCCGTGCCGACGGGCGTCGCGGGCGAGTTGTACATCGGCGGCGCGGGCCTCTCGGCCGGCTACCTGCGCGACCCCGGCCTGACGGCGCGCGCCTTCGTCCCCGACCCGTTCGCGGGCGAGCCGGGCGCGCGGCTCTACAAGACCGGCGACCTCGTGCGCTATTCGGGCGGCGGCGTCCTCGAATTCGTCGGGCGCGTTGACCATCAGGTGAAGATTCGCGGCTACCGCATCGAGCCGGGCGAAATCGAAGCGCGGCTGCGCGAGCACCCGGCCGTCGGCGACGCGGCCGTCAAGGCTTTCGACGCCTCGCCCGCCGACCGGCGGCTGGCCGCCTACGTCGTCGCGCATCCGGGCCACGAGGTGACGGCCGTCGAGCTTCGCGACTTCGCGGGCGAGCGGCTGCCGGACTACATGGTCCCGTCGGCGTTCGTCCTGCTGGAGAAGCTGCCGCTGACGCCGAGCGGCAAGGTGGACCGCCGCGCGCTGCCCGAGCCTCTGGGCGCGCTGCTCGGGACGGGGCGCGAGTACGTCGGGCCGCGCAACGACACGGAGCGGGCCGTGGCGCTGGTCTGGCAGGAGGCGCTGGGCGTCGGGCGCGTCGGCGTCTTCGACAACTTCTTCGAGCTGGGCGGCCACTCGCTGGTGGCGACCCGCATCGTTCACTCGCTGCAAAGACTCTTCGACATCAAGCTCCCGCTCCAGAGCCTCTTCCACGACCCGACGGTCGCCGGGCTGTCGAGCTCCCTCGAAGATGCGCTGCTGGCCGAACTTGAGAGCCTGTCGGGTGAGACGACGGCCGAACTCCTACAGGAACTCAGCTAGGGTCCGTTCGGCGTGAAGGGCGCCGCTTTACATGCTGAAACTTCTCTCATTCATCCTCAAGTGCTCGGGCACCATCCGCTACTCGCGGCCGACGCTGGTCTTCATTCTGGCCGCGGGCGTGGTCAGCGGCGTCGGCTCCACCGCGCTGATCGCCATCATCAACAAGGTGCTGAGCGATGGCGGGCAGGCGACGCCGGGCACGGTCTGGGCCTTCATCGGCCTGTGCGCCTGCGTGCCGGTCGCGCGCTTCGCCTCGCAGACGCTGCTGGAGGGGCTGACCTCGAAGGCGACGCTGCGGCTGCGGCTCCAGTTGTGCCGCCGCATCCTTTCGAGCCCGCTGCGGCTGCTCGAAGAGTTGGGGCCGCACCGCCTGCTGGCCGCCCTCACCGACGACGTGACTTCCATCACGGGCGCGCTCAGCGCGATACCGACGCTCTGCATGAACGTCGCCATCGTCGCCTGCTGCCTCGTCTACCTCGGCCTGCTCTCGCTGCCGATGCTGCTGTGCGTCTTCGTCTTCATGGTGCTGGCGCTCGTCAGCTATCAGGCGATGCTGCTCAAGGCCACGCGCCACCTCCGCCGGGGCCGCGACCTCTGGGAGACGATGCTCAACCACTTCCGCTCGCTGTCGGAAGGCACCAAGGAGTTGAAGCTCCACAGCCGCCGCCGCCGCGACTTCTTCACCCACCTGCTCGACCCGACGGCCGTCTCGCTGAGGAAGTTCTACGTCACCGGCAGCAGCCTCTACGCCGCCGCCGGGAGCTGGGGCCAGATTTTGTTCTTCGCGCTGGTGGGCCTGCTCATCTTCACCACGCCGGGCGGGAAGGGCGTCTCGGGCCCGACGCTGGCGAGCTTCACCCTGACGCTGCTCTACATGGTCGGGCCGCTCGACGCCATCATGCAGACCGTCATCGGCCTGAACCGCAGCGGCATCGCCTTGCAGAAGGTCGAGGAGCTGGGGCTCTCGCTGCTGTCGAGCCCGGCCGAGAAGGAGGCCGAACAACTCTCCGACAGGCCGCCCGCGTGGAAGACGATTGAGCTGGACGGCGTGACGCACGCCTACAGGTCCGAGGACCACAGCGACTTCACCCTCGGGCCGATTAACTTGACGCTCAACGCGGGCGAGACGGTCTTCGTCGTCGGCGGCAACGGCAGCGGCAAGACGAGCCTCCTCAAGCTCCTCACCGGCCTCTACGCGCCCGAGGCGGGAGCCATCCGCCTCGACGGCCGGACGGTTGACGACGAGACGCGCGAGCAGTACCGGCAATTCTTCACCGTCGTCTTCTCGGACTTCTACCTCTTCGAAAATCTCCTCGGCCTCGACACGCTCGAACTCGACGAGAAGGCCCGACGATATTTAGAGCGGCTGCGCCTCGACCAGAAGGTGCGCGTGAAGGACGGGCTGCTCTCGACCCTCGACCTCTCCCAAGGGCAGCGCAAGCGCCTCGCGCTGCTCACGGCCTACCTCGAAGACCGGCACATCTACGTCTTCGACGAGTGGGCCGCCGACCAGGACCCCCGCTTCAAGGACATCTTCTACCTCGAAATCCTGCCGGAGCTGAAGGCCCGCGGCAAGACGCTCTTCGTCATCAGCCACGACGACAGGTACTACCAGACGGCCGACCGCATCCTGAAGTTGGAGAACGGGCAGGTCGAGCTAGACGACTACTGCGGCCACGCGCCCGCACTCCCGTTTCACGCCGCCCTCCCCCTCGGCGACGGCCGCTACAGCAACCAACCGGCTTAGCCGCCCCGCACCAATCACCGTCCGCACCCGAATTGAGTTGGAGGTTTTACGATGAAGTATTTGCTGCAAGACATCCGTTTCGGTCTCCGGCTGTTGTCCAAGAACCGGACGATGACGGCGATAACAATCCTGGCGATGGCGCTCGGCATCGGCGCCAGCAGCTCGATGTTCAGCCTCGTCAATAATATTTTCCTCCGCCCGCTGCCCTTCAAAGAGCCCGACCGCCTCGCCAAGCTCACCGAGACGAACCCGCGCCTGATGATCGACCAGAGCGAAGTCACCGGCCCGGACTTCCTCGAATGGAGGGCGCAGAGCCGACTCTTCGAGCACCTCGCCGCCGTGCAGCTCATCGGCTTCAGCCTCCAGGGTATCAACGAGCCGGAACAGCTCTCGGGCGCGAAGGTCTCGCCCGACTTCTTTAAGGTGCTCGGCGTGCAGCCGATTCTCGGGCGCGGCTTCCTGCCCGAAGAGGAGCAGCTCGCGGCCAGCCGCGTCCTCGTCCTCTCCGAGCAACTGTGGAAGCGGCGCTTCGACTCCGACCCGAACGTCATCGGCCGGGCCGTCACGGTGAGCGGCGAGAGCTTCACCGTCGTCGGCGTCATGCCCTCCGAGCCGCTCTACCCGCCGGGGGCCGAAATCTGGTCGCCGCTGCTGCTCGACGAGGAGGTGACGGCCAACCGCGACCACCACTACCTGCACGTCTACGGGCGCCTGCGCGCCGGGGTCGAGATGACGCAGGCGCAGGCCGAGATGAGCACCATCGCCGCGCGGCTTGAGCAGCAGTACCCGGTGACGAACGGCGGCGTCGGCGTCAACATCTTCCCGCTGCGCGACGAGGTCGTCGGCTCGTCGAGCTTCGACGTGCTGGTGCTCTTCAGCGCCGCGCTGGCCGTGCTCCTCATCTCCTGCGCGAGCCTCGGCAACCTGCTGCTGGCGCGCGCCGCGACCCGCGAGAAGGAGATGACGATTCGCGCCGCGCTCGGCGGCACGCGCACGCGGCTCGTCCGGCAACTGCTCACCGAGAGCCTGCTCTTGGCCGCCATCGGCGGCTCGCTCGGCCTGCTGCTGGCCTTCTTCGGCACCGACCTCTTCAAGACGGTCCTCCCCTGGCACGTCTCCACCGTCATCAAGGTCAGCGTCGACCGGCAGGTGCTCGCCTTCACGGCGCTGGTGTCGGTCGTGACGGGCGTCATCTTCGGGCTGGTCCCGGCCATGCGCGCCTCCTCGCTCGACCTCAGCGGGTCGCTCAAGGAGGTGCGCGGGGTGTCGGCGTCGGGCTTCGGCCTGCTCCGCCGCAACGGCCGCAGCCTCCTCGTCGTCTCGGAGCTTGCCCTCGCGCTGGTGCTGCTGATTGCGGCCGGCCTCCTGCTCAAGAGCTTCCTCACGCTGCGCGAGGTCGAGCCCGGCTTCGAGGCGAAGAACGTCCTCAGCATGGGCATCTACCTGCCCTTCTCGAAGTACCCGGAGGCGAACCAAATAACCAACTTCTTCGAGCAGGCGCTCAGAAACATTCAGGCGCAGCCCGGCGTCGAGTCGGCCGCCGTCATCAGCACGCTCCCGCTCGGCGGCGTCAACCACACGACCCGCTTCAAGGTCGAGGGGCGCGAGGAGGCTACGGGGCAGGGCTACGAGGCCAGCCTCCACCGCATCAGCGTCGATTACTTCAAGACGATGGGCATCCCCGTCAAGGCCGGGCGCGCCTTCACCGAATCCGACATCAAGAGTTTCCCCGCGGTCGTCATCAGCGAGGAGACGGCCCGCCGCTTCTGGCCCGGTCAGGACCCGGTCGGCAAGCGCGTCAAGCCGGTGCTGGTCGGGATGCCGGAGCTGCCTTGGATAACCATCATCGGCGTCGTCGGCGACGTGCGGCACTGGGGCCTCGACGCGCCGCTCCAGCCCGAAGCCTACGCGCTCTTCGAGCACTCGTCCCGCCCGCTGATGTCGGTCGTGGTGCGCACCCGGACCGAGCCGATGGGGCTGCTCCCGGCCGTCAGCGGCAGGATTCACGAACTCGACAAGGACCTGCCCGTGCAGAGGCCGAAGACGATGGAACGGCTCCTCTCCGACTCGGTCGCGCAGCCGCGCCAGTACACGGTCCTCATCGGCACCTTCGCCGCGGTCGGCCTGCTGCTGGCGGCACTCGGCATCTACGGCGTCATGTCCTACCTCGTCACCCAACGCACGCACGAGATAGGCATCCGCATGGCCTTGGGCGCGCGGCGGGGCAACGTCATCAAGCTCGTGATGGGGCAGGGCGCGATGCTCGCGGCGGCCGGCGTCGGCATCGGGCTCGTGGGGGCCTTCGTCCTCTCGCGCTTCATGAGGAATTTGCTCTACGGCGTTGACAACCTCGACCCCGCGACCTTCGTCGTCATCCCCGCCGTGCTGGCCGGAGTGATGATGGCGGCCTGCTACCTCCCCGCGCGCCGCGCCACGAAGATAGACCCGATGACGGCGCTCCGGCAGGACTAACCGAAGAGAAGAGAGGATTGACGAAATGGAAATCAACACCACGGGCGTCGTCGGCGCGGGAGTGATGGGAGTCGGCGTCGCGCAGTCGATGGCGCAGGCCGGGCTGAACGTCCTCCTGATTGACCTCAACGACGCCATCCTCGACGACGCCGAGCGGCGGCTCAGGCAGAACCTCCGGCTCCACGCCATGCTGAACCGGGGCGGGGCGGGCGCGACGGCCGACGAGGTGATGGGCCGCATCGTCTTCTCGACCGACTACCGGATTCTGGAGCGGGCCGACTTCGTCGTCGAGAACACGACCGAGCGTTGGGAGGTCAAGCAGGGCGTCTACCGCGAGCTGGACGCGGTCTGCCCCGCGCGCTGCGTGCTGGCCGCCAACACCTCGGCCATCCCCATCACCCGCCTCGCGTCGGCCACCGGCCGCGCGCCGCAGGTCATCGGCATGCACTTCATGAACCCGGTGCCGATGAAGAAGACGGTCGAGGTCATCCTCGGCCACCACACGAGCGACGAGACGCTGGCGGCGGCGAAGAGCCTGCTGTCGCTGATGGGCAAGGACTGCATGGTCGTTAAGGACTCGCCCGGCTTCGTCTCCAACCGCGTCTTGATGCTGACCATCAACGAGGCCGCGGCGCTCGTCCACGAGCAGGTGGCGGCGGCCGAGGACGTGGACAAGATTTTCCGCGACTGCTTCGGGCACAAGATGGGGCCGCTTGAGACGGCCGATTTAATCGGGCTCGACACCATCCTCCTGTCGATTGAGGCGCTCTACGAGGCGTTCAACGACAGCAAGTACCGGCCGAGCCCGCTCCTGAAGAGGATGGTCTACGCCGGGCTGCACGGCCGCAAGAGCGGTCAGGGCTTCTACACCTACAAGACCGCGGCCGGCGACGGCCCGCGCGCGGGGGAACAGCGATGAAAGAGAACAAAGCGAAAATCAGGAACTTCCTCTCCGGCCTCTTCCGCTCGCAGGAGTGGGCGGACGACACCAACATCTTCGAGCGCGGCTTCGTCGATTCGCTGGCGGCGATTCAACTCGTGCTGTTCGTCGAGCAGGCGTTCGACATCAGCGTCGGCGACGAAGACCTCGACCTCGTCAACTTCAGCTCGGTGGACGCCATCTCCGAGCTCGTCGGCCGCAAGGCTTACTGCGCCGCCGCCGCATGAAGACCCCCTTGTGCCGCGCGCCCCTGCGGGCACGGAGAGAGACACCGATGAGCATCATCAATCTGACCCCCCAACAGCGAAGCAGCCAGGCCGCCTTCCGCCGCTTCGCGTCCGAAAAAATAGCGCCGCACGCCTGCCGCTTCGACAGCGAGGAGCGCGTGCCTCTGGAACTCGTCCGCGACCTCGCGGCCCAAGGGTATCTCGGCTCGCTGCTCAAGGGCGAGTGGGGCGGCCTCGGCCTCGACATGATGACGTACGGGGTCTTGACGGAAGAGGTCGGGCGGGCCTGCTCCTCCGTGCGGAGTTTGCTCACCGTGCACGACATGGTGGCGCGGGCGGTCGCGAAGTGGGGCACCCAGCGGCAGCGCGAGACGTGGCTGCCGCGCCTCGCGCGCGGCGAGCTGACGGCCGCGCTCGCCGTCAGCGAGCCCAACGTCGGGAGCGACGCCCGAGGCGTCGAGACGACGGCCGCGCGCGGGCCGCGCTCCTACGTCCTGAACGGCAGAAAGAAGTGGATAACCTTCGGCCAGCTCGCCGGACTCTTCCTGGTCCTCGCGCGCTGCGAGGGGAAGCCGACGGCCTTCCTCGTCGAGCGCGACCGGCCGGGCCTGACGGTGAGACCCATCGCGGGGATGCTGGGCGTGCGGGCTTCAATGCTGGCCGAGCTGGAGTTCGACGGCTGCGAAGTGCCGCGCGAGAACCTGATAGGCCGCGAGGGCTTCGGGCTGTCGTCGGTAGTCGCCACGGCCCTCTGCCTCGGCCGCTACAGCGTGGCGTGCGGCTGCGTCGGCATCGCGCAGGCGAGCCTCGACGCCTCGGTCAAGTACGCGGGCGGGC
This sequence comes from Pyrinomonadaceae bacterium, assembly GCA_035941045.1. GTDB lineage: Bacteria > Acidobacteriota > Blastocatellia > Pyrinomonadales > Pyrinomonadaceae > QHXN01. Next base: position 121,895 of record DASZEK010000155.1, on the reverse strand, counting down.
GGCGTCAGTTCGGCGTCTACCTGAGCGAGCATCAGCTCATCCGTCAAATGCTGACCGAGATGGTCGTCAACGTGCGGGCCGCGCGGCTCCTGTGCCAGCAGGCCGGGCGGCTGCTGGAGGCGAACGACCCGAAGGGCATCATGGAGACCTTCATCGCCAAGTATTTCTCCTCGCGCGCGGCGACGGAGGCGGCGTCGGCCGCCGTCCAGATTCACGGCGCGAACGGGTGCAGCGGCGACTACCCCGTGCAGCGTTACCTGCGCGACGCCAAGATCATGGAGATCATCGAGGGCAGCAACCAGATTCAGCAAATCACCATCGCCGACTGCGTCTTTCAGGAGCAGGCGTGGGAGGCGGCTGCCCTCAACGCGGCGTGAGCGGCGGCGATTAATCGGGATTCGAGACGAGGTGAAGACGTGATGGCGGGCACCGAGAAGGACGGCAAAGTTATCAAGTGCGTCGTGTGGGATTTGGACCACACGCTCTGGGACGGCGTGCTGCTCGAAGACGAGCGAGTCACGCTGCGCGAAGACGCGGCGGCGGCCGTCAGGGCTTTGGACGCGCGCGGCATCCTCCAGTCCGTCGCCAGCAAGAACGAGCACGGGCCGGCGATGGCGAAGCTCAGGGAGTTCGGGCTGGCGGAGTATTTCCTCTACCCGCAGGTCAACTGGAACTCGAAGGCCGCTTCGATAAAGGCGGTGGCCGAGGCCCTCAACATCGGCCGCGACGCCGTCGCCTTCCTCGACGACCAGCCGTTCGAGCGCGGCGAGGTCGAGTTCTCCCTGCCCGAAGTGCTGTGCCTCGACCCGGCTGATTTGCGCGGCTTGCTCGACCGTCCCGAGTTTCGCCCGCGCTTCATCACCGAAGACTCAAGGCTGCGGCGCGCGATGTACCTGAGCGACTTCGAGCGCAAGCAGGCCGCGGAGGCGTTCGCGGGCACGGCCGATGAATTCCTCGCCACGCTCGGCATGCAGTTCACCATCGGCCCGGCCGGGCGTGAAGACCTCCGGCGTGCCGAAGAGTTGACGGTGCGGACGAATCAACTGAACTCGACCGGCACCACCTACTCTTACGACGAACTCGCCGGGTTCGTCGAATCCGACCGTCACCTGCTGCTCATCGCCGGGCTCACGGACAAGTACGGCACTTACGGAAAAATCGGCCTCGCCCTCGTCGAGTGCGGCGAGCGAGAGTGGACCTTGAAGCTTCTGCTGATGTCCTGCCGGGTGATTTCGCGGGGCGTGGGCACCATCATGATGAACCACATCATGCGGCTGGCGAAGGAGGCGGGGGTTGCCCTGCGCGCCGAGTTCGTCCCGAACGGCCGTAACCGCATGATGTACGTCACCTACAAGTTCGCCAACTTCCGCGAGGCCGGGCGCAGCGGCGACACCGTCATCCTCGAAAACGACCTGAGCCGCGTGCAGGGCTTCCCCGATTACGTGCGGGTCGAAGTCGCGGGCGTGCCGGCCGCGCTCGCCGCCTAGAGCGGCGCGTACTGAAATTTCTCGAACGTCTACGGAGGAAGAGATGAGCAGTTTGTCACTTATCGCGGCCGTCAAAAACGGGAACTACTCGGAGGCGGAAGAGCTTTTGAGGTCGGGGGCCGACGTGAACCAGCAGGACGAGCAAGGCTGGACGGCCGTCAACTTCGCGGCGGGTCGCGGCGACGTGGCGTTCATCGACCTGCTCGCGGCGCGCGGGGCCGACCCCGTCCGCGTCGGCCGCGACCGGCGGACGCCTTACATGATCGCCCTCGCGGCGGGCCACGCGTCGGCCGCGCGGCGGTTGAAGGAGTTGGAGGAGAAGGCCGCGGCGGGCGACGGCCGCGGGCCGGAGCGAAAGTATTGCCGGTTGTACCCGCTCTCGGAGTTGCGCCGATTCGCCGGGTGGGCCGGAGAGGGCGGGGCGGACGCGGCGGCGTATCTCCATCAGGATTACAGCGTGACCGGCTCCATCTGGCCCGGCGAGAAGGTCATCTTCCGCGGCGAGAGCGAGGGGTGGAAAGAGTTCTGCGACGGGGCGCTGAATTTCAGGGTGCCCGACGACCTTGAGCTGATTGGGTAGCATTTTTTAAGGAACGAGGAGCATAACCGTGAATCTGCAAGAGAGCGACAGAGAGGACACGACGACTTATAAGGCCGTCGTCAACCACGAGGAGCAGTATTCAATCTGGCCGTCCGACCGCGAGAACGCGCCCGGCTGGCGCGATGCCGGGAAGTCGGGCACGAAGGCGGAATGCCTCGCCTACATCAAAGAGGTCTGGACGGACCAGAGGCCGCTCAGCCTGCGCCTTCAGATGGAGGAGGACGCGAGGAATCCGCCGCCCCCGCCGACGCCCAAGGCGCCGCGCCGGCCGTGCATCGTCGAACGCCTGTCGGGCGGCGCCCACACGGTAGTGTTGGACACACAGCCCGAACAGAGCGGCCCGGCGCTGAAGGGCGCCATCGAGCGCGAGTACGTTCACGTTAAGTTCACCGGCACCGACGGCGGGACGACCCTCGGCTTGCAGCTCGACCTTAACGGGTGCGACCTGTCGGCGGCAGACTTCGCGGGCCGGACGGGCACCGCCCACCTCGAAGGCGAACTCGTCCTCAACTACGTCAAGGTCCGGTGCCTCGTTGACCTCGACCTGCCGACGCTGGCGGGAACGGGTCGGCTCGTGCAGGCGCAAGGGTAGTCGTCAGTCCGAGGGGGGCGAAAGAAAATGATGTCGGCGGCGACTAGTTTGAGAGGGGCGCCCTGGCTGCCGTCCCGCGCGCCGGACGCGGGGGCGGGCCTGCGCCTGTTCTGCTTCCCCTACGCGGGCGGCGGGACGCTGGCCTTCCGCGACTGGCAGCGGCGGCTGCCCGCGTCGGTCGAGCTCTGCCCCGTGCAGATGCCCGGCCGTGAGACGCGGCTGAGGGAGCGGCCCTTCACCGACCTTCGTTCGCTCGTGCGCGAGGTGGCCCGCGCGCTCGCCCCTGGGCTCGACACGCCCTTCGCCCTCTTCGGCCACAGCATGGGCGCGTTAATCAGCTTCGAGCTGGCCCGCGAGCTGCGCAGAGAGCACGGCGTCGAGCCGGTCCACCTCTTCGTCTCCGGCCGCCGCGCGCCGCAGATACCTTACACGCACCCCAGCCTTCACGACCTGCCGGAGCCGGAGTTCGTCGAGCAACTGCGCCGCCTCAACGGCACGCCCGCCGAGGTGTTCGGCCAGCCCGAGCTGCTGCAACTGCTGCTCCCGCGCCTGCGCGCCGACTTCCAGCTCTGCGAGACGTACCGCTACGACGCCGAACGTCCGCTCGGCTGCCCCGTCACGGCCTTCGGCGGCCTGCAAGACCCGGACACGACCGCGCCCCACCTCGAAGGCTGGCGCGAGCAGACCGCCTCCTCCTTCGCCGCGCACATGCTGCCGGGCGACCACTTCTTCCTGCACTCGTCCGACCGTGGCGTGCTTCAGATACTCACCCGGACGCTGCTCTAGCCCGCGAGGCGCGAAGGCGCTTCCGCCGTCGAATCACATCGGGGGACTTATGAACTCAATCGAATCGCCAATGAACGTCCTGATAGTCACTTCGGAATACCCGCCGGAGATCGTCGGCGGGCTCGGCACCCACGTCTTCGAGCTGGCGCACGGCATCGGCCGCCTCGGCTGCGAGGCTCACGTCCTGGCCCCGTCCAAGTTCAAGAGGACTGTCAACGACGGGCCGAACGTCACCGTCCACTTCTTCTCCAACGAGGCGAGCGCGCCGGACCCCGCCGCCGCGATGCAGTGGTTCATCGACCTCAACAAGAACTGCGTCCTCGAAGCCCGCCGCCTCATCGTCAAGGGGGGGCTGCGGCCCGACGTGATTCACTGTCACGACTGGCTCAACTTCCCGGCGGCCTACCAACTGGGGAAGCTCTACAAAATTCCGGTCGTCGGCACCGTCCACCTCCTGCAAAACCCCATCGTGAAGTGGTGGGGCGACAGCCCGCAGGCCGAAATCGTCAAGCAGGAGCGCGACCTCTGCCGCAAGTCCGACGCCCTCATCACCGTCAGCCGCTCGATGAGGGAACTCATCACCGGCACGCACGGGATTTCCGAGGGTCAGGTCCACGTCGTCTACAACGGCATGGACGTGCAGCACTTCACGAAGCCGCGAATGACGGCCGCCGAGCGCGACGAACTGCGCCGCTCGTTCGCCGCCCCCGGCGACAAGATAGTCATCTACGCCGGCAGGCTCACGCCGCAGAAGGGCATCCCGGCGCTTATCGAGTCGGCCGCCCGCGTGATGGGCGAGCGCAAGGACGTGCACTACGTCATCGCCGGGGCGCCCGACTTCACGCAAGAGCTGTGGGACGCCGCGCGCATCACGGAAGAGGCCCGCAAGATGTTCTCCGGCTTCTTCCACGACTGGGACCGGCTGCACATGGTCGGCCGCATCTCGCGCGAACGCCTCGCCGCGCTCTACGAAATCTCCGACGTGGCCGTCGTGCCCTCGCTCTACGAGCCGTTCGGCTACGCGGCGGTGGAGGCCATGGCGGCGGGCCTCCCCGTCATCGCCTCCGAGGTCGGCGGGCTGGCCGAAATCGTCCTCGAAGGCGAGACAGGGCTGCTGGTCCCCGTCAGCGAGAACGAGGCCGGCTGGCACGAGGTCGATGTCGAGAAGCTGTGCGCCGCCAACCACGCGCTGCTCGGCGACCCGGAGCTGCGCGCGCGCATGGGCCGGGCCGGGCGTCGGCGCGTCCTCAGCGAATTCAACAGCGACCGGATGGCCGCCGCGACCCTCGACGTTTACCGCCGGTGCGTGAGCCGCGCGGGCGCCGAGTCCTCCGCCGCGACGGACTGGCCGCGCGCCGCCGCGCCAGCAGCGGTCCCGGCCGCGCCCGCGCTCTAAAGCGTCGGCCCAACCTTTGACATTAAAGATTTGTCCCTCAAGAGAGAGAAGGAGTAGGCGAAATGGGAAAGAGTGATTCACCGTGGGTGCTTGGAATCAGCGCCTCACACAACGGCGCTATCTGCTTGATGAAGGGCGGCGAAATCGTCGTCTCCGTGCAGGAGGAGCGGCTGCTGAGGCGGAAGCGTTGGAAAATCGCGGGCGCCCAGCACAGCCTCGCTTTGGATTACTGCCTCGACTACGCGGGGATTAAGCCGAGCGACCTGAGCCTCGTCGTCCTCTCGGCGCCGATGCGCGGCGACTTCCCGCTGCACGACCTGCGGCTCAACCCGCGGTTGCAGGTGGAGCTGAACAAAATCGAAACGCTGGTCATCCCGCACCACTACGCCCACGCCGTCAGCGCCTTCGCCACCTCCGGCTTCGACGAGTCGGCGGTGCTCGTCATCGACGGCTTCGGCTCCGACGCGAACGAACTCTTCCCCGAAGAGACTGCGACCATCAAGGGGCCGACCGAAGGCTGGGAGATGATTTCTCTCTACGAGGCTTCGGGCGTCTCGCTCAAGTCGCTTGAGAAGCACATCACCGAGGGCTTCGACTGGTACCACACCTACTACGGCCCCGGCATGCCGAGGTTCCGCAGCCTCGGGAGCATCTTCTCCTCGGCCGCCGAGCAGATTTTCGGCGGGCCGCTCGACGCCGGGAAGGTGATGGGCCTCGCCCCCTACGGCTCGCCCACCATCGCGCCCGAAGAGTTCTTCGAGATCATCGACGGGCAGTTCAAGTTCCACGACAAGGTGCCGGCGCGCTTCGCCCAGGAGGAGCGTTGGCCCCTGCGCGCCAAGGAGTATCAGGACCTCGCCCGCTCGGCGCAGGAGGCGCTGGAGAAGGCCATCCTCTACCTCGTCGAACACCTCCACGACCTCTGCCCGAGCGACAACCTCAGCTACGCGGGCGGCGTCGCGCTCAACAGCGTCGCCAACGAGAGAATCGTGCAGGAGTCGCGGTTCAAGAACGTCTACATCATCCCCGCCGCCGAGGACAGCGGCCCGGCCATCGGCGCCGCCTACTACGGGGCGTGGCGGCTGACGCAGAAGAACGAGCGGCGCAAGCTCATCGCCGACGCCGCCGGCCGCGAGTACACGGCCGATGAGATTCGCGAGGCCGTCGAGGCGACGCCGGCCGTCGAAATCGTCGAGACCGACGACGTACTCGCGACCACCGTCGAGCTGATGTGTCAGGGCAAAAACATCGGCTGGTTCCAGGGGCGCTCGGAGCTGGGGCCTCGCGCGCTCGGCCAGCGCAGCATCATCTGCGACCCGCGCCGCCCCGACGCCAAAGAGATTCTGAACAGGGAGGTCAAGCACCGCGAGGCGTTCCGCCCCTTCGCGCCCGTCATCCCGCTCGAAGACGCGCCGGACTGGTTCGAGTGGGGCGGGGCGAGCTGCGAGAGCCCGCACATGCTGCGCATCGCCAAGTTCAGGCCCGAGAAGGTCGGGCTCGTGCCCGCAGTCGAGCACGTTGACAACACGGGCCGCGTGCAGACCGTGACGCGCGAGGCCAACGGCGTCTTCTACGACCTCGTCACGAAGTTCAAGGAGCGGACCGGCGTGCCCATCATCCTCAACACGTCTTTCAACGTGATGGGGATGCCGATTGTCGAGTCGCCCGAGGACGCGCTCTTCTGCCTGCTGTCAACGGGCCTCGACTACTGCGTGCTCGGCGACACGATTGTCGGGAAGCGGGAGAAGGTCCTGCTCGGCGCGGGCGGGATGTATCACAAGCCCGTCGCCGGCCACCGCCCGTGGAGGCTCGACAAGTATGACGTGCGTCACGTTCAGGAGTACCGGCAGCAGCCGGGCGCGACTGCTTCCAACGCCCTCGCGCCCCTCGCCGGGGTCTACCAGAACTATTTCGGCGTCATCGTCATCGCGCCGGACGGCGACGGGCTGAAGGCGTCCTTCAAGGGCTACGCCGCGAAGCTGGAGCAGAGGCCCGAAGGACACTTCATCGCGGCGGGCGAGATTTTCAACGAGAGCGTCGTCGCCTTCATGAACGACGACGCGGGCGTGGTTGACCGCCTGATGTTGATACCCCGGCACGGCGAGGCCTGGGGCGAGATTGCGAAAGACTGGCTCCCCATCAGCACGTGGGACCCCGAGATGGCGACGTTCCGCCGCATGGCGGAAGGCGACGAGGCGTCGGACCGCCTGAGCGGCTTCGCGGGCGAATACGCGCTGGGCGACGAGATTATCGAAGTCGCCCAGCGCGCCGACGGCAAACTCGTCGTGACGGCCGCGGGGCAGCCCGACTACGAGTTGGTAGAGAACGGGGGTGACAAATTCGACCTCCGTAACACGCCCGGCTACGCCGTCGAGTTCAGGGCGGGCGACGACGGGACGGGCGTCGTCGAAGCGGTCGTCACCCAGCCGAACGGCACGTTCACCCTGAGCAGGGTGAGCGAGAGCGTGCCGATGCCGATGCCGGCGGTCTGCGTCCCGTCGGCGTCCGAGTTCGCGCCGGACGCGCGGTAAGGTGGAAAATGACGGCCGTGACCAACCGCGAAGATGGACTCTCCTCGGAAGCGCGCTCCCTGCTGGCGAGGCGGCGGGAGCGCGCGCTCAACATGCTCCGGGGGAAACTGCATCACCACGACGCGCCCTCCATCCCCGTCGCGCGGGACACGCGCCCCGCGCCTCTGAGCGGCAACCAGAGGTGGCTCTGGAACTTTCATCGGGTGAAGCCGGACACTTGGAACCACGTCGTCCAGCACCTCGTCAAAGGGCCGCTGAACGTGGCGGCGCTGGAGCAGAGCCTCGCCGAAATCATCAGGCGTCACGGCTCGCTACGCACGACCTTCCCCGTCGTCGGCGGCGAGCCGGTGCAACTCGTCTCGCCGTTTCGCGCTTCGACCGTGCCGCTGGCGGACCTGCGCGGCGAGACGGCGCGGCGGCGCCAAGAGGAGGTGAGGCGGGCGGCGGCGGAGTTGTGTGAGGTGCGGTTTGACCTGGCCGACGGGCCGCTCGTGCGCTCGGCGCTGTTGCGGCTGGGCGAAGACGAGCACGTGTTGCTGCTGGCCGTCCCTCACATCATCGCCGACGGCTGGTCGGTCGGGGTGTGCATGGAGGAGTTCCGCGCGCTCTACGAAGCCTTCCGCGACGGGCGGCCGTCGCCGCTCCCCGAGTTGCCGATTCAGTTCGCCGACTTCGCGTCGTGGGAGCAGCGTTGGCTGCAAAGCGAGGAGGCGCGGGCCCAGTTGGACTACTGGAAACGACAACTCGAAGGCACGTCCGCGCCCGACTTCTGCGCGGCCGTCACGCCGACGGGTTTTAAGCCCGAGCGCACATACGCCCTCGCGACCCGGTCCCTGTCGGTCGGCCGCGACCTGACCGCCAAGATTCGGGAGATGAACCAGCGCGAGCGGGTGACGCTCTTCATGACGGTGATGAGCGCGCTGATGACAACCCTTCATCAACTCACGGGGCAGGAGAAACTGTGCGTCTCGACCGCCTCCGCCAACCGCACTCACGAGGAGACGAAGCGGCTCATCGGGTTCTTCTCGAACGTGCTCGCCATCGGCGCCGACTTCTCCGGCGACCCGACGTGGCGCGAGTTGCAGGGCCGAGTGCGCGAGACGATCCTCGGCGCTTACGAGCATCAAAGCCTGCCCCTCACGGCGCTGGCCGAGGCGGTGCGGCCCGACTACGACTTCCGCAGCATTTTCCCCCTGCACCGCGTCGTCTGCTCGCTGGACGAGACGAGGTCGGCCGCCGCCGCGCAGGCCGAGTTGACGGGCGCCCCTTCGTCTTCGGGCCTCGAATGGGGGCAGCCTCCGGGCGGCGACAAGGCTTACCTCTCGGAAGAGGGGCAGATAGACCGCGACCTCGTGCTGCAAATACAGGAAGGGCCGGAAGACATCACGCTGAACCTGCTCGTTGACCGCGGCCTCTTCGACCGCGCGGCGCTCGACGCGATGCTGCCGCACCTGCTCGTCCTGCTGCGCAGCATGGCCGACGAGCCGGAGCGGCAGCTCTCCGATTTCCCGCCCATACAAGCGCGGCCTTGAAGGCGCGGCGGTCACGTTGCCGCGCGCAAAAATTTAAAGTCCCCCGCGGGCGAAAGAAGACCGAGCCGTCATTCTTTCACCCGCGGGGGACTTTTGTTTTCATCCGTCGCGGCGGCCCCGCGCGCCGTCGCCCGCGTCGCTGCGTATCAGCCCGCGGATGGCTTCGACGGCGACGGCGACCGCGTGCCGGACCGACGACTGGTCGAAGATGAGATTTTCGTCGAGCACGGAGCCGACGACCGAAAGGATGGCCCCGGCGCGGCACGCGCGGAGCGAGCCGAGCACGAAGATGGAAGCCGCCTCCATCTCCGTCGCCAGCGCGTTGGCACGCCTCCACGTCGCCCAACGGCTGCCGGCCTCCGACGGGTGGGCCGTGCGCTCCGGGTATTCCGAGTAGAAAGCGTCCTTCGAGTGCGTGATGCCGACGTGACAGATTACGGCGACCTTCGCCGCCGCCGCCACGAGCGCGTTCACCAGCTCGAAGCTCGCCACGGCGGGGAACTCCGCCGGGACGTACTGCCGGGTGGTGCCTTCGTCGCGGACGGAGGCGACGCTAATCACCAGCTCGCCCGCCCTCACGTCCGGCTGCAACGACCCGCAGGTCCCGACGCGCAGCAGCGTGTGTGCGCCGAGCGCGATTAACTCTTCCGTCACCAGCGCGGCCGAGGGGCCGCCGACCCCCGTGCAGACGGCCGAGACGGGAGTGCCGTCGATGTGACCCGTGTGAATCAGAAACCCGCGCGCCGACGAGACCTCGCGCCGCGCCTCGAAGTGTTCCGAGATGGCGTACACGCGGTCGGGGTCGCCGGGCAGGAACACGTACTGACCGATTTGCTCGGGCTTGGCCTGCAAGTGGTAAACGTTCTGCCTGGGCATAAGGACGCCGCCTCCCGAAGTCCGTTGACCGAGGTTGGTTTGAAACCGCCGCGAAGGCTCCCGAGAATTCGGCCGTCATCCGAGAGACGCGACCGCGCAGAAGCCTCGCAGGAAAGACGCGGTCGAGTAATTACTCTCGATGTAAGCCCTGCCGCGCGCCACCTGTTCCGAAAGCGAAGGGTCGTCCAGCAGGCCGTGGACGACTTCGGCCAGTCGCGCCTCGTCCTCCGGGGCTATGAAGCAGCCGTGGCCGGGGGGCAGGAGTCGCGTCTGCGCCCCGGAGTTGCGGGCGACGACGGGCGTGCCGCAGAGGATTGACTCAAGGCAGACGAGGCCGAAGCCTTCGGGGACGGGGCCGACGCACAGTGTCAGGTCGGCCGAGGCGTACAACTCGCCCATCTCGCCGAGGGGCCGCCAGGGGATGAATTCAATCCTGCCGTCTAACCCGAGCGCCGCCGCCGACTCGATGACCGAGGCGTAAAGACCCACCTCGGCGGTCGGGGATGGATCGACGACCATGGTCAGCGTCGTGTCGCGGTATCGGCAGAGGTGAGAGAGGAGGCGCACGGACTCGTCGATGCCTTTGCCGCGGTCGGCGCGGTGGGGGAAGAGGAGTCGGACGGACTGCCGCGCGGCGCCGCGGGGCGGCGGTCCGCCCGCGAGGCCGAGGGCGGCCGGGTCGAGCGGGTTGGCGACGACGTGGACGCGGCGCAGGCGCTCGGACTGGCCGCACTCTTCGAGCGCGCGCGCGACCTCGCCGAGCATGTATTCGGAGGGCACTATCATGCGGCTCCAGTTCGGCGAGGCCACGGCCGCCCGCGCGAAGCCGTAAGCGACGGTGTCGAGAATCAGTATCGGCTCGACGTGTTCGGGGAGGGGGAAGACGCGGTCGAACATGAACGCCACGCGGCAGCGTTCGAGGAGCTTGAGGTCGTCGGCGAAGAACTGCATTCGCGGCTCGCCCTGCTCAAGCACGTCCTGCGTGAGCTGGAACGCCGAGCGATACCAGACGCCGTCGCTCTTAAAGTCGGCGCCCGACGCGTCGGTCGTCCCGGAGAACAGGATGACCGAATGCTGTTCTTCGACGAGGCCGCGCGCCAGAGCCATCGTCACCACCTGCGAGCCCCCGGCCGCAAGCCCCGGCCTCGCGGGCGGCACCTGAAGGATGGCGACGGGCGAGTCCGTCTCGCCGCCGGGCGCACACCGCACGGGCGACGGCCGACCGGCCGCGCCGTCCTCCGCGCGGGGCAGTATCTCGTCCCACGGCACGAGGTCGTTGACGGGGTGACAGACCTTGACCTGCCCGCCGTGCAGGAATCGCTGGCGGACCTGCTCGGGCGAGATGCCCCGCCCGCTCCCGTTCAGGAGCGGGTCGCCGCGGTCGCCCCAATCGGGCCGCACCTCGGAGGGGGCGAAGCGGTAGCGGAAAACGTCGGCCAGAGTCGGCAGGCGGTACTCGATGAAGCCGGGCACGGCCGGGGCCGCCTCCGCGTAGTCGGCGAGGAAGTCGCGCGTCAGGGTGGCGAGGATGAAGACCGACGCCAGCATCCTGCGGCCCGCGACGAGCGGGTGCGCGCGGAAGGATTGGAACTCGCCGTAGTAATCACTCCACGGCTGCACCCAGACCCAGTGGGCGGCCACCTCGTCGAGCGGCCTGACGCCGGGCAACAGGATTTCGCGCTGACCCGAAGTGGCGAAGTCGCGCGCCGGGACGGCCGTCAGCAAGTCCCACTGGTGCACGAAGACCTGTTGCCAGTCGAGACGGCGTCCCCTCTCCGAGTACCAGCGGCCGAGCATGAGGTCGCCGTTGCGCCAAGCCCACTCAGCCGGCACCTCGGGGTGCAGCCAGAGGTCGTCGAGGAGTTCGACGGCGTCGCCGAACTGCCCGACGGAGGCGTGCTCGCCGCCGTAGAGGCCGAAGACGCGCACCCCCGGATTGAGCCTGCGAATTCCTTCCAGCCGGTCAGCCACCACCGGCGGGTCTTTGTAGAACCAGAAGAGGACGGCCATGTCCGGGGCGGGTTCGCTCATGCGGTCTGACTCTTCGAGGACGGGCGGTAGATGTAACCGTCAACCACGAGGTAGTCCGCCGAAGACGAGACGGCGCAACGGCCCGCGTCGAGCGGGGTTTCGACCAGCGGCTCCCCGGCGCGGTTGAACGAAGTGTTGAGGAGCATGGGGAGCCCCGTCAGGCGCGCGAAGGCCGAGATGAGCTTGTAGAGGTGCGGGTTGTCCTGCTCGCGCAGGACTTGGTAGCGGGCCGTCGCGTCAACGTGCGTGACGGAGGGGATGAGGTCGCGCTTGTCCTCGCGGACGGTGGCGACGAAGGACATGAAGTAGCTGGGGAACTGCTCGACGAAGTAATCCGCCGCCGCCTCGGCCAGCACGACCGGCGCGAAGGGCCGGAACGGCTCGCGGTTCTTGACCCTGTAGTTGAGGTGGTCTTTCATGTCGGGCCGCCGCGGGTCGGCGAGGAAACTGCGGTGGCCGAGGGCGCGCGGCCCCAGCTCCGCGCCGCCCTGATACCACGCGACGACGGCGCCGCCCGCCAACTCGCGCGCGACCGTCTCGGAGACATCGTCGTCCTCGAAGACACGCGTCAGCCCGAGGGCTTCCAAGTCCGCCGGTTCGTGCCGGTAAGGGCGGCCGAGGAAGGCGTGGTTCGTCACCCTTTCGACGCCGCCCGTGATGGCCGCGCCGTACATCGCGCAGCCGATGGCGATGCCGTCGTCGCCGGGCGCCGGGGGCACGAAGACCTGCTCGAAGCCGGCCTGCTCGGCGAGCACGGAGTTGGCGACGCAGTTGAGGGCGACGCCCCCGGCGAGGCAGAGGTTGCGCGACGAGGAGTGACGGCGCAGCCAGCGCGCGTGCTCCAGCAGCGACTCCTCGGCCTCGCGCTGCATGCTCGCCGCGAAGTCGGCCAGCAGCGGCTCCTCGAAGCTCACCTTCTCACGCCCCCGCCGCCACTCGTCGATGCGCGCCTCCATCTCGTCGCGCTCGGGCGGGTGCATCGACTTATAAGCGGGCATCTCTTCGGGGCCGACCTTGCGCATGAACATCGGCTCGGCGTAGGGCCGCCCGTAGGGCGCCAGCCCCATCGTCTTGCCCGCGTCCAGACAGTCGCCGAAGAGAAAGCTGGAGACGGAGCCGTACTCCGCGCCGATGCCCCCCCAAATCCCCACGACCTTCCGGAGCACCTTCCAGCGCCCGCCGACGAACTCGTAAAAAGTCTCGTGCTCGCGCGCCGAGGGGGCCTGCTCGTCGCTGATGTTCTGCACGATGGCCGAGCCGTTCGCGACCAACTCCGGCTCGGGCCCCTGACAATGCTCCAGAAGGCAGTTGAGCGGGCCGCCCGAGCCGTCGACGATGAGGACGGCCGCGTCGTCGAAGGGCGAGAGGTGGAGGGCGCAGCAGGCGTGCGCGAAGTGGTGCGGCAGGCAGAGGTTGGGCCGGGTGGTGAGGTCGAGGCCGCCCTCCTCGGCGAGCAGGCGGTGGAGTTCCGCGGCCGGGAGGTGGTCGATGTGATTCCAGACGACGAGGTCAACGTCGGCGAGCTTGAGCCCGACTTCGTCGAGGCAGTATTGAATCGCCGGGGTGAGGTCGAGGCGCGCGCTGCCCCACATCTTGCCGTCCCGCTTGATGCGGGTGATGCGCTCGCGGGCGATGGCCGCCCGGAGCTTGCCGTCAATCATGAGCGCGGCCGAAGTCTCGTGGTCGGTGAAACCAAGTCCGAGTACTGTTGACATACGTCTCGCTTACCTCACTAAGTTGGCGGGGCGTCAGTCCCCGGCTTCGGCCGCCGGGCGCCCCAGATAGCCCCGCACCCTTTGGCGCAGCGAGTGCCAAGCCTGACCGGCCTCGTAGGCGGCCACCAAGGGCAGGTCGCGCAGGTTAGGGTTGCCGAGCGTCAGGCCGTTCAGCAGGCGGCCCCACGCCGAGCGCGGCCTCATCCACGAGGCAGGCTCGCCGAGCTGCCCGGCGTAGGGCAGGGCGGCGGCGCAGTACGGCGACAGCTCGGCGAAGAGCACGCCGGTCAGCTCCCACGGCTTCGGGCCTTGCCCGTGGACGAGCGGCGGGAGGCCGCGGAACAGGTTGCCGATGCGGTTGCCGGTCGTGTAGCCGCGGTCGCAGAAACAGTGCGCGATGTCGGGGCCGGCGCGAAGGAGGTGGACCGGGATGTGCGCGAACTCCGTCGAGCCGAGCAGCCCCGACAGCAAGTCCTGGTCGCAGCCGAAATACCAGAGGCGCTCGTCGAACGGGAGCCCCTGCGACTCGCGGTACGCGGGCTGACGCAGCAGGACGTTCCAGCGTTCGAGCAGCGGCCGGTGGTAGGGCGTCATGCGGAGGACGCCCGCGTTGAGCGTCCGCGGGAAAATCCTCGCCACCTCAAGCCCGAGGTGTTCGGTGCGGCGCGGGCTGTTGTTGCCGAGCGCCCACGGGTGCTCTTCGGCCGCCACCATAACTTCCTCCGGCAAGCCTCCCATCAGCGCGCGAACGTCGCTCGTGACGATGAGGTCCGTGTCGAGCCAGAACACCTCGTCGTGGCCCTCGTCGAACAGTTCGAGCAGGAGCGTCGGCTTCACGTCCCACCCGCCGAGGCTGTCCGGCGGCGTCGGCCGCAGCTCCACGTCGGGCTGCCCGGCGACCCACGACTCGAAGGCCGCGTCGGCGGCCGGGCAGTAGAGGCGGACGCGCAGGCCCGGACTCTGCCGCGCCAGACTCAGCAGCAGCAGCTTCAGCCCGACGAGGGCCGACGGCCTGTCTTCGTAGGCACAAACAATCATATAAGCTCTTCAGCCCCGCAGCCCCTCGCGCCCGCCGCCGTAATGAATCACCGTGCAACGCTCTATCTCGGGGCACTCGCGCCACGGGTCCACGATGACGCTCCCCGGAAAGAAGCGGTGGCGGTGCGACGCCCGCCCGCGGTGCGCCAGAAGGTAGGTCAGCGGCTCGGCCTCGTCCACGTCGTCGCCGGTCAGGGGGTCGATGAAGCCCGCGAACTCGTGGGCCTCGGCGACGTAGTGCGCGACGAGCAGAGAGTATGAGCCGTCGACGTAAGGCACGCCGGGCTTGAAAGACTTGCCCATGATGACTACGGGGTGGCCGAACTCGCGGAGGAAGCGGGCCATGTTCTCGGCCTGCCCCTCGCGGCAGCGGAGGATGGCGGAGAAGAGGTCGTAGCCGAGGTCCATCCGGTCGGCCAGCGCGCGCAGGGCGATGTTGTCGCGCGGGTGGCAGGGGCCGCCGTCGCCCATGCCGGCCTTCATGTACATTCCTGAGACGAGCCGCTTCTTCGCCCCCGAGAGCGCGCCCGTCACCTTGTCCACGTCCATGTGCCCGAGCCGCACGGCCACGTCCTGAATCATGTTAACGAAGCTGAGCTTGAAGCTGATGAAGGTGTTGTAAAAAATCTTCGTCGCCTCGGCCTCCTCCCACGTCCCCGTGTGGAATTGCTGCTCGCCGACCAAGGACTTGTAGAAGTCTACGAGGGCGGCGGCTTCGCCCTCGCCCCCCGTGCTGCTGCCGATGATGACGAACTCGGGGGCGAGGAAGTCGTTCTCGACCGTGCCCATCGCGATGAAGTAGGGGTTGTAGAGGAGACGGCCGCGCGGCAGCAGCGGCGCCAGCTCGCGCCTGCACGTGCCGGGCAGCACAGTCGAGATGACGACCACGTCCTGCGCCGCGTGAACGTGCGGGGCGATGTCGGTCAGGACTTGCTTCAGGACGGCGTAGTCGAAGTCGCGCGCGGGCAGGCCGGAGGTGGGCACCGAGCCGTCGTACTCCCGCTCGTGCGGGGTGGGGACGGCGATGAAGACGAGGTCTTTGCCGTCCACCGCTTCGGCAATCGTGTCCACCATGCGGACGTTGCGCGTCGCCTTCGCCGCCGGGTCGAAGCCGCACACGTCGTGCGCCCGCCCCATCACTTCGGCGCACGGCAAGCCCAGTTTCCCCAGCCCCACAAAGCCCACCTTCTGGCGCATGTCAACCCTCCTCGGCCGGTCACACCACAGAGCCGATTGCCGGCCGGACGCCTCCCCGCTTGGCCCCACGTACGAGTCCCAGATGCGGACGAACGCCGGGTCGAAGCCGCCCGCCCTGAGCCATTCGTGGTTGTGAACGAGGACTTCCTTCATCCCCATGAACCAGTCGTAAAGCTCCGCCTCCGGCATGCGCGAGACGCGTTCCAGCTCGTCGATGACCATACGGAAGCGCCGCTCGTGGTCGGCGACGCCGTCGTATGATTCGTCGAGGTGCGGGTGGAACGTGCGGAACCCGAGCCCGCGCAGCGCGGCGAGGCTGTGGGCGTCGCCGAGCAGCAGGAACGGGTGATAGTTCATCATCGGCTTCCAGATTTTTTCGCTGAAGAAGACTTGGCCGGGCGCGCTCTCGAAGAACAGCGACTCGGAGACGAGGCTCAGCCAACTCTCCGAGTAAGGCCACGTCGGGTGCGTGTGCGCGTGATTGGTGAGCACTTCCTCAACGTCAACGCGCAACGGCAGCAGCGGCCGAAGCTGCGGGTAGCCTTCGCGTAGCTCGCGCATGAGCGCCGCGGAGACGCCGAACCTCGCGCCCTCGTCTTCTGCGGCGCGTTCGTTCGTCTGCCCCTCGAACGAGTCGGGCAGGCTCACGTAGCCGCGCCCGAGCAGGCCGCGGCGGTGGAGCCGGACGGCGGCGAGGACGCGGTGCAGGCGGTTCCGGCGGTTGAAATTAAGATAGAGCCTCGCGCGCTCGCGCTTAGCCTCCACCTGTTGCCACGTCAGACCCGACTCGCGGAACTCGGGAGTCGCCATGTAGTCGGCGACCACGTTCCTGAAATAGTTCAGCGCGTGGACCCTGACCGGGCGGGTGATTCCGTGTTCGACGACGTAGCGCGCGTGGGTCGCCCCGGCGTTCAAATCGCCGCTGATGAGCACCACCTGCTCGGGCGGCAGCGGGACCCGACGCAAGGCTTCGTAAACGCGCTCGAACATCCACCGGGAATAGCCTTCGTGCGCGTAGTCAACCAGCAGGTAACACCTGCCCGACTCGACCTCCCGGCGCACGGCCGGCGACAGCCCGCCGAAGGCCGCGCCCAACTCGGGAACCCCGAAGGGGCGCAGGGGGTAGAACCACGTCCGCGCGGAGGCGGCAAGGCGCTCGGACTTCTCGCGCCGCACGTTGACGCCCGCCCGCTTCAGAAAATGGAGCAGCCGCGAGTGTCGGAAGTGGACGCCGGGCAGGGGATTTTCGAGGTCGGCCGCGCCGGGCGCAGGCCAGTCGGCGGGGGGCACGCCGTTCGGCATGAAGGAGCCTTCGTCGGTCTCGTGGTCGAAGCCGAAGCAGACCGTCGGCGCGCCGCCCGCGGCGTCAGCCCCCGGCCCCGGCCCGCGGGTCGCCCCCGCCCTTGCGTTCTCCCCCGCTTCGTTCATCGCAGCGCACACGCGTAATCGGCCGCCCCGCTGCGCAACAACTCCACGGGTGGGAACATCTCGCGGTTGCAGCGCACCGGCCCGCCCATCGTCTTGGTGTCGTAGCAGAAGATTTCCGGCGAGCCTTCGCCTGGGAAGCAGGGGAGGGCCTGCCCCGACTCGTAGAGGCGGACCGGGTCGAGCAGGTAATCCCGGTTCCACGGCGCGTCGCGGTGGCTCTGGTAAAAATCGTACTTGCGGCGCCTGTCTTCAAACCGCTGGTCGAGCAGGGCCATGTGGTAGATGAACATGTCGGGCGTCTCGTAGGCCGGTTTCATCTCGAAGCCGGGCGTGTGTATCAGCGACGTGAAGGACCAGCTCGCCGAGCGCCGCATCAGCCGGTACTGGGGGTTCAACTCCCAAAGCTCGCGCCCGGTGCCCGCGAAGTAAGGCGGGTCGGCGTTGACCACCCACGGCCGTGGGAAGCCGATGAGGTCGAACTCGTCGAGCACTTCGGCCGGGATGGCGTCGAGCGAGAAGTTCTCCGACATCACCTCGTCGTCGTCGAGGCGCAGCACCCAGTCGCCCGTGCACCTGCGGAACAGCGTCTCGATGTGGGGCTCGATGTAGCCCTCGGGGTTGTCAATCAGGAAGACGTTCGGCGTGTAGCGCAGGGCGCGCTGCACGGTGTCGTCGGTCGTCGCGGCGTCCACGCCGACGACGATTTCCGAAGCCTTCTCGCCGACGCTGCGCAGCATCCGCTCAAGGCGCCACGACCCGTTCTTCGTCATCGCCATCAGTGAGAGATTCATGGGCCTCGGCCGGCGGTCGTTCGACGGAAAGTGTGAAGGGTGTTCGGGGCGGACGAAAGTCCCGGCGGGGCGGCCCGCCTAGAGGTCGCGGTAGCCGTTATTCTTGCACGTCCGGCAGACGACGTTCTCCAATCCCGTCTCGCCCCTGCCCGTGACGACCCGCCTCGCCTCCTGATAGTTCGGGCCGTTCCAGACGGCGGCGAAGCCTTCGGAAAGGAAGTTGCCGACGTTGTACTTGGGGTCGAAGGAGGAGCAGCACATGGAGACCGAGCCGTCCACGTCGATGGTCGTCTCCTCGAACGGCAGGTTGCAGCCGACGGGCGCGCGCGTGGCCTTCAGGTTCTCCTTGTCGTAGAAGCGTGAGGAGCCGGGGACCCACTCGCCGTAAGCCGACAGGTTCTCGCCGGCGGTGTTGAGAATCTCGTCGCGCATGTCCATGCGCATCGGGGCGGCCTCGACGACGACGGGCGTGCCGCGGAACCGCTCGACGGCCAGCGGCACCTCGTGCTCGTTGTGTGCGAAGACGACGAACCTCAGCACGACCTTCATCTTCATCCCCGGCCCGCCCGCCGCCACGATGCGGTCGAGGTTCTGGAAAGTCTTCTCCACCTCCCCGCCGACCATGTACTTCTCGTAGGTCTCCTGCGTCACGCCGTGGCAGGAGACGATAAGCTCGTCCAGCCCGGAGGCGATAATCTCCTCCGGGTCGGGGATGAGTTGGAGGTTGGTGCTGAGAACGGTGCGGATGCCGCGGTCGGCTATCATCCTGACTATCTTGCACGCGTCCGGGTTGAGGAAAGGCTCGCCCCAGTTGAACAGCTCTATCACCTCGACGTGGTCGCCTATCTCATCCAGTAGCGCCGCGACCGTCTCAACCTTTAAAGGCCCGCTCGCCCTGCCGGGCCGGGTGCGGTTGCCGGTGGGGCAGAGCGGACATCGGAGCTGGCACCCGCCGAACAGTTCGAGCGTCACCTTCTTCGGCAGCGGCGCGGCGTCGAGGCTGAGGCGCCGCGCGGGCTCCGGCCGCGCGCCCCTGTGCGCCTCGATACGCCGGAGGATTTCGCCGGCCGCGCGCTCGGCACCGCCGCCCTCCAAGCTCTCCAGCATGTCGGCGGCCGGCCGCGGGTCGTAGTACCTGAAGCCCGAGCCGAGGAACTCGCGCAGCTGTCGGGCTAACAGGTCGCCCTTCCCGACGACCTCGGCCAGCACCGCGTCCACTTCGCGCAGCATCTCCTCCTCCGGCAGAAAGCACGGCAGCTTCTTGCTAATCCCCAGTTGCTCCCAGTCCGCGTAGCAGGGCTCTTTGAGCGCGGCCTTGTAGGACTGGAGCTGCAAGTGCTGGCTGTAGTTATGCGGCGGGAGGAAGAAGATCGGCACCCTCGCGGCGGCGGCCTCGTAAAAGCCGGTCAGCCCCGGCGAGAGCACGACCGCTCGGGCGGTGGAGAGGAGCCGCTGGTGCTCCTCCTTCGACAAACAGCCGGTGTGGATTCGGACGCCGTTGCCGAGTGTGGTTTCGGAACGCGGGATGTCGCCGGCGATGTAGACCTCGCTGAACTCGCCGTTCTGTTCGAGCGCGTCCATCACGGCCAGCCGCACCATGTCGCCGAAAGAGCTGAGCAACGCGCGCGCCTCGCCCGGCCGGTGCAGCCCGCCGAGGCTCACCAGCAGATGCCCCCCGGTCGTCGCGGGTCGATGCCCGCCGGCCCCGTCGGCGGGGTTAATCAGAGGCCCCACGCGCACGGCGTTCCGCGGCATGCCCTTGCGCCGAATCTGCTCGTCCACGCGCACGAAATCTTCGTAGAGGTAAAGCTCGCAACGCTCGGCCACCTCCGGGATGCTCTCCCACATCCAGTAGAGGATATCGACGTAGACGGTCCTCTCATTTAAGCCCAAAGCGAATTCAGCGAAGTCGGGGTCCGTGTTGACGACAACGACATCCGCCTCTTCGACGTAATGCGAGGAAGGCCCGTGCGCGCCCTGCTCGCCGAGGCTGAAGGGGATGACGTAGTCCTCGTACTGCCCGGCGCGCAGCAGTCTCAAGGTCGTGCCCTCGGCCAGCCACACGATTGCGACATCGTGCTTGCGCAGTTCGGACGCGATGGCGAGGCTGGTGGAGGCGGGGCCGAAACAGAAAGGGGCTGCCTGCATCACCACGACCGGCCGGTTCCCGATTTCGATCATCTTTTCAGCCTTTCGAGAGGAAAGGGGCCGCCGCGTCCGCGCGTGAGACGCGGTCATGTGTCAGAGGGAATGGATAAGTGCTGTTAAGTTCGGATGCGGTGGCTCGCCGTCGGTCAACTTACCGTCACGTATAGCGCACACGGAACCTTGCGTGAGCTTTAGAGGAGTTAGGCGACTTGTCGTCCCCTAAATTTGAGTGCGAGTAATGCCAAGGCGGCAGCAGTTTACAAATAATAGTCGGCTTTTGTAAATAAAAATTCGGCGGGACTTGGGCGAGCTTTAGGCGTGAAAGAATGCCCTGCCTCGTGACTCCTGCAAGCGCAGGTTAGGCCGCGTGAGGGGCGTGTGAACTACTGGCCGCCCTCGGGCCGCGAGGTCGTTTCACTCACCAACTGGTCGCTCGTTACCGTCGGGCACCACCAGCGTTCGATGTGCTCTATCACGTGCTCGGTGCCCCACGAGTGGCCGCGCGGGTCGCGGTGGAATGAGTCCGTCAGGTCGCGGCAGAGGACCGGCCGCTTCCCAAGGTACGTAAGCTGGCGGATTCCATACGGCCGCTCAAGGACGCAGAGGTTCGTGTGCACCCCCAGCACGATAACGTCCTCAAGCCCGCGCTGCTCCAGAAGGTTGAACACCTCCTGACCGTCGTCCGTCACGGCGTCGTCGGGACTGATTTCGATTAACGAATTCTGCCGGGTCCACGGGTGAGGCGGGCCCGCCTCGCAGCAGGGTTCGGCCGAGTCACACGAGCACGGCCCCGGCGTGGTCAGGCTCGTGGGCAGCGCCTCTTCCACGTCGCGATTCAAGGTGCTCCAATCGATTATGGGCCTCGGCGCCCGTGCGCCGGGGGCCGAGAGGGCGCGCGTTCGGGCCGGAGTGCCTTTGTAGAAGTCCATGCACTCGCCGGGGGCGTGAATGATGAACGCGCCCTGTCGGCGCAGGCCGGCGACGACATCATTCACCCGAGGCGCCATCTCCTCGACGCGAAGGGCCGCGGTGACGCAGTGGTGCGCGTCCCACATGTCGCAGATGATGACGGCGGCTTTGGCGGCGTCCCAATCCGGGCGTTGAATAGTTTTCGGCCGCACGGTGCCGTCGGCGGACACGGTGCGCTGACGCAGGTGGAGAAGGCGGCCGGTCATTGGGGCTATCCGTCGCGCCCTTCGCCGGTCAGCCCGAGCTGGTCGGTGAAGGAGTTGTCGAAGGTGCCGAAGGCGTTGAACCGCCGGTAGGCCGCGAGCCACGCGTCGAACCTCGGGAACATGCTCTGGAGCCGCTCGCGGGTCAGGCTGTGGTGCTTGCCGAGGTGCGGGCGCCCGAGCCGCTCGCCCTCGTAGCAGAGGCGGCTCTCGACATCGGCGAGCGCGGGCTTGGCGATGCGGTCGCGCATCTCGTCGCGGTCGAGGTGGTCGCCGTCGAGCTTGCTCTGGGAGAGCACCATCGCCACTTCGATGAAGGCCGTGGGGCGGTCGTAGGCCGCCGAGAGGTAGTGCTTCGAGGGCGCGGTGAAGCGGATGCCGAGCGGGACGGCGAAGAAGAAGCGGTGGCGCTGGATGAGGTCGAGGGCCTTGTCGAGCGCGTCGGTCACGCGGTCGGCCGGGACGGCGATTTCGGTGCTGATGCTGTCGGGCGGCGGCTTCGGCGCGGCGTCCGGCTTGCCGGAGTCGCGGTCGCGCCGGAGCGCGATGAAGTTGGCCGAGGCCGTGCGGTTGCCTGCGAAGGGCTCCTTCTTCGCCTCCTTCTCGAAGTATTTCTTGCGCAGCGTCTCGCCGAGGCCGTCGTGGTCCTTGACGGGGTCGGGCGTGTCGAGGTTGAAGGCGCCCGCGAACCACTCGTTGAAGGAGTCCTTGGTGCGCTCGGGCGGCCAACTGTAGGTGTGGATTTTGGGCTCGTCTTCGGCGGGCACCATGTTGCGACGCGTGATGAGGCAGACGGGGTCGCCGACGGCCTTCTTGCCCTGCATCTCGGCGACGTTGAGGAGGAAGGAGAAGTGACGGTCCTCGTCGGCAGCCGTCGGCACCCTGCCCACGTCGGGTACCGTGCGGGTCTGCTTCTTCAAATCGTCGCGCAGCCGCCGCCACTGGGTCAGGTCGTCTTCGACTCTCAGCCAGTAGGCGGGCCGCACCTTCATCGTGTAGGCGAAGGCCACGCCCATGCAGCCGTAGCTGACGACCATCGAGTAGAAGAGGTCGTCGTCCTGATAGAGCACCATGCCGTGCTCGGCGCTGTCGCGGTTGAAGGCGGTGCGGTCGGTGACGCCGTCGGTGGGCTCGACGCGAATCGTCTGCACGCGCGGCTGGCCGTCGCCGCCCCGCGTCACCGTGACCACGTCCATCGAGACGACGAGGTCGGCGAGGCTGCCGAGGCGCGTGCCCGTCCCGTGGGTGCCGGTGCTGATGGCGCCCGCGAGGGTCTGGCCGTCGAAGGTGCCCATGTTGATGATTGCGAGGGCGGGCCGGCGGCCGGCGAGGACGACGCGGTTGAAGGTCTTGAGGCGCGTGCCTGCCTTAACGCGAATCAGGCGCTCGCCGCTCGCGAGTCCGGGCGGGTCGGACTTCAGCCACTCGACCTCGCTGAACTGACCGGAGATGCCGGAGATGTTGAGGAAGGACTGGCCCGAGCGGGGCTTGGCGCAGCTTGAGAAGGAGTGGCCCGAGCCGACGGCGCGGATGCGCCGGTTGCTGCGCACGGCCAACTCGACCGCCGCGATGAGTTCGTCCTTCGTCGTCGGCGAGCCGCGGAAGCCGCTCACGCTGTGGTCGCCAATCCAGTTCTGCCATGCACCGGGGAATACTGCCGCCATGATGGTTTCTCCTTCGGTCGGGATGGCGCGCTCGATGTCACGGGGACGGGCCTCGTGTCGCGGTCGCCTCAAAGGTCGTGTGGGAAATCGGCTGGACGCCGCCGACGGGATGGCTTGCCGGCGGCGTGTAAGGTATGTGCGGGGCGGGGCGCGTGTCAACGTCTAAGCGTCACGCCCCCGCCTTCGCGTGCTTTGAGAAGTTAAGCGTCCGAGTTGCGGCGTCGCCGGGCGCGGGCGGCGGCGCCGACGAGCCCGGTGGCGAACAGCAGCATCGTGGCCGGCTCCGGGATGGGGTTGGCGACCACGTCGCTGCCGTTGATGGTGCCGTTTTGCATGCGGGCGTAGATGGCGTGCGCTATGTCGTCGGCGGTCAGGCCGGCGAAGTCGCCGCTGACGACGAAGGTGACGCTCTGGCCCGGCTGGATGCCGTCGAAGATGCTCCCGACGCCGAACTGGATGGGGTTGGGAGGTTGGGCCAGCCTGTTCATCAGGACGAAGTCGAAGTGGACGGGGACCAATCCGCCGTCGAGGTCCTGGACGACGAAGTAGCTGGGGTTCGTCGAGGAGACGAGCGCGAAGTCGTTCGCCCGCTCGCCGGGCAGGTCGAAGCCGATGTTGGTGATGACGCTGGTCGGGCCGGGCGCGAGCGAGGTGTTGGTGATGGTGAAGGTGAACTGGTTGCCCGCGAGCGAGTAGTCGCTGACCTGAGCCGTGAGGCCGGTGCTGTTGAAAAAGCTGGTGAGCGTCAGGGAATCGGCGCGCGCGGCCGAACTCAGGGCGAACACGGCGAGGGCCGCCGCGGCCGTCATCAAGGATTTACGGAACATGCTCTCTTCTCCATGAGGAAAGGTTTCGTCCGCCCGCCTGGGGCGACTCGCCGCGAGGAGTGGTTGGTGAGAACCGCGACGAATACGAAAAAGCCTGCCGCGGCCCGCTCTAGAATTCGTGCCGATACAACTCCCCACCAAAAAATGAGCAATGGCCGGATTCCTCCAGAATCATCGCCCGCGGCCGGCATCCTCAAAGTGATAGAGACTCGGCCGCCTGCGTCGCTTCCCGGCGTTCGCCCTCGTAAGAGCGCGCGGCGACCCTCCTGACGAAGTCGGCGACCAGGTCGGGCGCGGTGAGCGGGAGCATGTGACCGCCCTCGACCAGCTCAAGCTCGACGCCGGGAATCTTGCCCGCCGCCTCGGACCCGTGCAGGCGGGGGTCGAGCACGCGGTCGCCCTTCCCGTAGAGGATGCCGACGGGCACGCGCAGCGAGGCGTAACGCTCGACCATCGGCGCCAGCACGCCTTCGAGGGCGACGAGGTCTTCGGAGGCCGAGCAGAAGCTCTTCGGCCGCAAGCCCATCAGGCCGCCGCCCGCCGTCGCGTAATCCCTCGGGACCGGGTCGGGGCCGAAGAGCGTGTCGAGCACCTCGGCGCGGCGCAGTATCGCGGCCGGAGTGGCGACGGTCCACGCCGTCAGCTTGCGGAGCAGGCGCGACCTGACGGCGAGCCGACGGAAGACGGGCGGCACCGTCTCCTGTTGGCCCGTGAGGGGCGCGACGAGGGCGAGGCCGCGGACCTGCTCGGGGTGTTCGAGCGCGAGCGTCAGCGCGAGCGCGCCGCCGAGCGAGTGGCCGACGACCACGGGGCGCTCAAGCCCTAACTCACGGATGAAGGCCGAGACGGTTTCGGCCTGCGTCCTCAGTCGCGCGCAGGAGCCGGCGGGCCGCGTCGAGTTGCCCGAGCCGGGCCGCTCCATGATGACGACGCGGAAGTCTTCGGCGAGGCGCGGCAGCAGCGAGTGCGTGAAGGAGCGCATGGAGCTGCCGAGGCCGTGGAGCAGCAGGAGCGCGGGGCCGCTGCCCTGTTCGAGATAGTGGATGCGCGAGCCCCCGACCTCGACGAAGCGGCCGAGCGGCGGCAGCGCCCTCTCGACGCGGCGCGCGGTCCGCCACGTGAAGAGGGCGAGGCCGACAGGTCCGAGCAGCACGAGCCCGAGGGCGATTATCAGGTAGAGCACTACGTCCTCCCTCCGCCGTCCGAGCGGCCGAATTCCATCGTGCCGTCTTCGAGCGGGCCGCGCCCGAGATTGAGCAGGTCGAGCGCGTAGTTCTGGTGGAGCCGCCACGGCCTGCGCGAGCCCTGCCGCGGCAGCGTGTGGACTGCGCGCCGCACGTAGCCGGAAGTGAAGTTGATGATGGGCTCCTCCTTCACGCTCGGGTCGTTGCGGCGCGGCACGCACCAGTCGTAGCCGCGCCGGTCCATGTGGTTCAGCAGCCGGCAGACGTACTCGGCCGTCAGGTCGCACTTCAACGTCCAAGAGGCGTTCGTGTAGCCGATGGCGAAAGCGAGGTTCGGGACTTCGCCGAACATCATCCCCTTGTAGACGAGCAGCTTCGAGAGGTCAACGGGCGAGCCGTCAACCGAGAGTCCGAGGCCGCTCATGAGCTTCATCACGAGTCCCGTCGCCGTCACGACGATGTCGGCTTCGAGGTGTTCGCCCGAGCGCAGCCGCACGCCCGTCTCCGTGAACGTCTCTATGTGGTCCGTCACCACCGAGGCGCGGCCCGCGCGAATCGCCCGGAAGAGGTCGGCGTCGGGGACGAGGCAGAGGCGCTGGTCCCACGGGTCGTACCGCGGCGTGAAGTGTTTGAGGTCGAAGTCATCGCCGAGCCGTTGGCGGACCCCCTTCGATATCAGGCGCTTCATCGTCTCGGGTCGCGAGCGCGCGAGCCAGTAGAAGAACATCCCGACGAGCACGTTCTTCCAGCGCGTGAGGCCGTAAGCGGCGCGCGCGGGCAGGCGCTCTCGGAGCCAGTTGGCAATCTTGTCTTCGGCGGGCCGCGCGACGACGTACGTGGGAGAGCGTTGAAGCATGGTGACGTGCGCGGCGCGCTCGGCCATCGCGGTGACGAGGGTGACGGCCGTGGCGCCGCTGCCGATGACGAGGACGCGCTTGCCTTCGTAGTCGAGCCCTTCGGGCCACTTCTGCGGGTGGATGACCGGCCCTCGGAACCGCTCGACGCCTTCCCAGTCGGGCGTGTAGCCTTTTTCGTAATCGTAGTAGCC
The DNA here is from genome assembly GCA_035941045.1 of Pyrinomonadaceae bacterium. Classification (GTDB taxonomy): domain Bacteria; phylum Acidobacteriota; class Blastocatellia; order Pyrinomonadales; family Pyrinomonadaceae; genus QHXN01. Next base: position 95,851 of record DASZEK010000155.1, on the reverse strand, counting down.
GGTGCAGGTGTAGAGGAAGTTGCAGGTGAGCCGGACGACGCCCGCCTCCGTCTCGGCCTCGACAGTCCAGGCGGCGTCGGCCGAGGACCACGAAGCGCGTTTGACGCGGTGGCCGTAGCGAATCATCCGGTCAACGCCGTGCTCGGCGGCCGTCTCGCGGATGTAGTTGAGGATGGCGGGGCCGTCGGCGATGGCCTTGGCGTCGCGCCAGGGGCGGAAGCTGTAGCCGAGCGTGTACATGTCGGAATCCGACCGGATGCCGGGGTAGCGGAAGAGGTCCCACGTGCCGCCCATCGCCGCGCGGCCTTCGAGGATACGGAAGCTCTTCGAGGGACACTTCCGCCGGAGGTGGCACGCCGCGCCGACGCCCGAAAGCCCGGCCCCCACGATGAGCACGTCGAAGTGTTCCATAGAGGTCAAGGTTGTGCCGCGGGCCGGTCGAGGAAGAGGTAGCGCGCTCGGTGCCGGTCGGGCTCGGCGCGCGTCTCCACGTCGATGCGAAGGAAGTGTGCGGCGTCGGCCCCGGCCGCGCCTTTAATCGCGGGCCAAGTTGGCAGTCCGGGGCCGTTCGGGTCGCCCTTCTTGACGAAGTTGGCGAAGTAGTCCTGCATCACCTTCGAGACTTTGTAGTCGTCGGGCGTCCACGCGTAGACGTTGTTGGTCGAGAGGTTGCCGAGGGCGTATTCAATCTCTGCCGAGTGGACGGCGCCGCGCGCGGGCGGCGGCGGAGGCGCGGCCGTTTGATTTCGGACGACTCCGCCCGCGAGCCCCGCGGTCGCGTTGCCCTGTTCGGGACGCATCGAGGGCCGGGGCCGCGCGTAGAAGTATCTGTAGACGGGCCGACCCGAAGTGCGTGCGTGCAAGTCGGACCACTTCCAAGTGCTGTAGGCGATGAAGCGGTCGCCCGCGAGGTCGGTCGCGGAAGCGATGACTTCGTCATTCGTCAAGGCCGGGTAGAGTCTCAAAGCCTCCTCGGCCTGCGCGCCGTAAAGCTCGCGGACTATCCTTTCGTAGTTCTGCGGCGTCGGCTCCTGTCCGCGCAGCAGCGCCCTCCACGTCATCTCTTCCGAGTTCCACCCGGCGAGCAGCGGGACGCGGGCCTGACGGCCGGCGGCGTAGGTCGCGGCGGGCTCTTCCGTGAGGAAGTAGCCGTCAACGGTGATGGGGAAGCGGCCGACGCTCGTGAAGCCGCCGCGCGTCGCCGGCTCGAAAATCTGTTGGGTCGTCAAGGCGCGCAGCGCCGCGACCGATGTCGCGCCGAGGTCGGCAGCGAACTTCGCGCCCGACGCTTCGGCCTGCGCGAGCGGGAGGGCGCGCAGCGTGCCCGTGATGGCGCCGCTCTCGCCGATGGCACCGGCAATCAAACCCTTAGCGAGCGGCGAAATCATCTGCGCGCTGACGGAGACGGAGCCGGCCGACTCGCCCGCGATGGTCACGCGCTGCGGGTCGCCGCCGAAGGCCGAGATGTTCTCACGCACCCAACGGAGCGCCGCCGTCTGGTCGAGCAGGCCGTAGTTGCCCGAGGCGCGGTGCGGCGACTCCTTCGTCAGCTCCGGGTGTGCGAGGAAGCCGAAGACGCCCAAGCGGTAATTGACCGTGACCGTGACTAGCCCCTTGGCGGCCATGCTCTCGCCGTCGTAGCGCGGCTCGTCGCCCGCGCCCGCGACGAAGCCGCCGCCGTAGAAGTAGACGAGCACCGGCAGCTTTTCGCCGCCCGTCCGCGCGGGCATCCAGACGTTGAGGTAAAGGCAGTCCTCGCTCATCGTCTCCGAGCGGAAGCCCATGTCGCCGAAGACAGCGGCCTGCATGCAGCGCGGGCCGAACTTCGTCGCCTGCCGTACGCCCGCCCACTTCGCCACCGGCCGCGGCTCCCTCCAGCGAAGCTCGCCCGTCGGCGCCTGCGCGAAGGGCACGCCCCGGAAGATGCGCACGCCCGAAGCCTGTCGGCCCGCCCCTTCAAGGACGCCGCCCGCGACCTTCACGCGGTCCGCCGCCCTCACGACCCCGGCGCACGCCGACACGAGCATGACGGCGGCGGCGAAGCACTTGATGCCCGCTGGCAACTTCATCGAAGGCTCCTTCAACGGTGCTACGGAAAAGACTCTCGCGGTTATAATCCATATAACGCGCTCGTTCGACAACTCTCGCCGGGCCAGTTCGGACGAATGAACGCCCACGCAAAAGATTACACGTTACATGAACGGAGGATTGACGGACATGGATATTACAATCCGGCAGGCCGCGCCCGAAGACGCGGAGGCGTGCGGGCGCATCATCTACGAGGCTTTCAAGGGCGTTTCCGGGCGGCACGGCTTCCCGCCCGACTTCCCTTCGGAAGAGGCGGCCGTGCAGCTCGCCCAATTCCTGACGAGCCACCCGGCGGTCTTCGGGGTCGTCGCGGAGGCCGACGGGCGTGTCGTCGGCTCGAACTTTCTATCCGAGATGAACGCCGTCCGCGGCGTCGGCCCCATCACGGTTGACCCGCGGTCGCAGGCGCGCGGCCTCGGGCGCAGGCTGATGCAGGCCGTCATCGAGCGGGGCCGGGACGCCAACAGGATCCGGCTCGTGCAGGACACATACAACACGGCCTCGCTCTCGCTCTACGCGGGATTAGGCTTCGACGTGAAGGAGCCGCTGGCGCTGATGGAAGGGAGCATCGAGGGCGTCGTGCCGCCGGGCTTTGAAGTCAGGCCCATGAGGGACGAGGACGCGGGCGCGGTCGAGGGGTTGTCCGAGAGGGTTCACGGGTTCTCGCGCGGGGGCGAGCTGAAGGGCTTGGCGCCTACGCTCCGGCCGTTCGTCGCGGTGCGCGACGGGCGGGTGACGGCCTATGCCTCCGCGCCCAACTCATGGCCGGTCGGCCACGCGGCGGCGGAAGGCGAAGAGGACCTGCGCGCTCTGCTCGCGGGCGCGGCAGCGCAGACCGGCGAGCCCCTCTCCTTCATCCTCCCGACGCGGCAAGCCGGCCTCTTCCGCTGGTGCCTCGGCCAAGGGATGCGCGTCGTCAAGACGATGACGCTCATGGTGATGGGCGATTACCAGCAGCCGCGCGGGAGCTACCTCACGTCCGTCCTGTACTAAAGACGTGACGACGCATGGCCGGACCGTCACTGTTCCAACGCTCCGACGACTTTTCACTCGTGCCGTAGTGCTTCCATCGGGTCAATCTTCATCGCGCGGCGCGCGGGGATGAGGCAGGCGGCGAGCGCGACGAGCGTGAGGAGGAGCGCGAGCGCGGCGAAGGTGAGGGGGTCAGTGGCTTTGACTTCGAAGAGGAGGCTGCGCATCAGGCGCGTCAGGGCGAGCGCGCCGACGAGTCCGAGGCCGACGCCCGCCAGCGTCAGCCCCATGCCCTTCACGACGACGAGCCGCAGCACGTCTCCGGCCCGCGCGCCGAGCGCCATGCGGACGCCTATCTCGCGCGTGTGCTGCACGACGAAGTAAGAGAGCACGCCGTAGATGCCGAGCGCGGCCAGCAGCAGCGCCAGCGCGGCGAAGGCCGTCAACAGCGTCATCCCCGTCTGCCGCTGCGCCGTCTCGCGGCCGAGGACTTCGTCGAGCGTGCTGACGGCCGAGAGCGGCTGTTGCGGGTCAACTTCGTGCACGGCCCTGCGCACGCCCGGCACGAGGTCCGACGGCGCCGCCTTCGCGCGCACCACGAGGTCGCGCGGCGCGAAGAAGTAGTGCGGCCCGGCCTGCCTGTAGGGCAGATACATCTCGGCCTTGACGGGCGCGTCGGCGCCCATCTGGCGCACGTCGGCCACCACGCCGACCACCGTCCGCCACGGCGTCTCTTCGCCGAGATTGAACCTCTTCCCCAGCGGGCTCTCGCCCGGCCAGTAGGCGCGCGCCATCGCCTCGTTGATGACGGCGACCGGCGGCGCTCCCTCGTCATCCTGTTCCGACAGCGGCCGTCCCTGTTTGACGGCGACGCCCAACGCGCGGAAGTAGTCCGGCGTCACCTGCCGGTGGTTCGCGTTCACCACCTCGCCCGGCGCCAACTGCCGCCCTTCGATGGTGAGGCCGCTCCCGCCGCCCTTCCAGACGAGCGGGACGGCCGTCGTGTAGGCGGCGGCCTCGACGCCCGGCAGGCTCTTGACGCGCGCCAGCACGCCTTCGTAAAAGGCCACGCGCCGCGCGTGCTCGCCGTAACGGTTCACCGCGAGTTGCGTCCTGACCGTCAGCACGCTCTCCGGCCGCAGGTCGGAATACTGGCCGCGCAGCCTGTACAAAGTCCTTATGAGGAGGCCCGCGCCGACCAGCAACACGAGGCTGAGGGCGACTTGCGCGACGACGAGCGAGTTGCGCAAACGCCTTTGCCCAGTCCCGACACCGGAACGGCCGCCCTGCTTGAGTGCTTCGTTGAGGTCGGTCTTCGAGGCTTGCAGCGCCGGGGCCAGCCCGAAGGCGACGCCGGCCAGCAGCGAGAGCGCCAGCGTGAAGAGGAAGACGCCCGCGTCCAGCCTCAGCTCCGTCATCTCGCGCAGGCCGGCGGGAATCAGTCGCCGGAGGAAGGCGAAGGCCCACACCGCCAGCAGCGAGCCGAGCAGCCCGCCCGCCGCGCCGAGCAGCACGCTCTCCGTCAACAACTGCCGCACGATGCGCCGCCGACTCGCGCCCAGCGCCGACCGCACGGCTATCTCACGGCCCCGCGCCGCCGCGCGCGTCAGCAGCACGCCCCCGACGTTGGCGCACGCGATGAGCAGCACGAAGCCGACGGCCACGAGCAGCATCGTCAGCGGCCTCCGCACGTCGCCCGCCAACTGTTCGTGCAGCGGGACGACCACCGAACTCAAAGCCCGCGCCTCGTCAGGGTAGGCGGCGGAGATGCGGGCGGTGATGGCCTTGATGTCGGCGTCGGCCTGCTCCGGCGTGACGCCCGGCTTCAGGCGCGCGACCACGCTGAGGTAATGGTTGTTGCGCTCGGCCGCAAGCTCCGGGGTCAAGGCCAGCGGGGTCCACACCTCCACGCCCGCCCACCCGAACTGGAAGCCCTGCGGCATCACGCCGACGACCGTGTGCTTGTCGCCGTTGAGCAGCACGTCGCGGCCGACTATCTGCGGGTCGCCGCCGAAGCGCCGCTGCCAGAGCCCGTGGCTGATGACCGCCACCTTGTCGGAGCCGGGCGCGTCCTCCTCCGGCGTGAAGGTCCGCCCGGCCTGCGGGGCGACGCCGAGCAGCGGGAAGAAGTTGGCCGTCACCCCGAAGGCCGACAGCCTCTCCGGCTCGCCGTCGCCCGTCAGGTCGTAGCTCCGCATCCCGAGCGCCGCCATATCCTCGAACGAACGGTTCTGCGCCTTCCAGTCGGCGAAGTTGGCTGGCGCGGGCGTGTCGCGCGGGAAGCCGATGGCCGTCATGTCTTCCCACACCATCACGAGGTGGTCGGGGTCCCTGTACTTCAAAGGCCGCAGCAGCACCGCGTTGACGAGGCTGAAGATGGCCGTGTTCGCGCCTATCCCGAGGGCGAGCGTGAGCACGGCGACGGCCGTGAAGCCCTTGTGCCTGGCGAGCACGCGCGCGCCGAAGCGCACGTCCTGTAGCAGCGTCTCCATCATCCCACCCCCCCGCACCTCGTACGCCGTGTCCCTGAGGCTGTCGAAGTTGCCGAAGCTCCTGAGCGCCGCCCGCCGCGCCTCCTCGGGCCGCATCCCGCGCGCGACGTTCGCCTCCGTCTCCAGCTCGACGTGGAGGCGCATCTCCTCGTCGATGTCGCGGATGACGGCCTCGCGCCCGAGCAGCGCGCGCAGTCGCGCGGAGAAGAGTTTGAGCAGTCTCATACTTTTTAAAACTTGTCAGGTGGCCTGCCGCACCTTCGAGATGGCGAGGGCGAGGCGGTCCCAGCTCGCCTCCTCCTCGCCGAGCTGCTTGCGGCCCGCCTTCGTCAGCGTGTAGAACTTCGCCTTACGCCCCGTCTCGTTCACGTCCCAATCGGACGTGAGCCAGCCCTTCTGCTCGATGCGGTAGAGCGCCGGGTAGAGCGAGCCCTGCTCGACGGTGAGCATCTCGCCCGACATCTGCCGGATGCGCTGGATGATGCCGTAGCCGTGCAGCGGCCCGAGCGAGACGGCCTTCAGGATGAGCATGTCGAGCGTGCCTTGCAGCAGGTCGGCTTTCTCTTTCTTCATCTCTCACCTCGCCGGAAGCCTAGAACGTCAAGGCATGGTAGACGCCCCATGCCTAGAGTGTCAAGGCTTAATTTCTTTCTCGGGGACGGCAAAGGGGCGGGCCTCTTTGATGAGACCCGCCCCGGCCGGAGTTAATTGTGAAGCGAAGCTTAGGAGTCGTCCCGGCGGCTGCGGAGGACGGCGTAAGCGGCCGTGGCGAGGGCCGCGAAGACGCCGACGCGGAGCACGAGGCCCGTCCGGTTGTGCTCCCACTCGGCCTTCCAGCCGCGCTCGGCGAAGACGTTCGGCACGTGGCCGCGCGAGAGGTCTTCGATGTAGCCTTCGACGACGCCGACGCGGTCGGCCAGCATCAGCGGCAGCCAGTGTCCGTAGCTCGACTCGCTGTACTTGAAGGCGGCGCGGCGGATGACGCCGCTCAGGCCCGCGGGCGGGGTGGAAGTGCCGAAGGCGGCCGAGAGGTTCGGGCGCTCGTTGGAATGCAGGACTTCGACGCTGGCCGGCTGCTGCGGCGGGCGCTCCCAACTGTAGCCCTCGTGCTCGCCGTCGTTGCGGCTCTTCATCGGGTAGGTCGGGTCGTTCTTGGGGTTGGCGTCCACGCCCCAGCCCTTGACCTGCGTCGGGTCGATGACTTTCTGTTCCGTGTTCTCCATGACGGTCCCTCCCTAGCTCCTGGCCGAAGGCGGCAGCAGCACCGGCTTGATGCAGTTATCCAGCTTGGCGGAGAAAATCCGGTACGCGTCCGACACCTCTTCGAGCGGAAAGCGGTGAGTGATGAGCGGCTTCGGATCGATGATGCCGTTCTTGACGTGCTCGATGAGGCGCGGCAGCAGGCGCTTGACCGAAGCCTGGTTGCCGCGCAGCGTCAGCCCCTTGTTGACGACGTTGCCGATGGGGATGAGCGTGTCGATGGGCCCGTAGACGCCGACGATGGAGACGATGCCGCCCTTCTTCACCGAGTTGATGGCCCAGTGGAGCGCGGTGGCGGAGCCGCCCTGCATCAGCAGCTTGCGGCCGAGCAGCGTCTGCATCCAACGGCCGGAGGCTTCGGCCCCGACGGCGTCGATGCAAACGTCAGCGCCCATCCAGTCGGTCGTCCGCTTGGCGAAGACGACGGGGTCGCCCAACTCCCTGAAGTTGTAGGCTTCGCACGGCGCGTAGTTGCGCGCGAACTCCAGCCGGTATTCGATCTCGTCGATGATGATGACGCGGCCCGCGCCGAAGAGCCACGCGCACCTCGCCGCCATGATGCCGACGGGGCCGGCGCCGAAGACCATGACGGTGTCGCCGGGCTGGATGCCGCCCATCTCCGCGGCCTGATAGCCCGTGGGCACCACGTCCGTCAGCATCACGGCGTCGTCCGGGTCCATCCAGTCGGGGATGACGGTGGGGCCCACGTCGGCGTAAGGGACGCGGACGTATTCGGCCTGCCCGCCGTCGTAGCCGCCCGCCGTGTGCGAGTAGCCGAAGATGCCGCCGACGGCCGTGGCCTGCGAGTTCGACTCGTGGCAGTTGCCGTATAACTCCTGCTGGCAGAAGACGCACTTGCCGCAGGCGATGTTGAAGGGGACGAGGACGTGGTCGCCGACCTTCAACTTCTCCACGCCGGGGCCGACCTCCTCGACGACGCCCGTCACCTCGTGGCCGAAGGTCATCCCCGGCCGGGTGTCCGGCACGGAGCCGTTGTAGAGGTGCAGGTCGGACCCGCAGATGCACGAGCGCGTGACGCGCACGACGGCGTCCTGCGGGTGCTGTATCTCCGGCACGGGCTTATGGTCAATGCGGACGCGCAAAGGCCCCCGGTAATTCATCGCAAGCATAGGACTCGCCCCTTCCCTGACTTTCGGTTTTAAGCAAACTTCCCTGTGGGGCCATCTTGGGCAATGTCCGGCGGCGCCTTCTGTCCTGTAGCGTACGGCCGCCGCCGCCCCGCTTCATTCGTGAATTAAAAGTAAGTTTCCCGCGAGGAATAGCGGATAGCTCGGCCAAAATCTGCGTTGAGCCCCAATCGGGAAAGTGTGGACAACGAATGACGCCCGGTGTACCCTAGCGGCCCGGTCGAGCCTCGTCCCTACGCGTTACACCTAATGCGTCCCAGCCATACCACCCTTGGGAGAAAGGACTTTGACATGAACCCCCATCTGCCCCCCCCGCGTCGTCGTATCAAAAAGTTCTACAGGCCGCGCCGTCTTCTCGCCCTTTTGTTGGGCGTGCTGACGGCCTCGTCTCTGCTGGCGTCTTCGGCCGCCGCGAGCTGCAATTTCATACTCAAGTGGGGCAGCACCGGCTCAGGCAGCGGACAATTCCTTACGCCCAGAGGAATCGCCGTCGATTCGTTCGGCAACGTCTACGTGCCGGACCAGAACACTCGCGTCCAGAAGTTTGACTCGTCCGGCAACTTCCTCTTGCAGTTCGGGCTTCCGGGCGACGTGCCCGGCGGCTTCGTCACCCCGAACAAGGTGGCGACCGACTCGGCGGGCAACGTCTACGTGACTGATCTCTTCACCAGTCGAATCTCGAAATTCACTTCGGGCGGCGCATTCGTGGCGACGTGGGGAGGCGGGTCGGGCGGCATCGCCGTCGATTCGTCGAACAACGTCTACGTGACCGACCCCGTGTTCCACCGCGTTCAAAAATTCAGCTCCACGGGGACGCTGCTGCTGAGCTGGGGCTCGTCGGGCAGCGGCGACGGCCAACTGAGCGGGCCGATGGACGTGGCGGTGGACTCCTCCGGCAACGTTTACGTCAACGACACGGGCAACAGCCGGATTCAAAAGTTCAGCCCGACCGGCGCGTTCATCACCAAGTGGGGCTCGGCCGGGTCGGGCGCGGGGCAGTTCGACTCCTCTCAGGGCGTCGGCGTAGACTCGGCCGGGACGGTCTACGTGGCCGACACGGGGAACAACCGAATCCAGAAATTCGACTCCAACGGAACCTTCCTCGAAGCCTGCGGCAGCTTCGGAACCGGTGACGGCCAGTTCAACGCGCCGGGCGGCGTGGCGGCAGACTCGACGGGCAACTACTACGTCGCGGAGATTCTCGGCGAGCGCGTTCAGAAGTTCGGCGCGGCCTCGCCCGACCCGGTCGCCGATGCGGGCGATGACCAGACGGTCGAGTGCGAGGGCGCCTCAACGTCGGTCACGCTCGACGGGACGGGTTCGACGCCGGGCAGCGGCACCATCTCCTCTTACACGTGGACGGAAGGCGCCGCGACGCTGGGCACGGGCGCCACCCTGTCCGTCTCCTTGCCGCAGGGCTCGCACACCATCACCCTGACCGTCGCGGACACGGGCGGGGGCTCGGATTCCGACGATGTCGTCATTGACGTTGTTGACACGACCGCGCCCGTCATCAGTTGCCCTGCGGATGTCGTCGTGACGTTGCCGGATAACTCGACCGCCACGTCTGCCGCCGTGAACTACCCGGCTGTCACCGCCTCCGACGGCTGTTCGTCGAGCGTGAGTGTCAACAGCACTCCGGCTTCCGGGTCAATCTTCCCGCTCGGCACGACGACCGTCAACGCCACGGCCAGCGACGGCACACACACCTCCGGTTGCAGCTTCACCGTCACCGTCGTCTATAACTTCACGGGATTCTTCCAGCCGGTCAACAACCTGCCGGCGTTTAATGTGGTCAACGCCGGAAGGGCGATTCCCGTCAAGTTCAGTCTGAGCGGTTACAAGGGGCTCAACATCTTCGCGCCCAACTCTCCTTCGTCTGGCCCCGTCGCGTGCAACACGTCCGACCCGGCCGTGACTCTGGAGGACACGGTCACGGCGGGCGGCAGTTCCCTGACGTACGACGCCGCCGGCGACCAATACGTCTACGTGTGGAAGACCGACCCGTCGTGGGCCGGCACGTGCCGGCAGTTGGTGGTGACGTTGAACGACGGCAGCACCCATCGCGCGAACTTCAGGTTCAAGTGAAGGGCCGTTTATAAGGTCAACGGGGGCGTCGGCGCCGGGCCGGCGCCCCTTTTAGCAGGCTCACCTCCATGACCACACTCAGCTCGGGTGACTTCCTGAACCACGCGACCTCTCACCTGAGGTTGCTCCAACACATCCTCAGCCAGAACGAGCTGGCACAGAGGCAGCACGCGTCTCAGATGAAGGCGCTGGAGCAGGCGCGCGACCAGGCCCTCGACGAGCTGACGGCACAATACCTGCCGAGTCTGACGCCCGAGACGGTCGCCGCCGTCCCCGCGTTGACCGGGTACGGGAGGTTTGAGACCGACAGCCCGTTCGAGCAGTTGGAGAAAAGGCGCCGGTGGCTGTCGGAGCGCGTCGTGACGGCCGAGGCCGACGAGCGATACCAGAGGCGCGAGCAACTGCTCGACCCGGTGGCCGGCGAGCTGACGCTGAAACTCGCCGAGGCGGAGAAGCAGTTGAAGTTCTTCGACGAGTCGTTGAAGCAGTACGAGGACGAGCCCGGCTTCCGCGGCCTCATCGAACGCGGCTACGACACCGACGCTTACACGTCACAGTGGTGGGAACTCCAGTACTACCGCGACTGGAAGTACGGCGACCTCATCACCGAGAAGTTCGAGCAGGAGAGGTTCCGCGACGTGGCGGAGAATTACGTCCGCCTGAGGGACGCGCGCGACGAATTCCGCAACGACTTCGACGCCGCCAAGAAACAGAAGGACGAGGTCGAAGCCCTCGTCAACGACCGCGCGGAGGCCCTCGCCGGCCTCGAAAACCTTGAGGCTTACGTCCTCGAAGCCTGCCGCCGCCAGCTCCGCGAACACCTCGAATACATCGACCGCGAAGAGCTGGCGACCCGCGCGGCGGCCCGCCCCGAGCTGACCGGCTTCATCAAGAGGCTGGAGGGAATCGAGAAGAAGATGGAGTACCTCGACGAACTCGTGAAGCGGTACCTGCACACCGAGCGCGAGCAGCTAATCGCCTCGGCGCACAAGCTCAGCGCCAAGGTCGAGAAGTACAGCCGCCCCAAACACGCCTACACGCAAATCCCGGTCGAGGAGGCGAACCGCTGGCTGAAAGACCCGACCGCGAAGGTGACTGCGCGCCGACGCCACTTCAACAAGACCTACCAGCGCGTTTACGAATTCGACCGCTACGACGCGTTCGACTACGCGCGCGACATGCTGTGGTGGGACTTGATGACGGACGGGCGCATCGACGGCGACTTCATCCCCGAGGTCTATTCGTGGCGAGAACAACACCCCGGCAGCACGCGTATACTGCAAAACGACATGGGGGCTGCCGAGCCGGGTTACTTGTCGTCGGGTTCTGAGCCGGGCGGGTCGGAGACGTTGCTTGATGTCTCATAAGTTGCGGCGCCTCAAGATAGTCGCGTACGCCGTGAACGGCTCCGGCCTCGGCCACCTCACGCGCGTGCTCGCCGTCCTGCGCTGGGCCGGGCGACTCGCCCGCCTCTCCGGCGTGCGACTCGAAACCTACGTCCTGACTTCCTCCGAAGCCCCCGGCCTCGCCTTCGAGGAAGGCTTCGCGACCTTCAAGATTCCGAGCAAGACGGCGGTGCGCAGGGCGGGGCTGCCCAAGGAAGAGTACCTGCGGCTCGCGCGCCAGTGGGTCTGGCACTCGGTCGGGCTCGTCCAGCCCGACGTGCTGCTCGTGGACACCTTCCCAGGCGGCTCCTTCGGCGAGTTGATTCACGCGCTCGACGTGGCGCGGGCGCGCGTCTTCATCCGGCGCGCGGTGAAGGAGGAGTTCGCGCGCGCGGCCGGCGTCCGCAGTCTGCTCCCGCTCTACGACAGGATTCTCGTCCCCGGCGAGCCGGACGCGCCGCCGCCCGAGGCCGACGCCTCGGTCGCGGCGAAGACGCGCCACGTCGGCCCCATCATGCTGCGCTCGCGCGAGGAGTTGCGTCCCCGCGAGGAGGCGCGGCGGCGCCTCGGGATACCCGACGGCAAACTCGCCGTCTGGCTGAGCGCGGGCGGCGGCGGCGACCCGCACGCCGGCAGCGCCGTCGAGAGGCTGGTCGGGGCCCTGCGCGCCGAGCCGGACCTTCACCTCGTCGTCGGCGCGGGGCCGCTCTACGGCGGCGCCCCCTTGCGCGGCCCGAACATCACTTGGGTCGCCGACTTCAACGCCATGCAGGACTTCGCCGGGCTCGACTTCGCCGTCTCGGCCGCCGGTTACAACTCCTTCCACGAGCTTCTCCACGCGCGCGTCCCCGTGGCCTTCTTCGCGCAGGAGAAGGTGGCCGACGAGCAGGCTCGGCGGGTGAGGGCGGCGTCGGAAGCGGGGTGCGCCCTGTCGGTGGGCACGGCCGCGGACGGGGGGCCGCGCGTCGAAGACCTGCGCCGGGTGTTGGAGGAGTTCCGCGACGCCGGGCGCCGCGCCGAAATCGCCCTCAGGGCGGGCGAGTTCGTCCCCGCCAACAGTGCCCGCGACGCGGCGTTTGAAGTGCTCGCCACCGTGCTGCCGCTCGACGTGTTGGAGGAGGCGGCGGAAATCGGCACCCCGGACTTCTTCCTGACCCTCGCGGCGCACGGCGTCGAAGCCGAAGACGTGGAACGAGTAAACCGGCGGTTGAAGACCGTCGCCGAACTCGACGCCGAGGAGAGAAGAGACTTGATGCTGCGCCTCGTCTCACAGGCCGGCACTGACGGGCGGGCGGCGGTGCGCCTGTTCACGGCTCTGGCGCCGCAAGTCTCGGTCGTGACACAGGCCGACGCCGAAGAGTTGGTCGGCGCGGCGACGCGGGTGGCCGCGTCGGCTTCGTTCGCCGACGAGCGCGCCCTTTCGGAGCTTCTGCGCGCTCTGCCGGTTGACGAGCGGACGCGAGCGGCCGAGTTGGCGGAGGCGTTGTGCCGCTTTCTCGGCGCGCTCGATGCGAGGGGGGATTCGGTCTGGCGGGGGCGGTCTGTTCTCGCGCGACACCTCGCGGGCGCGCGCGTCACGGAGGCGCTGGCGGCGGCGGCCGAAGAGATTCAAAACGGCTCTCTCGCCCCTACGGACTTTCAAGGCGACGCTTTTACGGGGGACGAACATGGCCGAAGTTATGGCGACTGACGCGGCCGACCTGCGCTCGGCGCGCGCCCTCCGCCTGCGCGGGGTGGCCGAGGGCAGAGTCCTGACGGGGCCGCAGACAATACACGTGGACCTCGCCAACGGGTGCAACACCAACTGCGTCACCTGCTGGGACCACTCGCCGCTGCTCGACGCCCCGCGCGCCTCCGCGTGGAAGAAGCAGCGGGTGACGTTCGAAGACTTCTCCGGCCTCGCCTCCGACCTCGCGGGCATGCGGTCGGTCGAAGCGGTCATCCTGTCGGGCATGGGCGACCCGTTCGTCAACCCCGACATCTACCGGATGATTGAACTCTCGAAGGGTTACGGCTGGCACGTCACGGTGCTCACCAACGCGCTGCTCGCCGACCCGGCGCGGCTTCTGGAACTCGACGTGGACATGCTTTTGATTTCGGTCAACGGCGTCAGCCCCGAATCCTACCTCGCCTTCCACCCGAACCTCTCCGCGCGCGACTTCGAGCGCCTGCTCTCCCTGCTCGACGCCTTCGCGCGCCGCGGCAAGCGGTTCAAGCACGTTCAGGTTATCAACCGCGACACCGCCCACGAACTCCCCGAGATGGTGCGCTTCGCCGCGCGCTACAGCGCGTCCCACATCACCTACAAGCTCGCCAGCCTCGGCAAAGGGACCGAGGCGTGCGCCATCACAGAGGAGCAGCGTGCGCGACTGAAGGACGAATGGATACCCGAGGCGCGGGCCGAGGCCGAGCGGCTCGGGGTCGCCACCAACCTCGACGTGTTCTCGGCGCAGGTGGGCGCGGGCGGGCTCGCGACGGCGCCGATTAAAGAGGTCGGGTGTTTCATGGGATGGACTTACGCGCGCGTGACGGTGGAGGGGAAGATTCTGTTCTGCTGTTCGACGGAGGTCGAGGTGGGCGACCTGCGGGAAGGGAAGTTCTCCGAGCAATGGTTCGGCGGGCGCTGGGACGAGACGCGCGGGCGCCTCATGAAAGGGCACTACTTCCCCGGCTGCGCGCAATGCGGCAAGCTCAACCAGAACGTCAAAATCGCGCGCAAGGTGCGCGAGAAGCTGGGCGAGCCCATCTACCTCGCGCGCACCGGCAGGCTCCGGCGAGGCAGCGATGACTGAGGCACCGGCCATGCGGCGTCAGCCCACGATAGAGTGGCAGACGAACGGCGTCTGCAACTACGACTGCTCTTACTGTATTCAGTCGCGCGCGTACAGGCGCGGCCACCCGTCCGACGCCGAGGTCGATAAGTTCCTCGCCTTCTTCGAGACGCTGCCCGGCGTGTGGGAAATCAAGATGTCGGGCGGCGAGCCGTTCGCCTTCAAGGGCTTTCTCGGCCGCGTGGTGCCGGGTCTCGCCCGGCTGCCTCACCGCGTCTCCGTCCTGACGAACCTCTCGGCGCCCCTCGGCTCGCTCGGGCGTTTCGTCGAGCTGGTCGGCGACAAGCTGTCGGTTGTGTCGGCGAGCCTCCACCTTGAGTACACCACGGCCGAGGAGTTCGTCGAAAAGGCCGCGTGGCTGCGCCTCCGGCTCCGTCCCGAGACGACGCTCGTCGTCAACAGCGTGCTCGTGCCGGGGACTCTGGAAAGTCTCTTCGAGGTGCGGCGTCTCATCGAGGGGGCGGGGCTGCGATACTTCCCGCAGGTGATGAAGACCAAGCATGGCGTCTTCCCTTACGCCGCCCCCGACCTCGTCATGCTTCGGGGCCTGACGGGCAGCAACCCGACGCCGCGCGAGGCGAACATGGCGCCCTCGTACCGCGGGCGCATGTGCTGGACCGGCGTCGAGTACTTCGCGCTTGAGCAGAACGGCGACGCGTGGTCGTGCCGCACCGCGAGGAGGTTCAAAAAGGGCTACCTCGGGAACGTGCTCGACGGAACCATCAGCCTCTTCGCGGAGCCGCGGCGCTGCGCTTACGACATCTGCCCGTGCACCGTGCCCGCCAACCGCGGGATGATTGAAGGCGTCGGGCCGGGGGTTGTGAAGGCATGAGCGAGAGCAAGGGAACGATGCCGTGGCCGCCGCGCCCCGTGTTCCGCTCCGGCGGGTACGCGGCCACCCCGCGCCCGGCCGAAGGCGTCGTCACGTGGAACATCAACACGACCTGCAACTACCGCTGCACCTACTGCACGCAGCGGTTCGTTGACGACCGCAAGCGATGGCTGCGCGACGGCCCCGCCTTCCTCAAGGCTTTCGCCGCGCTCGAAGGCCGCTGGGAGATTAAAATCTCGGGCGGCGAGCCCTTCCTCCACCCGCACCTCAACGAACTCGCCGCCGGCCTGCGCGAGACGGGGCACGCCGTCAGCGTCGTCACCAACTTCTCGGCCGACGAAGAAAAACTGAGCGCGTTCATCGACGCCGCCGGCCCGGCGCTGCGCGTCTTCTCCGCGAGCCTGCACCTCGAATACGCGGGCACGCAGGCCGCGCTCGAAGCCTTCATACGGAAGGCCGAACGGGTGCGGGCGCGGCTCCCGCCGGGCGCGTCTTTCAACGTGACGTGCGTAGCGACGCGCGCCAACCTCCCGCGCCTCGAAGACCTCGCCGCCCTCTTCGCGCATCGCGGCCTGCGTTTTAAAGTTCAGCCGGAGAAGCAGGACCGCGAGGTGATTTCCTACACGGAGGCTGAGCGCGAAATCATCCTCCGTTTGGGAGGGCACAACGGCCTCGGCGAAGTGGCGCCGTCTTTCGGCGGGCGGCCCTGCTGGGCCGGCGCGCGCTCCTTCACGCTCGACGACCGCGGGAACGCGTGGAGGTGTTACCCGGCCCGGCGTTTTCGCACGCAGTTCCTCGGGAACTTTCTCGACGGAAGTTTCCGTCTGGCGCGAGGCCCGTCGCCGTGCCTGTATGCTTACTGCAACTGCACGGTTCCCATCGAACGCCACATGATGCCGCGTGACGCGCGGGGAGATGACGAAGCCCATGAAGTACAGAACCTTTCGTAACCTCATCACGGTCGGCGGGGCCGCCGTGCTGGCTAGCCTGCTCGGCACGTGCCTCTATTTTTCCGGCGGCACCCAACGCGGTCAGGCCGTCGGGGTCACGGGGCCGTCGAACTCCGGCACCGTCACAAACGGCGGGACGGGCGTCGTCACGAACACGCAATCGCCGTCGCAGCCCAACCGAGCCGCGGGCAGCTTCCCCGCCGCCGCGTCGCCCGCGCAGCCGCAGGGCGGGCAGCGGCGTGAAGACCAGTTGATTCTGAATTTTCTGGCGTCGCGCCCCGCCACGACCAACAAAGTGCAGGACGCTTTTCCGGGTGAGAGCTTCAAGGTCAACTTCTACTGCGACGACGGCGCCCCGAAGTGGACGAGGCTCAAAATCGACCTCGACCGCGACGGCAAAGACGACGAGAAGTGGGACCTCAAAGAAGGGCAGCCGGCCAAGCGCCGGGTCGCGACGCGCGACGACGAGCAGTACGACCGCGAGTACAGGTGGAGCAGCGACCAGTGGGTGGTAAAGAACTGAGGGCCAAAGGCGTCGGCGCGTGCAGGCCCGGTTTTCCGTCCGGGCCTGCCCGCGCCGACATCGAGTGGTAGTCACGCAGGCGGGAGACTACTAACAACCGCTTCCGGGGCCGCCCCCGCACCCCAACGCGCGTTGGAGTGCCTGGGCGGCATTTATCATGCGGGCGGCGGCGTCCGCCCCGATGGCGTTCTCCCTCTGACGGACGCCGTCGATGAACCTCTCCAACCCGTCACAGGTCATACCCGGTTGTGCGGGTTCGTAGTGCTTGATGGCGAAGTCGAGGTCCGCGTCAATCGGCTCGTAATAGCGGTTATCCAGTCCGAGGCCGTCGAGGTAGGCGCTCAACTGGTTCAACTGGTCGAGGACGCCGACGACCGTTACGTTGACCGTCGTCGTGTCGGACGCTCCGGCCGAGTCGGTGACGACGAAGGTTATCTGGGCGGAGGTCACACGGCGGCAGGGCGTCCAGTTGAAGACGCCGCCCGGCGTGAGCGTCGCCCCGGCCGGTAGGTTCGGCGAGGTGAAGGTGAGCAGGTCGCCCGCGTCCGGGTCCGTGGCGACGAGCGTGAACGTCAGGGGCGAGCCCGCGTTGACGGTCTGCGGCCCGAGCGGGACGAAGACGGGCGGGTCGTTGACGGGCGTGACCGTCACCTGCACGGAGGCCGTGGCCGTCGCGCCTTTGCCGTCCTTGACGGTGTAGGTGAAGGCGTCGGGGCCGTTGTAGTTGAGGGCCGGGCTGTAGAGCACGGTCGTCTTGCTCGCGATGACGACGGTGCCGTGAGAGCCTTGCGTGACGCCGTCGAGTTCGACGTTGTCGCCGTCAACGTCCGGGGTGATGGTGACGACGAGGAAGGAGGCAGGGGTGTCTTCGGCCGTGCCGAACGAGTGGTTTGCGGCGGCGGGCGCGTCGTTGACGGAAGCGACGCCGAGCGTCACGACGCCGGTCGAACACAGGGGCGTGGGCTGGCCTGCCGTCGTGCCGTCGTCGCAGACGGTGTACTCGAAGCTCGCGGGGCCGTGGTAGTTCGGGGCCGGGGTGTAAGTGATGACGCCCGCCTCAAGAGTCACGGCGCCGTGGGCGTTCCCCTTGTCGGCGACGGAGGTCACGGAGAGCGTCTGCCCGTCCTCGTTGGCGGGGCCGGCCGCGTCGTTGTCGCGGAGGGTGTCGGCGGAGAACGCGAGCGGCGTGTCCTCATCCGTGCTGCGGGAGTCGGGCGCGGCGGAGGGCGCGTCGTTGACTTCGCCGACGGTGATGGTGACGGTGGCGGGGCCGCTCATGGCGTCCGTGTCTTTGGCCTTGTAGGTGAAGCTGTCGGGGCCGTTGTAGTCGGGGTCGGGCTTGTAGGTGAAAGAGCCGTCGGGGTTGAAGGCGAGCTTGCCGTGCGAGGGACATTTGAGCAGACCCGCGGAGAGGCCGGCCTTGTCTTCCACGTCGTCGTCGTTGGCGAGCACGCCCTGCGCGGGCCCGACCGTCAGGATGCCGTCCTCGGTCGCGCCGTAGGAGTCGTTTGCCGCGACGGGCGCGTCGTTGACGGGCTTGACGGTGAGCTTCACCGTCACGGGCGCCGAACTCGCCGAGAGGTCGCGCGCGACGTAGGTGAAAGAGTCCGTGCCGTTGAAGTTCGGGTCGGGCTCGTAGGTGAAAGAGCCGTCGGGGCTGAGTCGGAGTCTGCCGTGCGACGGGCCGCCGACGAGCGCCGCAGCGGGAGTCTCGTCGTCGATGTCGGCGTCGTTGTCGAGCACGCCGTCGGCGGGGACGTTCAGCGTCTCGTCCTCATTCGTTTGGAATTCGTCGGGGGCGGCGACGGGCGCGTCGTTGACGGCGAGCACCCGGACGACGACGGAGGCCGTGGCGGTCCCGCCGCGACGGTCGTCGAGGGTGTAGGTGAAGGTGTCCGTGCCGTTGAAGTTCGGGTTGGGCGTGTAGGTCAACGAGCCGTCGGCGTTGATGGCGACTGAGCCGTTCGAGCCGGGGGTCACGGCGGCCACCGAGAGGGCGTCGTCGGCGTCGCGGTCGTTGGCGAGCACGCTGACGCTGACGGGCGTGTCCTCGAACGTCTGCGCGGAGTCGTCGTCGGCGACTGGCGCGTCGTTGACTTCGCCGACGCGGATGACGACCGTCGCCGACGCCGAGAGGGCGTGGCCGTCGTCCGCCGCGTAGTTGAAAGAGGCGTCGCCCGCGAAGTCGGCGGGGGGCTCGTAGGTGAAAGAGCCGTCGGGGTTGAGCGTGAACCGGCCGGGCGGCGCGGGGCCGACGAGCACCGCGCGCAGGTCGCCGGTCTCGCCCTCGTCGGCGTCGGTGTCGTTGTCGAGCACACCGCGCGCCGGCACGGAGAGGGTGCCGTCCTCCCGCGCGTCGTAGGTTTCGGGCCGCGCGACGGGCGCGTCGTTGACGGGGTTGACCGTGATTTGGACGGCCGCCACGTTCGAGTCGGCCTCGCCGTCTCCGGCCTTGTAGGTGAAGCTGTCGGGGCCGTGGTAATCGGGGTCGGGCGTGTAGGTGAGGTCGGCGCCCGCGCCGCTCAGGGTGCCGTGGGCGGGCTGCGAAATCAGCGTGAAGGTCAGGGCGTCGCCCGCGTCCGGGTCCGTGGCGTTCAGCACGAAGGCAACCGACTGGTCCTCAAGGGTGCTGACCGGAGGGGTCGAGGCCACGGGCGCGCGGTTCGTCACCACCGGGTCGAACTCAAGCAGGTCGTACAGCTCAGGCCCGATGGGGTCGCCCGACTCTTCGAGGTCAACGACGGCCCTGTGAATCAAGTCGGCGAGGGGCTGGCAGGGGTCAACGCGCACTTCGATGAAGTGAACGGCCCTGTCGCCGCCGCGCCCGCGCGAGGCCGAGGCGACGAGGTCGCCCGCGGCGTTGTAGGCGCGCAGGCGCACGATCTCGTCGGCGTTGAGCGCGGCCAGCTTGACGCGCGTGACGGGGTCGGTGAAGTTGATTTCAAAGTCCTTGAGACACCTCTCGCCGCAGCCCGCCTCGCGGTCCGACTTCGAGCGCGGGTCGAGCGCGCGAGGGGAGCCGGGGACGTAGACGAAGGCCGACTGCCGGACGGTCGGCGACGGGGGCGCGGGGAAGCGGCCGTCGAGGAGGCCGAAGCGGACGCCGAGCGCGTCGTACTTGTGCGTCGCGACGCCGCCGGGCGTCGTGAACAGCTCGTCCAGCTCCTGCGTCGGGGTGTCGTCGGCCGTCCCGAGCGCGCCGTCGGGGCCGGGGTAGTTCTCGAAGTCGATGTGCCTTGTGGTAGACGGGACGGGGAGTTGCGCCGCCGGGTCGAACTCCAGCATGTCGTAGTACTCGGGGCCGCCGTCGCAGCAACGCTCGGTGCCCTGCCTGAGATTGAGCCGCACCTTGCGGATGAAGCCGCGCGAGCCGTCAACGCGCACCTCGATGGGGACCACCGCGCGGTCGCTGCCGGCGCCCCGGCGGGCGGAGGCTATCAGCTCGCCCGCGACGTTGAAGGCTTCGAGGGTCATGGGCTCGTCGGCGTCGAGGGCGGAAATCTTGACGCGGAACACGTCGAGCGAGAAGTTGACGAAGAAGTCGCGGAGGGTGCGCTGGTCGCCGGGCCTGTCGATGCGGTCGGCGAGGCTGACGGGGGTGAGGCTGGCGTGCGAGCCCTGGATGGGCGTGCTGTCGTAACGGAAGATGGTGGGGCGCTCGTTGTTGCTGAGGACGAAGCTGCTGACGCCGAGCGCCTCGTACTGCGTGTCGAGCACTTCGCGGTCCTGCGCGCACGAGTCGTCGGCGGTGTTGAGGACGCCGTCGGGGCCGGGGAAGCGTTCGAAGTCGATGACGCGCGTCTTCGTAATCGGGCCGACGGCGAGGACCGTGACGGCGAAGGTGCCGGTCGTGGTCTGCCCGCGACGGTCGGTGGCCGAGCAGGTGACGGTCGTCATGTTGAGGGGGAAGACGCCGCCCGAGGGGCGCGAGCAGGTGACGGGCAGGTTGAGGCCGTTGTCGTCCTCGGCCGTGGCCTTGTAGGTGACGGGCGCTCCGGCGAGGTCGGCGGAGATGACGGTGATGTCTGCGGGGAGCGTGAGGACGGGCGGGTCGTCGGGGTCTTCGAGGGAAATCCGTGCCGACGAGTTGACGCTGGAGGAGGTCCAGGCCGTGAGGGTCGCGGCCACGACCGCCAAGCCGGTCAAGGCGAGGCGGCGAAAGGGGCGTACTCTGCTGAACATATTTTCATTCCTCTCCGAGTGGGGCGTTGAGGTTTTCCGCGGCGCCCGAGAGAGACGGGAGCGCGCGGACTGGAGACGGCGGAATTGTGAGTGCCTCCTGTGAGGAAGGCGTTGAGATAAGGTTTGCCTCTCAGGCTCGGGTGACGACGAGGACGGCTTGAGAGGCGCGCATTCTACCACCGGGTCGGAAAAAATCAAGCCCCTCGTCGGCCGCGTTCGGACGGAGCGCGGGTGCGACGACGGCACGCACACGGCCGTTGACAATCACACCCCGCCCGAGTCCGATAAGCACTGACGCTAAAATAAGACTGCCATGTCAGATGAACTGTTAGAGACAGGGCTCATCGGGGGCGCCGAAAGGCGCGCGATCATAATCGCGGACTACGACCCGGATTGGCCGAAGAAGTTTGAGACACACGCCCTCGTCATCGCCGAGGCGCTCGGTGAATCCGCCCTGCGGATTGAACACGTCGGCAGCACCTCCGTTCCGGGTCTGACGGCCAAGCCCATCATCGACATCCTCGTCGTGGTTTCGGATTCCGCGGACGAGTCGGCCTACCTGCCTCAGTTGAAGGCGGCCGGGTACGTCCTGCGGGTGAGGGAGCCGGAGTGGAACGAGCACCGGATGTTTCGGACTCCCGAGATGGACGTGCACGTCCACGTCTACTCGGCAGGCTGCGCGGAGGTCGAGCGGAACCTGACCTTCCGCGACCGCCTGCGCCGCAACGTCGAGGACAGAAATCGCTACGAGCGGACGAAGCGCGAGCTGGCCGCGAGAGAGTGGCCGGACATGAACGCCTACGCCGACGCCAAGACCGAGGTCATCGAAAGCATTCTGGCCGCGTCGCGGGCGGCCGGGGAAGTCTCCCGGTAAGCCCTTGGGTGGGCCATGCAGGAGTGCCTTAAATGTCGGCGTTATCGGACACGTTTGGCGGGGTCATTGACACGGCCGCCGGCTTTGGCATAAAAGTGCATCCCCCCGCCTTCTCGGATGGCCCGCCTTTCAGTTCTGCTGCTGTAAGAGGGAGGAGAATCTATGAAAAGCTCTCTGCTGTTCGCCGTCTCGTTGGCCGCGTCCCTTCTGGCGGTCGGCCTCGGCTGCACTCCTTCGGCCCAAGCACAGGAGGCGCACCAGCACCACCACGAACATTCGGAGAAGCTGGGGCGGGTCAACTTCCCCGTCTCCTGCACGCCCGAAGCCCGCGCGCGATTCAACCGCGCCGTGGCCTGGCTCCATTCTTTCGAGTACGAGGAGGCCGAGAAAGCTTTCGCCGCCGTCACCGCCGCCGACCCGCGTTGCGCGATGGGCTACTGGGGCGTCGCGATGAGCAACTACCACCCCATCTGGGCGCCGCCGGGCGCGGCCGAGTTGAAGAAGGGTCGGGAGGCCGTCGAAAAGGCCAAGTCACTCGACGCGCGCACCGGGCGCGAGCGCGATTACATCGCGGCGATTGAGAGTTTCTACAAAGACTCCGACAGGCTCGACCACCGGGCGCGCGCCCTCGCCTACGGCGACGCGATGGAACAACTCTACAGGCGCTACCCCGCCGACCGCGAGGCCGGCATCTTCTACGCGCTGACGCTCATCGCGAAGGGGATGGCGGCGGGCGACAAGAGCTACCCCAACGAAAAGAAGGCCGCCCAAATCCTGAACCGCGTGCTGGCGCGCGAGCCGCAGCACCCCGGCGTCGCGCACTACCTCATTCACAGCTACGACTACCCGGCCCTCGCGCAGATGGCGCTGCCCGCCGCGCGCGCCTACGCCGGCATCGCGCCCGCGTCGGCTCACGCGCAGCACATGCCTTCGCACATCTTCACGCGGCTGGGTCTGTGGCAGGAGGCGATACGCTCGAACCTCGGCGCGAGGGCTTCGGCCGTGGCTCACGCCGCGAGGAACAAGATGCCCGGCGCGTGGGACGAGCAGCTTCACGCGATGGACTACCTCGCCTACGCCTACCTGCAAAGCGCGCAGGACAAGCGGGCCGCGGGCGTGCTCGACGAGCTGAACAGCATTCGCAGGGTTGACCCGCCGAACTTCAAAGTCGCCTACGCCTTCACGGCCATCCCCGCCCGCTACGCGCTCGAACGGCGGCGTTGGGACGAGGCCGCTCGGCTGCCTTCGCCTCCGGGCAACATGGAGGCTTTCCCCTGGCAACGCTTCCCCTGGGCCGAAGCGCACACACACTTCGCGCGTGCCGTGGGGGCGGCGCGGGCGGGCGACACGGCCGCGGCGCGCGAGGAGGTCGGAAGGCTCGCCGCCATCCGGCAGGCCCTCTCAGAAGTGAAAGGCGACTACGACTGGTCCAAGCAGGTCGAGATAGAACTTCAGGCCGCTTCCGGATGGCTTGCGCACGCCGAAGGCAGACACGAAGAAGCCCTGCGGCTGATGCGCGGGGCGGCGGAGTTGGACGACGCGACCGAGAAGCACCCGGTCACGCCCGGCGCCCTACTCCCTGCGCGCGAACAGCTCGGCGAGCTGCTGCTCGAACTCAAGCAACCGGCGGCGGCCCTTGAGGCGTTCGAGACATCTCTGCGCAGCGCGCCGAATCGCTTCAACGGGCTTTACGGCGCGGCGCGCGCGGCCCGGCTCGCCTCAGACCGCGAAAGGGCGAAGACTTATTACTCGAAGCTCTTGGCGCTTAGCCGTTCGGCCGACGGCGTCAGGCCCGAGGTCGAAGAGGCGAAAGAGTTCATGGCCGGAGCCAAGGCGGGCGTAGGTCAAACGCGCGGCAGATAAGATTCCGGGGAGAGAGTCGTGGTGACGGCGCCGCCGCCGAAGGCTCCTTAAACAAATTCGAGCAGGGCCGAGAGGGAGTGCTGGACGAAGTCGATGCGGACTTCGCTGCGGTGGAGGCTCTGGCGCAGGCCGCCCTCGGCCAGCCGGGGGTTAGGAAGGACAGACGCGTCGCGCTCTTGTATGACGAGGCGTTCGAGGAAGCGGAAGCCGCGCGCGGCGGCGTCCGCGTATCGGGCGCGGCGCGCGTCGTCGCCGAGGGACGCGGCGAGCGTGGCGGCGGCCCCGACGCCTTCGAGGTAAAGCGCGGTCGTATAGCCGGGCGTGTCCGGCTGGTGGTCGTTGACGAAGGCGCCGGTCTTGTCCTGCTGGTAATTAAGAATCCAGTCGCCTATCTCGAAGACGAGCGCGGCCGTCGCCTCTTCGCCCGTCACGCGCCACCAGCGCGCGCAGGCTTGCATCATCCAAGACACCTGACCGAAGTGGCGCTTGTAGCGGAAGCGGTGGCGGTAGAAGCGGAAAGCCTTCTGCCACTTCGCCCCGTCCGCCTCGACCTCTCCGGCCCCGACGGCCGCGCCGAGCGCGAGCAACAACTGGCCGGGCGAGTAATCCTGAAAGGCGTCGGGCGAAGCGGCGGGCGGGCGGTGCGTCGAGACGCGCCCGTGGCGGTCGAAGCTGCCCCAGAGCGTCGCCGCCAGAGGACGAATGAAGCGGCGCCGCGGGTCGTCCTTCCTCAGTTCGAGCAGCGCGAGCAGCAGGAACGAGACCTCCGCGACCGTCTGCGCCGCCCCGTTATTTTCGAGCCACGCGCCCTCGCCTTCTTCCGACACTTTGGTCAGCAGGTAATCGACGGCGCGCGAGGCGGCCGACGACAACTCGCCTTCTTCAAAACGCGCGGCGGCGCGCGCCAGCACCCACGCCGCGTGCGCCATCCTCGCCAGTTCGAGCCCTTCGTAGACGCGGTTTTGAAACGGCTCGTAACGGAGGTAGAGACTCCCGTCCGGCTTCTGCTGGCCGAGAAGGTATCGCGTGTGAAGTTCGGCGAGCCGCTTTAAAAGGTCCGGCGTGGACTCGTTCGATTCTTTCTCGACGGGGAAGCCGCCGACGAAGGGGTGGGCGCCTTTCGCGTCGGCGAGCCACGTCGCGCAGTCGAAGCGGCGCCAGTTGTAAGGCGGCTCTTCGATGCGCGCCTTCTGGAGCACGGCGCGGGCGAGGTCGAGGCGGTCGAGGTTGTGCATGGAGGCGACGAAGGGCAGCAGCAGCCCGACGCGGTCGCCCTGATAGGCCATCAAGGTCTGCTCGCCGTGGCGCGAGCGCGTGATGATCTCTTCCGGCGGGAGTTGCCCGATGGTGAGCGGGTTGAAGAGGAAGGAGACGGAGACGGCGACACTCGAATCGTCTTCGACGCGCGTCGCCTCGAAGCGGTTGTCGTCGAGCGCGAGGCGCGCGAGCGTCTTCAGGTCCGCGTTCAGGTCGCGCACGACCGAGCCCATGCAGCCGCGCAGCCGCCCGCCCGTGTAGACGGTGAGATAAACCGAATCCAGCTTTTCGGGCACGACCCCTTCGGGCAAGGGCTCGGGCTCGCCGGCGCCGTGCAGGTTCGAGAGTACGAGCCGTCGCGCGTGCTCGGCGACCCGGCCGCAGACGCGCGCGTCCTTGTGCCACGGAAGTCCTTCGCTTAAGGGGACGCCGGTCGGCTGCCAGCCCTCGCCGGGCTCGACGGCCTTGACGACCTCGTGGCGCAGGATTTCATAAGGCTCGAACGAGACGAGCTTGCCGTTCTTCCGCCTCGCGTGCTGGAACTGCTCCCACTCGCCCGTGATGCCGGGCATGCGGGGCAGCGCGCCCCCCATCCACGACGCGCGCTCTCGGCTGCGGACGACGATGCCGTAGCGGTCGTTGTCGAGCCCGCTCACCTCGCAACGCTCCATCGCCGGGAAGAAGGTCACGGCGACGGCGCTCTCCGAAAGCAGCTTGAGTCCGGCCTCGCCTTTCGGCAGGTTCACGGCCGTCCTCAGGCACGCCATGACGAGGTCTTCGGCGGTCGTCCCGTGCTCCTCGCCGGGGAAGTTCCAGAAGCCGTCGCGGGCGTGGCGCTGGTGGATGTAGGCGCGGTCGCGGAGGCTGACCCAGACGCCGCCCGAAGAGTCGTAGTCGCCCGCCACGCGCTCTGGCGCTTCGAGCAGCTCGTCGTGCGCGAGGTAGTGCGCGAGCACTTCGCGCGCGAGGCGTGCCGGGTGCAGGTCTTCGGGCGCGCGCCGCGTGCTCCGCTTGAAGTCGGGGAAGTATTTGGAAGGATTACTGAGGGGCTTCTTCTCATCCTTCATCCGGCTGATGAAGTCGTCCCAGATGTCGTAGACGGACTCGACGTGGTAGCCGCGCTCCTGCATCAGCGCGAAGCCGCCGTACCAGCCGAAGCGCACGAGGGCCACGCCGCCCTCGACGCGCAGGCCGGCCTCCTCCAAACGCTCCGTGCCTTCCGTCATGCAGGTGCCGGAGCTGATGGAGTCGTCAATCAGAATCGTCGGCTCGTCCGGGTCGATGGGGCCTTCGATGAGCTTGCGCGAGCCGTGCGCCTTGCGCTCCTTGCGGACGAGGAGGCCCGTGTAGCGCCCGCCGGATTGGACGACGCAGGACTGGAGGATGGGGATGGCCGTTACGCCGTAGGTGGCGAGCTGGCGGCCGTCGAAGTTCTTGAGCAGTTCGAGCAGGAGGCGTCCGGCCAGCTCGGCGCCGCGCGGCGTGAGCGTGACGGAGAGCGAGTCGAGCATCCAGCGCGCCGAGGTGCCGTCGCGCGAGAGCACGGGCTGCGTCTCGGAGCGGTAGAGGATGCCGCGCGCGAGCAGGAGTTGGAGGAGTTCTTCGCGCTCGGCTTGAAAGCCGGCGGGGAGCGTCGAGAGGGTGGCTGACATCGGCTCGCGCGACATGACGGGGTTTGGCAGAGGCGACTTAAAAGTAGGTGTTCTCGGGCAGGGCGAGACTCAGGTAGCGGCCGTCGAGGTGGACCATGAGGTCGCGCTGGAGGAAGTCGCCGAGCGCCTCTTCGGTCCACGCGGCGCCGTCGAAGCGCGCGTCAATCTCCTTGCGCGTGCGGGCGTCGGCGCAGAACTCGTAGAGCGCGGCGGGCTCGTCCGAGAAGGTCTGGACGCGGACGCGGCGCCAGCGCGCGTCTTCGACGCGGATGGTCGAGAGCGACTTGCGGTAGCGAAGGTAAGGGCGCGGCTTCTCCTGCCAACGCTGCTGCCAGAAGGCGACGTGGCGGAAGAGTTCTTCGTGCTCCTCGTCGGGCAGCGCGTCGCGCATGTCGTGCTCGAAGTAGTAGGAGACGCGCTGCAAGTCGAAGCGGTCTTTCGGGAAGAGGAAGTCGTAGCAGGGCGCGGGCCGCAAAGAGGTGATGGTCTGCGTCTCGGGCTCGGTGAACATCGGCGAGCCGCGGTCGGCGCGCGCGCGGGCGACGGCCCACGGCGGCTGCCAGTGGTGAATCTTCGGGATGATTTCGCAGTGGAGCTTGTAGTCCTCGACCCGCTCGCCCGGGAAGCGGACGAGGATGTTGTAGAGGTTGTTGATGCCGTAATAGGTTGACCACTTGATAAGCTCAAGGTTGCGCATCCCCGTCGTGTGCTTGCGCATCAGCTTGAGGACGTGCGTCGAGAGGCTTTCGACGCCGGGCTGGATGGAGAAGAGGCCGCCGCGGCGCATCCGCTTGAGCTGTTCGCGCGAGAGGCTGGGGCGCACCTCGTAGTGGAGGCGGATGTCGGCGTTGGCTTCGGTCAGGCGGCCGAAGAGGGAGTCGATGTATTCGGGCGCGATGATGTTGTCGATGGCGTTGAAGTCGAAGATGCCGTAGCGGCGCGAGAGCGATTCGAGCTGGCCGATGACGTTATCGACCGACTTGGCGCGGAACTCCATGCCGGCGCGGTTCAGGCCGCAGAAGGTGCAGTGGTTCTTGACGCCCCACCAGCAGCCGCGCGCCGTCTCGATGGGTATGAGGACGCCTTTCGCGCCGGGGTGGATGTCGTACTTGCCCTCGCGGCGCGCGTAGAAGTATTCGTCGAAGTCGGGCGTCGGCGTGCGGTTCATGTCGGAGAGGTTGGGCGCGCGTCCGGCGTACTCGATACTGTCATTCTCGCCGCGCCACATGACGCCCTTCAGGCCGCGCATCGAGTCGCCGCGGTAGAGGCGGCGAATCATCTCGGGGAAGGAGTCTTCGGCGTCGCCGCAATGCACGTAATCCACCTGCGGGCAGCCGCGCATAATCTCCTCGGCGATGTCGTCCTCGAAGCTGGCGCCGCCCATGATGACGGGGATGTCGGGGTGCTTCTCCTTGAGGGCGCGGGCGAGGGCGACGCTGGCGAGCGTCTGCTGGAAGACGACGGAGAAGCCGACGAGGCCGAAGCGCGTCCAGTCAACGCTCTTGACGCAGAAGTCGATGAAGGCGGGCGCGGCCACCTCGCGCACGCGGCGGAGGTCTTCGAGGGTGCAGCCGGCGCGCTCGCAGATGCCGGCGAGGTTGGCCTCGTAGATGCGGAAGTATTCGTCGTCGTCGGCGAAGTCGCCGAAGGCGGCCTTCGTCCAAATCCACTCGCCGACCATGCTCGGGTACACGTCCGAGATGACTTCGTTGAGGCGCCAGCCGACGTGCGTGCCGAAGTACATGAAGAGCGAGAAGGTCTGCGCGGGGATGCCCTGCGCTTCGAGGACCGGCTTGAGGAGGCCGAGTTGGAAGGAGGGGAAGCGCGCCGAGAGCGTCGGCATGCTGACGAGCGCGACGGGTTTGAGGGGACTGCTTTCCATATCTGTGCCCGCGGTCTTCCCTCAGCGCCTCCGGCGCCTTCGCGTGAGATGTCTTTCTCGCAAAGGCGCCGGAGGCGCTGAGTAAGGGGTTAGTGTCTTAAGACTTCTCGGTCGAGTCGGGCGCGACCTCGGGGATGACCTCGGGCCGGATGCGGGCCGCGTCGGCGTCGGGCGCGACTTCGGTAATCGGCCGCTGCGTGACATCCGGCGCGACCTCGGTAATGCGCCGCGTGGTGTCGGGCGCGACCTCCGTGATGGGCCGCTGCGTGTAGTCGGGCGCCATTTCGGCGATGCGGGAGGTGTCGGGCCTGATTTCGGGCGCCACCTCGGTGATGGCTTCCGGCTTACTCCGCTCGGGCGAGACTTCGGGCGCGACCTCGGTGATGGTTTCCGGCTTAATCTCGGGCCTGATCTCCGGCGCCACCTCGGTGATGACTTCGGGCCTGATTTCGGGCCTGATTTCGGGCGCGACTTCGGTGACGACTTCCGGCCTTATCTCCTGCTTGATTTCGGGCGCCACCTCCACGACGACCTCGGGGTAGACCTCGGTCTTAATCTCCGGCGCCACCTCGGTGACGACCTCGGGCCGGATGGATTTCTTATCCTGGCCTTTGTGTTTGCCCTGGTCTTCGTGGTCTTTGTCGTGACCTTTGTGTTTGCCTTGGTCTTCGTGGTCTTTTTTATCGCTGCTCATAGCTAGTCTCCTGAAATGAAGTGCACTTCCTCGGCACGAGGTTCGGTGAGGCGCGGCGCGACCGCGGGCCGGCCGGGCGCGACCTCAGACACCAAAATTCTCAACCCCCTTGAAGTAAAAAACGGCGTGAGGCCGTCAAGGCAAGACTCCGGTTAAAAGTGCCTTCCAGCGCGAGGTGACGCGAGTAAATCCGAATGTCCGGCAGAGTACTGTGAGCGGCCCGAAGTGTCAACGAAAACTTTCGGGCGCTACTTGTACCAGCAGACGACGGAGAACCTTTCGCCGTGCGTGACGGGCCTGACCTCGTGCGTCGTCTCGGCGCGGAAGGCGACGAACAGGCCCGGCTCGGCCGCGACGGGCAGGCCCAGCTCTTTCCGCTCGTGGTCAACGTCCGGCTCGTAGAAGACGAGCGAGCCGCCGCCGAACGTCCCCGGCCGAGGGTGCTCGCTCTGCCCGTTCAGGAAGACGACGACCGACACGCGCCGCACCCGCAGGTGGTCGTATTGAAGCTGCTCGGTGTTGCCGTCCTGATGCGCGACGAAGAAGTCGCCCTCTTGGTAGCGCAGGAACTGCGGCGGCTCGCAGTCGTGCAGCCTGACGCCGAAGTGGGCGGCCACCTCGTCCATGCGCCGCAGGAGCATCCGTCGGACGTGCTCCGTCGTCTCCTCCGAGAGCATGTGGCGCGTCGTCCGGCGCACCCTCTCGTCCACGGGGCTCTGCGAGCCCGGCCTGTAGACGGTCGCCGGACCGCCCCGCGCGGCGCTGACCTCTTCGATTAACTCCGCGCACTCGCGGGCGCCGAGGAAGTTTCTCGACAAGTACACCCCGAGACTTTCGGCCGAGTTCGACATGCCTGTGTCTTCTAGTCTTTGACGACGACGCGGTCCTCGAAGACGCAGCAGTCGAGCCCGCTGGCGAGCAGGCAGGCGAGGGCGTCTTCGGGCGTCTCCACGATGGGCTCGCCCATCACGTTGAAGGAGGTATTGAGGACGACGGGCGTGCCCGTGGCCTCGCCGAACTTTTTCACGAGTTCATAAAAGCGCCCGTTCGCCTCCGCCGTCACCGTCTGCACGCGCCCCGTGCCGTCAACGTGGACGACCGACGGCACGCGCGCCTTCATCTCTTCCCTGAAATCGCAGACGCGCAGCATGAAGGGGCTTTCGGGCGGCGAGCCGTCAAGCTCGAACCACCCGCCGACCTCTTCGATCGGGACGACGGGCGCGAACGGGCGGAAAGGCTCGCGGCGCTTGACCCTCACGTTAAGAATCTCTTTCGCGTCGGCGCGTCGCGGGTCGCAGAGGATGCTGCGCTGGCCGAGGGCGCGCGGCCCGAGTTCCGACCCGCCGTCGAACCAGCCGATTATCTGGCCCGCGCACATCCGCTCGACCGCTTCCGCGACCACGTCCGCGGGGACGACCGTGCGCACGCGCGGCGCGAACTTCCCGACCGCGTTCGAGACGGCGCCGCGCGAATAAGAGGCGCCGCATGAATCGTGCTCCGTCCTCCGCCGCGCGTTGCGGCCCGTCAGGCGCCAGAGCCCGTAGTAGGCGGCGCCGACGGCCGGGCCGCTGTCCTCGGCCGCGGGCGGGATGTGAACGGCCCGGAAGCCCGACTCGCGGATGACGCGCTCGTTGGCGACGCTGTTGAGGGCGACGCCGCCCGCGTAGCAGAGGTTGGCGCTGGGGGATAACTCACGCAGCCGACGCGCGAGGTGCAGGACGGCGACTTCGAGCGCCGCCTGAACGGAGGCCGCGAGGTTGCTGTACTCCTCCCGACGCGCCGGCCAACGCTCCGCGTGCCTGAACATCGAAGGCACGTCGTCGAGAAACTTGAAGCGGCCGTCTTCAAGCCGGAAGAAGGACTCGGCCGGCAGCGTCGCCGAGCCGTAAGGCGCGAGCCCCATCACCTTCCCCGCCTCCGTTGACTCGTTGAAGACTTGCGCGGCGACGGACGAGAACATCCCGCCGAGGCTCCCGAAGCCGGGCATCCCCGCGCCGCGCGGCCTGTACCAGCCGCCGCGCTCGACGAGATGCTTCTCCAACGGGACGACCGTCGTCCCCGATGCCGCGTAAAGCGAAATCGTCTCCCACCCGTCATCGACCGGAGTCCGCACAGCGGCCCTCTCGTCTTCGCTGAGGTCTTCAAAAGGGGAGCCGGCGCCGTCAACGACGAGCACCGCCGCGTCTTCAAAACCCGAGGTGGCGAAGGCGTGGAAGGCGTGGCCGAGGTGGTGCGGGATGACGACGGTGGGGACGCGCCCGCGCGCGCCCCGCAGGGCCGGGTTCGATTCGACGGCGTGCTTCGCGTCGCGCGCGCGGCCCTGAAGGCAGACGACGGCGAGGCTCAGGTCGTCCGGCGTGATGCCTGCGTATTCGAGGCAGTAGGCCAGCGCGCGCGACGGCTCGGCCCCGTGGATGCGGTGACGCTTGAAGCGAGACAGCCGCTCCTCCTGAACCGCGACCACCACCTCGTCATCCCTCAGCAGGCAGACCGCGCCGTTGTGTGACGCGCTGATGCCGAGCACCCATGTCGAGCTGTGACGTGCCGCTCTCATCGCGGTGTCTTGGTGAAGTCTCCCCGGCGGTGTTTCGCACTTGCGGCGCCATCATACACCGAGGTGCAGTTGCATGAACTTCAGAAATAGTTCCCAGTCGGAAGGAATCGTCCCGTGCCCGCCCGCGTGCATGTAATAGCCGAGCGTGTGCAGGATGGGGCGCCCGGCGGGCGGCATCTCGTCCGTGCCTAAGTCCCGCTTGCCGAGCAGCCTGTAGACCGGCCCGGCGGCGACGGCCGACAGGAACTCTCCCTTCGGGTCTGCCCAGAGGTCGGCGTCGGCGGTTTGCAGCAGCAGCGGGCGCGGGGCGATGAGCGAGAGCAGAAGGTGTGCTTCGACCGGCGAGTCGGCCGGGCGGTCGGCGAGCTTCCGGTAGTTGGGCGCGAACCAGTAAGGGAATCTCGTCGGGGTGGTCAGGTGTTTGATGGTCTCGCCGAAGTCGCGGCGGCTCAGGGCGGCGCCGCCCTCGCCCGAGCAACTGGCGATGACCATCGCGAAGCGCGTGTCTCGCGCCCCCGCCCAGAGCACGGTCTTCCCGAGCCGCGACGCGCCGAAGAGGGCGACGCGCTTGGCGTCCACGCCCTTGTCGGTTTCGAGGTAGTCCAGCGCGCGGCTCAGGCCCCAGCCCCAAGCCGCAATCGCGCCCCACTCGTCGGGCGCCCGCTCGGCCTGCCCCGGCTTGAGGTAGAGCGAGCGCACGCCGTGCCCGGCGCCGCCCTGGAAGTCGGGGTCGATGTCGCCGTAGTAGACGGTGGCGACGCCGACTCCGGCCGCGAGGAAGGGCGACAGGTCGGGCTTGGCGAAGGTCGAGCCGTGCTGCGACGCGGGCATGCGTTTCCCGTCGCGCCCCCAGACTTCGCCGGGCTTGACGCCGGGGTCGTCCACGGCGTTCGAGTTGGCCGTGAAGCTCAGGTTGAGCAGGACGGGGACGGGCTTGCGCGCCTGCGCGGGCAGGTAGATGAGAAGGTCCATCTTCGGCCCCGACTTGTCGGGCGAGAAGTAGATTGTC
The DNA here is from genome assembly GCA_035941045.1 of Pyrinomonadaceae bacterium. Lineage (GTDB taxonomy): Bacteria > Acidobacteriota > Blastocatellia > Pyrinomonadales > Pyrinomonadaceae > QHXN01. Next base: position 63,315 of record DASZEK010000155.1, on the reverse strand, counting down.
ACCTGCCGCCGGACGGCACGGCCTCCGAGCGCGGGCGTGCCCTTGTCGAACACGTCGAAGCTCATCCGCGAGGGGCGGCCGGGGCTTCGGCCGAACTGGTGCTCCTCGAAGAGCCGCAGAAGCTCGGGGCGACGTTTTCCGTACCACGTCTTCGCGTCGCGCACGCGCCTGCCGCCGGAGAGGACGAGCGGGTCGGGCAGCGTGTAGGTGCCGACGCGCGACTCGTCGTAGTTGACGGGGATGCCGGCCACGTCCGCGGGCGGCGCGCTCCGGCGCTGGCCGCTCGCGGCGCAGAGGCACAACAAGACCGCCGCGGCCGACGACGCGTGCGTCAGCCATTTTCTGTTTGCCATCGGATTCAACGCTCCTGTGTCTCGCCGTTTTTATACACGAAACGTCAGCGAACTCGAACCCGGCGGCTCGTCGCCAAGCGGCGGCGGGATTATCATGTGGCCGTGGAGTTAGACCACCTCTTCGTCTGCACTTCCGTCGGCGCCCCGGAGGTCGAGCGGCTGACGGCCCTCGGCCTGACCGAAGGGCAGAGCAATCTTCATCCCGGCCAGGGCACGGCCTGCCGCAGACTCTTTTTCCGAAACGCTTACCTTGAATTCCTGTGGGTTCATAAGGAAGGAGAGGCGCGCGGCGAAGCTGCCGAGCCGTTGCGGCTGTGGGAGCGGTGGCTCTATCAGCAAACAGGCTACTCGCCGTTCGGCATCTGCCTGCGTCCCACGGCACAGGGGGACAAGACGGTCGGGCTTCCTTTCGAGACTTGGGGCTATCGTCCGCCTTACCTGCCCGACCCGCTGCAAATCGATGTCGCCGACACGGCCGACCACCCGGCCGAGCCGCTTCTCTTTCACACGTCGTTCGGCGTCAGGCCCGACGCGTACCCATCGGAACGGCGGCAACCCCTTGAGCATCCCGCGGGACTCAAAGAAATCACGGAGATAAAAATCAGTCTGCCGGAACGGACCGTGTCGAAAGCGTTGAGGGCTATCGAAGAGGTCGGGTTGGTCAAGCTCGCCACCGCCAAGGCGCATCTACTCGAAGTCACCTTCGACCGCGGCGCGCGAGGCAGGGCCGCAGATTTTCGTCCCGGCCTGCCGTTATTTTTTCAATGGTAAAGGACGCCGGCCATCTCTACGAAGTCGAACGCCGCGCCCGCCACTGTGAGCGGCCCGGCTTCCGCATCAGCGAGCTTCAGATATCGCCCGACCAGCGCGTGCCCTGGCATTACCACAGCAACGTCCGAGACACTTTTTACGTCATCGAGGGGCGCATCCGAATCATCCTGCGCGACCCGGCGGAAGACGTGCCGCTCGGCCCCGGCGAAACTTATTCGGTGAGGCCGCGGCGCCCGCACCTCGTCGTCAACGGCGGGGATTGCTCCGCCACCTTCCTGATACTTCAGGGCATCGGCGAGTATGATTACGTCCCGCTTGAGTAGCACGCATGTTGGACGAGGAGACATCGGAATGAGGCACATACTTCCACGCGCGTTGGTGGCGGTCCTGACGTTCTTCGTCGGCCTCGCTGGCGTTCAGCTTCTGAGCCACGGGGCGCGGCCTGAATCAGAAGGGACGCCGGCATCGGAGCCGCCGGCCGTGATAGTCACGCTGGTCAAGGCGCCCGAGCCCCCGCGGTTTAAGCGTTCGTTACGCGGGTGCGGCATGGGATACTTTCAGTTGTATGAGATGCCCGACGGGCAGAAGATGTCAGAGGGTGCCGCCTGCTCGGAGACAGCGAGCGAAGCTAAAAGGGAGTGGCGAAAGTTGCTCGCCACGGCGACGAAGGTCGTAGAGCGTGTGCCGCTGCATAAGAATCGCTTGGGTGAGTGGGGCGAGCGGGTAGTCGCCTTCTTCCCTCCGGACGAGTACAGCGGAGATACGGCGCAGATTTTATGGTACGGCGGCGGCCGGTGTTACCTGTACATCAGCGCGCCCACGTTAGACATCGCCCTTGAGTTCGAGAAGTCCGACGCTTACGCCCATTGATTCACAAGTCATTCGTGCCGGAGCGCAATCAACGGGTCAACTTTCGTCGCCCGCCGCGCCGGGACGTAGCACGCCAGCAACGCCACCCCGCCCAGTAACATCGCAACGCCCGCGAAGGTCAGGGCGTCGGTCGGACTGACGCCGAACAGCAGGCTTTGTATGAACCGCGTCAGGACGAAAGACGCGATGAGCCCGACGCCCACGCCCGCCACCGCCAGCCGCATCCCCTGCGAGACGACCAGCCTCAACACGTCCGCGGCCCGCGCCCCCAACGCCATGCGGATGCCTATCTCGTGCGTCCTCCGGCCGACCGTGTAATTAACGACCCCGTACAGCCCGACCGCCGTGATGGTCAGCGCGAGCCCCGCGAACACGACCATCAACAGCATCAGGAAACGCTTGTCGGCGACGTTGTACGCCATCAGCGCCTCGACCGTCCGCACCTTCCACACCGGCTGGTCCTTGTCCACCTTCCACACGGCCTCGCGCACGGCCTGCGCGAGACTCATCGGCTCGACCTTCGTCCGCACGACGACGGTCGCGAAGAGGCCCGGCGACTGGCTGTAGCAGTCGTAGAGCTGCGGGCGCTGCTCCTCGCTCAACCAATCGTGCTTGGCGTCGCCGACGACGCCGACGACCGTGCCGACCGTGTCGTCGCCGAGGATTTTTATCTGCCTGCCGACGGGGTCCTGATTCGGCCAGAGGCGGCGGGCCATCGTCTGGTTGACGACGAAGACGGCGGGCGTGTCGAGGCGGTCGCCGTCATCGAACAGGCGGCCTTTGACGAAGGGGATGCCCATGGTGGCGAAGTAATCCGGCGTCGCCGTGTTGATTTGAACCTGCGGCTCCTGTCCTTTCGGCGCCGTCTCGCCGTCGGGCAGGGCGACGCGCGCCGAGCCGCTGTTGCCCGTCAGCGGCAGCCCCCGGATGAGCGCCGCCGATTGCACGCCCGGCACCGCCCTCAGTTGCTCCACCACTCGGCGATGAAACTCCCACTGGGCGGCGCTCTCGGCGTACTTGTTGCGCGGCAGGCGGTATTCGAGCGTCAAAAGGTTCTCAGGCTTGAAGCCGGGGTCAACCTGAAGCAGCGCGTAAAAACTCTTGATGAAGAGCGCCCCCCCGACCAGCAGCACGAGCGCCAGCGCCATCTGCACGACGATGAACACGCCGCGCGCCCTGTTCGCGCCCGCGCCTTCGCCGCCGGCCCGCCCGCCCTCCTTCAAAGACTTGTTCAGGTCGAAGCGCGACATCTGCCACGCCGGGGCGAGTCCGAACAGCAGGCCCGTCAACACCGACGCGCCGAGCGTGAACAGCAACACCGCCGCGTCAATCCGCACCTCGGCCCGCGGCAGCACGTCCGGGTTGACCGCCAGCAGCAAGTCAACGCCCCACCTCGCGAGCAGCAGCCCCGTGCCGCCGCCCAACAAAGCGAGCAACGTCGTCTCGGTTAGCAACTGCCGCACGAGCCTCCCCCGCCCCGCACCCAGCGCGGACCGCAGCGCGAACTCCTTCTGCCGCGCCGTGCCGCGCGCCAGCGTCAAATTCGCGAGGTTGGAACACGCGATGAGCAGGATACAGCCGACCGCCGCGAACAGCGCGAGCAGGATGGGGCGAATGTTCTTCACCGCTCTCTCCTGCAACAGCTCCACCTTCGCGCCGCGCCCGGCGCTCTCGTTCGGGAACGCCTGCGCCATCTGCGCGGCGACGGCGTCGGCCTCGGCCTGCGCCTGCGCCTGCGTCACGCCCGGCTTGAGATGACCCATGCCGAAGAGAAACCGCGCGTCGCGCCGCTCCGAGTAACCGGGGAACCGCTGCACCGTCGTCCAGACCTCGACCTCCGCGTCGAACGGCTGGCGGAAAGAGTCGGGGACGACGCCGACGACGCTGTAAGGCTCGCCGTTGAGGATGAGTTTCAGGCCCGCCAACTCCGCCGCCGAGTTCAGGCGGCGGCGCCAGAACCCTTCGTTGACGACCGCGACGCGCTCCGCCCCCGGCCCGTCTTCGCCGCGCGCGAACGTCCGCCCGGCCGTGGGAAGCAGGTTGAAGACCTCGAAGAAATTGGCCGTCACGAACGCGCCGCGCACGCGTTCCGGCCGGGCGCCGCCCGTCAAGTTAACGCTTTGCGACTGCACCGCCGCGAAGTCTTCGAGCGTCGTGAGCCGCGCCGCGAAGTCCTGCGCCTCGACGGGGGAAAGCACGCCGGGGCCGGGGCTTCGGTCCGCGCCCAAGACGATTACCAACCGCTGTGAGTTGTGATACGGCAGCGACTTGAGCAGGACGGCGTTGACGACCGAGAAGATGGCCGTGTTGGCGCCGACCCCGGCCGCGAGCGTGAGCACGGCGATGAGGGTGAAGGCCGGGCTCTTTCTCATCATCCGCACGCCGTAGCGAACGTCTTGCAGCAAAGTCTCTAACATCCCGCCTCCCTTAATCTCTCGCGCCGCGTCCTTGACGCGGTCTAGGCTGCCGAAGCGCCGCCGCGCTTCCCGCACGGCCCTCTCCGGCGTCATGCCGTCCCGGACGTTCTCCCGCGCGCGCATCATGAGGTGGAAACGCAACTCGGCGTCCATCTCATCCTCGACCTGCTCCTTGCGCAGAAGCCCTCTCAGCCGCAGCCACGCGAACCTCAGCCAGTACATCGCGCTCACCTCTTCAGGCCGTCCGCATCACCTTGAAGACCGCGTCCGCCAGCCGGCCCCAGTTCTCCTCTTCGACCTGAAGCTGCTTCCGGCCCGCCCTCGTGAGCTTGTAGAACTTGGCCCGCAGGTTGTTCTCCGAGACGCCCCACTCGGAAGTGATCCACCCCTGCCGCTCGATGCGGTAGAGCGCGGGGTAGAGCGAGCCTTCTTCCACCCTCAACACGTCCTCGGACATCTGGACGATGCGCTGGCCGATGCCGTACCCGTGCAGCGGCCCCAGCGAGAGCGCCTTCAGGATGAGCATGTCGAGCGTGCCTTGCAGAATCTTCGTGTCGGGCGTGGGCATGATGTGAAACCCTCCGGAGTACCTAGACGGTCTAAGCTGGCCGGTGAATAATGAAGAAGACTACCTAGATTGTCAAGGTAGTTTCTGCGGCCGGGCGCGGGCCGCAGAATCGGGGCCGGATGCGCCCGCCGCCGGGCTCAAAGTATTTCTCGCCACACAACCCGCGCATGCGCTATACTCACGCCGCACCACCGCCATTCGACAGAAGGAACGAGTCCCCCAAGACCGATTCCCCCTGCCCTCGCTTCGCCCCTCGCGCGGCGGCGGCGCGAGAGTTCAAACGACACCAGACCCGCACGAGGGAGGAGATTGAAGGGATGAGGGCGTTACTCGTCTACCCGGAGTTCCCGGACACCTACTGGAGCTTCCGCCACGCGCTGGCCTTGGAGGGCAAGAGGGCGTCGTTCCCGCCGCTCGGGCTGCTCACCGTCTCGTCGATGCTGCCCGCCGGGTGGGAGCGGCGGCTCGTGGACATGAACGTCCGCAAGCTCTCCGACGCCGACATCGACTGGGCCGACATGGTCTTCTGTAGCGCCATGATCGTGCAGAAAGACTCGCTCGAACGCGTCGTCTCGCTGTGCAAGGCCCGCGGCAAGCCGGTCGTCGTCGGCGGCCCCTACGTCTCGACCAGCGCCGAGGAGCTGCCCGACGCCGACCACATCTTCGTCGGCGAGGCCGAGACCACCCTGCCCGTGTTCCTCGACGACCTCGAACGCGGCGACCCGAAGCCCTTCTACCGCGCCGCCGAGCGCCCCGCCCTCACCTCCACGCCCGTCCCCGACTTCCGCCTCGCCGAGCTCGGCCGCTACAGCGCCATGAGCGTCCAGTACTCGCGCGGCTGCCCCTTCCAGTGCGAGTTCTGCGACATCATCGAGATCTACGGCCGCGTCCCGCGCACCAAGACCAACGAGCAGGTGCTGGCCGAACTGGACGCCCTGCGGGCGACCGGCTGGCGGGGCCTGGTCTTCATCGTGGACGACAACTTCATCGGCAACAAGAAGAACGTCCGCGGGCTCCTGCCCGAGCTGGTGGGGTGGACCGAGCGGCACGGCCGGCCCTTCTCCTTCATCACGGAGGCGAGCGTCAACCTGGCCGAGGACGACGCGCTGCTCGGCATGATGCGGCGGGCGAACTTCCGGCGCGTGTTCCTCGGCATCGAGACGCCGGTGGAGGAGAGCCTGAGGGAGGCGCAGAAGGGGCAGAACACGCGGCGGGACCTGCTCGAATCGGTGCGCAAGATTCAGTCCTACGGGATGGAGGTGATGGCGGGCTTCATCGTCGGGTTCGACCACGACCCGGAGGACATCTTCGAGCGGCAGATCGAGTTCATCCGGGAGAGCGCGATCCCGCTGGCGATGGTGGGGCTGCTGACGGCGCTGCCGGACACGCAGCTCTGGCGGCGGCTCAAGCGCGAGGGCCGCCTGCTCAAAGAGAGCTCGGGGAGCAACACCGAGGAGTGCCTGAACTTTGTCCCGCGCATGGACGCGGCGCGGCTCATCGAGGGTTACAGGCAGATTGTCCGCACCATCTACAGCCCGGCCGAGTACTACCAGCGCGCGCTCGACTGCCTGTCGCACCTGACGCGCGGGCCGGAGCCGCGCCAGACCAGACTGCTCGCCGACGCGGCGGCCTTCGCGCGCGTCGTCCTCACGCTCGGCGTGCGCGACCCGGCCCGCGCCGAGTTCTGGCGCTACCTGCGGCGCGCGGTCGCTCACCACCGGAGGAATTTCGCGCACGCCATGACGCTCGCCGCGATGGGCTACCACTTCCGCAAGCTGACCGAGGCGCACGGCGAATAGGCAGCGAGCGCACCGACAGGAGGGCGGGCCGGCTTCATTTCGGCCCGCCCTTTTTTCGTGCGAAAATAGCCCTTGACTCTGTAGCCGTCTCCAGACTGTAGACTACCTCTATGAACGGAGAAGGCAAGAAAAATCGAAGGAGTGTAGTCATGAGAAACTTCGTCCCCGGCGCCGGCCGCCTGCGCGCGTTCCTGCTGGCCTCGGCGGTCCTGTTCGTCGGCGCGGACCGGGCGGCGGCCCAGCACGACCACCACCAACACGATAAGCCTCAAGCGCAGCCGACGCCCGCCGCGACCCCCTCGCCGAGCCCGACGCCCAAACCTTCGGAAGCTAAGCCGCACGGCGCCTCGCACGAAGGCCATGCCGAGACCGGCGCCGCGAAGCCTGAGGCGGCCGGCGATGACCCGCACTCGTCGCACGGCGCCGACGGCGCGATGATGACGAGCCGCGACGGCTCGGGAACTTCGTGGCAGCCCGCCTCCACGCCCGCGTACATGCTCCACAGACGGGCCGGCGACTGGCTTGTGATGCTGCACGGCGAGGCGAAGCTCGGGGTCAACTCGCAGGGCGGGCCGCGCGGCGTGACGAAGTTCGAGTCTCAGAACTGGCTCATGCCGATGGCCCAGCGTCGGGTCGGGCGCGGCACGCTTGAGCTGCGCGGCATGTTCAGCCTTGAGCCGCTGACCTATTCCGGCGCAGGCTCGCCGCAGCTCTTCCAGTCGGGCGAAGTCTATCAGGGCCGGCCCATCGTGGACGCGCAGCACCCGCACGACATGCTGATGGAGCTTTCGGCGAAATACACGCTCCCCGTCGGCGACCGCGCGTCGTGGTTCGCCTACGTCGGCTACCCCGGCGAACCGGCGCTCGGCCCCGTCGCCTTCATGCACCGCGCCTCGGCCTCCGAGAACCCTTCGGCGCCGCTGGCGCACCACCTACAGGACTCGACGCACATCGCCTTCGGCGTCTTCACCACCGGCTTCACCTACCGTTGGCTGAAGCTGGAGGGCTCGGTCTTCAACGGCCGCGAGCCCGACGAGGACCGCTACGGCTTCGAGGCCGGGGCGTGGAACTCGCGCTCCGTCCGCGTCTCCGTCGCGCCGAGCGACAACTGGGTCTTGCAGTACTCCTACGGCTTCCTGAAGAACCCCGAGCTGCTCCACGAAGGCGACACGCACAGGCAGACGGCTTCGGTCCAGTACAACAGGCCGCTGAAGCGCGGCAACTGGGCGACGAGCCTCATCTGGGGCCGCAACCGCGAGACGCACGGCGACGACGCCTTTAGGCTTAACAGCTACCTCGTCGAGTCCACGCTCAACTTCGCGGACAGGAATTACCTCTACACGCGCCTCGAATTGGTTGACAAGAAGGACCTCCTCCGGCCCGAAGACCTGCCCCGCCTCGGCTTCGGCGAGCACGCGCACCCGCAGTTCCGCGTCGGCGCCTACACGGTCGGCTACGTGCGCGACCTCTACGCGGGCGACAAGTACACGCTCGGCCTCGGCGGCGACACGACCTTCTACTCCAAGCCGCAGGCACTCGACGTGCTCTACGGCCGGAACCCGGCCTCTTACAAAGCCTTCCTGCGGATTCGGCTCGGCGGCAGGGGCGCCGGCCACGGGCTGTGAAGGGGGCTCGAAATTTACCCTTGACTCTGGAGTCGAGTATAGACTTTATACTTACGGCGTCGGTCGAAAAGAGGAGGTGAAATCGATGGTCGGGACGAGGCGCGGGGCAATGCTGGTGGGCGAAGAGGAGGGGCGGCGGATGCTGAAGATCGGCGAGGTCTCAAAGCGGAGCGGCGTCGGCATCGAGGCGCTGAGGTTCTACGAGAAGAGCGGACTCTTGGACAGGCCCTCTCGCACCTACGGCGGCTACCGCGTTTACGGCGAGGAGGTGCTTGAGCGGCTGGCCTTCATCAAGCGGGCGCAGGCGCTCGGCTTCTCGCTCGAAGAGATCGGGCGCGTCCTCGACGACGCGCGCAAGGGCGAGAGCCCGTGCGACGAGGTGCGCGAGATAGTCCGCCGCCGCATGGAGGAGTTGGACGAGCGCCTGCGCGAGCTGCAACGGTACCGCAAGGAGTTGAAAGCCACGCTCGAAGAGTGGGACAAGGTCGGTCGCATGCCCGGCCACGTCTGCGGACTAATCGAGGGCTCGCACGTCGAGCACGCCGCGCACAGGTCGGAAGGGTTGAAGAAGGCGCGGCGCCGCCGTTGAGAGGCGGGCCGAGGGGAGGTTTCAAAGAGATGTCAGCCACGGCTTTAACAGTACACGGGGCGCACGGCGCCGACGAGGCGCAGGCGGAGGGCTACCGCACGTTGATGCGGAAGTTCCGGTTCGCGGCGGCCGTCGGCACCCCGCTGCTGCTTCTGATGTTCGCGGAGTTCGTGCCCTCGTGGCGCGAGGCGTTGATGACGCGGCACAGGCTGGTCGGACTCGTCTCGGCGCTGCTGACGCTGCCGGTGCTGGCGTGGTCGGGCCGGCAGTTCTTCGAGAGCGCGTGGAACGGGCTTCGCAATCACAACACGAACATGGACACGCTGGTCGCTCTCGGGACGGGCGCCGCGTGGGCCTACTCGGCGGCGGCCCTCGCCGCGCCGGGCCTCTTCCCCGAAGGCACGGGCGGGATGTACTTCGAGGTGGCCGCCGTCGTCATCGCCCTCGTACTGCTCGGGCAGGCTTTGGAGGCGCGGGCGAAGACGCGTTCGAGCGCGGCGCTCCGGAAGCTGCTTGAGTTGCAGGCGAAGACGGCGCGCGTCATCCGAGACGGTAAGGAGACGGACGTGCCCGTCGGGGAGGTCGTCGTCGGCGACACGGTGCTGGTGCGGCCCGGCGAGAAGGTGCCGGTTGACGGGCGCGTCTTGGAGGGCGAGTCGGCGGTGGACGAGTCAATCGTGACGGGCGAGTCGGTGCCGGTGGACAAGAGGCCGGGCGACGGGGTCGTCGGCGCGAGCGTCAACAGGACGGGTGCCTTCACCTTCCGCGCGACGAAGGTCGGGGCGGACACGGCGCTCGCGCAGATAGTCCGCATGGTCGAGCGCGCGCAAAGCTCGAAGCCGCCCATCGGGAAGCTCGTTGACAGGGTCAGCTCCTTCTTCGTCCCGGCGGTGCTGATAGCGGCGGTGCTGACCTTCCTCGCGTGGTTCAACTTCGGGCCGGAGCCGGCGGTGAATCACGCGATAGTGACGACGGTCGCCGTGCTCGTCATCGCGTGTCCGTGCGCGCTGGGCTTGGCGACGCCTATCAGTCTGATGGTCGGCGTCGGCAAGGCGGCCGAAAACGGCGTGCTCATCAGGAACGGCGAGGCGCTTGAGACGGCTTCGAGGCTGGACGCCGTCGTGCTCGACAAGACGGGGACGCTGACGAAAGGGCGGCCTGAGTTGACGGACGTGCTGCCGCTCGGAGGCTTCGGCGCGGACGAGTTGCTGAAGCTGGCGGCGACGGCCGACCGGAGGAGCGAGCACCCGTTGGCGGAGGCGGTTGTAAGAGGCGCGCGCGGGCGCGGCGTCGAGCCGGGCGAGCCCGAAGAGTTCAGGGCCGTGCCGGGCCGCGGGGTCGAGGCGAAGGCGGAAGGACGGCGCGTGCTGGTCGGGAATCGAAGATTACTGACGGAGGCGGGCGTGCCTTTCGACGCGTTCGAGCGCGAGGCGGCGGCGCTCGCCGACGAAGGCAGGACGCCGATGTTCGTCGCCGTTGACGGGAGGGCCGCGGGCCTGCTCGGCGTCGCCGACACGCTCAAGGATGATTCGGTCGCGGCCGTGCGTGCGCTGCGCGCGTTGGGCGTCGAGGTCTTGATGTTGACGGGCGACAACGAGCGCACGGCGAGGGCCGTCGCGCGGCGGGCGGGCATTGAGCACGTGATGGCCGAGGTGCTGCCCGAAGAGAAGGCGCGGCAGATTGAAAAACTTCAGGCGGGCGAGTGGCCCGGCCTTGAGGGCGGACGAAGACGCGTCGGGATGGTCGGCGACGGCATCAACGACGCGCCCGCGCTGGCGCAGGCCGACGTGGGCTTCGCCGTCGGGACGGGCGCGGACGTGGCGATAGAAGCGGCCGACGTGACGCTCGTCGGCGGCTCGCTGCGGGGCGTCGTGACGGCCGTCGAGGTTTCGAGGGCGACGCTCGGCAACATCAGGCAGAATCTTTTCGGCGCGTTCGTCTACAACGTGCTCGGCATCCCCGTAGCGGCGGGCTTGCTCTACCCCGTGCTCGGGCTCCTGCTCTCGCCGATTATCGCGGGGGTGGCGATGGCCGCCTCTTCGCTGACGGTGGTGACGAACGCTAACCGGCTGCGGCTCTTCCGGCCGCGGCCCACATTGGAGGTGAGGTCATGAATACGACGGAAATTAGTGTGACGCTGATTGGCTTCGGAGTCATCGGCTGGATAGTCTGGTACTTCTGGCTCTGGAAGGGCGAGTCGGTCGCGGCCGGCGTCGGGGCCGGCGGCGTGCAGGTCGTCGACGTGACGGTGAAGGGCGGCTACCGGCCCGCCTCGATTGAAGCGGAGGCCGGGCGCCCTCTGCGCCTGAACTTCGTGCGGCGCGAGGCGACGCCGTGCGGCGAGGAGGTGGTCTTGCCCGACTTCGGCCGCCGCGCTCACTTGCCGCAGGGCGAGGCGGTCAGCCTTGAGGTGACGCCGACGGCGCCGGGCGAATACGAGTTCACCTGCGGCATGAACATGTACAAGGGCCGCATCGTCGTTCGGTAAACATCGCGGAGGTGTGTATGAGGAAGGCGGGAATGCTGCTCGCAATCGTCCTGACGGCGGTCGCGGCGCAGGGGCAGGCGGGGACGAAAGGAAGGCCGGGCGGCGAGTTGACGTTCGGCGTGACGGACGCGCGTGAAGTCATCACGCGGCGGGTCGGACCCGGCCTGCTGCTGCGCGCCGTGAAGGAGCCGAGCGCGACGCAGCAACACTTCGGCTGGCGCGTCGAAGTCGTGCGCAGCCCCTACCGGAAGGACGCGCGCAACCTTCTCTATCACAGCCGCCGGACGCGCGGCGCGCACCCCTCGCAGGTCTACGCGTGGCACGTCACCTCGGGGCATTTCCCGAACGTCAGGGAGTTGCCCGTCGAGGGCCGCGCCGTCGTCGTCCGCGTCGAGTTGATAAACCCCGTGGCCGAGGGGACGGGGCCGGACAGCCGCTTCGTCTCGGGGGAGATGAAAATCAGTTGGGGGCCGAGGCGCGGGGCGTGAACTGGGCGGGCGGGATTTTATGCTATGGTAAATAAAATCCCGCCCTCCGGTCATAAGGCCGGAGGTGGCCGCTTCGTCAAGGTCGAGCTTCGAAAGGAGTTTGAGACTTGAAAATCACGAGACGCCGCACGAGGCGCATTGACCCGCTGGCATCGGCCGAAGGGGTCGGCCGAGTCCTCGACTCGCTGCGCGCTTCCCTGCCCGACCTGCTGCCCCGGTCGCAGAAGGAACTCTACTCGATGCTCAACTCGGTCCGCGGGCTCTACGCGCGGCAGCCGAACGACACCAACCGCGGCCGGCCGCCGCGCTTCAAGCGAGAGGTGCTGCTGCGCATCGACTCCTCCTTGCGCTCCATCCTCGCGCGCGAGACGGGCATCTCCGTGCGCAGCTTCGTCGGCCAGTACATGCCCCTGCTCGACTTCCCGCGCGACGTGCGCGAGGCGCTCGAACGCGGCGACCTCAACCTCTTCGAGGCGCACCAGCTCGCCCGCGTCACCCCCCGAAAGCTGGGCGGCACGGACGCCGAAGCGCGCGCCATCCGCAAGAAGCTGCTCGAAGCACACCTGCTGGCGCAAGGGTCGAGCACGCTCCTGCGCGCGCGCGTGAAGGAAGTCCTCGGCGAGATGCGCGAGCCCGACCCGACGGAGACTGAGGTGATGGCCGTCGGGAAGGCCGACGAGCTTCTGGAGGCCGACCCCTTGGACGCCAGCCACCTCTTCTTCGAAGAGCTGAGGATGATTTCGCGCGCGCTCAGGGAAATCGGCCCCGCCGAGATTACCGACGAAGACCTCTCCGAAATCATGCCCGCCGTAGACCAGATAACTCTGACGCTCCAGAAAATCGCCCGCCGCAAGGAGCGCGAGCACGCGCGCAAGCTGGCGATTTGAGGCGCCGCCGAGAAGGCTGAGAGGAGAGATGAATCGGCGTTCGCGGCAGACGAGCGCGGCGACGACATCCGTCAAGAAAGATGATTGAAGGCACAGCGGACTTTCAAGGTGAAGCAAGGCGGGGCCGGGACGAAGTATAATGGCCCCATGCCCCGATACCTTGACACCGAGGCGTGGAGCCGCCGCCACCTCTTCCGGCTCTTTAAGGAGTACGACGAGCCTTTCATCAACGTCTGCGCCGACGTTGACGTGACGCCCCTGCGCGGCTTCGCCCGCGCTCAGAATCTCTCCTTCTTCATCGCCTATCACTTCCTCTCGACGAAGACGGCCAACGAGGTCGAGCCCTTCCGCTACCGGCTGCGCGGCGACCGCGTCCTCGTCCACGACCGCCTCGACGCCGGGGCCATCCTCCTGCTCCCCGACGAGAGCTTCACGTTCGTCTACTTCGACTTCGAGGAGGACTTCGGCGCCTTCCACGCCCGCGCCGCGGCGACGATTGAGGGCGCGCGCGCCGAGCCCCCGCCGCTCGACTCGCGCGAGGACCGCGACGACCTCGTTTACCACTCGGTCATCCCGTGGGTCTCGTTCACCAGCATCTCGCACGCGCGCGACTCGCGGCGGCGGAGCGGCATCCCCAAGATTACGTTCGGGAAATTCCGCGACGTGGGCGGCCGGACGATGATGCCCGTCTCGGTGGAGGTGCATCACGCGCTGATGGACGGCCTGCACGTCGGGCGCTTTTTCGAGCGGCTGGAGGGCTACTTCGCCGACCCGCGCGGCGCGCTGTCGTCATAAGCCGGAGTAGTCGAGCAGCCCCGTGTGCATGGTCATCTTCCACTCGCCGCCCACCTTCGAGTAGACCTTACAGGCTCGCCCCTTCCAGTGCTGCTCGCGGCCCCCGCCGTCGCGCCACAGCGTGTCCACATCCACGACGGCGAAGGCCCCGTCGCCCTCCGCCGTCATGACGATTTTCTTGGTCTCGCGGCGGTTGTGGACAAGCTCGTGCGTGTCGAACAACCCCTGCCAGTTCGCGCTCCAACGCTCGTAGTCGTACCGGCCCGCCACGAAGACCCAGTCGGCGGGGTCGTGGTGGCGCGGCGTCGGCGGCCAGGGCCAGACCATGTCGGGGTGAAAGACGCTCATCAGGAGCCTGATGTCTTTCGTGTCCCAGGCCCGCGTCTCGCGGTCAACGATTTCTCTGATTTCTGCTTCGCTCATCAGAAGACGAACTTGAGTGCGAGCTGAACGAGGCGCGGGTCGCCGACGCCTTGACGGAGGAAGCCGTCGAAGTTGAAGAGGCCGGGCGTGACGAGCGGGTTGATGTTGTTCTCGGTGTTGAAGGTATTGAACATCTCGAAGAGGGGAATCAGCTCGAACGACTCGCCGAGGCGGAAGGGCCGCTGCAAGCGCCAGTCGAAAGAGAAGAACTCGTTGTTCTTGCGCAGCGTGTTGCGGTTCGTCGCGGTGCGGACGGTCGGCGTGATGGGCTGGGCGGAGCGGGCCTGCACGCGCGCGTTCAGGTCGAAGCGCCAGGGGAGCATGACGTTCGAGAAGAAGTTGAAGCGGTGGCGGATGTCGCGGTCCGAGAGCGCGTAGTCGAGCTGGAGGTTGTTGATGTCGAAGGCGCGGTCGGTGAACGGGTCGCGCTCGTTGGAGTCGTCGTCGAGGTCTTTCGAGAAGGTGTAGTTCCACTCGAACTGGTAGCTGCGGCTGAACCGCTTGCGCATCCCGGCCGTGAAGGCGCGGTAGAGCGACTTGCCGTTGGCGCTCGTCACCATCACTTCGCCGAGGAAGGGCGAGAAGAAGTTGTTGCGGTTGACGTTGAGGAAGCGCGTCATGTGGACGCCCTTGGCGTGCGTGAAGTCGAAGTAGACGGAGAGGTTCTGCGCGAGTGCCTGCTCGAAGGCGACGCTGGAGGTGTAGACGCGCGGGTTCGCGTAGTCGCGGCTGAAGACGCGCACGCCCGTAAAGCACGGGAAGGGGTTCGTGACGGCGCCGGCCACGCAGGGCGTGACGGTCGAGGGCGGCGTGACGAGGTTGGGCCACACGGGGAGGATGGTCGGGTTGGCGAAGGCGCCGCCCGCGATGGTCTGCTGCTGGACGCCGTTGGTCGTGATGGAGCCGACCTGAGAGAGCATGTTCTGGCGCGCGTAGTAGATGCCGTAGTTGGCGCGCAAGACCGAGCGGCCGTCGCCGCCGATGTCCCACGCGAAGCCGAGGCGCGGCTGGAACTGCTTCTTCGGGCTCGGCAGGCGGCCGTTCGAGGGGAAGCGCGGGTCATTCAGGAAGATGCCGTAGGCCGTGTCCTCCGGCGCCACGACGGGCTCGGGGAAGATTTGCGCCTCCCAGCGCAGGCCGTAGTTGAAGGTCAGGTTGGGGCGCACCTTCCAGGAGTCCTGCGCGAAGAGGGCGAGGTCTTCGTTGGCGATGTCGGAGAAGCCCGCGGCGTCGGTCGCGGGGCCGGTGAGTCCGGCGCCTTGCAGGAAGAGGAGGAGCGGCGTGCCGGTGGCGGTCGTCCCCGCGGGGCAGGGCGTCGGGGCCGTGACGAAGGAGCCGTTCGAGCAGCCCGTCGTGTTGGGGCCGAAGCCCCCGGCGGCGGCGGGCGAGGCGTAGCGGAGGAAGCCGGTCACGCTGTCGAAGATGTAGCGGCCCTGGAAGAAGCCGCGGAAGACCTGCGAGTTGCGGCTGTGGACCCACTCGCCGCCGAACTTGGCGGTGTGGTTGCCGGAGACGACGGAGAAGTTGTCCTTGAACTGCGCGCGCCAGAAGGTCTCGTCCACGGCCGGCTGGAGGAAGAAGGGGTTGCCGAAGCGGAAGGTGGTGACGAAGCCCATCGCCGTGTCGGCCGGCACGTTCGACTCGACGCCCGTCCGGGGCCGCTCCTCGCGCCCGTAGGTGAAGTGGAACTCGTTGACCTTCGTCGGCGAGAGCGTCGAGAAGAGGTTGGCGTTGAAGGCGTGAATCTTCGA
Source organism: Pyrinomonadaceae bacterium (assembly GCA_035941045.1). Taxonomy (GTDB): domain Bacteria; phylum Acidobacteriota; class Blastocatellia; order Pyrinomonadales; family Pyrinomonadaceae; genus QHXN01. Next base: position 47,491 of record DASZEK010000155.1, on the reverse strand, counting down.
AGGCCCCTCGGTGCCGTTGGCCGAGTTGCCGTAGGTCGCCACGTCGAAGGTCTGGTTCTCGTTCTTCGAGTAGTCGAAGTTGTGCGAGAGCGTGAGGTGGTACGAGCCCGTCAGCTCCCAGTCGATTTTGCCGAGGATGGCGGAGTTGCGGACGGGGCGCTCGACGGGCAGGCCCTCCTCCTGATTGCGCGTCGTGCGGATGAAGTTGACGAGCGCGAGCCTCTGGCAATCGGTGTTCGAGTTAATCAAACCCTCGTTGGCCTGAATAGTCGGCGCGGCGACGGGGCAGGGCGTGTCGCCGATTTGCTCGGAGAGGTTGGCGCGCGTCAGGTTCTCGAAAATCTGCTCGTAGGCGACGAAGAAGAACGCCTTGTCCTTCTTGATGGGGCCGCCGACGTTGCCGCCGAACTGCTCGCGGTGGAAGTCAGTGAGGGGCTTGCCGTCGGAGGTGTTGGCGGTGAGGGCTTCGAGGCGCTGGAAGTGGAAGAGCGAGCCGTGGAAGGCGTTGGTGCCCGACTTGGTGACGACGTTGACGACGCCGCCCGCGGTGCGGCCGAACTCGGCGGTCGCGCCCGTGGCGATGACCTGAAACTCCTTGACGGCGTCGAGCGGGATGTCGATGGCGGCACGCTGGCCGCCGGCCTGCTCGCCGAAGAAGCCGTTCATGTAGTCGCCGCCGTCGAGCGAGATGTTGTTGAAGACGCCGCGCTGGCCGGCGAAGTTAATCTCGTCGCCGTCCGGCCCCTGCACGACCGAGACGTTGGGCGTCAGCGTCAAGAGGTCTTCGAACTTGCGGCCGAGCACGGGGAGGTTGCCGACGGCTCTCTCGTTGAGGGTGGTGGAGGTCTGCGTGCTGGCCGTGTCTACGGTCTGCACGGCCGAGACGGTGATGGTTTCGTTGACGCCCGAGACTTTCATCTTGAGGTCGAGCGTCGCGGCCTGCCCGACGGTGAGGGCGAACTCCTCCTGACGGAGCGTGGCGAAGCCCTGCTTCGAGGCGGAGAGCGTGTAGCGGCCCGGCGGGAGCTGGAGGAAAACGAAGCGGCCGCCCTCGTCGGTCACGAGCGTCTTGGTCAGGTTGGTCTCGACGTTCCTCACCTCGACCGTGGTGCCGGGCACGGTCGCGCCCTGCTCGTCGAGAACCGTCCCCTGAATGACGCCCGTCGTGATCTGCGTCTGCGCCGCGGCGGTGAGAGATAAGAGGAGGAGTCCGAGCGTGAGCGCGACGAATTGCCCGGCGGGTTTATGCATGGTAGGGGGGCGCATATTTTCTCCAGTCTGCGTACGTTGGAAGAGCACTCAAGTTTGACCGCCCGCGTCGGCGGCGAAGAGAGGGGTGCGGGGGCGAAGACTTCAGGAATCTCCGGCGCGAGGGTCTTGCCCCGTGGCGAGTCGGCAGATGTTAATGAGGCCCCGCCGCGTCTGTCAACGTACATTCGCCGCCCGCCCGCCCGGCGTTCAGGCGTGTGTAAGTCTACAGAACCTTCAACACCCGACCGTCGTTTCCAGAGACGACCGGGATTGGCGTGAGCAGCCGTTAATCGCCCCCGCCCCCGCTCGTTATCTAATAGCACAACATTTAAACGAGTCGTCGAGTCGCGCCCCCGCGCGGCCCGGCGGTGAGGTCTGACTGTCTCTTCGCGCCGCCAGCGCGGCTCTTCCATTCCGGGGTCGTCATGGAACTACAGATTCGGAAGCTCTCGAAGACCTACCCGAACGGCGTCGAAGCCCTGAAGGACATCACGCTCACGGTCCCGCAGGGCATGTACGGACTGCTCGGCCCGAACGGCGCAGGCAAGTCCACGCTGATGCGAACCATCGCCACGCTACAGGAGCCCGACGCGGGTTCGATACACCTCGGCGACATCGACGTGCTGGCCGAGCGCGAGCGGGTGCGGGAGACGCTCGGGTATCTGCCGCAGGAGTTCGGCGTCTACCCGAAGGCGAGCGCGGAGGAGTTGCTCAACCACTTCGCCGTGCTCAAGGGGCTGGCCGGGCGCCGCGGGCGCCGCGAGGTCGTCGGGGCGCTGCTGCGTCAGGTTAACCTCTACGACGTGCGCAGGAAGAAGCTCGGCGGCTACTCGGGCGGGATGCGCCAGCGGTTCGGCGTCGCCGTCGCGCTGCTCGGCGACCCGCGGCTCATCATCGTTGACGAGCCCACCGCCGGGCTCGACCCGGCCGAGCGCGTGCGCTTCCTGAACCTGCTGAGCGAGATTGGGCAGAACGCCGTGGTCATCCTCTCGACGCACATCGTCGAAGACGTGTCGGAGCTGTGCAGCCGGATGGCAATCATCGACCGCGGCCGCATCATGCTCGAAGCCGAGCCGCTGCAAGCGGTCGCCGCGCTGCGGGGGCGCATCTGGCGGCGCGTGATGGATAAGAGCGAGCTGGCCGAAGTCGAACGGGAGCACGCGGTCATCTCAACGAAGCTGCTCGCCGGGCGGACGGTCGTGCGAGCCTACGGCAGCGAACGGCCCGGCGCCGGGTTCGAGCCCGCGGAGCCCGACCTTGAGGACGTTTACTTCAGCACGCTGGCGGGGGTCGCGCGATGAAGCTCCGGCAGACCTTCCGCTTCGAGTTCGCCTACCAAGCGCGGCGCGTCTCGACGTGGCTCTACTTCGTGCTCCTCTTCGTGGTCTCGTTCTTCATGGCGCGCGATGTCCTCGTCGCCGAGGCGGTGGAGGGCGGCTACTCGCTTAACGCGCCGTTCGCGGTGGCGCAAGTCACCCTCGTCGCCTGCATCCTCGGCTTACTGCCGCTGGCGGCGTTCGCGGGCGCCGCGGCGGCGCGGGACGTGGAGACGAGGATGCACCCGCTCGTCTACACCGCGCCCGTCGGCAAGGCCGCCTACCTCGGCGGGCGGTTCCTCGCGGCCTTCGCCCTCGGCGCGCTGCTCGTGTCCGCCATCCCGGCCGCCATGCTGGCCGCCTCGCTCCTCCCAGGCTCGCACGCCGACCTCATCGGCCCCATCCGGCCGGGCGCCTACGCCAGCGCCTACTTCCTGCTCGCGCTGCCGAACGCCTTCGTCGCCACGGCGCTCATGTTCTCGGCGGCGACGTTCGGGCGGCGCGGCGTCGTGAGCTACCTCGGGGGCGCGTTCGTCTTCTTCGCGGCGGTCGTCAGTTGGCAGGTCGTGGCCGGTTTGCTGGGACACTGGAGCGTCGCGAAGCTGACGGACCCGCTCGGGCTGACCGTGTTCTACGAGCTGTCGAAGGTCTGGACGCCCGGCGAGAAGAACGCGCTCGTCGTCGGGCCGCAGTTGTCTATGCTCTCGAACCGGCTCGTGTGGCTCGGCGTCGCCCTGGGCGTGCTCGCGCTCACCCACCTCCGCTTTCGGTTCGCGCACGTCGAGGTCGGCGGCCGACGGTTCGGTCGCAGGCGAGCCGCGAAGGGTGAGCAGGCGCCGCGCGCCCGCGAGGCCGCGACTGCGCTGAGCGCCCCGGTCACAGTCCCGCGCATCCGGCCGACGTTCGGGACGGCGACACGCGCGCGGCAGACGCTCGCCGTCGCGCGTGAGTCGTTCCGTCTAATCGTGAGGGGCTGGGGCGGGCCCGCGCTCGTCGCCGTGGCCGTGCTGTTGATTCTGGTCGGGCCCCTGTATTTTCAGGACGAAGGCTTTCCCCAACTCCCCACCACCGGGGAGTTCGTCAACGTCCTCGAACAAGCCGCCGAGCACGGCATGTGGCTGGTCGTCCCGCTGCTTATCGTCTACTACGCCGGAGAGCTTGTCTGGCGCGAGCGCGAGGCCCGCCTGAACGAGATTGCCGGAGCGGCGCCCGTGCCGGTGTGGGTCTCCTTCGCGGGCAAGTTCGCGGGGCTCGCCCTCTGGCTCGCCGCGGCGCAGGCGTTGATTACGGCGACCGCGATGTTCGTGCAGGCGCGCATGGGTTACTACGAGTTCGAGTTGGGGGTGTACGCGCGCGTCCTCTTCGGGATTCGGCTCGCCGACTATCTCCTGTTCGCCCTGCTCGCCCTCGTCGTGCAGGTCGTGGTCAACCAGAAGTACATCGGCCATCTGGTGGCGGTCATCGCCTACGTGCTCGTGACCTTCGGCCCGCAGTTCGGGATTGAGCCGGGCCTGCTCGTCTACGGGTCGGACCCGGGGTGGGCCTACTCGGACATGCGCGGCCTCGAACCGTTCATCGGGCCTTGGCTCCTGTTCAAGCTCTACTGGGCGGCGTGGGCGCTGCTGCTCGCCGTCGCGGGCGTGCTGCTCTGGCCGCGGGGCACGGAGCGGGGCCTTGGGCCGAGGCTCCGCCTCGCGGGCCGCCGCTTCACGCGCCCGACGGCCGCGACCGCCGCCGTCGCCGCGGCGCTCGCCCTGACCTTCGGGGGCCTCATCTACTACAACACGAGCGTGCTGCATGCGAGCCACGCCGCCCCGAGCGGGGAGGAGTGGAGGGCCGACTACGAGCGCCGCTACGGGCGCTACGCGGGCGTCCCGCAGCCGCGGCCGACCGCCGTTAACCTGCGCGTCGAAATCTATCCCAAGCGGCGGGCGGTGGAGATACGCGGGACGTATGACCTCGTGAACGGGACCGAGGCGACTATCGACGCGGTTCACGTGGCGACCGCCCTCGGGGTCGAGACCCGTGAGGTGAGCTTCGACCGGACGGCGAGGCCCGAGCTGGTGGACGACAAACTCGGACACCGGATTTACGTTCTGGAGACTCCCCTCCGGCCCGGCGACTCGCTGAAGCTCGATTTCGGGGTGCGCTTCGACCCGCGCGGCTTCCCTACAAGCGACATCGACGCGTCCGTGGCCCCGAACGGCACGGTCTTCGGCGCCGAGTGGCTTCCCGAAGTCGGTTATCAGAAGAGCCGCGAGGTCCGGGGCGCCGGGCAGCGGCGGGCGCACGGGCTCTCCCCGCGACCCGATGTCCCACCCTACGACGACCCCGCGGCGCTCATGGATGTCGGCGGGCTGGGGCCTATCATGTTCGAGGCCGTCGTCGGCACGGACGAGGGGCAGACGGCGGTGGCGCCCGGCGCGCTTCGCCGGACGTGGGCGCAGGACGGGCGCCGCTACTTCCACTACGCCACCGACGCGCCCATCCTGAACAGCTTCGCCTTCTTCTCGGCCGCCTATGCCGTGCGCGAGGGGCGTTGGAACGATGTCGAGATTCAAATCTTTCACCACCCCGCGCACGCCCTGAACGTGGACCGCATGCTCGGCAGCGTCCGGGCTTCGCTCGACTTGCTCACCAAGCGGCTCGGCCCCTACCCGCACCGCCAGCTCCGTTTCGTGGAGCACCCCGGCCGCAGGCGCACGCTGTTCTCACATCCGATGAACGTCCGGTATCAAGAAGGGTTCTCCTTCATCAACCCGGTGGACGACCCGCGCGGCATCGACCTGCCGTTCGCGGTCGTCGCACACGAGGTGGCTCACCAGTGGTGGGGCAACCGGCTCGTGCCGGCGTCGGTCGTGGGCGCGCCGGTGCTCACCGAGAGCCTGGCGTGGGACTCGGCGCTGGAGGTCGTCGAGGCGGCCCACGGCCGTGAGCACCGCGAACGGCTCCTCGGCGCGATGCGGGCGTCGTACCTGAGCCCGCGCGCCCGCGCCGGCTCGCCGCTCCTGCGTTCCACCGACCGATTCCAGTGGTACCGCAAGGGCGTGCTCGCGATGAATGCCGTGCGCGAGTACGTCGGCGCCGAGCGGGTGGACGCCGCGCTGCGACGCTTCTTCGAGAGGCACGGCTCGGCGACGCCCCCGCTGCCGACCACGCTCGACCTCTACAGAGAGCTTCAGGCGGTGACGCCCGACGAGCTTCGGTATCTGCTCGCGGACCTGTTTGAAGCGAACACCTACTGGGAGCTGGCAGCGAAGCGCGTCGAGGCGGAGCGGACGGGCACGGGCGAGTGGCGGGTGACGCTCGACGTGCGGGCGCGCAAGGTGGTGGTTGACGAGGAGGGCGTCGAGACGGAGGTGCCGATGGACGACCTCGTCGAAGTCGGCGTGTTCCCGGCCGCGGGAGACGGGGGGGCGCCGCTCTACTCGCAGATGCACCGCGTCCGCTCCGGCGAGCAGCGCATCACGCTGACGGTGCCGGGCGAGCCCGCCGGGGCGGGCATCGACCCGCGAAACCTGCTGATTGACGTGGAGCCCGGCGACAACTTCGCGGAGGTGACGGGCGGTCGCTGACAGGAACAAATCCGCGCCGTTCAACTGCGCGGTTCGACTGACCTTTCCAAGTCCGGGTTGTCGGACGCCCGGCGCCGTCGCCACGGCAGGCCCCACAGCCCGCGCGCCGAGAGGATGACTGAGAAGGGCGCGGTCGCGCCGAGCGAGAGGAGCGTCCAGACCCAGAAGTGGACTCCGCCGGAGTTGGCGACCCGGCCGCCGACGAGCCCCGCCCCCCTCATGTGGGCGATGGGCATGAGCGACGCGAGGAGCGACCCGAGAAGGATGATGACGAACCCCGACCGCCGCCCGGCGAGCACCAGCGTCCCGTACAGCCAGACGACCATGATAGACATCCCCTGTATGTGCTTGAACCCTCCCGGCTCGAACCCGCGGACGATGTCGTCCGACAGGTGAAAACTAAAGAAGAGGATCGAGAGCAGAGACGTGATGGTTAAGATAACGTTGTGTCTCAATTGATGTTCTCCTTGCCCGTCCCTGAGAGCCTATAGTCTCCGAGCTCCCAAGTCTCCACACGCTGTAATTAGATTGTAAAAAGTTGTACCGGGAGGAAGGATAGGAGGGATAAAACGCGGGACCGACTCGCCGCGGCTTATTCGACGAAGCGATAGCCGAGCCGGTGAACGGTAATGATGTGCCGGGGCTCCGACGGGTCGGGCTCGATTTTCTGCCGCAGCCTGGCGATATGGTTGTCAACCGTGCGCGTCACCGGGGTGCTCTCATAACCCCAAACTTCGTCGAGCAGTTGGTCGCGCGTGACGATTTCGCCCCGACGCCGAATCAGGTAGTGCAAAATCTCGAATTCGCGGGCCGAAAGCTCTAACGCCCGCCCGCCTCTGCGCGCCGCGTATTTTTTAAAATTCAACTCCACGTCGCCGAAGGTAAACCTTTCGATTTCGACGACCTGTTTCGCGGCCCTTCGCAAATGCGCCCTGATGCGCGCGAGCAGTTCCTTCACGCCGAACGGTTTCGTCACGTAATCATCCGCGCCGACTTCGAGGCCGACCACCTTGTCAATCTCCTGACTCCGCGCGGTCAGCATAAGGATGGGAGTTTCTATCCCGCGCGCGCGCAGGGTGCGGCACACGTCTATCCCGCTCATCAAAGGCAGCATCACGTCGAGCAGAATGATGTCGGCCTTCTCCGTCGAAGCCTTCTCCAACCCCTCCTTCCCGTCGCGCGCCACACAGACCTCGTAGCCTTCATACTCGCAGCTATCTTTCAACCCGAGGACCATGTTCGGCTCGTCTTCGATTATCAGGACTTTGACCAACTTGATGCTTCTCCTATGACCACGCCCGAGCGTCAGCGCCGCGAGAGCGGAAGGCGAACCGTAAAACGACTTCCCTTGCCGACTTCGCTTTCGACGGCGACGGTTCCCTCATGAGCTTCGACGATGTGCTTCACCAGAGACAGGCCGAGGCCGCTGCCCTTCACGTCATGAACCAGCCCGTTGCCCACGCGGTAAAACTTCTCGAAAATCTTCGCCTGTTCGGCGCGCGGAATTCCGACGCCGCGGTCGGCTATTTCAACTGACAGGTCGGCCCCGCGCCTTTCCGCCGTGACCGAGAGTTGTTTCACCCCGCCCGAATATTTAATGGCGTTATCAAGCAGATTCGAGACGGCCTGCGCCATCGCGTCGCGGTCAATTAAGACCGGCGGCAAATCGGGTTGGATGTTTGTTTGAATCTCAAAGCCGGAGTTGACGAGCTGATAGCGATAGCCGGAAAGCACGTCCTCAATCACTTCCGCCATATCGCCCTCGGCGAAATCATACGTTTTACGCCCGGCCTCGATTTTCGAGAAGTCGAGGATGTTATCTATCGTCTTGTTCAGACGCCGGCTTTCGTGGCGGATTATCCGGTAGTACTCCGCCTTCTTCTCTTCGTCGTCAACGCGGCCTAGTTCGAGGATTTCAGAAAACAGGCTGATGAGCGACAAGGGCGTCTTTAGCTCGTGCGAGACATTCGAGACGAAATTTGATTTCGCCTGCGCCAGCCGCGCCTCGCGGTCGGTGGCCCGCAGGGTGAGCGCGATGCCACAAAGTAAGAACATCAGTACGATGAAAGTCACCCCGGCACTATGCAAAAAACTGTCGCGCGCGAGGTCATCGAGATTTGTATTCTTCAGGCCGATTCTCGCCTTCCAATTCGTGAACGGCCGGTCGAAGTTGGTTTCGAGAAAGTGTCCGCTTTGAGCCGCCGCGTTTGAATAAAGTACCTGCTGATTGTCGTCGCTAATCGTAACGGCTACGGCCGATGGAGCATCGGCCGCATGATCTTTATGCCCGCTCGCAGCCTCGTCTATACTGCGAGCTATCAAGTCATCTCTGACGAAAGCTTCGCTCAATAAGACGCCCGCAAAACCGCCCTCCTCTACTTTCGTTAAATCCTTCAACGGATAAAACAGGTATGCCCCTTGACGCATGCGACTGCCCGGCGGACATGCGGCACAGGATTGATGCGCGAATAAATACTTGCGATTACCGTCAAGAAAACTTTGGGCCGCCCGCGCGTTGTCGAATAGAGTCAGAATGTGAGACTGCGCAGGGGTGAATTCTGCTCGGGCGGTTTTCACAAATTCGTCCGCATAAACATACGCGTAACTATTCGTTTCTTGCTTACCGTCCCCGTAGGAGAAAGCAAAAATCTCTTCTACTTCAGGATGCGAACGCTTTACGTCTGCGAAATATTTTTCGAGTTCTTCCCCGGCTCCGGGGGACGAAAGGTGGGTGCTGCCAATCGGGTCCAGGGTTTGAGCCGCGACGCCCTCCAGGCGTTGTTTCATCCGGTGCTCTACGTTGGTTAATCCCTGTCGAAGGTTGTCCTTGAATGCGCCTTTGGTTTTGCTCTGGAGTTCGGCGAGCGAGCGATACTGCATATAGGTCAATACCAAGAGGGGGAGGAACACACCTACCGATGCCAGTATCGTCAGCTTCTTTCGCAGCGATAGTTTACTGACCGCATCTCGGAACATACTGCGCGAGAGCATACATCGAGACTCTACAGAAAGTTGCCACTCGCTCGCACCGGGACTGTAAAAAGTTGTTGCCCTACTACTGCCGCGAATTATCCAGCAGGGCTTCCGCCACGGAGCGTACGCGGCGGACATCTGCCGGCAGCAGGAAGCCCCCCGCCTCGGCGCTCATCTCCGACAGCGTCCGCTCGACTGACTGCCCTTTGACTTCGAGCATGGCGACGCAGGCTTGCGCCAGCTCTTCGACCTCGCCGTCCGCGAGCGGGTGGGGCTCCCGCGTCGGGTCGCCCCCCCGGCCCAAGTCGGCGGGCGCAGCCTGGGCCGCGTCCCTGATGACCCCGTACTTGCGCAGGACGTTGTAGGCCTCGCGCTGTGCGACCCTCGCCGCCTTCGGCAGTCCCCTGCTCTCAAGCCAGTCCCGCGTCCGTTCGTGCTCCTGCGCCGCCGCCCGCCTCGCCGCGGACTGGAGCGACGGCCCGAGCTCACGGCTGAGGCGTGAGACTATTTCCTCGACCGGGACTTCGACCCGGACCGGTGGTCGCGGCGGCGTACCTACGCTCGCGGTGGCGCTCTGCGGCGGGTTTGGGAAACCGGGCGTGATTGAGTCGGGGGCTTGTTTGACAACCGTGGCTTGCTCCGCGCCGTTTTTTGGCGCGCGCGGAATTAAATCTGTTTCTGAAACTTCTAAAACAGCGAAGCTGTCACTAAAGGGCGTTCCCGCCGCGGGAGCAGGAGATTCCGAAACGGGAGTGCGGACGAGGCGTAAATTTTTTTGCCCCCCGCGCCTGCCAATCGAACTGACAGCCCGGTTGAGGAAGATGCGGATGCCGACGCCGTTCTTCCCGGCGTAGTAACCGATAATTCCCTGCTCATGCATCCAGTCGAGGGCCTTCTTGGCGGTCGTGTTGCCGCAGTCGAGCAGGCCGACGAGCTGCTGCCACGCCGTCTGCGTCCCCACGTCGCCCACGTCGCCCGTGAAACGAAGTACGCCTTCACGCTCCCAGTAACGGGGCGGTGCGTCTATCAGCGTGAGGTACAAGGTGCCCATCAGGCGGGTCACTTTTCTGGCCTCCGCGGACTTCAGCAGCTCGATGACGTCGTGGTCTATCTGTCGAAAATTTCGGCGATACTCGTCTTCGCCTAATGTCGTCCGCCTGACGAACCGATGCGGGGTCGCATTCATAATCAATCCCTTTTTAGGGCTTGACAGCGGGGCCGGATTACAATTAAATACACGTATCACGGCTCGCCGTACAAGCGAGTTTAGGATTGACCTGGAGCGTTCGGTGGCCAAACGTCGCGCTCCAGGTCATTATCTTTTTCGGGCGGCCTAACTGCCCGAGTTTTTACTCTCCGGTTTTCACCATCAAAATCCGGTCGCGTCGAGTGCCCGGATGGATCTCACGAAGGGCTGATAATCCCTCACACATAAAATTTTACTCCAGGCTTCAAACCGACACTGGCCATATCTAACCTTTTTTTTGGCGTATTTCAACAAAAATTTTCGCGGCTACACCTGTAAGTCGTTGATTTTACAGAGGATGCATGGATGCATGAATGGGTGCCTTCATGGATGCATGAATGCATGAACGCATGGAGGCATGTATGCTCATTTCGTAAGTTGTTGAAAAATAATGCTTGCAGACTCTCGGCCGGATAATGTATCCATGCATCCATGATTCCATGCATGCATGGATGCATTTATTCATGAATGCATGAATGCATGCCGACGAGGGCGAAAAATTTTTCGAGGAGTGACCCTATGCCGCGGATAAGGCCGGGAGTCGTCATCGCCGTGGGGAACCAGAAGGGTGGGGTCGGGAAAAGCACCAACACGGTCCACCTCGCGACGGCGTTCGGGGAGAAAGGCTACTCGTCGCTCGTCATTGACCTCGACCCTTCGGCCGGCTCGACCAAGCACCTCGGGATTCCCCCGGAGAGCTTCGCCGGAACGCTGGAACTGCTCACCACGGAAGAGACGCCCGAGACGCTGGCAATCACGGAGAAGCTGCCGAAGGGCGTGCACCTCATTCCGGCGCGCGCCGAGCTGGCGGAACTCGACCACCTCGTCTCGAAATTCGTTGACAAGACCCGGATACTCGAACGCGCCCTCTCGCTCGCCCGCCCGGCATACGATTTCATCTTCCTGGACACCCCGCCGAACCCCGGCGCCAGCACGACCGTCGCGGCTTATTCTTCTGCCGACTGGTTCCTGCTCTCCGCGTTCCCTCATCCCCTTGCAGTCGGAGGACTTAATGAAGCTTTGAAGGATATCGTCGATGTCAGGGCGCGCCGGAATCCGGGGCTCGAAGTCCTCGGAGTTGTGGTCTCGGCCGTAGACGGACGCAGCAACCTTTGGCGGGAGGTGGAGGATGTGGTCAACCGGGCGCTGCCGGGCAGGGGATTCAATACGAAGATTTCCCAGGCCATCGAGGTCGCCAAGTGCGCCGGCCGCGGTAAGACGATCCTACAGTTGAAGGGACTGGAGAACCACCCGGTGTCGAACCAGTACCGGGCGCTGGCGGCCGAAATAGTAGAGCGGGTGACTAACCGCGACGACTTCGTAGCCGGCCGGATGACGGCCGGGCCGCCCGCCGGGGCAGAAAAAACGCCTGTAAATACCGTGAAAAGCGACGGATCCGCCGCCGTGCTGGCGGGAGAGTAAGGGGCAAAAGTAGAAGCACATGCCGAAGCCACTAGACAAGCCGCAACCGACTAGTTCCGTAGCCAACATGCTGGACCTCGGCGTGGGGGCCGCCGCCCTCGCCAAGCCGCCCCGGCGCGAAAACGTTCCGCCCACGCCCGTGGCGAATGAGATTCCCCCGCAGCCGGTGCCGACCGAGCCGCCGGGCGAGCCTGCCAACATCCACCGGCAATTCATCCTGACGCGTTCGGCCGACGACACGCTGAAGAAATTGGTGCGAATTTACAGCAGGGCGGGGGGCGTTGACCTGAAGAGCAGCGAGGTGATGAGGGCGGTTCTGGTCGCTTTGGAGCACGCGGCGCCGGAACTCGAACGCGAGGCGGCGCGCATAGGCAGGCTCAAGCGGCCGAAAAACGACCGCGGAAATGAGGGCCTCCGCGACCGCCTTGAGCGCCGCATCGCGAGGGCTATCATCACCGGCTTGAAGGCGACAACACCTCCTGAAGAGGAAATCGACGCCCGACTGTCGGGGCGCTGATGTCTCGATGGTCATTGGGTAATAGCTCTATGATGTGAAACTTCAAGGCCGAAAGGGAAAAGGCCATAAGATGGTAGGAAGGTTATCAAGTTTTAAAATAGGCTACACAAACTGGCGAGTTGTGTGCCCATCCTGCCATGACACGCCTCTTTCATAGAACAACCAGTCCCTGAGCTATAATGAAGAATGACAAGGTTTACAGTAATTTATGACCCGGTGTGACTCTCTTGAGAACATATTATTCGACATTCATTCCCGGTCTGGTCGGACCCGTGGGCGAGGCGTTAGCTAAAACGCTACAGGACGTTAAGATAAAGCTGGCGTTGGACGGCCTGATCATGTACGAATCGGGCGCGGAGGTTGAGGTAATCAGAAATCTCCCTTTCGTGACGAACAGCTTTTACGTCATCAGGAGCTTCGCCCCCCGCCAAGCGACCAGCTTACAGGACATGGCCGGAAACATTATTGAGACCCCCGGCCCGCGGCTCAAGCTTCCCACACCTTACAGCCCCCGCAACACCTTCCGGATTATCACTTCCGTGGCAAACCAGTTGGTTCAGGTTGACAGCGTCCTCATGCAGAAACTGGAACAATGGGTTGCCAATAAGACCGGGCTCAGAACTAACCGGGCCAAACCCGATTTCGAGTTTTGGCTGTTAAAGCGCAGCGAGGGCCACGGCTTTTTCGCCTTCCGGCTGAGTCATCACAAAGCCTATGACAAGATACTTCAGAAAGGCGAGTTGAGGCCGGAACTCGCCAACGTCCTGTGTCGTCTGTCCGAGCCGGCACCCGACGAGTTGTTTTTGGACCCGTTCTGCGGCTCGGGGGCGATACCGATTCAGAGGGCGAAACATTTCCCGAAAGGGTTGGTTATCGCCAGCGACTTCGACGAGCAAAAAGTCGGCGCCCTGAAAGCCAGGGTCAAAGCCCTCGGCCTCACGAAACGAATCGTGGTGCGGCATGACGACGCCCTTAACCTCACGCGCTACAAGCCCGATTCCATCCACAAGATTGTCACCGACCCGCCGTGGGGCCATTTCACGCAAACGTCCTCCCCCATCGCCGAATTCTACGCGCGCATGCTGGGTGAATTCGCGCGCGTGCTGCGTCCGGGCGGGCGGAGCGTAATCGTCACGGGTGAAACTACGGCACTGGACGACGCCTTAAGCAATACTTCACGGGGCCTTGAGGTGAAGCAGAGATTCAACATCCTGCTCTCAGGCAAGAAGGCGGGCGTGTACGTTCTGACCAAGAAGGCCGGGTGATGAGGGGCCGCGGGCTAGGCGAAAAAATCCGTGAGCGGGGCGGAAGACCAGAGGCGTTCCATCGGGCAGGACGTGTCTCGGCTGAGAGCGTAATCTCTCACCGCGTATAAGTCTTCGGGACGGATTTGGCTTTCATAAAGCATGAGGGCGTCCAGCTTTGAATTCAGCTCGCGCTCGATAGGCACGTAAGTGGGGATAAGCTCCGGGCTAATCGACCGGACGTGTTCAAGAATCATCTCCTCGGGAATCCCCGCCGCGTAAGGCAAGTCTTCATAGAAAACGGCCTTGAAGTCCTGTCCCGACGCGACCGCTCTCGCCAGTTCTCTCGTCAGGATGTGGTCAAGGTGGCCGCCAAAGCCGAGTGGCGCGAACAAGAACGAGGGTCGTATTTCCTCAAGCTTCAGCGCGACTTTAGACCTCAACTCTCCGGGGACCGCAAGGTCGGCGTCATTCTCGCTCGTAAATATAGCCTCGTATGAGGAACCCACGCGTAAAGACGCCTCGGGGAAATCGAGATAGGTCAGCCGTGCGCCCACGGCGTTCGCGTAGGCATTGTCCTCAGACTTCCTTCGGGACGTGACCGCCTCCCAGCAGGCTTCGAAACCTCGCTCGCGGGTGTAGTTCGAGCGGCCGAAAAGGGTCAGAATGTTGAACGAATATTTCTTGGCAGACTTCTGTATCAGACCGCCGATTGAGAGGGCCGCGTCGTCGGGGTGCGGCGAAAGGACGGCGACGGCCGCTTCGGCGGGCGGGTAAGATGTGCGTAAAGACGCGGACTCAAGCTCGATGCCGGTCTCGTCGAAATACCCTTTGAAGGCACCGACGAAGCTGCTTCTCGTGACGCCCGCCGCTTTGGCGGCTTCGACCGAGAGTGTCCCGAAGAAGTTGGTCCCGCCGCCGGACCTGTTTTCGTAGTCGATATTTATAACGGTGATGTCCGCGATGCTCGCCCCGCCGGATAAATCGTCGAGTTGACCGTACAGGTCGTAATACTCGGTCCTGCCTAACAATTGACTCTTAACGAAGCCGACGACTTCGGGCTCTCCTGTCACGGGTAGACTCCTCATCGGCTGCGTAGGACACCGTCATTCGCAACACCAAGTTTGCGATTCCAGAAACCGTCCCACCAATCTCTCAACCTCTCGTCCGTGTGGGTCGGCTCCCAGACGAGGGCGCCGCCGCTCTCGAAGCCGCGCGGCCCGACGTTGATGTCCAGACCGCTCTGCCGGATGACCTCTTTCGCCCCCGCCAGCCGACCCCGCCTCAGCAACTCGGAAGCGAACGAAAGCTGCTCCCAGAGTAGCAAATAGCTCTCGTCGGAAATCGCTTCGGCGCGGCCCTGAGCCTGCTCCCGCCGGACGACGAAATCCCCGATGGCGAGCACGTCCACGTTGCCTTCGAGCAGATGTTGGACGGCTTGGCGCGGCGTCGAGACGATGGGCACGCCGTGGCGGTTGAAGCTGGTGTTGAGAACCATCGGGACGCTCGTCAACTCATAAAACTCTTTGATGAGCCGGTGGTATTTCGGGTTCAGGCGCTCGTCAACGGTGTGGGCGCGGCAGGAGCCGTCGGTGTGAACGGCGGAAGGGATGAGGTGAGCTTTGTCGGCCTTCACCCGGAACCCCACGTTCATGTAAGGCGACGGGGAAAAGTCTTCAAAAAATTCGGGGCCGCACTCTTCCAGCACGGAGGGTGCGTAGGGCATGAACCAGTCGCGTTTTTTAAGCGCCTGATTCAGCCGCGACTTGGCGCCGGGGTCGCGCGGGTCGGCCAGAACCGACCTCGCGCCCAGCGCCCGCGCGCCGAACTCGGCCCGCCCCTGAAACCAGCCCACGACTTTGCCCTCGGCGATGCGGGCGGCGACGTGGCGTGTGAGGTCGGCGGGCCTCTCGTAAGACAGAGAAAAGGTGTCAATCAGCCCTTCGATTTCTTCGTCCGTAAAAGAAGGGCCGAGCAGGGCAGTAACCGGGTACGGCGGGCGGCCTCCCTTTTCTTCGTGCCACTTGAGAAGCCCGGCGCCGAGCGAGAGGCCCGCGTCGTGCGGGGCCATCGAGACGTGAACGTTGAGGCCCGGCATCGCGCGCAGCTTGCCGTTGAGGACGATGTTCTGGAACGCCCCGCCGCCGAGCGCCACGTTCCTGATTGAAGTCCTTTCGACGATGTTGCGCACGGCCTCCGTAATCAACTCCTCGAAGAACCTCTGCCCGGTGTGCGCGACGACGAGGGGGGGTAGGTCGTGCAGCCAGTCCATCCGCTCGTCGCCTTTGAAATAAACCCCGAGCTTCTGGTACTTGTGCCGCCTGAACGTGTCGGCGTCAACGGCGCGCGGGTCGAGCGCGGAGTCCCACTGAACTCTTACGCGGTCGGAGGCGGCCATCGCCGCGCCCCCGCTCTCGATCCAGAAATTCTGACTCAGCCAACGATAGAAAGGCTCGCTCACGCTGCCGTAGCTGCTGAGGCCCATGACCTTGCCTTCCTCGAATAAAGAGAAGCCGGTCAGGCAGGTGATGTAGCTGTAGAGGATGGCCGGCGACAGCCTGAACTGTTCGACCAGCTCGAAACGGCCGCCGCGGTAAACGCCCCAGTGGCCCATCAGGTCGTCGCCGCCGCCGTCCATCGTGAGGAACACGCACTCCTCGAAGGGCGAGGTGAGCACGGCGAGGCCGGAATGCGCGAGGTGGTGGTGCACGCATTCGACCCTCACCCCGTCCCGCAGGGAGAGAAGGCTTTTGACGTACTCGACCCGCGCCCGGTAATCGGGCCGCTCGCCGCAATTATCAATACTCGTCAGGACGAGCAGATCGACATCTTCGGGTTTGACCCCCGCGCTCTTCAGCCCCATCACACTCGACTTCTCGGGGAAGTCCGCGATGGCGTACTGGAAGCGCGAAAGCTTTTCTTCTTCGTAGGCGTATAGAACGCCCCGGTCGGAGATGATGGCGGCGGAGGCGTCGTGCGTGTAGGGGATGAGGGGCAAGGGGTAGAGGGAAAGGATGATCATCCGGCTCTCCTGCTTGATGTCGCGCTCGGGGCGAGTCGGCCGCGGCCCAGCAGACCTACTCGTTGAGGTTCATGCACTTCAGCATCTCCGCGAAACTCGGGTCGGAGCGGAGGCCGTCGAGGGCCGGGTTAACTTTGGAGAAGATCATCCACTCGTTGCCGATGTCGCAAGCCTTCTGGAAGTACGCGAGCGCCTCGTTCTTCTCGCCGAGTCCGAGGTGGATGAGCCCCATGCCGTAAGGCGGGACGTACCTGTGCTCGGAGACTTTTTTAAGCTCCTCAAGCAGCCTCCTCGCCTCGCCCTCGTCGCCGAGTTGGGCGTAAGCGTGACCGAGGAGCCCCGGCAGAAACATGCTGTGGGTCATCCCCTCCGCCTTCTTGAACTCGCTGACGGCGGCCTCCGCGTCGCCCCTCGACTCGTAAGCCCTCCCCAGAAGAAAACGCAGCAGACAGTGGTCGGGGGCGATTTCGAGCGTCTTGCGCAGGTGGCCGATTGCCCGGTCGTACTGCCGCGTGTAGAGGTAATAGAAACCGAGATTCTGGTTGATGCTGAGGTCGAGCGGGTCGCACTCCAGCGCCCGCCTGATTTCGGCGTACGACTCCTCGAACCGGCCCACCGCCAGCAGGTAGAGCGAGTACCAGTTGTGTGAGTGCGGGTAGGCGGGGTTGAGCCGGATGGCCCGCCTGAACTCGTCCTCGGCCACCTCCCACTCGTGGTCGTACAACATCTTCACGCACCCGAGCGTCGCGTGGGCCTCGGCCAGAGAATCGTCCAACTCCTTCGCGCGCAGCACCGAGACCTTCGCCTTCGGCATAATCTCCCACGGCGGCAGGAGGCTCTGAATGTCGAGGGAGATGTAAACGTCGGCCAGCCCGCAGTAGGCCAGCGCGTAGTTAGAGTCGCGCTTGATCGCCTTCTTGAAGTATTCGATGGCCTTGAGGCACCCGTCCTCCGTCTGCCTCGCCCAGAAGTATCTGCCCTTCAGGTAACACTGATTGGCTTCCGCGTTCTCCGAATACCGCGGGGACCCCGCCTGCGGCCCGGCCGCGAGCCTCGTCAGGACCGCCTCCGAAATCTGTCTGGCGACCTCTTCCATCGAGGCCAGCGGGGCGTTCTCTTCGCGCCCGTACTGCTCGCCCCAGACCTGCCACCCTTTATCGACATCGATGAGTTCGCCGCTGATGCTGAGTCGGCCCGCGAACCGGACGAGTCGCCCGGCCAGCACGTACTGCACGCCCAGCGCGCGCCCGACCTCCTGCGCGTTAACGTCGTGGCCCTTGTGCCGGGAGACGACGCTGCGCGCCACGACCCGCAGGGAAGGGGAAAGTTTGTTGATGACGCCTTCGGTGAGGGCGCCGGAAAGGTACTCCAAATCCTTGTCTGACTCGGCGTGTGAGAACGGCAGGACGGCGAGGTCGGCCGACGCCGTTTGGCGGGAGCCCGGCTGTTCGGCCCTCGCGCCGGCCGCGGCGGGGGGCTTCTCGGGCTCCGCGGGCGGAGTCCTTTCGGGCGTCTTTACTTCGGCGACGAAGCGGTAGCCCCGCCGGAGGACGGTCTTGATGTAGTGGGGTTTATTCTGGTCGTCGCCGAGGGCCTTGCGGAGCGTGAAGATGTTTTGCGCCAGCGTCGTCTCCCCGACGTGCGTGTCGGCCCACACCCTCTTCTTCAGCTCGTCCTTATCCACCACCCGCCCGCTGTTTTGAACCAGCAAGACCAGAATCTCAAACGCCTTCGGCGTCAGCGGCACGACTTCGCCCGCGCCGCGCGTCAGCAGGCGTTTGCCCACGTCCAGGGCGAAGTCGCCGAACCGGTAAACGCTGTCCTGTTGTTCGTTCATGGCCGCTTCCGAGCCGAAGGAAACGTGGGTCGTTGAGAGTAGCCGGTGAAGGCTAGAAGGCTGAAGGGCGTTGGGCGGCGAGGTGGCGAGACAAAACCGACTGCTTAGGCTAGCTATTGATTGATTTCAAGGAAATTTGGTGAAGATTTGAAGCTGCTTTGATGGTTTTAAAGCTGCCCCACCGCCTTCTCGTGCGTCAAAAGGCCGAACTCAGACACTCTCTCGCGGGCTGGCGTGATTTTAGTCGCAACGACCTAAATAAAGCAAGATTTGATTTTATTTGCGTTAGGACAGCGCATCACGCCGGCCGAAAACCACTTTCGTCACCCCTTCACGCGCCTTCAAGTCGGACCACCAAGAGCGGACAGTGCCGCCCCTTCGATTTAAACGGGTGTCTATGGAAAACTGGAATGAGCGGAAAGCGTCGGGGGGCTCGAAAAGTCCCGAAAATCCGGGGACGATTCAAATCGTCGCCGACGCGTTACGGAGCGACGAACTGCTCCGGCTGATAGCGAGTCTGGAGGAGGAAGGGCACTCCTGCCGCGTCGCCGAAGACGTGGAAACCGCCCTCTCGAACCCCGGCGCCAAACTGCTCTTCATCGCGGCCGACGAGAGCAACTGGCCGGCGATGAACGAGGCCCTCCGCGCCCGCGCCTCGGGCGTCAGGGACACGCCCGTCCTGTCATACTTTAAAGAGTCGCTCTACAACGGCAGCGGGGATTTGCTGACGCCCGAGATTGACGACTTCCTCCTCGAACCGCTGTGCCTGCGCAACGTCTGCCTGCGGGTCAACCGCCTGATGAAAGAAGTCTCCGACAGCCGGGACGAGGTCGAGCAGGTGAAGCGGAACCTGCTGACCAACGCCGGCATGCGGAACTTCATCGGCCAATCGCCGGCCTTCCTCGCCGCCGTCGAAAAAATCCCGCGCGTGGCCGCCAGCGACGCGGGCGTCCTCCTGATGGGCGAGACGGGGACGGGCAAGGAGCTTTTCGCGCGCGCCATCCACTACACCAGCTCGCGCGCCGGCAAAGCCTTCATCCCGCTCAACTGCGGCGCCATCCCCGTCGAGTTGT
This sequence comes from Pyrinomonadaceae bacterium, assembly GCA_035941045.1. Classification (GTDB taxonomy): domain Bacteria; phylum Acidobacteriota; class Blastocatellia; order Pyrinomonadales; family Pyrinomonadaceae; genus QHXN01. Next base: position 28,015 of record DASZEK010000155.1, on the reverse strand, counting down.
TCGAGAACGAACTCTTCGGGCACGAGCCGGGGGCCTTCACCGACGCCCGCCATTCGCGGCGCGGGCTGGTCGCCGAAGCCGAGGGCGGCACGCTGTTTCTCGACGAGGTCGATTCGCTGCCGCTCTCCGCCCAGATTAAGCTGCTGCGCTTCATACAGGACGGGCAGTACAAGCCCCTCGGCGCGTCCGGTTTCCGGCAGGCGAACATCCGGCTGATTGCCGCGACCAACAAGAACCTTTTAGACAAGGTGCGCGAAGGGACGTTTCGCGAGGACTTGTATTACCGCCTGAAGGTCGTCTCGCTGTGGCTGCCGCCCTTGCGCGAGCGCCAGACGGACATCGGGCCACTCGCACAGGCTTTCTTGAAGACCGCGGCCCAGCGGTATCAACGTCCCGTCACCCGGCTCTCGCCCGGCGCGGTGCAGAAACTCATGTCTCACAACTGGCCCGGCAACGTGCGCGAGCTGGAGAACGTGATTTATCAGGCGGTGATTCTCGCGGAGAGCGCCGTCGTCGGCGCGCAGAACCTTCAGTTCACGAGCGAGGAGCCGCCCGACGCCGTGCGCCCGCCCGAGTCGATGAAAGCCGCGAAGGCCCGGCTGATAAAAGAGTTCGAGCAGAACTACCTCCGAGACGTGCTGAAGTCCTGCCACGGCAACATCAGCAAAGCGGCCCGCGCGGCGAAAAAAGACCGCCGCACCTTCTTCGGCCTGCTCAAAAAATACGACCTTCACAGACTCGCCGACGAGACGACACTCGCCTAACGGGATGGGCGGGGATGATTTACCCGAGTTAAGAGTCGCCGGGGTGGGCAAAGATGCCCACCCGCCCGACACGCGAAACGGCGCGTGTTTCGCGAGGGAGTTAGAAATCGGTAGGGCATAAATCCCCTGCTTCCGCCCGGCGGTTCTTTACGACTCCTTCACAAATCTCACAAATTCGGCACATTCTTCGTCCTAATCTGTGGCATCACGATTGCACTAAGGACGGCATGTTGGAAGTCTTAAGTTTTAACTGAGCGCAAGAGATGACAGACCAAGAAAGAATCAGGCTACAGATTTTGAAGTACCTGCAAGCGCACCCCGAGGCCGGCGACACGCTGGAGGGGATTGCGGGCTGGTGGCTCATGCAACAGCGGGTGGAAGACTCCGTTCGGGTCGTCAGCAAAGTCCTCGAACAGTTGAAAGCCGACGGCGTTATCGTCGAGCGCCACACCCGCGGCGGCAAGAGTATCTACTTAATGTCGGAGTCGTCCGGCAAGCAGGGTTAATCAGACGGGAGGACGCCGTGAGCGAGTCGGGAACGTCAAACGCCCAGCGCTGGTACGTGATTCATACCAAGCCTTGGGAAGAGGGCCGCGCCGAGAGCAACCTGCTCGCGTGGGGGTTGGAGACTTTCGCCCCCAAGCGCAAGGAGCGCCGGAGCAACGAGTTCACAGGCAAGGCGACTTACTACACGAAGCCGCTGTTCCCCCGCTACATCTTCGCCCGGTTCGACCCCGACAGGTTGATGCACAAAGTGCGCATGACCCGCGGGGTCGGCGGCATCGTCAACGTGAGCGGCTGCCCGGCCGAGGTTGACGACGAGGCCATCGCCCTCATGCGCTCGCGCGTGGGCGAGGACGGGTTCGTCCTGATGGAAGAGGCGCTTGCGTCCGGCGACCCGGTGAGGATTAAGGAAGGCGCCTTTCAGGGCCTCAGCGGCGTCTTCGACCGCTCGCTGGACGACGGCGCGCGGGTCACGATTCTGCTGGAGGCGATAAGCTATCGCGCCCGCGTCACCCTCGGAAGAGATTCAGTCGAAAAGATATGCGCCTGAGGCGCGCGTGCGACTCGATGTCCACGTGACGCTCCCGAGCGGGCGTAGCTCGCTCGGGCTGACCTTCGTCAACTCCGGCTAAACAGTTCCAACCCACATGCGCGCGCCGCGCGGAGCGGCGGCCGTCCTATCCGTCTACGTTGTGCCCGCCGACGAGAAGTTGGCACAAAGTGCGGTAGCTCTGCCTTCCGGCCAGAACCCCGAAATCCTTTCAGACGCCTCACAGCAGGACGGCACCGACCGCCCGCTCATCAACCGAACATCAGTCACAATCGACAGGAGAAAGCAATGAGCAAGTCTAACGGGTACATCATCCGCCTTGAGGACATCAGCAAGATTTTCTACACGGACGAGGTCGAGACGCACGCCCTCGCGGGCGTCAACCTGGAAATCGAGGAGGGGGAGTTCGTCTCGATTGCGGGCCCCTCCGGCTGCGGCAAGTCCACGCTGCTCTCCATCCTCGGGCTGCTCGACACGCCGAGCGGCGGCGACTACCGGCTCAAAGACGAGTCGGTCATGAATCTGACCGCGACGCAGAGGGCGCGCATCCGCAACCGCGAGGTCGGCTTCATCTTCCAGAGCTTTAACCTCATCGGCGACCTCTCGGTCTACGAGAACGTCGAGCTGCCCCTCACCTACCGCGACCTGAGCCGGGCCGAGCGCAAGCGCCAAGTCACCGAGGCGCTGGCGAAGGTCGATATGAGCCACCGCAGCGACCACATGCCGAGCCAGCTCTCGGGCGGTCAGCAGCAGCGCGTCGCCGTCGCCCGCGCCGTCGCGGGCAACCCCTCCATCCTGCTCGCCGACGAGCCGACGGGCAACCTCGACTCCAAGAACGGCGGGGCCGTGATGGAGCTGCTACAGACGCTCCACGACGGCGGCGCGACCATCTGCATGGTCACGCACGACACGCGCTACGCGCGCCACGCCGGGCGCGAAATCAACCTCTTCGACGGCCGGGTGCTGACCGACAGCGCCTTGCAGATGAAGGAAGTCGCCTGAGAGTTCGCACGTCCTCGGGGGCCTCGTTCCCGGACCGGAGTGATTCAGTGAAAGCATACGCCGACGACACGACGCTTCAGGTGCTCACGCTGGTCGAGCTGCTGCGCTCGAAGGCGGTGGAGAGCCCCGGCCGCAAGGTCTTCACCTTCCTGGCGAACGGGGAGGAGGAGAGCGCCACGCTCACCTACGGCGAGTTCGACCGCAAGGCGCGCGCCCTCGGGACGGCGTTGCAGAGGCTCGCCGCGCGCGGCGAGCGCGCCCTCCTGCTCTTCGAGCCGGGGCTGGAGTTCATCCCCGCCCTCTTCGGCTGCCTCTACGGCGGCCTCATCGCCGTCCCCGCCTACCCGCCGCGTCTCAACCAGAAAGCCTCCCGGCTGCGGTCCATCATCAAGGACTGCCGGCCGACGGTCGTCCTCACCACGTCGGCACTCATGGCGAGGGCCGACGCGTGGGCGGGCGAGGCCGAAGAGTTGAAGGCGATGGCGTGGATTGCCACGGACGGCGTCGAAGACGAACTCGCCGACGAGTGGCGCGAGCCGGCGCTCGACGGCGGCGACGTGGCCTTCATCCAGTACACCTCGGGCTCGACCGCCACGCCCAAGGGCGTGATGATTAGCCACGCGAACGTCCTGCACAACGTCAACCACATCGACGAAGTGACGGGCCACACCGCGGACAGCGTGAGCGTCAACTGGCTCCCCCTGTTCCACGACCTCGGGCTGATTTACGGCGTGATGTACCCGCTCTTTAAGGGCATGCATTGCGTCCACCTCCCGCCCGCGGCCTTCCTCCAGCGGCCCGTCCGCTGGATTCAGGCCATCTCCCGTTACAAGTCGACGCACAACATCGCCCCCGACTTCGCCTACGACCTCTGCGCCCGCAAGGTGACGCCGGAGCAGTTGGCGACGCTGGAGCTTTCACACTGGCAGAGGGCCGCGAGCGGGGCCGAGCCCGTCCGCAAGGCGACCATCGACCGCTTCGCCGAGACCTTCGCGCCGTGCGGCTTCCGCGCCGCCGTCAGTCCCGCCTACGGGCTGGCCGAGGCGACCCTGAAGGTGACGATGACGGGGGGCCGCGTGTCGCCTCTCTTCCTGACGGTGAGCGCGAACGCCTTGTCACAAAATCGTGTGGAACTCATGCGCGAGGGCGACGCGGGGTCGCAGACCTTGGTCGGGTGCGGCGAGCCCTCGTCGGTCACGCGGCTCGCCATCGTCAACCCTGAAACCCTTGAGCGGTGCGCGCCCGACGAGGTGGGTGAAATCTGGGTGTCGGGGCCGAGCGTGGGTCAGGGCTACTGGGAGCGTTTCGAGGAGACCGTGCGCACCTTCAACGCCTTCATCGTCGAAGGCGGCGAGGGGCCGTTCCTCCGCACCGGCGACTTGGGGTTTGTCCGCGACGGCGAACTCTTCATCACCGGCCGCCTCAAAGACCTCATCATCATCGGCGGCCAGAACCATTACCCGCAGGACATCGAGGTGACGGCCGCGCAGAGCCACCCGGCCATCCGCGCCGGACACTGTGCCGCCTACGCCGTCGAAGCCGGAGGGCAGGAGCGGCTGGTGCTGACGGCCGAGCTGGAGCGCAGCCAGCGCCGGACGCCCGCCGAAGAAATCGAGCGCGCCGTCCGCGCGAGCGTGGCCGAAGAGCACGGGCTGCGGGTCTACGAGCTGGTGCTCGTCAAGACCGGCTCGATTCCTAAAACGTCGAGCGGAAAACTCCAGCGTTACGCCTGCCGTGCCGCCTACCTGAGCGAGCGCGCCGAGAGGGGGCAGTAGTTTAATGTCGGGCCGACAAACGAGCATTAAGCCGGAAGCGGGCGGGACTTCGCCGGAGCGTTCAACAGACGCCGCAGGCAGGCCCCTCTCCGCGCGGCAGCTTCAGGACTGGCTGGTGTCTCAGGTCGGCGAGCTGGCCGAGGTCGCGCCCGAACGCATCGACCCGTCGGAGCCCTTCACGACTTACGGCCTGACTTCGATGGACGCCGTCGGCATGTCGGGCGACCTCGAAGAGTTGCTCGGCCTCACGCTCTCGCCCACCTTGCTCTACGAGCACCCGAGCATCGAGTCGCTCGCCGCGCACCTCTCCGGCGAAGCGGGCGACGACGCGCCGTCGATTGAAGACGCCGCCCAAGAGAGTGGCGCCGAGGCCGTCGCCATCGTCGGCATCGGCTGCCGCTTCCCCGGCGCGCCCTCCACGTCGGCCTTCTGGCAACTCCTGCGCGACGGCATTGACGCCGTCACGGAACTCCCGGCCGCCCGCCGAACTCTGACCGGCGGCGACGATTCGGGCGCCCCGCGGGGCGGCTTCCTTGAGCGGCCCGAGCAGTTCGACGCCGACTTCTTCAGAATCTCCCCGCGCGAGGCGGAACGCATGGACCCGCAGCAGAGGATTCTGCTGGAGGTGGCTTGGGAGGCGCTGGAGGACGCCGGGCTGTTGGCGCAAAGCCTGCGCCGGACCCGCACGGGAGTCTTCGTCGGCCTCTCGAACAGTGATTACAGCGGCCTGCTGTCGGGCGAGCCGTCGCTCATCGACGCCTACACGGGGACCGGCAACGCGCGCAGCATCGCCGCCAACCGCCTCTCCTACTTCTTCGACTTCCGCGGGCCGAGCATGACCGTTGACACGGCCTGCTCCTCCTCGCTCGTCGCCGTCCACCTCGCCTGCCGCAGTCTGCTCAACGCCGAATGCACGCTCGCCGTGGCCGGCGGCGGCAACCTCATCCTTTCCGAAGAAGTGAGCCTGCCCTTCTCGAAGGCCGGGCTGCTCGCGGCCGACGGCCGCTGTAAAGCATTCGACGAGCGGGCCGACGGCTACGTGCGCGGCGAGGGCTTCGGCGTCGTCGTCTTAAAACGTCTCTCGCAGGCCGTCGCCGACGGCGACCCGGTCTACGCCGTCATCCTCGGCAGCGAGGTCAATCAGGACGGGCGCACCAACGGCATCACCTCGCCGAGCGCGCAGGCGCAGGAGGCTTTGCTCCGCGAGGCGTACCGCCGCGCCGGGGTGTCACCGGGCGCGGTTCAGTACGTCGAGGCCCACGGGTCGGGCACGCTCCTCGGCGACCGCATCGAGGCGCAAGCCCTCGGCGCCGTGCTCGCCGAAGGCCGCCCCGAAGACCGGCCCTGTCTCGTCGGCTCGGTCAAGACCAACCTCGGTCACCTCGAAGCGGCGGCCGGTGTCGCCGGGCTCATCAAGGTCGCGCTCGCGCTCAAGCACCGGGAGTTGCCGCCGAGCCTTCACTTCGAGACTCCCAACCCGCACATCCGTTTCGACCAACTCCCCTTGCGCGTCCAGCGCGGGCTGGCGCCTTGGCCGAACGCCGACGGCGGCGCGCTGGCCGGGGTCAGTAGTTTCGGCTTCGGCGGCACGAACGCCCACGTCGTCGTCGCGTCGGCGCCGGGCGTGCCTGCCCCCGACTCGCGGACGCGCCCCCGGCTGCTCCCGCTCTCGGCCCGCACGCCCGCCGGCCTTGAGGACGCGACGGCGAACCTCGTCGCATACTTGAAGCGTGACGCGGCGGCTGAACTCGGCGACGTGGCCTTCACGCTGCAAACGGGGCGGAGCGATTTCGCCCACCGCCGCTTCGCCGTGTGCGGCGACACGGCGGAGGCGTCGGCAAGCTTCGAGTCGAAGAATCCGGCGCGGGTGACGACGGGCGTCGCGGAAGAACCCGAGCCCGAGGTGGCTTTCATGTTCCCCGGCGTCGGCGAGCACTACGTCGGCATGGCCGCCGAGCTTTACCGGCACGAGCCGACCTTCCGGGCCGCCTTCGACCGCTGTTGCGAACTGCTGCCCGCGGGCCGGGAACTGCGCGACCTCATCTTCGGCACGCCCGACGCGCCGCAGACCCCGGCTCAAGGCGCTGGCCTCGACCTTCGTCGCCTGCTCAAGCGCGGCGAGGCGGGCGAGGGCGGCGCGGCGTTGAACCGCACACAGTTCAGCCAGCCCGCCGTCTTCGTCGTCGAGTACGCGCTCGCACAACTCCTGATGAGCTGGGGCATACGCCCGCACGTCATGCTCGGCTACAGCGTCGGCGAATACGTCGCGGCCTGCGTGGCAGGCGTGCTCTCGCTCGAAGACGCGCTGGCCGTCGTGAGCGCGCGCGCGCGGATGATTGAAAGCCTGCCCGCCGGGGCCATGCTCGCCGTCATCCTGCCGCAGACGGAAGTCGAAGAGTTGCTGACGGCCGACATCTCCGTGGCGGTCGATAACGGCGCGGCGGGTCGCATCCTCGCGGGGCCTCCGGCGGCCATCGACGCGCTTGAGCAACGACTCAGGGCGCGGGGCGCGGCCTGCCAGCGACTTCAGACCGGCCACGCCTTTCACACGCCGATGATGTCGCCGCTCTACGAAGAGATGGCCGGGCTGATGCGGGGCGTGACTCTGAACGCGCCGCAGACGCCTTACCTCTCGAACGTCACCGGCACGTGGATAACGGCCGATGAGGCGACCGACCCTTACTACTGGGCGCGGCACCTGTGCCAGACGGTGCGCTTCGGCGAGAACGTCGGCGCGTTGTTGGACGAGCCGCGCCGCCTCCTGCTGGAAGTCGGGCCGGGGCTGTCTCTCATCACCATCGTCAGGCAACACCTCGGCGCGGCCGAAGCCCAATCGCCGCGGCTCATCCCGACGCTGCCGCCCTCCTACCTCCGTCAGCCGGACTCGGCTTTCCTGCTGAACGCAGTCGGGCAGGTCTGGCTGGCCGGCGGCGCGGTTGACTGGGCGGGCTTGAATCAGCACGACGCGCCGCGGCGCGTCACGCTCCTGCCGACCTACCCTTTCGAGCGCCGGGGCTACTGGCTCGGGTCGCACGCGCCGGCCCGGCCCGCTCAGGCCGGAAAGAAGACCGACCCCGCCGACTGGTTCTACCTGCCGACGTGGCGTGAAACCCTGCCACCCGCGGCGCGCACCTCGCAGAATCCTTCGCCCTCAAGCGCGGCGTGGCTGGTCTTCTCCGACGCCTGCGGCCTCGGCGCGGAGATTGTGCGACGCCTTAACGAGTCGGGCGCGACCGTCGTCACCGTCGAGCCCGGAGATTGCTTCGGCCGTCACGGCGAGCACCGCTACTCGCTCAACCCCTCGGAGCCTGAAGACTACCGCCGCTTGATGAAGGAGCTTGCCGCGTCGGGCAGCTTCCCCGGCGAGGTCGTCCACCTCTGGGGCGTCTCCCGCACCGCCGAAGCCTCATTCGACGAGGCACAGCGGCAGGGCTTCTACAGCCTCGTTTACCTCTCCCGCTCCCTCGCCGAAATCGGCCCCGCGACCCCCGTGCGGCTGAAGGTCGTCTCAAACAATCTGCACGAGGTGAGCGGCGACGAAGAGGTCTGCCCCGAGCGCGCCACCGTGCTCGGCGCCTGCCGCGTCATTCCGCAGGAGTACCCGCACATCACCTGCCGCAGCATCGACCTCGCGCTCGCGCCCCGGCCCGCGCCGACGGACGGACGGCTCGCCGACAGGCTGTTCAACGAGCTGACCACGCAGACCGCCGACCACACCGTCGCCTACCGCGGCGCCCGCCGCTGGGTTCAATCGTTCGAGCCGGTGCGCCTCGAAGCCGCCGCCGAAGGGGCGTCCGGCAGGCTCCGAGACGGCGGCGTCTACCTCATCACGGGCGGCCTCGGCGACATGGGCCTCGCGTTCGCCGAAGCGATGGTGCGCCGGGCGAGCGCGCGGCTGGTGTTGACGAGTCGCGCCGGGCTGCCCGCGCGTGCGGAGTGGGACGGCTGGCTGGCCGAGCGCGGCGAGCAGGACGCGACGAGCCAAAGAATTCTGAAGGTCAGGGAGTTGGAAGAACTCGGCGCGGAAGTGCTCGTGCTCGGCGCGGACGTGGCCGACGAGCGGCGGATGCGCGAGGTGGTGGAGGAAACGCTCGCCACGTTCGGCGGGCTGCACGGCGTCGTCCACGGCGCGGGCCTGATTTCCGCCGACTCGTTCGCCATGCTTCACGAGTTGGAGCGCGCGACCTGCGAGCAACACTTCCGCGCGAAGGCCCACGGCCTGCTCGTCGTGGAGCGACTGACGCGCGGGCTCGGCCTCGATTTTCACCTCCTGCTCTCGTCGCTCTCCTGCTACCTCGGCGGCCTCGGCTTCGCCCCGTACGCGGCCGGCAACGTCTTCATGGACGCCTTCGCGCGCCGCCGGAATCGGGCCGGCGGCACGCCGTGGCTCTGCGTCAACTGGGAGGCTTGGCAGTCGCGCGAGGAGAAGATGCTCGGGAGCCTGCGGGCCGGCGGGTGGGAGGCGTCGGTCAACGAGTTTCAGGTGACGGCCGACGAAGGCACGGACGTTTTCCTGCGCGTGATGTCGGCCGACAACTTCACCCACCTCGTCAACTCTACGGGCGACATGAAGACGCGCATCGAGCGTTGGATGAACCCGGAACGCGCGCGAGCCGGGAGCGCCGCCGCCGCGACGAAGGCCGTCCACCCGAGGCCGCAACTGTCGGCCGCCTACGTCGGCCCGCGCGACGAAGTGGAGGCGACGCTCGCCGGGATTCTGCAACAACTCCTCGGCGTCGAGCAGGTGGGCGTCCACGACAACTTCTTCGAGCTGGGCGGCGACTCCATCCTCAGCATCCAGTTCACCGCTCGGGCCAACCAGGCGGGCTTCCGGCTCAACCCTAAACAGTTGCTCGGCAACCCCACCGTCGCCGAGCTGGCCGCCGTCATCGGCGCGCAGGCTTCGGCCGAGTCGGAGCCGGACGCGACAAACGTTCCCCTGCCGCTCACGCCGCATCAGCAGCGACTACTTGAGCAGGACGCGCCCGCCCTGAATCAATTGAGCCGCGCCGTTCTGCTTGAGGTCGCGCCGTCGCTGACGCCCGTCATGCTCGGTCAGGCCGTGCAACATCTGCTCGCCCGCCACGACGCCCTGCGCCTTTGCTTCAGGCGGGCGGAGGCGGGATGGCAACAGGTCATTCAGGCACTCGACGGCGACGCCCCCCTGTCGCTGCTCAACCCGCCGGACGCGGGCGGGGCGGAGCGCGAAGAGTTCATCAGGCGTGCGGCCGACGAGCTGCGCTCGGAGTTGGACCCGACGGCCGGGCGGCTAATGCGCGCGGCACACTTCCGGTTCGGCGGCGAGAGTTCGGACAGCTTCCTGCTGGTCATTCATCCTCTGGCGGCGGACGACGCCTCGTGGCGGATTCTGCTCGAAGACTTCGAGTCCGTCTGCCGCAGTCTCACGGCGGGCGAGCCAATCGCGCCGCGGCCCGCGACGACCTCTTTCGTCCGCTGGGCGCATTCACTGAGCGAGCGTGCCAACTCAATCGAGCTTGCACAGGAGGCCGACTTCTGGTCGGCGGCGACCAGCTCTGCAAGCACGCCCCTGACGCGAGACTTCGAGGGCGCTCACGACGCGTCCGCCTCGCGCAGCGTGTCCGTGTCGCTCGGCGTCGGGGAGACGGAAGCCCTGCTGGGAGAAGTCCCGAGGGCCTACCGCGCGAGCGTCGAAGAGGCGCTGCTGACGTGCCTGTCGTGGGCCGTCACGCGGCGGGCGCAGACGCCGTCGCTGCTCGTCGAGCTCGAAGGTTGCGGGCGCTACGCCGCACCCGAAGGCGCGGACCTGACGCACACCGCGGGCTGCTTCACGCACACGTTCCCCGCGCTGCTTGAGACGGGACGGGCGGACACCGTCGGCGGCGCGCTCAAAATCGTCAAGGAAACTCTTCGCCGGATTCCCGGCCGCGGCCTCAGCTACGGGCTGCTTCGCCGGACCGGCGGCGACGCGACGCGCGCTGAAGTGGGCTTCAAGTATGCCGACCCGTCCGAGGGCATTCGGCTCGACTCGCCGCTGCTCCGCGTGGCCGAACAGTCGAACGCGCCGGGCGGCGGGCGGTACCCGCTCGAAGTGGCGGCCGTTGTCGCGGGCGGGCGGCTTCAACTCGTGTGGACTTACGAAGAGCGGGTCCACGGCCGGGCGAGCGTCGAGGCGATGGCCGAAGATTGCGCGGGCGCCCTCAGGTCGCTCGTCGAACACCGGCAGTCGCCCGAGACGGCGGCCTGCACGCCGTCCGACTTCCCGCTGGCCCAACTCGACGCGCGCCGGCTGGGCAAGGTTTCCGCCCTCATCGAGAAGTTGGAACGGGGCGCGACGCTCTCGGCCCGGAACTGACGCCGACCACCTCCGCCGACGGAATCAATCGAAGGAGCACCGAATCAAGTGAGGCATTTTCTATCGCTGGCCGACGTTCGGGCGGAAGACCTCGTGGGTCTCGTGGAGCGGTCGCTCAAAATCGCGAGGGGCGTCGGGCCGCGCGTGAAACCCCTCGAAGGCAAGGTCGTCGGCGTCTACTTCAGGCGCTCCTCGACGCGCACGCGCACCGCCTTCACCGTCGGCGCGCTGCGCCACGGCGCGCAGGTCATCTGCTACGGCCCGAACGACCTGCAACTCGTGACCGGCGAAACCGTCTCCGACACCGGCCGCGTACTGGCCGGCTACCTCGACGCCCTCGTCATCCGCACCAACGACACGATTGAAGAGATGCGGGGACTGGCCGACCAGCGCGAGATGGCCGTCGTCAACGCGATGAGCGACGACGAGCACCCGACGCAGGCCGTCGCCGACCTCGTCACGATACGCGAAGCCCTCGGCCGCCTCGAAGACGTTCACGTCCTCTACCTCGGCGAAGGGAACAACTCGGCCGCGGCCCTCGCGCTCGCCGTCGCGAGGATTCCGGGCATGCGGCTCACCGTCGTCACCCCCGAAGGTTACGGCCTCCCCGACGACGTGCTCGCGCGGGCGAGACGGCTCGCCGACGGGTCGGGCGCGGGCGTCGAACAGCACCACCGCGTTGACCAACTGCCCGGCAACGTCGATGTCGTCTACACGACGCGCTGGCAGACGATGGGCGTGCCGAAGTCCGACCCCGACTGGCGTGAGAAGTTCGCGCCCTTCGGCGTCACGCGGGCGCTGATGGCCCGCGTCTCGAAGCCCGAGAGGGCGGGCCGGCCGGGCACCGTCTTCATGCACGACCTGCCGGCCGTCCGCGGCGCGGAGGTGACGGACGAAGTGCTCGACGGGCCGCAGAGTCTCGCCTTCAGGCAGGCGCGGCACAAGATGACGAGCGCGATGGCCGTGCTCGAATGGTGTCTCGCCGGGGCGTAGGCGCGGGCGACAAAACTTCCCAAGGCCCAGCGGGGGCTTTCGGCGACGGAGTTAGCGAGCGTGAGTAAAGCATTGATTGATGCCGCGCCGGTGGGGCCGCCCCCGGAGCTGTTGGCTTACTACACGGAGGAGAATCGGCCGGGGCCGCAACCCGCGGGCGAGGGCATCCTCTCGGCGGTCGGGAGCACCCCGCTCGTCGGGCTCGTCAAGTTTCTACCGGACGCGCACTTCCGCCTCTACGCCAAACTCGAAGGGCTCAACCCCGGCGGCAGCTCGAAGGACCGTCCGGCCCTGAGCGTCATCCGCCGCGGGATAGAGACGGGCGCCATCGGGCCGGACACGACCATCGTCGAATCCAGCTCGGGCAACCTCGGCATCGGGCTCGCGCAGGCTTGCGCCTACTTCGGGCTGCGGCTCATCTGCGTCGTGGACGCGAAGACCCGCCCGCAGAACATCCGGCTGATGGAGGCTTACGGCGCCGAGACCGACATCATCCTCGACCCCGACCCCGAGACGGGTGAATACCTTCAGGCCCGACTCAACCGCGTCCAGACGCTCCTCAGCACCGTCGAGAACAGCTTCTGGCCGAACCAGTACGCGAACACCTACAACCCCGTCGCTCACCACCGGACCATGCGCGAGGTGCTGACGCAGCTCGACGGCCGCGTGGACTACCTCTTCTGCGCGACGAGTACCTGCGGCACGCTGCGCGGCTGCGTCGAGTACGTGAGGGAGCACAACCTCGCGACGAAGGTCGTCGCCGTTGACGCGCTCGGGAGCGTGATTTTCGGCGGGCCGAAGGCCGCGCGCCTGATACCCGGCCACGGGGCCGCCGTCAGGCCGCAGCTTTACCGGCCCGACCTCGCGGACGAAGTCGTCTGGGTCAGCGACCTTGAGTGCGTCGTCGGCTGTCGTCGGCTGGCGAACAGCGAGGCCGTCCTCGCCGGGGGCTCTTCGGGCGCGGTGGCGATGGCCGTGGAAAAGATGCGCGACGACATCCCGCGCGACGCCGTCTGCGTCGCCATCTTCCCCGACCGCGGGGAGCGTTACCTCGACACCATCTACTCGGACGAGTGGGTCGCGCAACACTTCGGCGAGGTGTCGCACCTGTGGGCGGCGCGCGGGAAGGAGCAGAGATGCTTAACGACTTATTGCTCATAGGCGAGTCGGCCGTCTCCTCCATCCTCGCCGGCCGCGAGTCGGAGTTGATGGACACGGTCCGGGCGGCCTACGAGACTCACGCGAGGGGCCTCAGCTCGCTCACCCATTCGACCTTCCTGCGCTTCCCCGAGGCGCCGGGCAACAGGATTATCGCGCTGCCCGCCTACCTCGGCGGCGAGTTCGAGGTGGCCGGCATCAAGTGGATTTCTTCGTTCCCAGGGAACCACGACCTCGGGATGGAGCGCGCCTCGGCCGTCGTCATCCTGAATTCGACCCTCACGGGCAGGCCGACGGCCATCCTCGAAGGCGGCGTCATCAGCGCGAAGCGGACGGCCGCCAGCGCCGCCCTCGCCGCCCGGCATCTGCACGACCTGAAGGAAGGCGCACCGGCGGGCCTCATCGGCTGCGGCCTGATTAACTTTGAAATCATGCGCTTCCTCCGCGCCGCCTTCCCCGGCCTTAAAGACTTCGTCGTCTTCGACCTCGACGCGGCGCGCGCCGCCCGCTTCAGGGACCGTTGTCAGGAAGAGTTCGTCGGCGTCAACGTCGCGGTGGTCGACGAGACGAAGGACGTGCTCAGGCGGGCGCCGCTGGTCAGCCTCGCCACGACGGCCTTGAAGCCGCACATCGAAGACCTGTCCGAGTGCGCGCCCGGCAGCACCATCCTTCACGTCTCGCTGCGCGACATCACGGCCGAGGCCATCCTCGGCTGCGACAACGTGACGGACGACATCGACCACGCCTGCCGCGCCGAAACCTCGCTCCACCTCGCCGAGCGGCGCACCGGCGGGCGCGGGTTCATCCGCTGCACGCTGGCCGACATCCTCCTCGGCCACGCCCCGGCGCGGAGAGAGGCCGGCGGCGTCGCCGTCTTCAGCCCCTTCGGCCTCGGCGTGCTCGACGTGGCGGTCGCCAAGCTCGTCTACGACGCGGCCCGCGAGCAGGGAGTCGGCGTCGTCGATTCGTTCCTCCCCGCGGCCGTGACCCCGACCGCCCTCCGGGCCCTGGAATCAAGATGAAGAACGTCGAAGACATCTATCCGCTCTCGCCGATGCAGGCCGGGATGTTGTTCCACACCCTCGTCGCCCACGACGAAGGTCTCTACATCGAGCAGTTGACCTGCGCCCTCGACGGCGACCTCAACACGGAGGCGTTCCAACACGCCGTCCGGCAGACGCTCGTCCGCCACCCCATCCTCCGCTCTTTCTTTCTGTGGGAGGGACTGGACGAGCCGCTACAGGTCGTCAGCGAGCAGGTCGAACTGCCGTGGGAGGAGCACGACTGGAGCGGCTTGACGGGCCACGAGCAGGAGGCGCGCACGCGCGCTCTGCTTGAGGCCGACCGCGAGCGCGGCTACGAGCTTTCGGGCGCGCCGCTCATCCGGGCCGCCCTGCTCAAGCTGGGCGAGCGGTCGTACACGTTCCTCTTCAGCTATCACCACATCCTTCTCGACGGCTGGTCGGCGGGCCTGCTCCTGAAGGAAGTCTTCGACTTGTATCAGGCGTTCTGTGAGGGCAGGGAATTATCGACCGGGCCGGGCCGCCCCTACCGCGACTACATCGCGTGGCTCCAACGACAGGACGCGACCGCCGCGGAGTCGTTCTGGCGCGAACGGCTCAAAGGCTTCAAGGCCCCGACGCCGCTCGGCCCGTCGCGCCCGGCGCAGGCCCGCGCGGGGGAGTTCGCCGAGGAGCAGATCGAGTTGTCGGCCGCCGCGACCGAGGCGTTGCAGGCGTTCGCGCGCTCGCACCGCCTGACGCTGAACAGTTTGCTCGCGGGCGCGTGGGCCATCCTGCTGAGCCGTTACAGCGGCGAGCGCGACGTGGTCTTCGGCTCCACCCTGTCGGGCCGCCCGACGGATTTGGAAGGGTCGGAGACGATGGTCGGCCTCTTCATCAACACGCTGCCGGTGCGCGTGCGCGTGCCGGGCGAAGAGACGGTGCTCGGCTTCCTGACGGCGCTGCGCGCGCAACAGTTCGAGCTGCAAGAGTACGAGCACAACTCGCTGGTGCAGGTGCGCGGCTGGAGCGAAGTGCCGGGCGACCTGCCGCTGTTCCGCAGCATTCTCGTCTTCGAGAATCAGCCGATAGACAGCGCCCTGCTGCGCTGGGAGGGGCCGGGCGGGAGCCTGAATCTCCGCCACCTGAAGACCTACGACCGCGTCAACTTCCCGCTGACCGCGATGGCCTCGCCGGGCCGCACCCTGTCGATGTGGATCGCCTACGACTGCGGGCACTTCGACGAAGAGACCGTGAGGCGGATGCTGGGTCACTGGAAGAGCCTGCTCGAAGGCATCGCGCGCGCGCCGCACGGGCGCGTCGCCGACCTGCCGATGCTGACCGAAGACGAGCGGCACGAAATCCTGACTCGCTGGAACCTCCCCGACAACAAGTTGTCCCCTGACGCCACGCTCTGCGAGTTGTTTGAAAAACAGGCCGCGCTCTGGCCCGACCGCGTGGCCGTCAGTTGCGGCGACAGGCAGCTTACTTACGCTGAACTCGACTCGCGCGCCGACTCCCTCGCCTCCGAGCTGCGGCGCCGCGGGGTCGGCCCCGACGTGGTCGTCGGGCTGCTCGCGGAGCGCTCCGCGGAGTTGGTCGTCGGCCTGCTCGGCATCCTGAAGGCTGGAGGCGCTTACCTGCCGCTGGAGCCGAGCTTGCCCGAAGGGCGGCTGCGGCTGATGGCCGAGGACGCGGGCGCGCGCTTGGTGGTGGCCGGGCAGGAGTCGCTGGCGGGGTCGGCGCAGGCGTTGGTGGGCGGGGGCGGGGATGTGGTGTGCGTCGGGGGCGAGTATGAGGGGGTCGGCGGCGAAGCCGGGCCGTCTTTGTTACCGCGCCGGGCGAGCGCCGGGAACCTCGCATATGTCATTTACACCTCCGGCTCGACGGGGACGCCGAAGGGCGTGATGGTCACGCACGATAACGTGGTGCGTCTGCTGCGGGCCGCGGGCGAACGCTTCACCTTTGACGAGCGGGACGTGTGGACGCTGTTCCACTCTTACGCCTTCGACTTCTCGGTGTGGGAGGTCTGGGGGGCGCTGTCAACCGGGGGGCGGCTCGTCGTCGTGCCGTACTGGGTGAGCCGAAGCCCCGACGCCTTCCACGAGTTGGTCTGCGCGGAGGAGGTGAGCGTGCTCAACCAGACGCCCTCCGCCTTCCGCCAGTTCGCGCGCGTTGCCTTGAGCCGTCGCGAACCGACCGCCCTGAAGGTCGTCATCTTCGGGGGCGAGGCGCTGGAGTTCGAGAGCCTGAAGCCTTGGGTCGAGCACTACGGCGCCGAACGGCCTCAACTGGTGAACATGTACGGCATCACGGAGACGACCGTCCACGTCACTTTCCGAAGACTGTCGGCCGCCGACGTGCTCGGCGCCTCTTCGAGCCTCGTCGGCGCGGCGCTGCCCGACGCGCGAATGTACGTCCTCGACGAGCGGCTTGAGCCGTCGCCGGTCGGGGTCGCGGGCGAGTTGTTCGTCGGCGGCGGCGGGGTCGCGCGCGGCTATCTGGGGCGCCCCGGCTTGACGGCCGAACGCTTCATCCCGAACCCCCACGCGGCCGAGCCGGGCGCGCGGCTCTACAGGTCGGGCGATGTCGGGAGGTACGCGGCCGGGGGCGACGTTGAGTATTTGGGGCGGGCCGACGCGCAGGTGAAGATTCGCGGGTTCAGGATTGAGCTGGGCGAGATTGAGAGCGCGCTGGCCGGGCACGAGGGCGTGGGCGAGGCGGCGGTCTGCGCGCGCGCGGGCGAAGACGGCGAGAAGCGGCTGGTCGCATACGTGGTCGCACGGCCGCACTCGGCCGTCACCGTGACGCAGTTGAGGGAACACCTCAAAGGGCGCCTCCCCGAGCACATGGTCCCTTCGGCCTTCGTCTTCCTCGACGCGCTGCCGCTGACGAATAACAACAAGGTGGACAGGCGCGCGCTTCCCGACCCGGACGGCGCGCGGCCCGAACTCGACCGCCCCTTCGCCGCACCCCGCACGGCCGCCGAGCAGGAGTTGGCGCGCATCTGGCGAGAACTCTTGGGCGTGGAGCAGGTCGGGATTCACGACAACTTCTTCGAGCTGGGCGGCCACTCGCTGCTGCTCACGCAGTTGGCGACGCGCGTCTCCGAGAGCTTCGGCGTGGAGGTGCCCTTGCGCGTCCTGTTCGACGCCTCGACGGTCGTCGAGATGACGGTCGCCGTCGCCGGGCGGCAGGCGGAGCAGGAAGACCGGCAGGAACTCGCGCAGATGTTAGACGAGTTGGAAGACCTCTCGGCGGACGAAGCCGCCGCGCTCCTCGCAGCCGAAGCGCGCGGCGAGTGGGAGCCGCAACTCTCCTAAAGACCGATGAAGATTCTGTTGACGATGAACCTGCCTTACTTCCCCGCCCACGGCGGGGCGAATAAGGCGAACCGCTGCCTGTGCGAAGCTCTCGCGCGGCGGGGGCACTCCGTCGTGGCCGTGACGCCCGCGACCGGGGTCCCGCCCCGCCACACGGCCGGACAGCTCCGCGACCTGCTCGCGGCCGAAGGCGTCGGCGTCGAGCGGGGCGAGGGCGCGGACGTGTACCGCCTGAACGGCGTCGAGGTGCGCGCCGTCGCCGAGGCGTCGCGGCTGCGCGAACACCTGCTGCGCGCCCTCTCGGAGCAGCGCCCCGACGTGGTGCTGGTTTCGAGCGAAGACCCTTCGCAAAATTTGCTAAGCGCGGCCGTCGGCGTCTGCCCCGAGCGGGTCGTCTACCTCGCTCACAGCCCTTCGTTCTTCCCGTTCGGCCCGTGGGCCTTCTTCCCGAGCGAGGCGCGGGCGAAGGTGCTGACGAAGGCGGCGGCCATCATCTCGGTCAGCGAGTTCGTCGCGCGTTACCTGCGCGAGTGGGCCGGCCTCGACTCGACCGTCATCTACTGGCCCGCTTACGGCGACGGCCCGTTCCCCCTCCTCGGCTCCTTCGACAACGACTTCGTGACGATGGTCAACCCCTGCGCCGTCAAAGGGCTCTCCATCTTCTCGGCGCTCGCGCGCCAACTGCCCGAAGTGAGTTTCGCGGCCGTGCCGACGTGGGGGACGACCGCCGAAGACCGCGCCGAACTGGAGCGACTGCCCAACGTGCGGCTGCTGCCGCCGTCGGACAACATCGACGAGATTCTGTCGCAAACGCGCCTGCTGCTGGTCCCGTCGCTGTGGGGCGAGGCGTTCGGCCTCGTCGTCGTCGAGGCGATGCTGCGCGGGATACCCGTGCTGGCGGGCGACTCCGGCGGCACCGTCGAAGCCAAGCTCGGCACGGATTTCGTCATCCCGGTCCGCCCCGTCGAACGCTTCACCGAGCAGCTCGACGGGAGCCTCGTGCCGACCCCCGTCATCCCGCCGCAGGAGACGAAGCCGTGGCGCGACGCGCTGTGCGCCTTACTCGCGAGCCGCGAGTTGTACGCCGAGCAGTCGGCGGCGGCGCGCTCGGCCGCGACCCGGTTCGTCTCCGGCCTCGGCCTCGCCCCGTTCGAGGAACTATTCGTGCGCGTCGCCGAGCAGGCCGCGCGCGGGCCGCGCCGAAGCGCGAACGAGGCGCGGGCCGAGGAGGCCGCTTCGCTCCCGAGCGCCGCGGGCGCGAAAGCCGACCGCATCGCCGGCCTCACGCCCGAACAGCGCGCGCTCCTCATGCTGCGGCTGCAAAAGAAGCAGGCCGCAAGGCAGGACGGCGGCGCCGCGACGCGCCCCTCCGCCATCCGGCCGACTCCCCGCGGCGCGGCCCTGCCCCTCTCCTTCGCCCAACAGCGGTTGTGGTTCACCGACCAACTGGAGCCGGGCAACCCCGCCTACAACATCTCCGGCGCCGTGCGCTTCACCGGCCCGCTCAACGTGGCCGCGCTCCGGCAGGCAATCGGCGAGGTCGTCAGGCGACACGAAGTCATGCGGACGACGTTTAAGGCGGTCGAAGGTCAGCCCGTGCAGGTCATCGCCCGCCCGGCGGAAGTGGCGCTGCCGGTCGTCGAGCTGGCCGGGCTGTCGCGGGACGAGGCCCAGGCCGAGGCGCGGAGGCTGGCGGCCGAAGAGGCGCTTCGCCCTTTCAATCTGGAGCGGGGGCCGCTCGTCCGCGTCAGCCTCTTGCAACTAGGCGAGCGCGAGCACGTCCTGCTCCTCTCCATGCACCACATCATCTCGGACGGCTGGTCGGTCGTCCTGTTCGTCAGGGAAGTGGCGACGCTCTACGGCGCCTTCGTCGGCGGGAACCAGTCGGGCATGCCCGAGCTGACCGTGCAGTACGCCGACTTCGCCGACTGGCAGCGGCAATGGCTCCAAGGCGAGGTGCTGGAAGGGCAGCTCGCGTACTGGACGCGTCAACTGGCCGAAGCGCCCGCCTTTCTGGAGTTACCGGCCGACAGGCCCCGGCCCCCGGCTCAAACCTTCCGCGGGGCGCTCGAACCCTTCTCGCTGCCGGCGGAGTTGAGCGCGTCGCTCAAGGCGCTCACGCGCGACGAAGGCGTGACGCTGTTCATGACGCTGCTGGCCGCCTTCCAGCTCTTGCTGCACCGCTACACGGCCGAGGAGCGTTGCGCCGTCGGCACCCACATCGCCAACCGCAACCGCCCCGGCGTCGAACAGCTCATCGGCCTCTTCGCCAACAACCTCGTGCTGCTCACGGACCTCTCCGGCGACCCCACGTTCCGCGAACTGCTCGGGCGCGTGCGCGACGCCGCCCTCGGCGCCTACGCGCATCAGGATTTGCCCTTCGAGAAGGTAGTCGAGGCCGTGCGGCCCGAGCGCGACCCGAGCCGCCCGCCGCTGATGCAGGTGCTCTTCGTCCTCCAGAACGCCCCGCGCCTCGAACTCGACCTGCCCGGCCTCAAGGTGAGCCTGCTCGAAGGCGATTACCGCATCTCGAAATTCGACCTGACCCTCTTCATGGAGGAGGCGGGCGAACGCCTCTGCGGCGCGGCCGAGTACAACACGGACCTGTTCGACGCCGCGAGCGTCAGGCGCATGCTCGACCACTTCCGAAACCTGCTCGAAGAAGTGGTGAAAGACCCCGGCGCCAGCCTCTCCTCCTTCACCCTCGTCGCGGACGCGGAGACGGGCGGCGACTTCAACGACGACCTCGAAGCCTTCTAGCCCTCCCGGCCCGGTAGTAAACACATGTGCGGAATCGTCGGTTACATGGATTTGCGCGGCGAGCGCAGGCCGGACGAAGAAGTCCTGCTCAGGATGTGCGGCTCGCTCCGCCACCGCGGGCCGGACTCGGCAGGCACCTTCGTCGAAGGCGGCCTCGCCCTCGGCTTTCGCAGGCTGAGCATCATCGACCTCGAAACCGGCGACCAACCCCTCTACAACGAAGACCGCTCGCTCATCCTCGTCTGCAACGGCGAGATTTACAACTACGTCGAGCTGAAAGAGGAGCTTGAGCAGAAGGGGCACGCCTTCCGCACCCGCAGCGACGTTGAAGTGCTGCTGCATCTGTACGAGGAGGAGGGCGCGGACTTCGTCGGCAGGCTCAACGGCCAGTTCGCCTTCGCGCTCTACGACCGGCGCGAGCGCCGTCTCCTGCTGGCGCGCGACCACTTCGGCGTCAGCCCCCTCTACTACACAATCGCCGACGGCATGTTCATCTTCGCCTCGGAGATTAAGGCTATCTTGGAGCACCCGCTGGCGAAGCGCGAGGTTGACCTGACAGGGCTCGACCAGGTGCTCTCGCTGCCCGGACTCGTCAGCCCGCGGACGATGTTCAAGGGCGTCGAGAGCCTCAAGAGCGGCCACCGCGTGACGGTCAACGGGTCGGGCATCGCCGTCGAAGAGTACTGGGATTTGGACTACCCGCGGGCCGGCGACATCGCGCCCGACAAGCCCGAGAGCTTCTACCTCGAAAGGCTCGAAGAGCTGCTGTTCCAGTCCGTCAAGTATCGCCTCCGGGCCGACGTGCCCGTCGGCGTCTACCTGAGCGGCGGGCTCGACTCCTCGATGGTGGCCTCGGTGGTCGGCAACCTCACGGGCGGCGCGCAGACGCACTCCTTCTCCATCGGCTTCGCCGACAAGGACATCTGCGAGACGCCCTTCCAGCGCATGGTGGCGCAACAGGTCGGGACGATTCATCACGAGGTCACGTTCGACTGGTCGGAGATCGAGCGGCGGCTGCCGGGCATGGTCTACCACGCGGAGTGCCCCATCAAAGAGACCTACAACACCTGCTCGATGGCGCTCTCAGAGGCGGCGCGCGGACGGGGCGTGCCCGTCGTCCTCAGCGGCGAGGGCGCCGACGAGTTGTTCGCCGGCTACGTCGGCTACCGCTTCGACCGCTTCGGGGCCAAGCCCGCCCGCAAGTACGACCTCGAAAGCATCCTCGAAGACGAGCTGCGCGAGCGGGTCTGGGGCGACAGGGAGATTCTTTACGAGACGGACCTGCGCGTCCTCAAAGAGACCAACGCCGGCCTCTACTCGGCGGGCGTCAACGAGTCGTTCGAGGACTTCAACTGCTTTAACTTCGACCTCGTCAACACCGACCGGCTCGCGGGCCGCCACGTCACGCACCAGAGGTCGTACCTCGACTTCAAGCTCCGGCTCTCCGACCACCTCGTCTCCGAGCACGGCGACCGCATGGCGCTCGCCAACTCCGTCGAAGGCCGGTACCCGTTCCTCGACATCAACCTCGTCGAATTCGCGCGCTCCATCCCGCCCGACCTGCACCTGTCGCAACTGACCGAAAAGTATCTGTTGAAGAGGGTCGCCGAAAACCTCCTCCCGCGCGAGATCATCACGCGCGAGAAGTTCGGCTTCCGCGCCCCCGGCAGCCCCTACCTCCTTCAGAACGTGGAGTGGGTCCACGACACGCTCTCCTACGAGCGCATCAAGAGGCAGGGCTACTTCGACCCCGAGGTGGTCGAAAGCCTCAAGCGGCAGTACTCGCAGCCCGGCTTCAAGTTGAACTTCCCCTACGAGACCGACCTGCTCAACGTCGTGCTCACCTTCAGCCTGTTTCTCGATGTCTTCGGGATGCCGGGCCTTTCCTGAAAGAGAGTGCGCGAGCGTATGACGAACCGGCCGGAGACAGAGATGGGCGACGCGAGAAAAGTTCTCGGCGTGGTCGGCGGCATGGGGCCGCTCGCCTCGGCGGAGTTCGTCAAGACGATTTACGAGTGCGGCCCCGCCCGGCGCGAACAGGAGGCGCCCGCCGTCGTGCTGCTCTCCGACCCGAGCACGCCCGACCGCACCGAACTGCTCCTCGGCGGCGACTGCCGGCCGCTCGTTGACGGGCTGGCGTCGTCGTTGTCGCTCCTCCTCGCATGCGGCGCCTCGAAGGTCGTCGTCTGCTGCGTGACGATGCACCACGTCCTGCCTCGCCTGCCGCGCGCCCTCCGCGAAAGGGTCGTGTCGCTGCCGGACGTTATCTTCTCGGCGCTCGCGGCGAGCCGCGAATCACACCTCCTGCTCTGCACGAGCGGCGCGCGCAAGATGAGGCTGTTTCAAAGCCACCCCGAGTGGGCGAACGTCAAGGGCCGCGTCGTGCTGCCCGACGAGGGCGACCAGCACACCGTTCATCACGAAATCATCTACCGGCTGAAGCAGAACTGCCGGCCCGAGACGGTCGCCCCGCTCGTCGAATCGCTCATGAGGAAGTACGGCGTCGATTCGTTCGTCGCCGGCTGCACGGAGCTTCACCTGCTGGCGAAACGGCCGTCGCCTTACGACCCCGCCCGGAGATTGTTCCGCTGTCTTGACCCCTTAACCATCATCGCCGAGGCGATTGCGAAGGAAGGCATATGAGGTTCGAAAGCATTCAGGAAATGGTCGGCGGCGTGGCCCCAAGGCTCGGCGACCGCGTCGCCATCCGGCGCGGCGCGCAGACCGTCTCCTACGGCGAATTGGAAAGGCGCTCGAACGCGCTGGCGCACCACCTCATCGCGGGTGGCGCGGGGCCGGGCGCGGTCGTCGCCGTCCTCTCCGACGACGCCGTCGAACTCGCCGTCGCGGCCCTCGGCATACTCAAGGCGGGCGCCGTCTTCGTCCCCCTCCACCCGGAAATCCCCGAAGCAAGGCTGCGCGCCCTCGTCGCGGAAGTCGCCCCGCGCCGGCTGCTCGCCGACGCGAAGCACGCTCAGACCGTGAGTCGCCTCGCGTCCTATGACGGCCTTGAGTCGCGCGTCGTCTGGCTGGGCGACGGGCTGCCGGACGCGGCGCGGCCGTCGCTCCAGTACGACCCCGACGCCATGTGCTACGTCTATTTCACGTCCGGCTCGACCGGCAGGCCGAAGGGCATCGCGGGGCGGCTCAAAGGCATCGGCCACTTCGTCAGGTGGGAAATCGAAGCCCTCGGGCTCGGCGAAGGCGTGCGGGTCAGCCAGCTCATCTCGCCTTCGTTCGACGCCTTCCTGCGCGACATCTTCACGCCCCTGTGTGCGGGCGGCACGGTCTGCGTCCCCGACGACAGGGACGTGGCCCTCGACGGCCGGCGGCTCGTTGAATGGCTCGAACGCGAGCGGGTCAACCTCGTCCACTGTGTGCCGACCCTCTTCCGCTCCCTGCTCAACGCGGGACTCGGCCCGGACAGCCTCCCGGCGCTGAAGCACGTCCTGCTGTCGGGCGAGCGGCTGTTGCCCTCCGACGTGAAGCGTTGGGCGGACTTGTTCGGCGACCGCGTTCAGCTCGTCAACCTCTACGGCCCGTCCGAGACGACGATGACGAAGCTGTTCTATTTCGTCCAGCCGTCCGACGCCGAGCGTCCGTCAATCCCCATCGGCAAGCCGATGCCGGGCTCGCGCGCTCTCGTCATGGACGCGCGCGGCAGGGAGTGCCCGCGCGGCGTGGTCGGCGAGATTTACATCAGGACGCCGTTCCGCAGCCTCGGCTACTTCAACCAGCCGGAGCTGACGAAGGAGGTCTTCGTTCAGAACCCTCTCAACGCCGACCCGAACGACATCGTCTACCGCACGGGCGACCTCGGGCGCGTCCTCGAAGGCGGCGACTTTGAATTCCTCGGCCGGAAAGATTCGCAGGTGAAGGTCAACGGCGTGAGGGTCGAGCTGGCGGAAATCGAGAACCTGCTGCGCGGGCACGACTCCGTGAAGGACGTGGCGGTCGCGGCGAGGGAAGATGCCGGAGGCGGCAACTACCTCTGCGCCTACGTCGTCGCGGGCGAAGCGTTCGACGCGCCCGCGCTCAGAGACTTCCTGTCCGAGTCGCTGCCGTCCTACATGCTGCCGTCGGTCTTCATGAAGATGGACGCGCTGCCGCGGACGCTCAACGGCAAGGTGGACCGCCGGGCGCTGCCCGAGCCCGCGCCCGCCGGGGCCGTGGATGACCGCGCGGCCGACCCGGTCGAAGAAATCATCGCGGGCATCTGGGCCGAAACGCTCGGCCGTCCTCACGTCGGCGTCAACGACAACTTCTTCAACCTCGGCGGTCACTCGCTGCTCGTCGCCCAACTGCTTCTGCGCGTGCGCAAGTCGCTTCAGGTGGAGCTTCCGCTGCGCGTCGTGTTCGAGGCGCCGACCGTCGCCGCGATGGCCGAGGCCGTCCGCGCCGCCCTCAGGACGGGTGCCGCGCCGACGCAGCCGCCCCTTGAGCCCGCCCGGCGTAACGGCACCGCGCCGCTCTCGATTGCGCAGGAAGGGCTGTGGCTCTTCGACCGGGTCGAGCCCGGCAACCCCGTCTATCACCTCCCGGCGGCCGTCCGACTGAGCGGCGAGGTGGACATCCATTCGCTCCGCAGAGCGCTCGACGAAGTGACGAGGCGCCACGAAGCCCTGCGCACCACCTTCGCCGTCATCGACGGCCGTCCCGCGCAGGTCGTCGCCGCGTCCGCCGCGCAGGAACTCTGCGTGACGGATTTGCGCGGGGTGAGCGGGCAAGAGCAGGAGGCCGAAGTCAGGAGCGTGTGCGCCGAAGAGCCGCGCCGCCCGTTCGACTTGGCGGCCGGGCCGCTCGTCCGCGTCAGCCTCTTGCAGCTCGGCGAGCGCGAGCACGTCTTGCTCCTCACCATGCACCACATCATCTCCGACGCTTGGTCAATCGAACAGCTCATGCGCGAGCTGCTGGCCTGCTACGAATCCTACTCGAAGGGCGCGGAACCCGACCTGCCCGAGCCGACGATTCATTACGCCGACTACGCGATATGGCAGCGCGGCTGGCTGACGGGCGAGGTGCTGGAGGCCCAGCTCTCATACTGGAAGCGGCAACTCGGCAACGCCCCCGAACTGATGGAGCTGCCGCTCGACCGCCCCCGCCCCGCCGAGCAGACCTTCAACGGCGCGCTCCACCGCTTCGAGCTGCCCGAGCCGCTCAAGCAGGAACTCAAGTCGCTCGGCCGGCGCGAGGGCTGCACGACCTTCATGACGCTGCTCGCCGTCTACTACGTGCTGCTGCACTACTACTCGGGCGCGGAGGACATCGTCGTCGGCACGCCGGTCGCCAACCGCAACCGCGCCGAGACGGAGCGCGTCGTCGGCTACTTCACCAACACTCTCGTCCTGCGCACGGACCTCTCCGGCGACCCCAGCTTCGCCGAACTGCTCGGCCGCGTCAGGGAAGTCGCGCTGGCCGCCTACGCCCATCAGGACGCGCCTTTCGCCCGAGTGGTCGATGCCGTCAAGCTCAAGCGCGCGACCAAGACATCGCCCCTCTTCAACGTCTCCTTCAACCTTCTCGGCACGCCCGCGGGTCCGGCGCCCACGGCGGGCGACCCCGCGCTGAGTCTGACGCCCCTGCCCGTCGAGGTGGGCGTCACGCCCTTCGACCTGATACTCGCGTTCAGGGACGCGGCCGAAGGCATGGAGGGGCTGCTCACGTACAACACCGACCTCTTCGACGAAGGCACGGCGACGAAGACGGCCGACCACTTCATCAACGTCCTGCGCGCCGCCGCCGCCCAACCCGGCGTCAGGCTCGCCGAGCTTCGTTCGCGCCTCGCCGAACACGACCGCCGGCAGTTCTTCGCGCGGCAGAAGCAGCTCCACGAGTCGCACGCACTGAGGCTCAGGTCCAGCGGACGCAAAGCCTTCGACATCCCACAGGCGACTGCCTAGCACGAGGCCCAAAGAGAAAACAGTTATGACCGCCCACCAGCCCATCCAAGGTTACAAACTTTCGCCGCAGCAGGCCCACCTCTGGCTCGCCCAGCGGGGCGGCCAGTCCCCGACGTTTTACGCCCAGTGCGCCGTGCTGCTCGAAGGCGACGTGGACGCTCGCCTGCTCCGCGCGGCCCTCGCCGACTTGGTCGAGCGTCACGAGATTCTGCGGACGACGTTTCAAAGCCTGCCAGGCATGAATCTGCCGCTTCAGGTGGTCGGCGACGGCGGCGACACGTGGGGCCACGACGAAGAGAATGTTAGCTGGGAGCCCGAGGGCGGACGCGCCGAGGTCATTCGACTGCTCGAAGACCTCCGGCGCGGGCCGACCGACTTCGAGCGCGGCCCCGTGCTGCGCACCAAACTCCTCGTCACCCCCGCCGGCAAACACCTCCTTCTCTTGAGCGTGCCTTCCGTGTGCGCCGACGCGCGGGGCCTCGATAATCTCGTTCAGGACCTGGCCCGCTGCTACGTCGCGCGCTCGCGTGACGAAGCCGCGCCCGAGCCGCCCGTTCAGTACCCGGACGCGTCCGGCATCCTCAACGACTTCCTCGAAGCCGAGGAGGTTAAAGCGGGCCGCGACTACTGGCGCAGGCAGCAGCTCTCGGACCTCCCGCTTCTGCGTTTGCCGTTCGAGGGCCGGGCCGCCGCCGGGACGAAGTCCGGGGCCGGCGTCGTCTCTCGTGAGGTCGCTGCCGAAACGGCCGCCGGCATCGAGGAGTGTGCCCTCGCGCACGGCGCCTCGGTCCCCGCCTTCCTGCTGGCGTGCTGGCAGGTGTTGCTCGGCCGGCTGACCATGCAGACCGACATCGCCGTCGGCGTCCTCGCCGCCTGCCGCACCTACGACGAATTTCAGGAGGCCGCCGGCCTCTTCGCCCGGCACCTCCCTGTTCGCACTCGCACGGACGAGGACGTGCCGTTCGTCAAACTGCTGGCGCAGGTCGAGGCGGCGCTCGACGAAGCGGGACAGTGGCAGGACTACTTCTCGTGGGAGCAAGTCGCGGGCGCTCACGTCAGGGACGGCGCGCAAGGGCCGCTGCCGTTCGGCTTCGAGGTCGAGGACGGCGCCGACGAGTTTCGGGCCGGGTCGTTGACCCTCTCCGTCATCGAGCGCCGCGCCTCCGTCGGCCGCTTCAAAATCAACCTCGCCTGCCGCTTCGGCGCGGGCCTCCGTGTGCAGCTTCATTTCGACGCGAACAGCTACCGGGCGGAAGACGTGGAGCGCCTCGGCGGGCAGTACGAGACGCTTTTAAAGAGCGCGCTCGCCAACGTCGGGCAGCCCATCGGGGAGCTGGAAATAACCGGAGACGCGGAGCGGCAGCAGTTAATCGAACAGTTCAACGCGACGGGCGAGGAGTACCCCCCGGTCTGCCTCCACGAGCCCTTCGAGCGCCGGGCCGCCCTCACCCCCGACCGCGTCGCCGTTAGTTGCGGCCCCCTCCAGCTCACCTACTCCGAACTCGACTCGCGCGCCGACTCACTCGCCTCCGAGTTGCGGCGCCGCGGGGTCGGCCCCGACGCGGTCGTCGGCCTGCTCTGTGAGCGCTCCGCCGAGCTGGTCGTCGGGCTGCTCGCGATACTGAAGTCGGGCGGCGCCTACCTGCCGCTTGAGCCGAGCTTGCCCGAAGGAAGACTGCGGCTGATGTGTGAGGGCGCCGGGGCGCGGCTGGCCGTCGTCGCCACCGACGACGACGCGCGCCTCGCCGCCTCGCTCGGCATGGACTCCGTCCCGGCTCATTCCCTCCCTCAGTCAACCTCGGCGCCCGAAGGCTGGCGCCCCGCGCGCCCCTCCAACCTCGCCTACGTCATCTACACCTCCGGCTCGACGGGGACGCCCAAGGGCGTGATGGTCGCTCACTCCTCCATCTGCAACCGGCTGGAGTGGATGCGGCGGCGCTTCCCGCCCGCG